>JAJEGY010000007.1 GCA_022819585.1 Dehalococcoidia bacterium | reverse complement strand
CGTCGGCGACGCTCGAACTACAGCAAACCGAACAACTGAACTATCGCCTTGCGGCCCTGAGGACGCGGCGATGCCTCGAAGACCCGCTCCCCTTGCGGGCAGTCGCGGAGGCCGGACCTCGTCCGTCCCGGAACCGCGGCGACGTTTCCCCTCACTTCGGGAAACCGACCGCCGTCTTCGGAACGGAAACGCACTTTCAATCTCTCACGAGAAGCTCGAGAACCGCCCCCGCGACAAAGGGGAACAACACCGAAAACGCATGAATAAAACCCGACCGACCCGAAACAAGACCGACCAGCCAGACGATCCCCATCGTCCCAGTCCGGCAATCCCGGACAATTAAACGCGCCTCCAAAAAACCATCATCACAACCATCATTCAAAATCATGGCAATCATAGTTCCCCCCTGCGCTAACATTGAATCGCCCAACGAAGCACCAAAGGAACCGCCAAAGGAACCACCAAAGGGCACAACCTGAAACACCACCCAGATCGGAGAAACCACCTTGTCAGCAGACGCTCGAATCGAAGAACTCGGCATCGACTTGTCGCAGCCCTCGAACCCTATCGCCAACTATGTACCCGCAGTCCGAGTCGGCAACCTGCTATTTCTATCCGGCAATGGCCCGCGCCGCGGCAGCTCGCCCGAGATGGTCACTGGCAAGCTGGGAAGAGATCTCACCGTTGAAGAGGGTTACGAAGCCGCCCGCCTCGTCGGCATCCAGCTTCTAGCAGCCATCAAGCGCGAGACGGGCACTCTCGACTCCGTTGAGCGATGCGTCAAAGCCCTAGGCATGGTCAACGGCACACCCGACTTCACCCAGCAACCAGCCGTCATCAACGGCTTCTCAGACCTAATGGTCGAAGTCTTCGGAGAGAACGGCAAACACGCCCGATCCGCAGTCGGAATGGGTAGCCTACCCAACGGCATCGCAGTCGAGATCGAACTCATCGTCCAACTGAAAGAAGGTTCATAACATCATGGCCGGCTTCAAAGTCGAAAAGATCAACCACGTCGGAATCCCCACCGACGACCGCGCCGCCTCGATCGCCTTCTTCCGCGATCTCATCGGCCTAGAGGTTATCCCCCACGAGATCGAAGGCAACCCCTTGGTATGGACCCGCGCCGAAGACGGCGCGATGGTCCACCTCATCGAACCCCGAGACGGCACCCCAGCCGGATTCCACGTAGCCCTACAAGTCGACAACATCGACGCCGCACTAGAAACCGTCCAAAAGGCAGGCATCGAAATCACATCCGGCCCCGGCGAACGAGCCAACGGCCAACGCTACTTCTTCATCGAAGACCCAGACGGCAACCGCATCGAAATCGCAACCGCCGGCTACACCATAGATTCAGGCAGAACCGTAGACGAACTAGGCTTCACCTACGACTCCGACGGCAACAAGCTGTAGCCACCCCTAAATTACGGCCTCCACGGAATACCATCGTCATTCCCGCGAAAGCGGGAATCCAGGGAAAAGCAAACCTTGCCGATGGAACACCGCGCCACCCTGCCCTATAGACTCCCGCTTTCGCGGGAATGAAGTAACCCTCTCAGCGCTGTCCCGAGCGCCGCTCAACGTTCTTAAAGAACGTCTGCATCATCTGCTTGGAAATCCCCGGCAGCATCCTCTGCCCCACCCGGGCGATCATCCCGCCCGTCTGAACTTCGCCGTCAGCCTTGATCAGAGTCGAATCCTCCGATACCTCTTCAAGCTCCACAGATCCCGTCCCCTTCATCCACCCATGACGCGAATCGCCCTCGATGTTGAGCCTGTAGAAACTCGGTTCAACCCGGTCTGAAATCTTCACTTTTCCATTGAAGCTGGTGCGGATCGGACCTATGCCAAGGTCCATCGAAGCAGCATACTCGTCCGGTCCGACCTCGCGCAGTCCTTTTGCGCCCGGGATCATCGAACCTAGCGCTTCTACATCGTTTAACGTTTCCCAAACCTTTTCTCTGGGAGCGTTGACAGTGAATTCGCCGCTAATTTTCACGATTCTTTACCTCAGAAATCGCTTTTCCTCATTCCCTAGAGGCGATTTTTGGATAAACTTGCTTACGTTCCACAGTCCATCTTAACGTGAGGAGCGGGTACATGAATGTAGAAGTGACGATCACCGTCAACGGGACGGCGCACCGATTATCGGTGCCTCCCAGAACGTTGCTATCCACGCTGTTGCGGGATGAGTTAGACCTCACCGGCACGCACGTCGGGTGCGACACCAGCAGTTGCGGAGCATGCACTGTTCTCGTCGACGGCGACGCAACGAAATCTTGCACGATGTTCGCGGCACAAGCCGACGGTTCATCAGTCACCACCGTCGAAGGTCTGGCGTCCAACGGCGAGTTGCACCCCATTCAAGAAGCATTCCGCGAGAAGCACGGCCTGCAGTGCGGCTTCTGCACCCCAGGCATGATGATCACCGCAGTCCAGATCTTGGAGCGCAACCCATCGCCCTCCGAAGCCGAGATCCGCAGCGGTCTGAGGGGAAACCTCTGCCGATGCACCGGCTACCACAACATCGTCGCAGCTGTCCAACACGCGGCAGCGAACTCGGGAGGTGACTAACAATGACCACTGATACCTTGATCGGCCAGGAGGTCACGCGCGTAGAAGACCAGGCGCTGATCACCGGACGAGGCCAATATGTCGACGATCTTCGCCTGCCCGGACTACTTCATCTGGCGCTCGTAAGGAGCCCCTACGGTCACGCAAAGATAAACAGGATCGACGTTTCAGCCGCGGCCAACGCGCCCGGTGTCGTCTCCGTCTTTACTGGTGCTGACCTTGCCGAGCAGCTAGGCAGTCTGCCTGCTGGATGGGTTCTCATCCCGGAACAGACCGGCGGCGAGCCTATGGCTACGCCCGACCACCCTCCGCTCGCAATCGAGAAGGTCAGATACGTCGGCGATGCCGTCGCAGCAGTTGTTGCGTCATCTCCAGCCGCCGCGTCCGACGCTGTCGCATTGGTCGATGTCGATTACGAACCGCTTCCCGCGGTGACCGATGCCGAACAAGCGACGATGGAAGGCGCACCCGAGATCCACGAAGGAGTGGCAAACAACAAGTCCTTCGACTGGACCGTCGCAGCAGGTGACTACGATGCCGCTGCCGCGGAAGCGGACGTCGTCGTCAAAGAGCGCATAGTCAACCAGCGTCTCATCCCGAACCCCATGGAACCGCGCGGCATCATGGCCGACTACAACGCGGGCACCGAACAACTCACAATTTGGACATCCACCCAGATCCCGCACTTGGTCAGATTGCTCTTCGCATTGGTAACCGGCCATCCCGAGCACAAAGTCCGTGTCATCGCCCCTGATGTCGGCGGTGGCTTCGGCTGCAAGCTCTATCTGTATGCCGAGGAAGTTATCGTCGGAATCATCGCCAAACAACTCGAGAAGCCCGTCAAGTGGATCGAGAGCAGGACTGAAAACTACGTGGCGACCACACACGGCCGCGACCACATCGCCGACGCAGAGATATGCGGAACTAGCGATGGCATCGTTACTGGCCTGAAGGTTCACGTCTACGCCAACCTTGGCGGTTACCTCTCGACCTTCGCCCCGGCCATCCCGACCATCTTGTTCGGATTGATGCTGGGCGGATGCTACAAGTTCGAGAACCTCTCCTGCACGGTTGCAGGTGTCTTTACGAACACGACACCAGTTGACGCTTATCGAGGTGCAGGACGTCCCGAAGCGACCTATGTCGTCGAGCGGATGATGGAGCGCTACGCCCATGAGATTGGACGCGACGTTATCGGTGTCCGCCGTCGGAACTTCATCCGACCCTTCAGGCGTGGTCACGACATGCCGATCGGTGTCACCTACGACTCTGGCAACTACCAGGGCGCTCTGGGCGCTGCTTTAGACATGTTCGACTATCAGGCCTTCCGCCAAGAGCAACGCGACGCTCGACGCGAAGGTAAATTGCTCGGCGTCGGTTTCTCCACCTACATCGAGATCTGCGGCATGGCGCCGTCGGCAGTTGCTGGCGCGCTAGGCGCAGGTGCTGGACTATGGGAATCGAGCACGGTTCGTGTTCACCCGACCGGCACAGTGACCGTCTTCACTGGCACATCGCCGCACGGCCAAGGCCACGAGACTACGCTCGCACAGATCACGTCGTCTCGCCTCGGCATCCCGATGGAGAACGTCGAGGTCGTCCACGGCGACACTGAGCGTCATCAGTTCGGAACCGGCACTTTCGGCAGCCGATCGTTGGCTGTTGGCGGTGAGGCGCTGATGATGAGCTTGGACAAGGTCATCGAGAAGGCGAAAGAGATCGCCGCGCACGAAATGGGCGTTGATGCCAAGCAAGTTGTCTTTGAGAACGGCACCTTCTACGTAGAGGACATTCAGGAACGCGAGATACCGTGGGGCGACGTTGCCCTCGGTGCATACTGGGCGAAGAACCTGCCCGATGGGCTAGAGCCCGGACTAGAGGCGGTGAGTTTCTTCGACCCGCAGAACTTCACCTGGCCGTTCGGGACGCACATCGCAGTCGTTGAGATCGACGAGATGACCGGTGAGACTTCGCTGGTGCGCTACGTCGCGATCGACGATGTCGGAAACGTCATCAACCCGATGATCGTGGACGGTATGGTGCATGGCGGTATCGCTCAAGGTGCAGGACAGGCACTGCAAGAAGCAGCGGTCTACTCGGATGACGGTCAGCTGTTGACCGGGAGCATGATGGACTACGCAGTCCCGACCGCTGAAGACATGCCGAGTTTCGAGACAGGTCGCACGGTGACACCGACGATCGTCAACTCGCTTGGCGCCAAAGGCGCGGGTGAGACCGGAACGATCGCGGCATCTCCGGCAATCGTGAACGCCGCCGTCGATGCTCTCAAGCATCTCGGCGTGACGCATCTGAACATGCCGTTGAGCGCTGAGAAGATGTGGCGAACCATTCAGGACGCCAAAGAGGCACGTCGAGCGCGACGTTCCGCCGCCGCGAGAAGGGGTAACTGAACATGACAACTGGAACTACGGATCCATTCGCATACCACGCCCCGACAACGGTGCGTGAGGCGTCACAGGCACTCTCAAGGTATCGTGGCGATGCCAAGCTGCTCGCCGGTGGTCACTCTTTGATCCCGATGATGAAGCTACGCATCGCTTCGCCGCAGGCCATCGTCGACCTGCGAAACGTCGAAGGTCTCAGAGGAATCACTGAGAACGACGACGGAAGCATAACCATCGGCGCGATGACGACCTACTACGAGTTGATCACTTCCGATGTGATCAACTCCAAGGCATGCGCGATCGCCGAGGCGGCTTCAGAGGTGGCAGACACGCAGGTCAGGAACTGGGGGACCATTGGCGGTTCCTTGGCACACGCTGACCCTGCAGGTGACCTCCCTGCTGTAGCGGTGGCACTCGGAATGGAGATTAACTCAGCATCGGCACGCTCGTCGCGCTCGATTGCCAGCGATCGCTTTTTCCGCGGATATCTTGAGACCGCGCTTCGACCCAACGAGGTGCTGACTGGCGTTACCGTGCCGGCACAAGATGAAGGCAGTGGTTGCGCCTACGTCAAGTTGGCCAATAAAGCGTCTCACTATGCCATTGTCGGCGTTGCGGCTTCCGTGACGGTCGATGGCGGAGGCGTCTGCACCGCTGCGCGCATCGGCATTACGGGTGCCGGTCCCCATGCAGTCAGGTCCCGCCGGGCGGAACGCATCTTGGTCGGCAAAGAACTGACCGAGAACGTGATCGACCGCGCCGCGCAACGCGGAGGAGCGGAACTAGCCGGGATGTTCAACGACGACGTTCACGCATCCGCCGAGTATCGCGAAGCCATGACTCAGGTCTACACCGCCCGCGCAGTCACACGCGCGGCAGCGTGCGCTATGGGCTGATCTGGCACCGGTCCATGAATTCGAAACGAGGTTCCGGCCGGATTATTGCCGGACTGATCGTTATTGCTGTAGGAGTGCTGTTTCTCCTCGGCACGTTGGACGTTGTCCAAACCAACATCGGGGAGGTCCTCGGATGGATCGCCTCGATTCTGCTGCTCGCGTTCGGTTTGGGAATCTTGATAGCCCGAAGAGCGCGCAACGTGTTCTTCCCTATCGTTCTGATCGGGATAGGCCTGTTCATACTCCTCGGCAACCTTGGTGTGGATGCCTATGTCTATTGGCCGGTAATCCTCATCGTGATCGGTGGTGCCATCCTCTTTGGCGGTCGGCGCAGACGCAAGGATCGTCAACGACAGCATGTGACCATGAGCTCAACCGATTCGACGACCACGACGGACAGCGAGGTCAACCTTTCCTGCACGTTTGGCGAGGTGAATGAACGCGTAGAGTCCGCCGCATTCACCGGGGGCGCAGTCAACATCACCATTGGCAATGTCAACCTTGACCTGCGTGATGCGACAGTCGTAGACCCGCCTGCCCGTCTTGAGGTTTCATTGACAATGGCAGGATTGAGTGTCCGTGTCCCAGCGGACTGGGACGTGGAGATGGATAACGTCATAACAATGGGGGAAGCCGAAGATAAGCGCGCTCGAACTGCCTCGACGTCGGGCACGCCGCATCTAGTGATCTCCGGCAAAGTCACGATGGGCAACCTGACAATCAACGACTAGCCGATGGATGTTCCGCGCTGCGATGCACTGATGCGGACGATCATCGATTGGAACTGTTAACGTGGCTCGTGTCACTGAAGAAGCACGATCGCAGATCGTCGATCTGGTTCGTGAGTTTGTGCGCCGTGACGTTGATCCGGTTGCTTCCCGATACGACCACGAGGACGTCTACCCTGCCGAGTTGATCGAGACGATGCGGGAGATGGGACTCTTTGGCATCACCATCCCTGAAGAGTATGACGGTTTGGGTTTCGATCATGTGACGCTTGCCATCATCTTTGAGGAGTTGAGCAAAGGTTGGATGAGCGTGTGCGGACCGATTGGGACGCATCTGCTCATGGCGTCAATCATTGCGGATCATGGGACTCCGGAACAGAAACAACGCATCTTGCCGAGAATGGCAAGCGGAGATATAAGAGGCGGCTTGGGTTTGACCGAGGCTGAGGCTGGGAGTGATGTCCAAGGCATCCGAACGACCGCGGTCAGAGATGGCGAGGAGTATGTCATCAATGGCCGCAAGATGTTCATCACCAACGCCGAGCATGGGAACGCGTACGCCGTTCTCACCAAGACCGATATTGATGTAGATCCGCCCTACCGTGGAATGAGCTGCTTCATCGTTCAGAAACCCAATCCGGGGTTGTCGGTGGGTCAGCACATCGACAAACTCGGGTACCGTGGCGTGGACACGGGCGAATTGATATTTGATGGATGCCGTGTTGGTGAGGAAGACCTCATTGGCGGCATTGAGGGTCGGGGTTTTCATCAAGTGATGAGCGGATTGGAGTCGGGACGGATCAACGTTGCGGCTCGTGCTGTTGGAGTTGCGACCGCGGCGTTCGAAGCAGCGATCTCATACGCGCAGAGACGGAAGGCTTTCGGCGTTCCGATTGCTGAGCACCAAGCGATACAGCTCAAACTGGCCGAGATGGGCACTAAGATCGAGGCAGCACGATTGTTGACGATGTCCGCTGCAGAGAAAAGAGATGCTGGAGAGCGCGTCGATTTGGCTGCCGGTATGGCGAAGCTATATGCCAGCGAGATATGCGGAGAGGTAGCGATGGAGGCGATGCGGATCCACGGCGGCGCGGGCTATACCAGAGACCTTCCGGTTGAGCGCTACTACCGCGATGCCCCACTCATGATCATCGGTGAGGGAACCAACGAGATGCAGAAGCTGGTGATCGCCCGTAGGTTGTTGGAGAAATATCGCGAGTAGGTACGGGTCCTCTGCCATTTCGGTACGAGGAAACGCGCTTCATAGGTGACAATGGCTTTATGTGCTCAATGTCAGACTCGCCGACCAGCAAACCGATGATGCTTGATCTGCTCAAACAGTATTTCGGTTACGACCGCTTTCGTCCCTTACAAGAAGAGATCATCTCGAATGTCTTAGAGAAGCAAGACTCGTTAGTGATCATGCCTACTGGCGGTGGGAAGTCTCTCTGCTACCAGCTGCCGGCGCTGCGTCTAGATGGTGTCACTCTCGTGGTTTCTCCGTTGATCGCATTGATGAAGGATCAAGTTGACGGTTTGAAGGCGATTGGTGTCAAGGCGGAATTTCTGAATAGCGCGTTGACGCTAGGGGAAATGGATCGAGTCCGCGGTCAGGCCCTACGCGGGGAGTTGAAGATTCTCTACGTCTCGCCCGAACGGTTCGCGTTAGCGGGATTTCAAACCTTCTTGAGTCACCTGAATGTAAGCCTCGTCGCTGTCGACGAAGCACATTGCATCTCGGAATGGGGACATGATTTTCGTCCTGATTATCGTCAACTAGGTGGGTTGCGTCGTAGCATGTCGGATGTTCCATTTATCGCTCTGACAGCGACGGCTACGCCTCGTGTGCGAGACGATATCGTCAACCAACTCGGTCTGAACGACCCCAAGCGCTTCGTTGCCAGTTTCAATCGGGAAAACCTCAACTATGAAGTGCGATCCAAACGGAACGCGTTCAGGCAACTCGTCGAGATGCTTGAGAGCAGACGCGGTCAGTCGGCGATCATTTACTGCTACTCGCGCAAAGAGACCGAAGAGATAGCGGTTGACCTTGATCAGCTGGGATTCCGTGCTAGGGCCTATCACGCCGGGATGGACGCCGAGGCGCGACGGAGAACACAAGAGGGATTCATCTCTGGTGAGTTCCCAGTAGTTGTTGCAACCATTGCGTTTGGCATGGGAATCGATAAGCCGGACGTGAGACTGGTGGTCCACCATTCGATGCCTAAGTCTCTGGAGAGTTACTACCAAGAAACTGGGCGTGCCGGCAGAGACGGCCTTCCGAGTGACTGCGTACTGTTGTACTCATACGGAGATAAATCGAGGCAGGAATACTTCATTAACCGCGTTGAAAACCAACTTGAACGTCAAAGATTGACCGACAAACTCGATGAAGTCGTTGATTTCTGTCAGCTTCAAACCTGTCGTCGTCGTTATCTGCTCCATTATTTCGGAGACGAATCAGCGCCGAATGGATCGATGGAGAACAATTGTCAAGGTTGCGATGTATGCTCCACACCTCGTGAAGAGTTCGACGCGACCGTCATATCTAAAAAGATCATGTCGACCATCATCCGGACTGGGGAGAGGTTCGGGATCACTCATGTCAGCAATGTTTTGCGAGGTGGAAGGTCGCAGAGGATTCGGGAACTGGGTCATGATGTGCTAAGCGTGCATGGCATTGCCAGAGACTATTCCGGGGACGAGATAAAAGAGGTTGCCAATCTCTTGTCCGCAGAGGGATTGATCTATCGAAACAATGAGGAGTATCCCACGCTCGGAGTCACAGACAAGGGCAGACGGTTCCTCAAAGAGCGTAAGCAGATCTTTCTTTCAAGACCTAAAACAGTCGAAAAACCGCGACGAACGAAGGTCGATAGGCATGTTGAATATGATGCTGATCTATTCGAACAATTGCGTGAATTGCGGCTGAAAATCGCACGAGAGCAAGGGGTGCCTGCGTTCGTCGTTTTCGGCGATGCGAGTCTAAGAGACATGGCTGCTAAAGCCCCGAAGACCTTATCCGAATTTTCACGGATTTCGGGAGTGGGCGCGCTCAAACTCGAGCAGTATGGCGAACAGTTCTTGGCTGAGATTCGCGACTTCGTCAGTGCCAATCCTTCGCGGTCGTCCCAAAATGGGTTGACACGTTCGATAAACCGGAATGTAAGACGCGAAGGCTCTACGTATGCCGAGACTAGAAACCTGCTCGCACAAGGCCTATCGATCCTTCAAGTCGCGCATCAACGTGGACTGGCACCCGGCACAATTACCAGCCATATCGAGATGATGGTGTCGAACGGCATGAACGTCGATCTGTCCTCGTCGTTGCCGCGCAAGGAAGATATGGGCAAGATCGAGGCGGCGATATATCAAGCAGGTGGACCGTCGGCCAGACTGTCAGAAGTCATGGAACTTGTAGGCGATGAGTTCAGTTACGATGATGTTCGCATCGTCCGGGCACATATAACTCAAACCAACGATGCACAGAACCGTGTCTGATCCACACAGATGGAGCTGAAAATGCAGATGGAAACTGACCTCAAGGCAGGCGATGTCCTAATTTTGGTGGGCACTCGCAAGGGCGCGTTCATCTTCTCAAGCGATGCGGATAGATCAGATTGGGAGATGTCCGAACTTCTCTGGCCCGGTTCCGATGTCTTTCACGTCGTCTACGACGACCGTGGTGATGGTTGCCTGTATGTCGTGGAGAACAACCCGATTTTCGGAGCGCAGATTCATCGCTCCCGAGATTTTGGAGCTTCTTGGGAAGACCCGAAGGAAGGACCGAGCCTCGGTTCGGCCAGCGGCATCAGCCTGAATCGCATCTGGCAAATTGTTCCAGGGCCTTCAGATCAACCCGACGTTGTTTACGCGGGTGGAGAGCCGGCTTCCCTGTTCAAGAGCGAGGATGGCGGTGACACTTGGAACGAGGTTGAGGCGATAACGAAGCATCCGACACGCGGGTCTTGGGTTCCCGGGTTCGGTGGGATGTGCCTTCACAGCATCCTCGTCGACCCAGAATCGCCAAACCGTATGCGGATCGGCATTTCCGCCGCTGGCGTATTTGGTACCGAAGACGGTGGCAGCAGCTGGCAACCGATGAATAAAGGCGTACGCGCCGATTTCATGGGAGTCCGCTTCCCTGAGGTGGGACAATGCCCGCACAAGATGGTTGCCTCTGGCGATGGCTCCCAAACGCTGTATCAACAGAACCACTGCGGGGTGTATCGCAGCGACGATGGCGGCAATGAGTGGATCGATATCAGCGATGGGCTTCCATCGAGATTTGGCTTAGCGGCAGCGACCCATCCGCATGATCCTGACACGTTCTACGTCTTGCCTGAAGACAAGGTTGTCGGCGATGAACTTGGGGGTGGAATGCGGTACGTCACCGACGCGAAGATGCGCGTCTTTCGTAGCCGGAATCGTGGTCAGGATTGGGAGGCACTGACGGCCGGACTGCCCCAGGAAGGCGCGTACCTGCACGCGATGCGTGACGGTATGACGACAGATGCGATGGACCCTTGTGGCGTTTATGTCGGAACATCGACAGGTCAGCTTTACTATAGTCGAGACGAAGGAGACACTTGGAAACTGTTGGCGGACCTGTTGCCTCCGATCAACTCCGTAGAAACCGGGATTGTGGTCTGATTGACTAAGGACGGGTGAATCGATGTGCAGAAGCATCAAGGTGCTGAGAGAACGAGACGTTGCAGCGACCGATGAAGAGATTGCGGCCGCTGCCCTGCAGTACGTCAGGAAAATCAGCGGCTATCGTGTGCCGTCGCGGGCCAACGAAACGGCTTTCAATGATGCGGTTGATGAGGTCACCATCGCCTCCAAACGTCTGCTGACAACGCTCAGATACGGTGCACGAGCTTGATTGGCAGGCTCAGTTGCGTCTAGTCAACCTTTGCCGTGCCTCGAAGGTGGTGAATTCGACCATTGCAGCCAGACCTTCGCCCTTCCCCATCGAGAGTTGGCGTCCGAAGATCCGATGGACGATGTCTGGCGCGACGTTAGCGACTTGATCGATCGGTTGGCCTGACAGGGTTTCGTCTAGGATCACGCCCATCGCTCGGGCAGAGATGCCTAAGGGGTTTTCGACTGCGTAGTGAAACTTCAGACTGCCATCGTCCTGTTCCTGTGCCCACACGAACGCTTCAGATTCACACTTTGGGACACGGCGGTTTTCAGGGAATGGACGCGTAGCGATAGATGTAGGGACTTCTTGAAAGTCGTCCGATAGCTCGAGAAGATATTGGGCGCGCTCTACCCTATCGAGCGAGTCGAGCTCCTCAAGCATCTTCGTAAGTGGACTTGGGATGTTCTCCATCGGACGATAAAGTCCCTGTAGCAAAACGACGCGGACGCTATCCCTCGGCGCCCGCGTCGTCAGTCGCAGTTGTTTGGACCTACTTCTCGATCGGAACACCGACAGAGTTGCCCCACTCGGTCCAGCTACCGTCATAGTTGCGGACGTTTCCGTAGCCGAGGAGGTTGGTGAGGACGAACCAGGTGTGGCTGGAGCGCTCACCGATACGGCAGTAGACGATCACGTCGTCCTCGGAACCCAGGCCAGCGTTGCTCTCGTAGATGTCGCGTAAGGCCGCAGCGTCCTTGAAGGTGCCGTCTTCATTCGCGGCGGATGCCCACGGGACGTTTGCCGCACCGGGTATGTGCCCCCCGCGCAATGCGCCTTCGTTTGGGTAGTCGGGCATGTGGAGGCGCTCGCCGCTGTACTCCTCAGGGCTGCGAACGTCGATCATCTTGCCGGAGCTTCCGATGTGGGACAAAACGTCGTCTCGGAAGGCTCGTACTTGAGAGTCGTCACGTGCTGGTGCCGAGTAGTTCGCGATGGTGACATCGGGGGCTTCACGAGTGAGTTCTCTACCCTCGGCTTCCCACTTCATGCGTCCGCCATCCATGATCTTGGCGTTCGTGTGTCCGAAGAGTTGGAATATCCAGAGCGCGTAGCATGCCCACCAGTTGCTTCGGTCGCCGTAGAGAACCACGGTGGTGTCGTTTGAGATGCCTTTCGACGACATAAGGCTTGCAAAGCCGTCGCGGTCAAGGTAATCGCGGCGAAGCGGGTCGTTAAGGTCGGCCGCCCAGTCGATCTCGACTGCACCGGGAATATGGCCTGAGGGGTAAAGCAACGGGTCCTCGTTGGATTCGACGACCCTTACGCCATCGTCGTTCCCGTGCTTGGCAACCCAGTCGGTCGACACGAGCGCGTCTGCGTTGACGTAGCCTCTAGAGTTGATGTCGGACATGTTTTGACTCCTGATTAGTGTTGATTCGGGCCCAATCTCCGCTGCGAGTCTGATTGGGAAACGCGATTGCGCATTTGGCCTCGTATCTGTTGGTTTGTTGGTCGGATTGAACTCGATTCTATGCTAAAGAGGTTTGCCAAATTCACTAGGCCACCAAAGAGGTGGGTTTTGGACGAATGGCACCGACGTATTTGGCTGCGAATCAGAGATAGTGTCAGCGACCTCGAGCGACCAATCCCGCCCTAGCGTGCGTCGGCGCCGTGGGTTTTCGATCGTGTCGCTGATTCCCACGGTCTACGCCCCGGCTTTCCTCCTCTCTGTCGGTCAGGGTGTTCTCATACCCGTCCTACCTGTCTTCGCCAAAGATGAGTTCCTCGCGACAGAGCTACTCATCGGCTTAGCTGTTGGTGCCAAGCACCTCGGCACATTGGCGTTTGATGTTCCCGCAGGAATACTGGTTTCGCGGTTCGGAATGTGGCGCACCATGCTACTGGGTATCCTGCTGTTTGCAATCGCCGCGATCGCAGCAGCCAGCAGCCCCAACTTCACGTTGCTGTTCATATCTCGCTTTGCGGCTGGGGCCAGTTTCGCCTTTTGGATGATTTCGAGGCATGCCTTCATCGCAGGCGCGGTCCCTACACGACATCGAGGCAAAGCGCTTTCGCTTTACGGTGGCATGAGTCGGATCGCTGCGATCATCGGTCCGATCATTGGTGGCGTCTTGGCAGAGTACGTCAACATTCGGGCACCGTTCTACGTCCAAGCTGTCATCGCACTGCTCACCGGGGTCCTAGTCCTCTACGCTATGAGACGATCGGGAGGAGACACTGTCGATCCACAAGGTCATCGCAACGTAGTAGCGAGTATTGGCACGACGTTGATGGCACACCGACATGATTTCATGACCGCGGGATTGGTTGCCGTCATCCTGCAATTCATCCGCGCTGCCCGCGAGTTTCTGATTCCTGTTTGGGGTGACGAGATGGGGCTAGGTACTGATCAGATCGGCTACGTTGCGAGCGTGTCGTACGCCGTCGACTCGACTATGTTCCCGATAGTTGGATGGACGATGGACCGATTTGGGAGGAAATATGTTGGAGTCCCAGCTTTGATCATCATGGGCTTGGGACTCTCGT
Source organism: Dehalococcoidia bacterium (assembly GCA_022819585.1). Taxonomy (GTDB): domain Bacteria; phylum Chloroflexota; class Dehalococcoidia; order Lucifugimonadales; family Lucifugimonadaceae; genus Bin127. Next base: position 71,227 of record JAJEGY010000007.1, on the reverse strand, counting down.
TACTCCCATTTGCTGACGGAATGACGATGTTGATGGTTGCCGGCGTGTTGGCAGGACTAGGGAACGGGTTAAGTAGTGGATTTGTGTTGACTCTTGGGTCTGATCTAGCTCCGCTTAAGGATCCGGGCGAGTTTTTAGGGGTATGGCGATTCATATCCGATGTTGGCGGTGCTGCCGGACCACCGTTGATTGGAGGCATTGCGCAGGTTATGGCGCTGGCATCGGCGACTTGGTTTACCGGTGGAGTAGCGGGACTAGGCGCTATCGCGCTAGTGACGCTTGTCAAGGAGACTGTTGCTAGGCGGCGGTTGTTGTTGAGGAGGTAACCGGCGCTTGCAGGTTTAACCTATCCCCTGCTCTCCTAATAGCGCGTGCAAGTCGCTTAGACACACCGAGTCGGCTTCTAGATCGCGGTTGTCAACCCACTCCTTGTTCTCGCCGCTCATACCTTCAACCGCTCCTATGGCGACGATGTCCCGTACCATCTGCTTCGCTTCTTCGACGCTGGGCAATAGATTCACGCCGTTCTTGAGGGATAGCGCAGCGATCAGCCCATAGCCTCCCCAGTTGGAGCAGCTGGCTATGATGAGTTCGGTGGTTGTGGTGACGCAAGGATTTTTCGGGAGAAACTCGTGCTCGATCGTGGGGATGACGTTCTGGAGGTTGCCCATGCCGATCTCGTTGCCACCGTCACCGATCCCCACTGAGTACGGGTGCTGGTCGAAAAGATGGTCGATCTTCGCGTTGTAAGGGGTGAAGTCAACGCCTCGGAAGTTGCGGTAGGTGCCGTCGCCAACCAACCCAGCGCGTTCGATGGCTACCAGTGCGCTCGGGGAGTGTTCTTGGACCAACTCGTTTGCAAACTTGGCTGACTCGAAGTGGTTGGTGATCGGGAACTCGATGACTTCGTGTCCAGCAATTGAACGGACCACATCCGATGACAATTCGTCAGTGACGTATGCGACCTCGTTGCCGAGTTTGGCTAGGGCGTTGCCCATGGCTACTGCTCCTGGCGGCCCATCGGTCTCGGTAGCTTCAGCGAGCATGATGTAGAAACCGGTGATGATGAAGATCTTGCCGGGGTGGTCGAGAAGCAGGTCGGCGCAACGCTCCATGTAGTTTTCCCGCATATGCGGTTTCAGAGCCGTCATGCCGCGGATGTCATCCTGCAAGACGATGTCTTCGATTTGAGAGAAGGGATCGGTCATCGGGTTTTGATGCTTTCTGGTTGGTTTGCGAAAGGATAGGGCTACATCACCGCTAGATCTTCGTCGTGCATGTCTGTGACGAACATGTAGCCGGGTGCGTGAGTGATCATCAGCTCCGGTTTTGAGGCCATCGCTACAGCTTGGGGGGTTACTCCGCAAGCCCAGAACATCGAAACATCGTCGTCGGATTGCGGGTCCCAAGCGTCTCCGAAATCCGGTTGTGAGAGATCATGGATGCCGATATCTTCGGGATCGCCGATGTGTACGGGTGCGCCGTGAACGGCTGGGAATCTCGAGGTGGCCTGTACTGCCCTGACGACTTTTCCGCGGGGCACCCAACGGTGCGTGACGACCATGGGACCGCCGAACGGCCCGGCTGGTGCGGTATCGATGCTGGTCTTGTACATCGCAACGTTTTTGTCGGTGCCGTAGTAAGGCAGATGGACACCGTTGCGTATCAATGCGTGTTCGAAGGTGAAGCTGCAACCCAGTAGGAAGGTCACGAGATCGTCCCTCCAGTAATCACTGATGTCATAGGGTTCGTCAACTAATTCGCCTTCACGGTAAACCCGGTATCTGGGGACATCGGTGCGGATGTCGGAATCTGGTGCAGAAAGTACGGCTTCCGTTTGGCCTGCTTCGAGGACTTCGATCACCGGGCATGGCTTAGGATTCCGTTGGCAGAAGACCAGAAACTCGAAGGCAAGTTCTTTGGGGAGGATGGCGACGTTGGTCTGGACGATGTCGGGTGCTGCGCCAGATGTTGGCTGGGCGAACTCGCCGCATCGTGAAGCCATTCGCACGTCTCGGCCAGTCATCGTAGTCGGATCAATCGCAGTTGCGATCATGTTGCGTCTCCAGTTGAGATATTCAACAAAGGTGGGTTGCTTGGATAGAGTCTATTCTCAACTCGGCGAGCAGGAGAAAACTCATGTCTATACGGATTGGAATCGCGGGCTATGGTCGACGGGCCCGATGGCACGCAAACGCTATAAATGCGATCGACAACGCTAGCGTTGCATCGGTGGCCGATCCGGTCGAAACTTCGCGTACTTTGGCGGTTACGGATCTTGACGGGGTGACTGTTCACCGCAGTGTCGCCGAGATGGTCGATTCCGGTAACGTTGACGCAGTGATCGTGACTGCCCCGGCACATTTGAATGCGGAAGTGGCAGCTGAAGCCATTGCGTGCGGTGCCCATGTTTTGGTGGAGAAACCACCTGCGCTGTTGGTCCACGGAGTTATGAGGTTGCAGGAACTTGCAGATAAGACGGGATCGAAGGTGATGGTGGCGTTCAACAGGCGGTTCAATCCGCTTATTCGCGCTGGGATAGACGTTATTTCGGAAGCAGGTCCGTTGCGGCAGATCGTCGCTGAATTTCACAAGGACATTCACGAGTTCACAGACAACGAGCGGATCTCGCCCTCCATCTACGACCTGATGCTTCTAGAGTCGCCGATCCATTCGGTCGATTTAGTTACGCACTTCGCCGATTCCCCCGTTGCAGATGTGCATGCGATTGTGAAACGCACCGCCAGCGGGTATCGAGATGTTCACGCGGCATTGATCGAGTTTGAAAATCAGGTCGTTTGCCAGATGACAGCGGCCTACACAGCCGGAGGTCGACTAGAGCGTTACGAATTGCACGGTGACTATATCTCGGTCTATCTCGAGGGCGTACAGCGTGGTTGGGTGTTGCGAGACGGGGAACGGACAGAGATAGAACTGCCAGAGGATACCGAAAACGACACGGTCACTCAAGCGAGACATTTCGTGCAAAGCATCGCAAGCGGCGTCGATTTTCCGTCGCCCGCAGCGACGCTCGCGACATCAGTAGACACATTGCGATTGTGCGAAAGTATTCTTGATAGCGTCGATTCGACCTAAAGCAAACAATATCCACCGAGTCGCAGCCACCCAAGGGACATATTCGATGAAAATCACCCAAGTAGATCAGTTTTCGCCTAGGCAACGGACCCGGTTGGTTCGGATCACCACGGACACAGGTATCGAGGGTTGGGGTGAAAGCACGCTTGAAGGGAAGCCGACATCGGTTCCTGCGGCAATAGATGAATTTTCCGGGTATCTAGTTGGCAAAGACCCGTTGCGGATTGAGCACCATTGGCAGCAGATGTATCGCTCTTCGTTCTTCCGTGGCGGTGCGCACAACATGACGGCGATCGCTGGGATCGATGCTGCGTTGTGGGACATCGCTGGGAAGCATTACGGCGTTCCAAGCTACATGCTTTTAGGTGGGAATGTTCGGGATCGGATTCGGGTCTACGCGCATTGGGGCATTCGCGATATGTCGGATGAGGCATTGGAAGAGGCTCGGAACCGTTTGGAAATGTTGCAGGGGATGGGATACACCGCCTACAAGGCAGGCCCTCCCGGTTTCTGGCGCGCACATGAACCGCCGTCTCGGATCGACGAGTTCGTGGAGATGGCTTACACGATGCGAGAGTGGGTAGGCGACGATGTTGAGCTTTGCTTCGACTTTCACGGCAAGATGACTCCCGGTTTGGCTATCGAAGTCTGCAACGAACTCAAGGGAATGCGGCCTATGTTCGTCGAAGAGCCAGTACCGCAGGAGAACGAAGATGCGTTGAAACTGGTCTCTGATCATGTGTCCTTCCCTATCGCAACGGGAGAACGCTTGCTTTCACGATGGGAGTTCAGACGAGTAATTGAACAGCAATGCGTTTCGTTGCTGCAACCAGATGTGGCGCACTGCGGCGGCATCACGGAGTTGAAGAAGATCGCGAACTACGCCGAGGTCTACTACCAGCACATCATGCCGCACTGCGCGATCGGACCCTTGGCGCTTGCTGCTTGTATGACCGTTGACGCGGTGGTACCTAATTTCCTAGTCCAAGAGCAAGTCGATGCAGCTTTGGGTAATGGCATCATCAAGCGCGACTGGCAGGTGAAGGACGGTCACATTGAGCTTTGGGACGAACCGGGATTGGGAGTTGAAGTGGATGAGACTGAGGCGACGAAGCCTTACACAGGAGAGGCTATCGGGTATCACCGTGAATTGGGTGGAGAATCTTACTTCGCCGACGGTTCAGTGGCCGACTGGTAGGCCAGACAAGCAGCTTTGGAGAATGCGGTGAGCGTTGATATCGCCATCATCGGCGGCTTGATGGGTACGATTGCCGCCGTGCTCTTTCTGCAGGTTTGGGAGGTAGCGAGACCTTCCCATGACCATCTGAGGATTATTACGCTCATCGGATCGGCATTCACACAGAAACCCTTTGGCCAGCAGTTGATAGGGCGAGCGGTCTTGTTTATGGTGGGAATTTGCTACGGCGTATTCACTTCGGCAGTGATTTATGCCTTTGAGATCGAGGCTTTGGCTTGGTTCTACGGTATCGTTGTGTCGGTGTTGCTTTGGGTATTGACCGGGATCACCTTGACGTACTTTAGGTTGCTGCATCCGTTGATCCGCCGCGGTGAGGTGAAAGCGCCGGGGCCGTTCGGTTTGGCCTATTCCCGGGAGAGTGCGGTGCTGCTGCTGGTTGCACACCTGATATTTGGATTGGTATGCGGTCTTGTTTACGGCACTATCGGGTGATCAAGCGAACACATTGCCGCCGTATGCGGACTTGAGCAGGTCGCCTTCTTCGAACCGTAAGAATCGTAGCGGATTGAGATCGAACGTGGTTTGTTTGGTACCTGTTACGAGTTCAGCGAGAGACAGGCCTATGGCAGGTGACATCTTGAAGCCATGGCCCGAGAACCCGGCACCTACGACCATGTTGTCAAAACCAGGCACGCGGTCGATGACTGGATTCCAGTCAGGCGACACAGTGAAGAGTCCTGACCATCCGCTTGCCCAAGCCGCTTCCGTGTAGGCAGGGATGATGTCTGCGAGTATCCCTACTCCTTCAACCACCACTTCCGTGTCGACGCCTTGGTTGTAGGTGTCGCGATCCACCGGATCTTCTCGGTAGCCGATGAGGGCGTAACCGGGAGTGTCAGGTCGTGCAGAGAGGCCCGAAGGTATGTGTACGACGATAGGGTGGAAGGTCTCAGCGATGTCATCGAAACCGTCTTGCTGCTGAAGGCGAATGACTTGATGCCTGACAGTGTGCAAGGGCAACGGATCACTGACTTGCTCGAGCAATACGTTAGTCCACGGACCAATCGTTAATACGATGCGGTCGGAATAGATATCCCCTTTATCAGTCCTTACGCCGATTGCGCTTCCGTTTTTGTGGAGGATTTCATTGACGGAGACGCCTAATCGGACTGATGCCCCGCGGCTACGTGCAGAGTTGGCGAATCCGCTCGTGACCAGGTGAGAGTCAGCGAAACCGGCTTTACCCTCCCAAACAATGCACTCGCTATCGCCGAACTGCATATATGGCCAACGTCGATACACTTCATCAATGTCGAGCGCCTCAGTTTCTACACCAACCGACTGCGCAAGGTTGACGTTGATCCGGGCCGCATCTTCATTTCCAGAACCGGGAAATAGCAGCCAATCGTTCTGCTGGTAACCGCTTGGGGAACCAACTTCATCTTCGAAGTTTGCCATCACTCCCCTGCTCCACCAAGCCATCTCAGTAGTGACGCGATTGGAATAGTGCATCCTGAGAATCGTCATCGACCGACCCGTCGAACCTGATGCAAGCGTGTCGCGTTCCAATAGGAGCGTGTTCGTGACGCCAAGTTCGGCAAGATAGTGAAGCGTGGCGCAGCCCATTACGCCGCCGCCGATCACTATTGCGTCATATCGTTCCGTCAAGATTTCGGTCGAAAGATCGGCTCACGAAACTTCGGGCCGCTTAGAAGTCCAGGGCCGTGCCAATTCATACGCTCTTGCAGCCCTGAAGACAGTCGGGTCGTCGTTGATGGGCGCGATGATCTGCAAACCCAGAGGCATGCCGCTGTCGCTGAAACCGCACGGTACAGACGCCGCTGGATTCCAGAGGATGTTCCATAGCGCGGTGAATGGGATTGCTGAGGGGTTTGCGATACCCTCTTCCAGTTTGTGGCCCCCGAGCTCCATCGGAGTTTGCCGATGTGGCCACGCTTCAACAGCCGTTGTAGGGGTTACCAGTAGATCAAATTCGTCGAACCACTGCCCCACTTGAATACGGTGAACTTCGGCTTGCCGCAAGGCCGACGCGTAGTCTGCACCTGTGACCTCATAACCCGCGTTCACCATCTCCATCGTGTAATCGGTCAATTGAACATCGGGATCTTCGGCAAGGTGACCATACATAGCCACTTGACCAGCAGTCCAGATCTGCCACCAATAGGTTGCAGGTACGGGATCAAAGCTGATGTCAGCATCAACCACGGTCGCACCAGCATCCTCTAGGCCTTTGAGTGCCTCTTCAGTGACACGAGCAACATCATCGTTGACGTACGCGTAACCGACATCCATCGAGAAACCGATCTTCAGACCTTTGATACCGTCTTCTAGCCCATCGATACAATCCGGGACGGGGCTCTGCAACGAACCGGGGTCTCTCGGATCATGACCTGATATCGCCATGTGCATGATCGCTGACGATCGGACGTCTTGGGACATCGGGCCCGTAGTGCTCGTGCAGTTGTAGGATGGCATTGACCTGCCGCCATAACGGGGCGTTCTGCCATGTGTCGGTTTGTGTCCGAATATCCCGACGAACGATGCGGGAAGTCGTACCGAACCACCGCCATCTGTACCGCTGCCAAGTGAACACATCCCCGATGCGATAGCTGCTGATGTCCCGCCGCTTGAACCGCCGGGATGTCGGGCGACGTCCCATGGGTTGTTGGCCGAAGGGAAGATGTCTGTGTACGTCTCGCCGCTGTTGCCGAACTCTGGCGTGTTTGTCTTACCTAGGATTACGGCATTAGCGGCCCGAAGGCGCTCGACGACGGCAGAGTCGAAATCTGGAACCCAGTCCTTGAATGCGGAGCACCCAAGCGTCGTCCGCAATCCCTTCGTCAGTTCAAGGTCTTTGACGCAGATCGGGATCCCATGTAGGAGACCGAGTTCACCACCATCGGCAACTATTTGGTCGCACTCAGCGGCAGCGGTGAGCGCCCCTTCTTCGTCCAACGTCACGAACGCGTTCAGTTGTGAATCGAGTTCTTTGATGCGTCGGAAAGACGCTTCGGTCAATTCGACGGATGAGATCTCCTTGTTGATAATCATTTGGCGCTGTTCGTGCGCCGGAAGGAACATTAACTCGCGGTCGTTCATGCTTGACCTCTCGGATTCTGTATAGCCGAATTATCGTCGGCGATTGGTCGTGGGTAGCTGCATCTCGATGACCGATTTCATCTTCGCCACCTCAGCCAAGTTCTGCTTGCGCATCATCGGCTTGCTGATGAAGCCTGTCAGTATGAACATGATCGAAGTGAATGTGCTATCTGAATACGCGGTTCTCGTCATCCGAAAGAGGGTGCCACTTCCGGAGGGTTGACAGAGGTATTGGCTGCGGATCGGATAGTTACCCTCAATGGTGTGAAACTCGAAAGAACCATCTCGGGGATCGCATACATCGACCTCCATGACTATCTCGTTCTCTTTACCCGCAAACTCGTAGAGCATGTCCCAAGTGTCTTGCGGGCGGGCGGTATCAGCTTCTTGCCGTCTGATCCAGTCTGCGCGCCTGACACCATTCACCCAATAGACCATGTTCCCGGGTTCAATTACCCATTGGAAAGCGTGGTCAGGTCGCACATCGAGGTGCACCTCGACAGTCGTTGAGATTTCAGCTATATCGCACCGCCTATCCTTTGTACGTCAATGGTTCATCGAGATTGTCGAACCATCGAAGACCTCAGTTCATGATCGCGCCGCCGTTGACATTGAGTGCTTGCCCAGTGATCTCGGAAGCATCATCTGATGCTAGGAACGCTACTGCCCTGCCGATGTCTTCAGGCGTCTGTTCTCGACCCAATGGCATAGTCCCCTTTATCTGCATCTCGAAGATGTCGCGCGGTGACATATCGGCAAGATCAGGGTTGAGTTCCTTGTGGTTCTGGGCGATTGCCTGCCACATCGGAGTCCATAATCGACCTGGGCACACAGCGTTGACGTTAATGTTGTACTGTCCGAGGCTCATCGCAAGCCAATGCGTCCATTGGATCGCCGCGGCCTTGGAGACCATGTACGGACCTTGGGCACTTCCTCGTCCCACATCGGGTACGCCCCGCGGCTGACGGCCACCGTGGGATGCGATGATCACGATCTTTCCGTACATCCGCTCTTTCATATGTTCGGTGACAGCATCCGCGGTATTGACGACGCCTCGCACATTGACATCCCAAGTCATATCCCAGTCAGCATCAATGTAGTCCTTGCGCGACATGAAACCGGGGCCACCGATTACACCGGCGTTAGGTACGCAGATGTCAAGCTTGCCGAAAGTGTCGATAGCGGTTTGTGCAACTTCAGATACTGAGTCGATGTCAGTAACGTCGCCGCCAGTCGCAAAGGCCTGCCCTCCGCCCTCGTTAATCTCAGCGGCGACTTGTTCAGCATTCGTTGGGTCAATGTCCGACACACAGACTTCCGCACCTCTCGACGCCAAGATCATGCTGATCCCGCGACCGATGCCCCTGCCCCCGCCAGTCACTAAAGCACTCCTACCGTCAAGCTGCTGCGATGTGGATACCGCCATCGATTCTCTCCCGTCTATTGCAGTTGTCGCTGTATCATTCAGTCTGCGTAAATGATACGGCAAGCGGACGATTGAACGAGGCAAAGATGGGCTCGATTGCGGATACTGCAAAGCAAAAAGCGAGAACTTTGGCTGAGGTCTATGGGCAAAAGCTCGAACGACCTGTGGTCTACACGCAGGGCGTCTCACTCACGGCGAAGTTGCAACTCGCCGAATTGGATTCCGAATATTCCGATCCACAGGACCAGATAGAGACGATAACAGCAGAGTATGTTGACGCGCCCGATGAGGTATTCGATGCGAGCGACGGCACCGCCAACTACGCAGGCATCAACTGGACGTCTCTACTCGCAGATGACCCGCGTTACCGATCGTTGCTGATCGCTACAGCTGATCGTTTAATGCGACGGGACGATGACGGTTTCCCGAGCGTATTAGACCGCGACTTTCGCGTCGAGGATATGTTCTTCGCCGGTACTGTTTTGCAGCGCGCCTCAGGATTGACAGGCAACAACGATTACGTGGAAATCGCGGCAGATTTCGTCCTTGAATGTGCAGATAGGTTGCTTCAACCCAACGGTCTTTACTGGCATTGTCTGTCGTCACCGTATTTCTGGGGACGCGGCAATGGTTTCGCATCCCTCGGGTTTGCCGAGACTTTAGTCGGTTATCAAGGCGACAAGCAGGAGCGGCTCATCGAAAGGCACGTGCAACACCTCAACGGTTTGAGGTCGTTTCAAGATGCTGATACAGGCATGTGGCGGCAGGTAATAGATGTTCCGGACTCCTACACGGAACACAGTTCCACGAGCATGATCGGGATATCGATCGCGCTCGGAATCCAACATGGTTGGCTATCTATCGCAGAATGGGGCGATGTGCTGGTCAATGCGTGGCGTGGAGCGTCGGATGGCATTGCCGATGATGGCGGAGTTACCCGTGTTTGTGTAGGCACTGGCCCGTTGGAGAGTTTGAACGACTACCTGATTCGCGACGCAGTGACGGGATTGGATGACCGAGGTGGTGCGATGGCGCTTTGGTTCGCGGTTGAGATGATGAAAACCGACATTTAATCGGCAACTAAACATTGCGACCGCGCAAAGTTTGAAACACCCCTCTTTACACTGAAACTATGCGGTGCACGACATTTCACCGTCACACTAGTTCGACACCCTAATCAACCAAAGGTCGGCAAGTCACATTGAAACGCAACCTTGATAACGTCAGCTTGGATACCGTAGTGAGCCTCTGCAAACGGCGAGGCTTCATCTTCCAGAGCAGCGAGATATACGGAGGTATCGGAAGCCTTTACGATTACGGTCCGGTCGGCGTTGAACTGAAGCGCAATGTCAAGGATCAGTGGTGGAAATCGATGGTTCGAGACCGCGAGGATGTGGTCGGCATCGACGCATCTATCCTGATGCATCCGAACGTATGGGTGGCGAGTGGTCACGTCGATAGCTTTACCGACCCGCTGGCAGAGTGCAATGAGTGCCATCGTCGGCATCGTGCTGACATGTTGGAAACTGACAGTTGCCCCGATTGCGGTGGCGAACTCGGCGAACCACGCCACTTCAACCTCATGTTTCGCACGCATATCGGGCCCGTTGAAGGAGATGACAACATTGTCTACCTCCGCCCCGAGACCGCGCAGGCGATGTTCGTCGATTTTGACAACGTGGTTAATAGCAGCCGTGTCCGTATCCCATTCGGCATAGCCCAGCAAGGCAAATCGTTCCGCAACGAGATCACGCCCGGCAACTTCACCTTCCGAACTCGCGAATTCGAGCAGATGGAGATGGAGTACTTCTGCGAACCGGGAACTGACGAGGATTGGCATCGCTACTGGATCGATTTCTCGATGGACTGGTTCTCAGATTTGGGTATTCGCCGATCGAAATTGCGAGTGCGTGAACACGGGGCCGACGAGCTGCCCCACTACTCCAAAGGCAGTGCCGACGTGGAGTTCCTATTCCCTTGGGGTTGGGGCGAACTCGAAACCATATCGAACCGCACCGACTATGACCTGAAAGCCCACATCCAGAAGTCGGGCAAGGACTTGTCCTACTACGATCAACCCAACAACAAACGCTTCGTTCCTTACGTCGTTGAACCCGCAATGGGTGCCGACCGATCGGCATTGGCATTCTTAGTTGATGCTTACGACGAAGAAGAGGTCAACAACGACAAGCGGGTCGTCTTGAGATTCCACCCGAATATCGCCCCTTACCAAGTGGCGATCCTGCCGTTGAGCCGTAACGCCCGATTGACTCCCAAGGCGCGCGAGGTCTACGACTTAGTACGCTCCCGATTCAACGCCCAATACGATGAGACGCAAAGCATAGGTCGACGTTACCGAAGGCAAGACGAAATCGGGACGCCGCTATGTGTAACCGTCGACTTCGACACGATTGAGTCTGACGACGCAGTTACGATCCGCCATCGCGACACGATGGATCAAGTGCGTGTCCCAATCGCCGGATTAACGCAAGCGCTTCACGACGAATTAGACGGAATTGCCGCCGACGTCTTGGAGGATTGACCTTCCCATATTTTGTGGTCGGAACTCCAAAACTTGCGATTGAATCGGCACGTATCATCTAATAGGAGACAGCAGATCTGATTGGCGGTGAGAAGATGAAATTGCGTTTGCGTCGTACGCCTTTTTCGGCGTTTCTGGCACTAATCGGCGCGTTAACCGCGTCAGCCTTGGTCTTCGCATGTGGTAGTGATGTTCAACCCACTGCCGAACCACCGCCCCCTGTGCCGGCAGTCGAGGTCGAAGATCCGGTAGCAGAAACAAAATCGATTGGAATCCCCGATACCTTCGAGTCCGCAACCGTAGACGGTTTGGGCGATACACAAGGTTTCCACGGCACCACATTCGCACACGGCACATTCGATACTCGAGAACTCGGCGGCAAACCGATAGTGATCAACTTTTGGTTCCCATCTTGTCCGCCTTGTCGAGCAGAACTCGAACACTTTGAAGAGGTTTATCAACAGTTCGGCGCACCTTCGGGCGGCGATGTCGAATTCGTCGGAGTGCAACAACTAGGACTCGACTCCATCGAAGATGGTGCGGAGCTTTTCGAAGAGATCGGCGTCACCTTCCCCGGATTGCCCGACAACGGTTCTGCGATCCAGATCGCCTACAACGTCTTCTCTTACCCCACGACCGTCTTCCTCGACCGTAATCACAACGAACACCGGATCTGGCAAGGTGCGATCGATAAGGAAAACCTCGTCAAGATCGTAGAGGAGATCGTCGCAAGCACTGCGGCGGTGATCGAAGACGAAGCTGAACCCCAAGCAGGAGACGCAGTTGCAGTCGAATTATCGGCAGAGGATGAACCAGTTGAACCGGAAATCGTTTATGCGAGCACCCAAGTATCAACAGGATTTGGTGACGCACCGAGTTTCAGCGGAGACACATTTCATCACGGTCCATTTGATCTTAACGATTACGAAGGTAAACCTGTGGTTATCAATTTCTGGTTCCCTTCTTGTCCTCCGTGTCGGGCTGAGATTCCCAACTTCGAGCATGCATATCAGACATTAGGGCCTCCGGGTACCGACCAGATCGTATTCATAGGCGTTCAGGCGGTCGGTTTCGATACTGCTGCTGATGGCGTCGAGTTTCTTGGCAAGATGAAAGCCAACTATCCGGCCATTCCAGATATCGGTGGCTCCATTCATATCGCCTACCAGATCGTAGCCGCGCCCACCACTTTTTTCCTAGACAAAGACCACAACGTCCTGAGCGTCCACCAAGGCTACATCCAACACAACCAGCTTCAGGACATCTTGGACCAACTGATCGCCAGTGCCTAATTGTGTCGGTAGGTTCCTAGCCTAATCCAACTGTCGCAATCTTGGGTCTAGCCTGTCCCGCACCCAATCGCCTAGGAAGTTAAAGGCGAGAACTACTAGGAAGATCGCCGTTCCAGGGAATACCGTCTGCCACCAAGCAGACTCTACATATTCCCTACCTTCCGCAATCAGCACGCCCCACGCTGGTGTCGGACCTGGAATTCCTGCACCCAAGAAACTGAGCGAAGCTTCTGCTAGTATCAGCTGCCCTACTCTGAGACTGGCAATCACGAATATCGTGTTTATGAGTCCCGGTAGCAGATGTTTGAAGATGATGCGAAATGTTGATGCACCGGTGACGCGGGCCGAGGCGACGAAGTCGCGTTCCTTCAGACTCAATACTTCGCCACGCAGATTCCTGACGTATCCGCTCCATGCGAGTAGTATCAACAGAACGATGATGAGATTCAAGCTTGCCTCGAAGATAATGACCGCTACCATGGCGAGCAACAGGAACGGTATCGCATACCACACGTCGACCATTCGCATCAAGATCTCGTCTACCACACCGCCGTAATAGCCCGATATCACACCTATGGTCACTCCGAGAATCAGACCTGAGAACAGTGCGACTGAGGTGACGACCAGCGAGATACGTGCGCCATGGATGATGCGGCTTAAGACGTCCCTGCCCACATGGTCTGCGCCGAGTATGAAACGGTTGCTGGGGTTCTTACCGACGGACTCTTCTGCACGAAACATCGCTTGGGAGTAGTCTTGGTTTTCCCAGTATTCCGAGTTCCAGCCGAAGATCCTAGGCGGAGCGTTTCGGAATCTGATGTCTTGTTCGATCTCGTCATACGGTGCCAGTTGATCCGCAAAAACACCAGTGACAACCAGAACGACCATGATCAGAGCTGGAATGATCGGCCATCGTCGCAACGCGTACCAGATATAGCCCGGAGAAAGCCGGAAAACGCGTTGTGTCGGCGCTGCTGCCCCTTGCAGTGCCGTAGTTTCTTCCGTTCTCGTTTCGGACGCCATCGAGTGTTTCAGCCGGTCATCAGTATCGAATCCGAGGGTCTATCAACGCGTAAAGAATGTCGGTCAGTAAATTCACCAATACGAAAACTGTTGCAAAGAAGAGAACCGTTGCGGTGAGTATGGGAAAATCGTTGTCCTGAACCGCTTGAACCGCCAATCTCCCAAGTCCCGGCCACGAAAACACCGTTTCGACGACGACGCTTCCGGTGATCAATCCAGCCATAATCAGCGTTGACACGGTCAACGGCGGTATCAAGGCGTTACGAAACGCGTGCTTCCAAATGATTTTTGTCTGCCCTACGCCCTTCGAACGAGCGAGCTTTACGAATTCAGAGTCGAGAACCTCCAGCATCGCCGACCTTGTGAGCCTCAAATAGACTGCAGCCGCGCCCCATGCAACAGCGAACGACGGCAATATGAAATATCGCAAGTTATCCCAGGTGAAGAAAAACGATTCCGTAGAGCCCCGTGTGCCGAAAGGAAGCCAATCCAACTGTTTGTTGAATATCAGAATCAGCATCAACCCTAGCCAGAAGGTAGGTAGGGATTGTCCGATAAGCGCGTACCCCCGTCCCAAGTAGTCCCACACACTGCCACGCAGCACTGCCGACAGTACACCTAGAGGCACTCCCATCACTGTCGCCAACAACCATGAAGCGATCCCCAACTGCACGGTCGCACCCATCTTCTCGCCGATGACCCGCGTCACCAACTGCTCTGCCAGAAGTGTCTTGCCAAAGTCGCCACGCGCCAAATCTGTCAGCCATAGCAGGTACTGGACCACGAGCGGACGATCAAGTCGGAGTTTCTCCTTCAGGGCCTGTTCCTGCTCAGGAGTGACCCCATATCCACCTGGCTTGGCGTAAAGAAGCAGAGGATCACCTGCGGCTCTAGACAGGCCGAAGACGATGGCGGTTGCCGCGAGAATCGACAGGATGCCGGCAAAGAATCGTCTGATTAGGAATTTGCGCACGGGATCATCTTGTTCACGCGATGCGCTCGACAAGCATCATCGCATCTATCGCACCGGACCGCGATGCACATCGAATGCGCGACGCGGCCCGGCGTTTTAGCAATCGTCTCACTCGCTCGGTAGAACAACGGCGAGAGGCGATCGCATTTCCATGTGCCTTAACGGGCTGGAACGATCAGCTCCGGCGAAGTGTGCGGTGCCTGAGGACCAGGACGCATCGGCCATTCCGCGATCGAGTTCGGGTTGTACGCCGACACGAATGGTAGAGCGATGATCCCGATCTTCAGCGCCTGATCGTACAGGTATTGCGCCATAGCGACGTTGTACTCAGTGCGCTTAATCGGGTCAGGCTCTGCCGCCACTTTTTGAACCGTTTCCAAGATGAACGGTATCTCCATGTGACAACCGAAGCCGCCACGAGTCAGACTCGTTTCCTCCTCTCCCGTCACCCAGTCGTACGGTTTCCACAAGTCCGACCTGCACCACTGCGTCGCGGGCGTCGTCGTGCTTCGGGCCACCAAGCTCGGGCGAACGATTGAGTACGCAACTTTCACGATGTTCGTCTCGATGCCCAGCTGGTTGATGAAACCAGCGGCCGTGTCTGCAATCTCTGCCCAGTCACGCACAGAGGTGAAAGCGTAGATCGGCATCGCGAACCGGACTCCGTTGTCGTCCTTTGCATAACCAGCTTGGTCGAGATAATCGTTTGCCAACGCTGGGTCGTACGGGACACGCCACTTGTCGTCCCAGTCAACGTTGTTCACGTGGAACATTCCGACGTGGTACTCGGAGGCGTTGCCGCCGTAGAGCGATTCGTTGACTAGCGGACGGTTGATTGACAACGCGATTGCCCAGCGAACCAACCGAGCCTGTTCCATGTCATCCATGCCGGCCGGGTTGTTGTTGTCGTCAGGCTTGTGTGGATTGCCGATCCATGGGATGTCGTGTACGAACGTCACGTGAGTGATCGTCTCACCAGTCTTGACCGCAGTTGATTCCCAGTAGTTGCCCGCCATATTGAGGGGCACACCGCTCTGTCGACCAGTTGTAAGCACGCCAAACCCGTCGCGGGTCAGGTCCTTCATCTCACGAACTGGCAATACTGCCCAGTCAGCTCCACCAGACCGCAACGCGGAAATGCGAGCCACCGTTTCCGGAACGTCGATTAACCGCAACGTCCCAACTTCCGCGACTTTGTCCCAATGGGTCTCTTGGGCGATAAGCGTCGCACTGTCAGATTGACGCCATTCCTGAACCGTGTATGGTCCGGTGCCGATGATGTTTTCACGCATCCAGTCGGCGCCCATATCGTCGTACACCTTCTTGGAGAAGACGCCAAACGCGTCACCGGCCTGGTTGAACAGCAACGTCGTCCAACGAGGTTCAGGGGCGTTGAAGTTCAGGATCAGGGTACGGTCATCGGTCGCTTCGGCTTCGTCCATGAACGCCGCGAAGTCTCCCGCCTGTCCGTGGATACTCTCAGGAGTGATCGCACCGTTGGTATCGTTCAGGCTCCAAGCAAAGTCGTGAGCCGTAAGTTCTCCCCAACCATCGTGGAACTGCACACCGCTACGGATTTTGACCGTCGCTTGCGATCCATCGGGAGCAATTTCCCAGCTTTCCGCGAGCCAAGGTCCTACCAGGGTGCCGTCGTCGTTCGGACGGAATAGCTGCTCAGAAACTCCCCAGTACATCAAAGACTCAGGTGCTTGCGAGCGGTTAATTCCGACGCCCGGTGCGACGCCTTCTGGAATCATTACCAAAGTACCGACTGCAGATTCAGGCTCAGGCAGCTCTTGGCTGACCGGTTGAGGCGTCGCGGTTGGAGCGGCTTCCTCCTTATCCACCATCACCTCTACCACCTTCTCTACTTCCACAACCTTTTCGACCTCTACCACCTTCTCTACTTCAACCGTGACCTGAACTTCCTTCTCGACTTCGACTTGCACCTCCTTCTCAACCTCCACGACCACCGTTTCTTTGACTATGACAGTCTCAGGGTCGCCGCCACATGCCCAAGCGGTGACAGCAACAAGGGCTGCCATCGCGTAGAGCAAATATAAGGCCTTTATTCGCGATCTCAATTCAACACACTCCTGTGTTTACGTATGCCGTTGTTACATGGATCGGACGCGTTGCTACGACAAAACAACATCCACGGTCAGCAACGAATTTCGAGAATCCGCGCGCCTACGCGCATGGTTGCGTCCAACATTGCGCGCAGTATACACCAATTTCGACAAAACCGAACTCGCATTCCAACTCAGAGAGCCGTGGGGTGATCTGAAGAAGATGGGTTCGTGCAGACCGAAAATCGATCTAATTCGGACCATGAGACGGCATCTGTTAGAATGTTCCGAGCGAGCCGTTGCCGATTCGTCTAGTGGTAGGACACCAGACTCTGGATCTGGGAGCGCGGGTTCGAATCCTGCATCGGCAGCCAAAAACGAGAGCGCGGACGCTAAAGTCCAGTTCACGCACACAGCGGTGGCCCGTTCGTCTAGTGGCCCAGGACGTAGCCCTCTCAAGGCTAAAACAGGGGTTCGACTCCCCTACGGGCTACCAACTAAAGTTGGTGCGCTCTCTTGTCGGCTGGGGATGAAGTTTGGAACTAGGGGTGTTGAGGTCACGTCCCCAAAGATGAACCGCGTCGGCGTCCTGACGCGCAATCTCGGAGGTTTATATGAGAGGAGGAGGCATGCGGGGCGGAATGGGTGGCCCGGGGTTTGGCATGATGCCTGAACCTCCGCGTAACCGACCATTTCCACGAGATACGTTCAAGCGCGTCGTCAGACTATATGCCGATTACAAATGGACGTTGGCGATCGTCGGGTTGTTGGTTCTCGTCACCTCCGCACTCGGTGTCGTCACTCCCCTGCTCATCCAGCGAGTCATCGATGATGCTTTACCTCAGCAGGACATGGACCTGCTGCTCTGGTTGATTGGCGGCATGGTGTTCGTCGCCGCCGTCGCGGGCGTTCTCAACTTCATCCAATCCCGGTTGAACGCTTCCGTCGGTTTCAAGGTGATGGAGGATATGCGGCACACGGTATACAACCATCTCCTCAAACAACCGATCTCATTCTTCTCATCGACCAAGACAGGTGACATCCAATCTCGTTTGGCCAACGATGTTTCGAGCACGCAACTGGTTCTAACCGACACCGTCGTCAACATACTCTCCAGCGTTACTGTAGTCGCAGCCGCGCTCGTTGCGATGTTGATTCTGTCGTGGGAATTGACGATCGTCGCCGTCTGCACGATGCCGATATTCGCCTATCTTTCCCGAATTGTTGGACAACGCCGTCGCAGATTAACCAGCCAGATGCAGAGGACATTGGCGGATCTAACCGCGAAAACTGGAGAAACGCTGTTCGTCTCGGGTGTCATCGTCGCCAAAACATTCGGGCGTGAGGCGGAGCAGCTGAGGGAGTTCCAAGACACCAACACCAAACTCACCGATGTGTCTATCCGGCAATACATGACTGGTCGAGGATTCTTCATCGTTGTGCAGGCATTTTTCACAATGGCCCCAGCATTTATCTGGCTGATTGGCGGTATCCTCATCCTAGACGGCAGCGACCGCGTGACTCTAGGTGATATCGTCGCCTTCTCGACGATCCAAGCCAGACTTCTCTTCCCGATGGCCAACCTGTTGCAGCGTGGTGTAGAGATCGCAGGTTCGCTCGCCCTTTTCGAACGCATCTTTGAATATATGGACATTAAACCCACCATCGTGGACCCTATCGACCCGACTCATATCGATCCTGGCACCGCTAGAGGCGAGGTTGTTTTCCACAACGTTTCGTTCACTTATCAGGCATCAGAACTCGAACGGCTCGAGGCCAAACTCCAAGCACAGACCTCGCGAGGATCGTCTAGCGGGTTCAGTGGACAGGGCGGTGCCCCACCTGGCGGAGACGGTCAAATGGGCGGCGAACTATCAATGCCGTCAATGCAAAATCGCGATGGACGTGGCAACGGTACACCGCAATCCCAGCCGACGAGACAAGATCCAAACGACAACGAGAGCCCAACAGAAGAAGAGCAACCTTTTTCGCTATCGAACATCTCATTCACCGCAGGCGCTGGGGAACTGACTGCGCTCGTTGGCCCCAGCGGATCTGGCAAAACCACGATCGGATACTTAGCGTCGCGGCTCTACGACGCTGACGAAGGTGCAGTGATGATCGATGGTGTGAACATCAAGGACATCACACACAATAATCTGACGCAACTGGTAGGAGTCGTTTCACAGAATCCGTTTCTCTTCCATGCCTCTGCCCGGGAGAACCTTCTCTACGGCAAACCATCTGCTGACGAGGCTGAGTTGATTGAAGCCGCGAAAGCAGCGCAGATCCACGACACCATTGCGGCGATGCCTGAAGGGTACGACTCCGTAGTCGGTGAACATGGGTACAGACTCTCCGGCGGTGAAAGGCAACGTCTAGCGATCGCCCGAGTTATCCTAGCCGATCCGAAGATTCTCCTGTTGGACGAAGCTACAAGCGCTTTGGATACGCTCTCTGAGAGACTTATCCGCGAGGCCATCGCGAGGCTGCGAGAAGGTCGCACCACGATCGCGATTGCCCACCGTTTGTCCACGGTCATCGCAGCTGACCAGATTTTGGTGATCCAAGAAGGCCGGATCCGTGCCCACGGACCGCACGAAGAGCTAATCGCCAAGTCGGATCTGTATCGTAGGCTCTATGAAGAGCAGTTCACGGTTGTGCCCGGCGTCCAGTCCACGGATTTGTCGGCGGTCTCTCCCACACCAGCGACCGCCTAACGGCACCAAACTCCGTCGTCGTACCACTCGTCTTGGACTTGGACGTACGCCCCACCGACGCGTATTGTCTCGGCGAATTCGCTGTCGATGTATAGGTCGTAGTTCATGTCGAACCTGTCGTCACGCCCTTTTGTTACTTGGGGATTCCTGACATCGAGGGTTGCAGCCGTCGTGTCATGACGAAGCAAGTAACGTTCGACGTCTTCTTGGAAACGTGGAACGTCTCGTCGTGTGCGGTAACTAGGAGTACATGAATGGAATGCGGATTGCCAATCGCCTTCCTTGATCGAAGCAGACTGTCTTACGAAAAGCTCTGTAATGGCTGCTTTTGACATGTCAGTGAATGTCGCCGTAGGCGTAGCTTCCACGACCGTCGCAACCGGCGTTGGCGATGCGAGATTGCCAACAGTTCCGCATGCTGCGATCCCGAGAGAAACCGCTAGCGCTAGCGGTAAGGCGACTCGTTTCATTCTCGCAGTTATCTTGTGGTGACTTCCGTGGAATCTGTTGGTGATACGACCATCTCGAGCTCCTCCGACTGGACGCTGCTCAATGCCCAGCGTCTGTTCATCGTGAATCCGACATCTAGAGACAAGTACCTATATTCGCTAGATACACGGTCGTAGATCTGTTGTCTGATCTGGTCGTGCCTGTGTGTATCGATGACCTCTCTTGTATTCGGAGATGCGATGACGTATACGTGCAAGTAAACGTACCTGCCAACGTCGGTGATGCGTATGTGTGTCTCGACATACGGCACATCGGCGATCGCCTCTTCGACTAATTGAACCACTCTATCTTGCACGTCCTTGGGAGGTGCCTTGCCGACGATCTGCCGTATGTTGTCTCGGATCGTCTGGTACGGTTGCGGCGCTGCGATGGCGGCTATTGCCAACATGATGATCGGGTCTGCGTAACGTGCCAAATCTGACCATTCAGAGTTCTGGATCAGCAGCGTTGCGATGAACGCGATCCCCACTGCTGAACTGATAAGCGTGTCAACGGTCCAGTTTTTGGCGTCTACATCCACGATGGGAGAACCGGACTGTTTAGCGTACCTTTTCAGGAAAATGACGACAACAATCCCTCCGATGACCGCGATAGCTGCGTAGAGTATCCCACCCTCTGCTGCGATGTCTTGGCCACCTTGCAGGATGGTGATGATAGATGTCCATACTGCCCAAACGAGCGCGAAGCCGATCAGAAGTCCTTTGAAAAGGTTGAGCATGGGCTCGAACGTTGCGTATCCGAAGGGGTAAGACTCGTCACTAGGGCGCGTTACAAGTCTAGAGACATATAGGGTGAGCAGTCCGATGACGCCGAAGGTCAGGGAAAACAGGCCGTCCAAGAACACCGCGCCAGAATGGCTTGCGACAGAGATGATGATGCCTAAGATGCCGAAAAACCCGCTAGCGACGATCGTAATGATGATCGAGCGCTTTTCGATTGCTTCTGAGGTCATTTGGGACGATTGAAGTTGGTTGATCAATGGTGCTGAAGGATTCTACGATACCCTCCAATTCGCGGTTCACCGTGACCGCGCTGCATCGCGGACGCGGCGAATCTCGCGTCTGAGTTACTGCAATTTGAATATGGATATGGTGGTTTTACCGGAGTGATCGGAGAAGCGGGCTAGGCGGCCTTGCGGATACGACTCGCTGAGGTGACCTAACGTCTGGATATGTTCGCTCTGATGCGGATTCGCGAAGATGATGCAGCCGATGTTGTGTGAGTCAAGCATTTCAGATTGCCTCACTTGTTGGTAGTCGAAGAATTTCGCTGATCCTGGAACCTCCGGTTGCTGGTCTGGAGTCAGCGTGATACTACCGGGATTGTAAGAGTTGAGCACTCGTCGCAACAGATGCAGGTCATTACCAGCAAAAGCGATCCGATCTGACGGGAACTGGTTGCATTGTGGGGATTCCATCGCTCCGATGCTCACCGGCGTCGGGTGAACATGGAAAATCTCGGGAGTCTCATACTTGAATCGCTGGATATTGAGAAGCCAAACAGAGAGTCCAATCGCGACAATCGCCACTATAACCACTGTTTTGGGATGCAATGAGACCCCGTATGACGAGAGCGAAGAAACGTTGATGTCGATCGGCCATATGAACGCGGAAATAAAAATCCCGACCATCAGCGACAAGGGTATGAGCAATGGGTAAAGCCTTGTCACGGCCGTATGCCAGTACGGACTAGCCAACGCGGTGGCAGCAAAACTAATCAGCAACCACAACAGTAAGAACCTAGATGTGGGTTTCTGAAGTCTGCCTACGGTGAAACCAACAGCTATTACTGCAATTGCGGCTGAAACGGGGTCCATGAGGGAACCCGAGATGTAGTGGGATGATCGTTCATTGAAGTTGAACGCGTAGAGATTGAGCAGAATGTTGTCTTGTATGCGTTCAATGAAAGTCTTGTCGATTGTCTCTGGCTGCCCCCCGATCGCAACGGTGAGCATTGAAGTGACTACTTCAGTGCCGTTGACGATCACCAACGGTAGAGCGGCAACGGCGAAACCGACGACTAAGGGCAGGCTACTACGCAGCGAAAATCGGGGCCAAGCCTGCAGGACCAAGAAAATGACCATTATTGGCATGATGATCCTCGCCGAATAGTTGACGTAAAAGCAGGTGCCAGCTATCACCCCTGCGAAAAAAAGAAGGAGTGGACTTTTTGATCGCGTTCCTAAGACAAAGAAAGACATCGCGTAAACAGAGGGAAAAAGTGAATCAAGCGAATTGATTCCCGCATGCGACAAAGCGAAAACGTAGTGGCTCGATGCGATCATCGTCGCTGCCACCGCACCCGTCACACGGTCGCGCAGCAATGTTCCTAACCAATACACGGCGGGTATCGTCAACGCGACCAAGAAGATCGAACTGGATTTCCAGCCGAAGTAATCTATCCCCACGACCTTCATAGTCAAACTCTTCAGCGCAAACCCGAGACGCGGGTGGTGATCGTACACGCCGTCTTGACCGAATGGCCTGGTAATCCCATCTTTTGCGAAGTGCTCAGAGAATTCCCAGACCGCGTATTCGTCACCGACTGCCGCGTAATACCAATCTGACAAATCTGCGAGATTCAGTGCTGTGAACGCAATCACCAAGGTGCCGACAATTGCTAAGTCTCTTCGTCGAATTGCCCGGAAGGCTCGCCGTAGACCTACCAAGACTCTGTTGAGCGAGGGAGCGAACGGTATTGAACAACCGGCAATTGCCACAAACCAAATCCAGATGTCACTGCCAGCATTTGAGCCGCTTAGCAATCGGAGGCTCAGCAAGGCAAGCGCGGCCACTCCAATACCGAACATTAGCGACCGTTCTGCTCCGACGTTGAATCTGAGACGATCCGGCAGCGTTGGCGACCACTCTGAAAGCTGCAACCTATTGGAGAAGAAGTAAGCAGATATCGCGACCGCGAAGAAACCGAGGATTAAGACCATGCGAGCGTTTCTTGGCATCGCTCCGTCTTCCGACTCGGCATTCTGAAGCATCACAAACTGGCAGAAGAAAACGATCGCGACGCCGACAATCATTAACTTCCAATCGAGTCCTCGCTGGTAGATCGACTTGAATGTTGTTCGGACGCGGCGACTCTGAGTGGATTTGATGTCAATTACTTGAAGCGCGTAGCGCATGAATGTTTTTTGAGTGAGGGGCGATCTAGTCGCCGTTGTGCTGCATGATTTCGATGAAATCGTTGATTGGTATTGCTGAGTAGGTTGTGGTGTCGATGGTTCCGCGGGCACCTAGTTCGATGGCGATACGGGACATCTCGCCGTTGTCGGGGGCTTCGATGATGGTAACGAAGTCGTAATCGCCCATCATTGCGTACTGGGCCACTACATGACAGCCTCTCATCTCGACTTCGTGGTTCACTTCAAGGATGCGCTCGGGATGAGTCCGGACGCGGTCTCGGCCACGTTCGGTGAGTTTGGAGAACATTATGTAGGTGTTGACTTTGGGTGCTGAGTCTTCGGGCATGGCCCCCTGCCTTTTCGGTTTATTCCATCTTTGATCCGACGAATCTCGACAGAGCCCTGGCCGTCGGATCAGTATGTACATTGACTATCGCAGGGATGCCTGAGTCGAAGGCTCTTTCAAGTGCCGGTCGGATTTGGGAGGGTTCGCGGACTTCTTCTCCGTGTCCGCCGAGGGCTTCGGCGATAGCGTCGAAGCGGGTCCAACCGAGTTCTCGGCCGGGTTTGCGGATGCCCTCTACTCGAGCGGTCCATCCTTCGTTGTTGGAAACTACGATGACGATCGGGATTTTGTAGCGGACCGCGGTGTCGAAGTCTTGGATGTTCATCCCTAGAGAACCGTCGCCATGTAGTGCCACCGATTGCTTGTCGGGTTTGGCGAGTTTGGCGCCGATGGCGAATGGGAGTCCGACCCCCATGCAGCCGGTAGCGCCAGAGTTGAGGCGATGACCTGGTTTGAAGGTAGGGATCGACTGTCGACCGTAGTGGAGTATCTCGTTGCCATCAACGCTTAGGATGGCGTCACGGTCCATGACTTCTCGTAGTTCTTTGCAGAGGCGGAGAGGGTGGATGGGGACTTGGTTGGAGTTTTCGAGTTGTTCGGAGCGTTGGCGTCGGTCGAGTTCGATGCCTCGGAGGTATTCAACCCATTTGCTCTCCGCTTTTGATTTCATGCCAGTTCGAGAAACTTCGGCATTGATCTGTTGCATGGCGGATTTGGCGTCGGCGACGATGCCGTTGTCTACTGCCCTGTTGTGGCCGATCTCGGAGCCGTGGATATCTATCTGGATGACCTTTGCCTGTTGTGAGATGCGACGTCCGAAGGTCATGATCCAGTTGAACCGGGTGCCAACGACGAGGACAGCGTCGGTTTCACGGAATGCGGTTGATCGAGCTGCTGGGAAAGAGACGGGATGGTCTTCTGGGATCAGCCCCCTAGCGATGGGGGTTGTATAGAAAGGGATGCCCGTGCGGTCGACGAATTCTTGAAGTTCATTCCACGCGCCGGACCACCATGGGCCGCTTCCGGCGAGGAGGATTGGCCGTTCGGCTTCGGAGAGGATCTTGACGGCTTCGGCGATCTGGTCGGGATCGGCGCTTGGAGGTGAGACAGTTGCGGCGCGGGTCGGAGGCGGAACTTCGGATTCTTCAACTTCGGCGTATAGGATGTCTTCGTTGCATTCGACGTAGACGGGTCCGGGGCGGTCGTTCATTGCAGTTCTGAAGGCGGTGGAAATGTGTTCGGGAAGGCGATTTGCGTAGGTTGGTCGGATGACGGATTTGGATACGGGAGCAAAGATGTTTGGCAGGTCTACTTCTTGGAAACCATCGCGATAGATGTCTCGAAGGGGGCCCGCACCACCCAAGGTCACCATGGGAGCGGCGTCGATGAAAGCGTTGTAGATGCCGGTGAGAAGGTTCAGAGTGCCTGGGCCGGAGGCGGAGGTTGTGACGCCTGGTGTGCGTTTGACGCGGGCGTAGGCGTGGGCGGCCATTGCGGCAGCCTGCTCGTGCCGGAAGTCGATGGTGCGGATGCCGAAGTCTTCGGAGTTGTTGACGATCTCGTAGTTCGGGCCTCCCATGAGGTAGAAGAGGCAGTCGGTGCCTTCCTCTTTGAGGGTTCGGGCTATGAGGTAACTTCCATCGACTTTTGGCATAGATAAAAGGGTATATCGGTATGTTTGCAGTAGCTCTGCTTACATGGATGGACGGGATTAAGGGGATGTGTTTGTTGCTGTAGTTGGTCAGCCAAGTGTTTCTCGGAGGCGCATAGCACCGGTTTCGGGAAATGATGCGAGTTGACGTAATGGGTCGTTGTGCGGCGGCTCGCCGTCGTCGCGCATTGCTTCTGTGATCAGTGCCACACCGGAGCGGAAGTCGTCTTTGTGGATGTATTCGGGAACTATAGATCCGTCATCCTCGGTGTTGTGCCAAGCTCCTAGCGGGAAAGATGTGCCGGTGACGCTGTATCCATAAGCTTTGAATGCGCTGGCTTCGCAACCA
The DNA here is from genome assembly GCA_022819585.1 of Dehalococcoidia bacterium. Classification (GTDB taxonomy): domain Bacteria; phylum Chloroflexota; class Dehalococcoidia; order Lucifugimonadales; family Lucifugimonadaceae; genus Bin127. The sequence goes on along the minus strand of JAJEGY010000007.1, from coordinate 45,776 downwards.
CCGGCACCCATCAGAGCGCGTTGGAATCTGATGCCGTCCTTGTTTCCATGTTCAGAGATTCGATGTGCTGCCGATTGTAGGACGGCTTCGGCCTCGTGGTCGAATGTGGTCATGCGGTCGCCTACGCGGATGACTACACCTCTGCCCTGCTTAGCGTTCTCGCTCTTGAGGCTGGTTTCGACCGAGACGACGATGGAGTCTTTAGGGATGGTTTCGTCGCTAGCTGAGAGGGCTGCGCCTATGAGTCCGACTTCCTCGGCGCGGGTGAAGAGTCCCATGATGGGTCTGGTGTTGGTTTTTCCGGAGTTCACATCGATGAGCCCTGCAAGGATGGTTGCACATCCTGCGAGGTCGTCGAGTTGCCTAGCACGGATCATGTCGCCGTCCAATCGAAAGCTCGGAAGGTCTAGCAGAACGGCTGCAGGATAAGTCAACTGCGAAGGTTTAGGTCCGAAACCGTTTTCATCCGGTCGAATTGTGACGCGATCGGCTCGGGCAAATCTTCCAGCATGTCGCAGGTGAGTATGAGATTCGATCGTTCCGAAGAGCGTGTTGCCGTTCTGAGCGATGACTTGAACTGAAGTCCCGACATCGTAGGCACGAGTTCCAAGTCCACCTCGGGGCTCGGCATAGATGATCTCCTCGTCTTCGTCGATCTCGACGGCCTCGATAGCTTCGAAACCAGGGTGATCCATGTGAGCAACGAAAACCAGGGGAGGCAAACTATCGTTGCCATCGAGGTGTGCGATGACATTTCCCCATCGGTCGCGGCGCTGTTGGATCCCGTTTGCAGCGAGTATGTTTGCGATTTCTCGTGCGACTCGATGTTCGTAAAAGGAGACGGTTGGCTGCATGCAGAGCGTCTCGAGAATTTCAAGGGAATTCATGGCAGAAAATGTTACGGGATTAGACTTTGCTATGACGATTCTCTACGCCGCTTGAATGAACAAATAAGTCCGATGGAAAGACGCGAGACGCGCTTTGAGACAGCATTGAAAGGAATCAGGTCGTTAGCATATCGATATCCCGCTTACGTGCTGGTAGTCGTATGCGGGGCCGTGCCTCTCTTGGTGGGACTGACGATTGGAGGCGTGTTTACGGAGTTCTATCGGCGACCTTACTATTCGGGGATCGTCGTAGTCATTGCACTGGCGATGGGTGTGTTGGGGTACCTGAATCGCGCAACGCTGTGGCCTGCTCTGAAACTGGCCAATGAACAGGTGAGGACGCTTCACCCGAATTGGCTTCTAGTGATCGCGGCGATCGGGTTGCGTTATGTGTTTCTGCTGTATTTGCCGCCAGATTTCGCGGCTTTCGAAGAGGTCAATCAGGGCAGATTCGCTTGGAATATCGTCTACGCGGGCGACAAGTTAACGTTCCACCAGATTTTCACCAACGGGATCAGCGCGTTGTCGCTGAGCTACCTTGGGAACGAGCTTCACCACTTAAGAGCGGGTTATGAGTTTGCAGGGGCGTTGTCGATCCTTTTGGTGGCGATCGGGTTGCGGAGATTGAATGTGAGTTGGACGGCGACGCTTGTCGTCGTGTTCACTATGGCGACGATGCGGTGGGCGGTGATAGCCGGCGGATTTGCAGAGGAGTCGTTTGGCGGATTGTTCCTCGCGACGCTGTTGTTCGTCGGCCTGATACTCAGCGACACGTCTCGCAAGAACTACGGGTTTTGGGCTGGGATCGTCGGATTGGCGTCCGGGCTGTTGCTCTACGAGTATGTTCCGTTTTTCGTGCTTGCGCCAGTGCCGGTGGCGTATTGGTTCTTGCGGGCGTATTTCTCGAATCGAGCGACGGAACGTCGGCGCGTCGTTTTACGAAGTTTCTGGTTCATCGCCGTGTTTACGTTTATGGCTGCCCCGCTGTTGTCGCAGTTGATTTACGACCCGATCAAAACGCACCCGGGGGACACAATGTTCCGTCACCGGATAGTTGAACGCAGCACGGAGAGGTTTTCTACCGAGTATTTCCAACAGTGGGCTACTGATGCAGCGGACTACATGAGCGTGGCGTTCGGTTTGGACGTCAAGCGACCATCAAAACTTTTCAGAGCGAGCGACGATTCGGTGGTCCCATTGATCATCGGGGTAATGTTTGCGGTGGCGGTGTTGGATGCACTGAGGAGACCAAGGGCGATATATCCCTTTTTTCTTGCTCTGTTTTTCGTCCTATATTGCGCTGTGATCGCGATCCCATCCGATCGTTTCTACGTCGGCAGAATGACGTCTTTGATACCGGTCTTGGTGATTTTGTCCGGGATCATGTTGGACAGGTTGGTCTCGTATCTCTTGCGGCAGCGTCCAAAGGATGGAAGGGTGATCAGATTGTTTGCCATCGGGTTTGCGGTCGTCGTTGTTTGGATGAATTTCTCAGGAACCACTCACATGGCCCAAGATGAAGGGACTTTGGTGGAGTACACGAACAACAAATACGCTGTTTGCAGGTCGATCGGGGTGCAACCGTATTCGTTCGAGAAGGTGATAACGGTCTCGAATGTCCATTGCTCCTTCGGCGACGAAGTTTGGCTGTATCCCGAGTTGGAATTCGAAGCGGTAAATCAGGTTTCACTTCCAACCTTAGAGGAGTTGACGCCGGGCACGCTGGTGCTAGTGGGCGACAACCGCGGGTTGGGTGGAGAACTGATCAACGCAACGATCGCATTGGCCAACGCCGCGGGGAGCGAGAGTACTTTGCGAGAGACAAAGACGATGTTGGACAGAACAGGGACAGTGTCGTTCTGCTATCGGTGCAATTGAACTGCGACTTGTGGATCCTATGAGGCATCGGATTCAGTTTGAGCAGTAGTAGAATCCGCAACGGTACAGCCAGTTCAAGGGATCTGGCGAATGCCAGAATTTGAGGTGTAACTGAAGATGCCGAATGTGATGGTGCTGTCGGGCCCTGCTCTGCCGTTGTTGAAGATGGCTGAGGAAATGAAGCCTAATGGCTATGAGTTGACGGTCTGCACGGCGGAGACGGATGAGGATGAGGTGGAGCGTGTCGCGGCCGAGTCGGATTTTGTTCTAGCGTTCGGCCACGGCGTGACTGAGAACATTCTTCGCGCTGGTAGGAATCTGAAGCTGGTGCAGCTTTGTTCGGCGGGATACGATGGAGTGAACTTGCGAACTGCAGGTGAGTTGGGCATCCCGGTGGCGAACAACGGCGGGGCAAATGCGATACCGGTAGCTGAGTTTGCGATGACGTTGATCTTGGCATGTCACCGCCACCTCCCGATTGCACACAACGACACGCGTGCAGATGCTTGGATGCGACCAGAGATCGATGGATACGACTCGTATGAGCTTTTGGGTAAGACGGTGGGAATCGTCGGAGCGGGTCGGATCGGGTCTACTTTGGCGCGGTTGTTGAGGGGTTTCGAGACTACGACGCTGTATACCGATTTGGTTCGATCGGAAAAGGCGGAAAGTTACGGAGCAAAGCGCGTCGAACTTGATGAGTTGCTGATGGAGTCGGACGTTGTTTCTCTGCATACGAACCTCAATGCCGGTTCTCACAAGTTGATCGGTGCTCGCGAGCTTGGTTTGATGAAGAAGTCCGCGTTGCTGGTCAACACCTGCCGCGGGCCGGTGGTCGACGAAACGGCGCTGATTGAGGCTTTGAGGAACGGTGAAATCTGGGGTGCCGGACTAGACGTCTTCGAGATCGAACCGGTAGAGGCGGATAACCCCCTGTTGACGATGGACAACGTGGTCGTCGCCCCGCATGTCGCGGGCAAGAGCTGGGAGTCGTATCCGAGGCGTGTGGAGTTTGCGTTCGAAAACATGGAGCGAGTTTGGGCTGGCGGAACTCCCGAAAGCGTCGTCACCGAGGATTGAAAGTAAACTTCCCTGTTAGCAACTGAAAAAACGGTAGCGAGGAGAGATCGCATGGCAGATGACGGAATCAGAATTCTCTATCTAGGACCGCAAGGCGGCGACACGCACGATGCGAGCCAGACTGAGCAGCAGTCGCGGGCGGCGCGTCAATACGGCGCGGAGTTCGTGCAGTATTCGGGCAGCAGTGAAGGCGAGTTGATCGAGGCGCTCAAGGATGCCGACTGCGTGATCAACCAAGGGCATGGATGGGATCCTGCGCTGTTCGTCCATATGGGCAACAATGGGCGTTGCAAAGGACTCGTGTCGTTTGGGCATGGGTATGACGGGATGGATTTAGAGACGGCCGCGGTGAATGGCGTGGTGCTGTCGAACACGGCATCGTTTGGGACTGAGGAGGTCAGCAACCAGACGATGATGCATTTCCTCGTCTGCGCCCGAAAGTTCGTCCTCCACGACAAGTTGGTTAAGAACGGCGCTTGGACGCGAGAGCATCTACCGCCGATGGGTCACATCTTGGGCGAAACTTTTGGAATCGTCGGACTGGGAAACATCGGACGCGCCGTAGCACGTAAGGCTCGAGCATTCGGTCTAAACGTTATCGCGTACGACCCTTACCGTTCTTCTTGGGATGCCAAGGAGTACGGCGTTGAGATCGTGCCGACATTGAAAGAAGTTGCAGAGCGTTCCGACTACGTATCGCCGCACGTCTTCCTCGACGAAGGCACGTACCACATGTTCAGCGACGACTTCTTCAAGGCGATGAAGCCGACGGCCTACTTCATCAACTGCTCGCGCGGACCTGTGGTTGATGAACCTGCTTTGATCCGCGCCCTCCAGAATGGCGAGATCGCGGGTGCCGGATTGGATGTGTTTGAGCAGGAACCGGTCGATCCCAACAACCCGCTCCTCAAGATGGACAACGTAGCTGTGACCAACCACTATGCTTCCTACAGCGAAGTGGCGTGGGAGCGCGCGAACACTCAGCTTGGGGAAGAGGCGATTCGGATTGCCGACGGCTACTGGCCGATGTCGTTGATCAACCCGGATGTGAAGCATCACTCGCCGGGGCGGAAGAACCCGATCTCTTGGGAAGTGATGGTGGCGGGGCGCTGAGATTCCAACGTGACTCAGCGCAACGAGTCTCGATCACTCGGAAAATGACAGTTTGGCGCATGGAAGATTTCGCCGCGCTTGTTCCTGATTCGCTGGAGGACTGCTCCGGCAAGGTTTTCTACTCGGGAAGAAAAGCGTTTGAGGCGCCTTCGCGCGTCTATATTCTAGGCATCAATCCGGGCGGGAATCCATCAAACGACGGGGGCGAGACTGTAGGCAAACACACAGACATGGTGCTCTCCAGCAAGAGAGACGACTGGAGCGCGTATCGGGACGAAATATGGGGATCAGAACCCGGTTCAGCGCCGTTGCAAAAGAGGATTAAACACCTCTGCCGTGAGATCGGTATGGATCTTTGCGAGGTTCCAGCAAGCAACCTCATATTCAAACGGTCGACCGTTTTCTCCAAATTGCAGGGCGATGCTAAACAGCTAGCTGAAGCTTGTTGGCCGTTTCATCAAAAAGTGATCGACACGTTGGGTGTGCGGGTCGTTGTTTGCCTTGGCAAACCCGCTAGCGATTTCGTGCGCGAAAAACTGAAAGCGCATCGCCAAATTTGTAAGTTCGTCGAAAACAATGGGCGTCGCTGGCAAAGCCATACTTACGAAAGCCTCAAGGGCATCCAAGTGGTGAGACTCTCGCACCCAAGTAGGGCGGATTGGACAAAGTGCAAAACGGACCCTACTGGCTTAGTCCTCCGAGCTTTGTGTCGTCTGGGTTAATAGCAACTGCGACGAGGGCTTGAGCCGATGCGTTTTCGCAAGTACGAATTGCCCGTCTGACGCGTATAAACTAACCGAAGCGCAAGTTATGACCGAAAGGAATACGTCAGCGATGGCTGAACACAAAGTCTTGATCATGGGGATCGACGATGACGACCCCCTCGACTATGAGCGCGCCGAAATGGCCGATCTGGATGTGGAGTTCGTGAAGGCGAACCCCGAATCAGAAGGCGAAGCGATCGAACTCGTGCGAGACGCCGATGCGCTGATGATGCGATCCACGCCCTACTCTGGTGAACAGGTGCTGCGAGCCGCCGAGAAGGCGCAGGTCCTCGCTGTCTACTCGCACGGCTTCAACCAGATCGACACCGACGTCTGCAACGAGATGGGCATCATCATCACCAACGGCGCCGGGATGTGCATGGAGGAGGTCTCGAACCAGGCGGTGACAATGATCCTGTGCCTGAACCGTCAGTTGATCCAGTTCAACGAACGGACGAAGGCCGGAAAATGGGGTCGTGGTGATGTGCTGATCGAGCCGATCGACCAGCAGGTGCTGGGGCTTGTCGGTTTGGGGAACATCGGACGTCAGGTAGCAAGGAAGATGTTCAACGGGTGGCGGATGAAGGTGATTGCGTATGACCCCTACTGCCCGCCTTGGATTGCTCAGGAGTATGCGGTTGAGCAGGTCTTCTCGTTGCACGAGCTCTTCGAGAGGTCCGACTACGTCTCCGTGCAGGTGCCGCTCAACAAAGAGACGCACCACATGATCCGCAAAGAGCACTTCGACTGCATGAAGCCCACGGCGTACTTTGTCAACGTTTGTCGCGGCGCTGTCGTCCGAGAGGTCGACCTAATCCAGGCATTGCGTGAAGGCAAGATGCAAGGTGCGGGTCTCGACGTCTTCGAGCAAGAGCCGGTGGACCCGGACAACCCGCTCTTGAAGATGGACAACGTCATCTGTGCTCCGCACTCGGCTGGTGCATCGACACGGTCAGCATGGCTGAGCAGGCAAAGGGCCTCGCAACAGGTGGCAGCTGTTCTTCGAGGAAACTGGCCTTCTGCCGGTCAGAACCCTGAGGTTGCAAGCTCGTTGCAGAGGCGAGACCGGATGCAGTCGTTGGAGCCTAAGTTGGAGGCATCGCGAGAGGTCTTGCCGATGGCGGTTTTGCCGGAGGGAAGGTAATTCGAACCTTCGGTTGATCTGACTAGATCGATTGAATACAACCCCTTCTCCTACGAGAGGGGGTTGTTTCGCGTTTGGGGCAGATACGTCCTGCTAGCCGTACCACACAACCAGAACAATCAATCCCGTCGTCACGGTAAAGATGGCGAAGGGCCAGAGAGTGTAAGTCCCGAGTCGGCGGATTAGCCACATGAAGAGGTTGATGGCGATGTACGAGGCAATGAAGGAGATGGCGAGCCCTATTGCGAGCTCGTCAATATCGGGGAGAGTTTCGGATGGGGAAAGGAGGACTTGGGAGATAGATACGATAGCTGCGATGGTAATGACGGGAACGGCAAGGAGATATGAGAAGCGGACTGCGACCACTAGGGGCATGCCTCTAGTGAGGCCTGCGGTTATGGTTACTGCGGAACGGGATATCCCAGGGATCAGAGCAGCGGCTTGGGAAAAGCCGACGATTAGGGCGTCGGCGTGGTCGATAGCTTTTGACCTTGTGCGTTGATCTCTGCCAGTTAGGCGGAGTCCAGAGAAGTGGTGCCCTAGGAGCAATGCGGCTCCAGTGACTATGAACATTCCAGCGGCGACTTGAGGGGCGCGGACCGTATCGGATGTGAGGATCGGGTAGAGCGCGGCACCGATTGCGACAGCAGGTAAAGACCCTAATCCGACAGCTTTAAGAAGGTTTATGGATGGCATCGACATTTGGAGCGAGAGCCGTCGCCTCATATCGCCGATGGTGCGGTAACGTTCGAGAATCTGCATCGACATCAAATCATCATCACCGCCGAGGGGAATATCTCGGTTTCGGCGTAACGTCTTCAGTATCAACAGCCAATCGCGGCGGAAGAATAGGATGAGGGCGAGAAGGGAGCCTAGGTGGACAGTTGCATCAAACGCGGCAGGAGGTGGATCCCATCCGAGCACCCAAGAGGCGATGACCATGTATCCGCTGCTGCTAATGGGAAGCAGTTCGGTGAAGCCTTGCATGAATGACAGCGTGGCGATTTGGACCAGGGTCATGGCGGTGTCTAAAATCTGTCCGTCAACCTATTGTCTAATCCGCATTAGTGACAGTTTTGCTCAAGATCAACCCAAATCGATGGTTGCGAGAGGCGTCAGTCACTACTCTCAGCGTGGTAAATTGAATGTTGCCTCGCAACTAGTGAACCGATCTTGAGATGTCGAAGAAACCGCCGATCGTAACCCGCATCGAAACCCTACGAAATCCCGCATTCTCGAAGATTTTCTGGGTCAGGGTATACACCGATGATGGACGTGTCGGTCTGGGAGAGACTTCGTTCGGCCCTAAAACTGTTGAAGCGTGGTGCCACGAAGACGCCGCTGAGTACCTGCTTGGCAAGGATGCGACCCAACTCGACCTGCACTGGAACGCGTTGAATGGTTACGGCGGAAAGGTCAAAGGCCGAGCCGCTGATATGAGCGGTTTATCCGCAGTCGACATGGCGCTTTGGGACCTATACGCCCAGCGCGCTGGAGTCCCTCTTTACGAAGCACTGGGCGGTCTCAGTAGACCGTCGATCCGCGTCTATAACACCTGCGCAGGCTACTCCTACGGCGTCAACCGCGTCGGAAGGCTCGCTATGGGCGACATCGACCACCGCCCAGAGCATGAATATGAAGACCAGCACGCCTTCCTGACAGACGCCGGCGCGTTGGCCGACGACCTTTTGTCGGAAGGCTACACGGCGATGAAGATATGGCCATTTGACCAAGTCGCCGAGAAGTCGAATGGTCAGTTCATATCTGGCTCCGATCTTGAGATGTGCACCGAACCTTTCCGTCTAATCAGAGAAAAAGTTGGCAACAAGATCGATGTCATGCTGGAGATGCACTCGACTTACAACCTGCCCTCCGCGATCCGCATCGCCAAAAATGTTGAACCGTACGACCCATTCTGGTTCGAAGATCCTGTCCCGATGGACAACATCGACGCGCTAGTGGCGTTTAGAAACTCCACGCACATCGCGGTAACCGCATCTGAAACGGTGGCCACTCGTTGGGCTTTTCGTGAAATGTTTGAGAAGCAGGCGATGACGATCTGCATGTTCGACATCTCATGGGTCGGCGGAATATCTGAGGCGAAGCGAATCACAGCAATGGCCGAGGCATATCACATGCCAATAGCTCCTCACGACTGCGTCGGCCCGGTCACTTTCATGTACTCGGTGCATCTCTCGCTGAACGCGCCGAACGCGTTGATCCAAGAAACCGTGAGGGCCTTCAATGCAACGTGGTATCGGGAGGTTGTCGACCAGCTGCCGGTGATCGAAAATGGGTTTGCCCTGCCACCTGAAGGGATAGGCGCCTGTCAAACGCTTCTCGATTCCTTCGTAAACCACCCTACGACGGAGATTCAAGAGAGCAACCTCTGAAAACCCCAATTTCGGGTAGATACTGCGCGCCCGGATCACGACGATTTCGACGCTGACACTAGTACCATTCGCTACAAATCACTCGCAAGGAGAAATCTAATGGCATACAAGATAGCCGACCCGATCCAGATGTTTGTATCGCCCGGACCGAAACCCAACGGCCTGCAAGCCGCTGACGACGGCCTTTGGTACATCGACCAAGGCAATGACCACGTCTACAAACTCGACTGGCAGACCGGGGAAACACTCTTCGAAGCCCCGACCGAGACCGTTCACTCCAGCGGCATCACCCTCGACGACGAGGGCAACGTCTGGATAGCATCGACTTACTCCTGCGACATCTTCGTTGTCGACCGCGAAACCGGCGCAACGATCGACAAATTCCCATCACCCGGTGCCGGCATCAACGCAACGCGAGAACATTTCGACGACTCGATGGGCCGCGCAGCACAACCCACTGGCGACCACGGTCTCGAGTGGAAAGACGGCCACATCTACATCGCATCGCCACCGTCGCAGTTCGTCCACGTACTCGACGCATCGACTTGGAAAGAAGTCCACCGCTTCAAAGCCCCCGGTTACCGCGTCCACGGAATAGCATTCGCCGAGGAAGAGGGCCACATGTGGGTCTCCGACACGTCATTCGGCGTCGTATGCCGCCAACGCATCGAAGACGGCCGATGCTACGACGTCTTCCGCGTCCCCCACCCCGTCCAAGTCCACGGCATGACCATCAAAGACAATCGCCTCTGGTACGCAGACGATCGCGGCCCCATCGGCTGGCTGAGCGTCAGCATGGATCCGGATTTCTAAACAACTACAGCATAGCTGCCAGCATTTTTCGCCATTTGTTTTTAAGGAAACGTTCGACGTCCTGTATGGTACGTCGAAACGGTTCATTTTATGGAACATTGGGAGTGCAAAATTGCGATGGCTACGACCGATCCCGGAAGACTGGATCCCGTGGCACTTGCTGCTGCTCATCGCCCTGAGCGTTGTCGGCATGACGCTACGCGCTATTGAACAATTGCCACTGTACAAGCGCGGAGACATCGTCGGTTTCACGAACTCGATGATCGACGGTTCAGTTTCTGTAATCTTAGTAGCAGCGACCACAAGCACAATCATCGTGGAGGGAGCTTTGATATTCGCAGAGAAATATCTGAAGCACCGGTTTGAAAAAGGAAAACAAGAAGGCGAAGAACGCGAACGACAGCGCTGGGTGGATTGGATGGCGCGCAAACAAGCCGCCGAAGATGCGGGTGAACCGTTCGATGAACCGTCTCCTGCTCAAACTCAGCCTTCAAACTAAACCACCTCATCCAGATCATCGATCGCTATCGAACATTGCGCGTAGTCAATTCGCGCGCATGCTATCGGGAACATCAACCACATGACCAAAGTCCTAGTAACCGGCGGCTCAGGAAAGATGGGCCAAGTCATCATCCAAGACCTTTTAGCTAACGGCTACGAGGTAGTCAGCACTGACCATAAAGCCCCTAAATCCACTGACGGCTTCGAATTCATCGCTGCGGATGTTACCGATCCTGATGAAGCCATGCGCGTCATGGAGGGATGCGAGAAGGTCATCCACATGGCCGCCATCCCCAACCCGCTCATCGCCTCCGAGTGGGAAGTTCTACGGGTCAACACGATGTCAAACTGGGCAGTCCTTGAAGCTGCTGAGAAGCATGGCATCTACAACGTAGTAATGGCTTCCAGCATCAACGCCATAGGTGCTGCCTTCTCCCGCAATCGAGTGCCTAGACCCTATTTCCCAATCGACGAGGAGCAAGATACTCTCTGCCAAGACAGCTATGCGATGTCGAAGTGGTACGGCGAGATCATGGCCGACACCTTCATCCGCCGCAATCCCGGCAAAATGCAGATAGCTTCAATGCGCTTCCACTGGCTAGGTCACAAGCAGGAGCAACTTGAACGTAAAAATTCACGCAACCCGAGCAGAACCAACCCCCTCCGCCGCAATGCGATGGATTTTTGGGGATACTCCGATATCGAAGAATCCGCAGCCGCGTGCCGTTTAGCCATCGAAAAGGAATGGGACGGCCACGAGGCCTTCTTCATCAACGCCACTGACACTTTCCTCGACGTTCCGACAGAGGAGGCCATAGCCATGGCCTATCCCGAAGCCGAGATCCGCACTCCCCTGCCCGGCTTCACTTCCGCCATCAGTCCGGCAAAAGCAAAGAATATCCTGGGCTGGGAACAAAAATCCTCTTGGCGAGACCTCTAGACACAACACCCCTGCCGAAAGACAACACACAACGCAACGAGATACATCATGCCCGAATCGATAGTCGGTAAAGTCCAAACCGTCCAAGGTCCCATCGACCCTAGCGAAATAGGTGCCACGATAACCCACGAGCATCTCCTGATCGATTTCATCCCTGTTCTGCAAGAACTCCCCGGTGCCAGCAACCTGAAGCGCATGCACGATCCCGTCACCATGGAGAACCTGTGGTGGGTACGTCACTACTGGAACAGCAACATCGACAATCTCAGATTGTTAGACGTTGACGTTGCAATCGATGAAGCGGCAGAGTTCTACAACGCGGGCGGCTCAACAATCGTAGACGTCACATCGATAGGCATCGGCCGTGACCCGATCGCTTTGCGGCAAATCTCCCGCGCCACTGGCCTGAACATCGTCATGGGCGGCGGACACTATGTCTATCTCACCCACGGCGAAGACATTCAGAACGCCAGCGTTGACGACCTGGCACGGATCATCATCCGCGATGTCCAAGAAGGTGTCGACGACACTGGTATTAAGACCGGAATAATCGGCGAAATCGGCAACTCGTGGCCTTGGGAAGAGACCGAGAAGAAAACCCTCGAAGCCGCGGTAGCGGCACAGCGCGCAACTGGCGCTCCCCTGCTCATTCATCCCGGTCGAGATAACTACGCCCCGATCCAACTTCTCGAGGCCGTCGATCGTTGGGGCGGCGACCTATCACACACCGTGATGGGACACATCGAACGGACCATATTCGACTACGGAGTGCTCGATGAAGTCGCGTCGACTGGCGCATACATGAATTACGACCTGTGGGGACATGAATCGACCTACTACCCCATGAACCCTCAGACCTACATGTCCTCAGACCAACACCGACTCGAGCAAGTCGAGCACCTGATCTCAAACGGCCACACGGAACAGATCCTCCATGCTCACGACATCTGCTCCAAGCACCGCATCAAGAAATACGGCGGACACGGCTGGGACCACATCATCGCACGTGTCGTCCCCAGAATGCTCGCCCGTGGCACATCCCAAACCGACATCGACACCATGCTCATTCACAACCCGGCGCGAATGCTCACCTTCTCTGAACCTGAAGCATGAAGCTGGTTTGTGAATCGACGGAGTGATCGTTTGACGCGGTGTAAACCCCTGACCGCCACGGTTTAGAATCAGAATCACCACGTCCCGCGCCCCCGTAGCTCAACGGACAGAGCGAAAGACTTCTAATCTTTAGGTTGCGCGTTCGAATCGCGCCGGGGGTGCCACCTCAAGTCACATCTCCACAAATGGCACCACCTGACGACGCGCCAATAATCGGGTCCGCCCGTCGTGTCGCAATCGCCGCCGACTCGTGCGCTCTCCTGACCCCAGAGTTCGTAAACCGTCACAGCATCCAAGTCGCTCAGATGCGCATCAATATCGGCAACGAATCCTTCAACGACAACCCAAACCTCAACTACGCCGATATCTACACCCGCATCGTTGACCAACCCGAAACGCGCGCATGGGTTTCGGCTCCCCTACCTGAAGTTTGGCTTGCAACTATCAGAAAAGCGGCGGAACGCGCCGACTCAGTGATTTGTATCACTGTTGCCGCCGGTCTCAGCGCGTCCTACGACTCCGCCCGCGTCGCGGCAGAAATTGCCCAAAACGAGAACAAGAACCTCGATGTCAGAGTCGTCGACTCCTCGACCATTTCCGGAGCATTGAAACTCTTGGTCATGGATGCTACACGCGCAACCGACATCGGTCTCGACGCTAGCGCGGTAGTTGATCACATCCAACAAACAAAATCCACGCTCCGCACCATCGCAGTCGTAGACCAACTCAACCGCATACACCACATCGCCAACACACCTAAAACCGCAATCAAACTCGGTCGTGTGCTGAACATTAAACCCATCGTCACCTTCGATACCGACCAGTTTCGCCTAGTCTCCAAACCCTTCTCTATCCGCAGCGCAATCCACCGCATGCTTCGAAACATCGCCGACCACCTCGGAGAAGCCCCTGCACGGTTCGTCGTTCTCCACGTAAATGCGTTAGATCGCGCCAAATTCATCGCTGACCAGATACGCGCGAACTGCGACTGCCAATTGATGGATATATCCGACTTCCACCCGTTCATCGGCCTATATTCTGGTAGCGGAGCCGTCGGCATCGCTTGGCAACAACTCCCACCCGAAGACCTATAGCCAGATTGGTATCCTAGTATCGCAGTGCAAATATACTCGCAAAGCGCCAACACCGTTCTTTGAACCCAGTCGATTAAGTCATTCAAGTGGAATTCAACGGCTACGACCTAGAACCCAACTTCTACGACGAGATGTTCGACGCGGATGGAAACCCGCGTCCGCATTGGCGCGAGCTCCACGAAACTCTTGTCAACCTCTCCAAAGTCGAACTCTCCACTATGCAGGAACGAGTCACTCGCTCGTTCTACAACGAAGGCATCACCTTCATCGTCTACGGCGACGAAGCTGCAGGCGAACGCATCATCCCCATTGACTGCATCCCGCGCCTTATGGCCAACGCCGAATGGAAACGCATCGAAAAAGGCCTCGATCAAAGACTTCGCGCCCTCAACCTCTTCCTTGAAGACGTCTACAACGAGGCCAAGATCATCACCGACGGTGTCATCCCGACTGACGTAATCCGGGATTGCCCACAGTACCGTATCGAAATGCGAGGACTCTCTGCCCCTCACGGCGCGTGGGTCTCGGTATGCGGCACCGACATCGTCCGCACCGATGACGGCTTCTTCGTCCTCGAAGACAACCTGCGCGTCCCTTCAGGCGTCTCATACATGATCGCTACTCGCAAAGTCGTCAAAGCGAACCTCCGAAACGCATATCGAAGCTCCAGAGTCCTTGAAGTCGAAAACTACGGCACACTCCTCCGCGAAACCTTGCTCGAACTCGCACCAGATAACGTATCCGAACCTAATATCGCCCTCCTAACCCCCGGCATCTACAACTCCGCCTTCTACGAGCACATGTTCCTAGCCCGAGAGATCGGAGCTGAGCTCGTCGAAGGACGAGACCTTCTGGTCAACGACGGCTTCGTATACATGCGAACAACCCAAGGTCTGCGCCGCGTCGATGTCATATACCGACGCGTCGACGACGACTTCGTAGACCCCCTCGTATTCCGCCCCGATTCCATCCTCGGCGTACCCGGTCTCATCCACGCCTATCGCCTCGGAAACGTCATGCTCGCCAACGCCCCGGGCACCGGGATCGCCGACGATAAGAGCATCTACGCATACGTTCCCGACATAATCCGCTACTACCTCAACGAAGATCCCATCCTCTCTAACGTCCAAACAAACCTCTGCCGACGACCCGAAGGCCTCGAGTACACCCTAGACAACCTCCAAGACCTCGTCGTCAAGGAGGTTGGAGGATCCGGCGGTTACGGCATGTTGGTCGGTCCGCACGCATCGCCCGAAGAACGAAACGAGTTCGCCGAACACCTGAGATCAAACCCAACCAACTACATCTCTCAACCGACTCTCGCCCTATCCCGCTCCCCCTGCCTCATCGGCGATAAATTCGAACCACGTCACGTCGACCTTCGCCCCTACGTCCTGCGAGGCAAAGAGACCCGCATAATCCCCGGCGGTCTATGTCGCGTTGCATTGGAACGCGGCAACCTAGTCGTCAACTCTAGCCAAGGCGGTGGCGGCAAAGACCTATGGGTACTCGGTGAGTAGCACTATGCTTTCGAGAAGCGCAGAAGGTATCTACTGGATGGCCCGCTACACCGAACGGGCCGGTTTCATGTGCAGATTGCTTCAACTCCAAACCGAAGCACTCGTCGACCGTCCGATCCGAGAGATCCACTTCGGCTGGCGACGACTCTACACAGCCATCAACCGACGACCCCTAGGCGGCATGGAAGGCTTCGAACCCACCGATGACTACAACCTCGTCGACGCCTACTTCCTCACCGACGAATTGACATTCGTACGAACCAATGACGCCTCCCTACTCTCCTGCTACGAGATGGGACGTGAAAACGCCCGACAGGTCAGAAACTGCATCAGCGACGAGATGTGGACCGCTCTGAACACCGAATACCTCAAAATCCAAGACATCAAACTCAGCGACATCTGGCTCTCATCCCCTTCGAGCTTCTACGAGGAGACTGGCGCAGGAATCGACCGCTTCACCGGCGTCGCATCCGCAACCATGTACCGCGATGAAGGATGGCACTTCTTCCGCATCGGACAATTCGTCGAGCGGATCCAATTCACCTGCGCGCTGCTCCTCGCCCAAACTCGACTCGAAGAGCGTTCGCGCGAACTCGCAGATGCAGATTGGCGAAGCCTCCTCCGAGTCTTCCATGCCCACGAAGCGTACGACCGGATGTATAGCATCGAAACCCAACCACAATTCATCCTCAACGTCCTCGTCTCCGACCCGCAACTTCCCGAAGCGCTGCGGCGATCCGTCGACCGCGCAGGACAGGAACTCGACTCCATCGGCGACGGCCCAAATCCCGCCACCAGCCAAGCCGCACGACGACTCGCAGGCCGACTAAGCGCCCTAATACGATTCGATTGGGCCGATCGCACTGACAACGAGGCCTTCCTCACACAGGTTTTCACATACTCTCGCCAACTACACAACTTGATCAACGAATCATTCTTCAACTACTCCATCACAGGCATCCCTAGGGCCGACGTCAGATGACAGATTTCGTCCGTTACAACATCGAGCATGTCTCGAGCTACTCATACACTCAACCCGCGAAACGCTGCGTCATGTGGCTCTGCCTAGAACCACGCACCGACTTCGACCAGACACTGAAAGGCTTTCAAGCCACTACAAATCCCTCTTCATACCTCAGTGCCGAAACCGACCCCTTCGGCAACAACAAACACGTCATCACCCTGAACCTCGAACACGATTCCTTGGAAATCGTGACCAAATCTCAAGTCGAAGTAGTCGCCGGAGGTCAACCTCCACTTGGAGTCGGCTCTGACGCATGGGACGAAATCGAGGCTTGGTCAAACTCCTTCGAATATTGGCACTTCACCCACGAAAGCGCCTTGACACACCGCTCCCCCACCCTGGACGCCTTCATCGAAAAACACGGAATCAAACGCGGCTCGGACCCACTTGAATCCCTATTCCAACTCTCCGAAACCCTTTTCCACACATTCCATTACGAACCCGGCATTACTAACGTCTCATCAACCGTCGACCACATCATCGAGACCGGCAAAGGTGTCTGCCAAGACTACGCCCACGTCATGCTCGCCATCGCCCGATCATGGGGCATCCCGTCTCGATACGTCTCTGGCTACATGCACGTCACCGGAATCGCCGACGAGCAAGTCCCCGAGACCCAGACCCACGCATGGGTCGAATGTCTACTCCCCAACCGCGGATGGCTAGGTTTTGATCCCACCAACCACACATTCGCCGACGAAAGACACGTTCGTATAGCCGTTGGCAGAGACTATCTAGACGTCTCTCCCACTAGAGGCGTCATCATTGACGGTGGCCCATCCACTCTTACCGCAGCCGTCAAAATGAATAAATCCAGCCTTACGGATTAAACACCCTTAATGTCGCACCTCTTAGAGCTGGTCGCCACCTGGATCGAGGAGCTGATCGCCAGCATCGGATATCGCGGCATCGTCATAGTCATGGCGATCGAGAACATCTTCCCGCCAATCCCATCCGAACTCGTTCTCCCCTTCGCAGGGTCACTCTCCGCCAAAGGGGAGATGAACTTCTGGGCCGCAGTCGCCGCCGGAACCATCGGCGCTGTGATCGGTGCCATCGTTCTATACGCCGTCGGATACTTCGCACGCGAAGCCGGCGTCCGCAACCTCGTCGCCCGATTCGGAAAATACCTCTTCATCTCCGAACGAGACCTCGACCGCGCCGCCGACTGGTTCGAACGCTACGGTGAAATCATCATCTTCTTCGGACGCCTCATCCCCCTGATCCGCAGCATCATCTCCATACCCGCCGGCTACACTCGCATGAACCCCGTCCGATTCCTCATCTACACCACTCTAGGCACTACTCTATGGAACCTCATCCTCACCTACGCCGGCCGTCTCCTAGGCGAAAACTGGGAAGACATCCTCGCATTTACTGACACCTACCAATACGCCACCTTAGCCATCATTGTGTTAGCCGTCGTTGTCTTCCTTGCATGGCGAATCATCAAACATCGACGCCAACCACCGGAACTATAAGGTCGGACATCGCGCGGGTTCACCACTTTCAGTTCGTGAACCGGATGATCAGGGGCACGACTATCGCCGTGACCGCAAGAGTAGCTATCACCCCGGCGAAGAGAAGATAGCGCGCTCCGTAATTCGATATCAGACTAGGCTCGTAATACTTGTCAACATCATTGTCGCGGTACATCTCCACTAGGCCGTCCAACAGTATGCGACGCGTCCGTCTGCCCAGAACCAGCGCGGCAACAGCGACCATGTTGAGCAGCACCGTCATCACGATGAAGATCGCCAATATGATGTCGTACGTCGCATCACCCTCCTCCAATGTGGCCTCGGTAGCTACACCGAAATTGATCGCAAGAACAATGAGATTGAAGACGATTGCTGTCAGCACGAAGATCGTATCCGTACGACTGCTCTCACTAAGCTCCTTAACAATGTGGTCATGCACCTGCCCGAGCATCAAGATCCCTCCTTTATGCGGTAAAAGTTACACAGATATTATCCGCTGGCGTCATAGCCTGCCAGCTTCAATAGCGAACAGGAGTTACACATCACGACATTCTCCTTATCCCCAATCGATCTCAGTCCAAATTGGGAAACAATCTTGTAGTCCGACAATTGAACTGCTGGAAGTCACCTAGCAGACAGCCGGTTCATCCGACGTAACCGCTATCGACCCATACCTCCACTTTAGTTGGGATGTCGACGATGCATACGTACACCCCCATCAAATACAAATGTCATGCATCAGTGCTATACTCTCTCCATCAATCTCTGTGCCTAACCGCATAGCGGCAATGGGACGCTGAAATATCGACTGGGGGTAATCGTGACCATCAAATACGCTGGAATAGCCTTGATCGCTGGCGCTGTTCTCTCCTACGTATCTGGCCTCTTCTTCCCCGGGGGACCATTAATAAACCCCGTAGATCAGACCGACTTCGTCGAGGCGGTAAACGCTATCGCAGGCGCTCCCACTCTCGCTCACCTGATGATTTTCCTCACAATTCTGGGGATGATCCTCATGTCTTTTGGATTCTTCGGGCTCTTACCTCTAGCCAGCCGACAAGGTGGGCTCGCAGGCGCTTTGCTCAAGTTCGGCCTCTTCCTCTCCATCATTGAATGGAGCATCCTAATCATCGGAATGGGCATGAAACATTTCGTCACTCATCTGATGCAACGCGCCGCAGATGCTGGAATCGGCACCGCAGACTACACCTTCTTCCAAGACTCCGCATTGATCATCCACACCGACATGACTGCCGTGCTTCTGGCATTCGTCGCCATATTCCCCTTCGCATCAACCCTCGTCGGCATCGGGATTGCCGACCGCGTCCAGTCGATGAACCTATCCAAAATCTCAGCGTACCTACTCATTGTGTCTGGCGTAGGCGGCCTGATCACCTATCTGCTGGCGATGCTCATCTCCAGTGACCCTCTATCCTTCCTCATGATCTTCAACATCCTGATCTTAATCGGGTCCATAGGCCTGATCGGCGTAGGCATCGGTATGTCGCGAGGCAGTGAGGGGTTTGCGGAAGAGCAGTCATAGCCCTAATTCGAAACCGGTCGTAAGGCAAAGACCAGCATCTATCGCCTTACGACCAAACCTCGTCCTCGCCGAATCCCCTACTGACTCTGCTCTTCATGCCGACGATAAACCGCGTCGATCTCCAAATCGAGTTCCTCCTCCCAATGACGCACCATTGACCGCAGCCGCATGTTCTGGTACGCGCCCCAAACCGTCATCGCAGGAGGCACGACTAGGATCGATACGATCAACGAGTAGGCTATAGTGATCGCCGCCGTGATCCCGAAGTGCTGCAACGCCAACATCGGCGACGCAATCAACACCCCAATCCCGAGCGCCGTAGTCAGCGCCGAACCAAGCAGCGCCGATCCCGTCGTTCCCAATGTCCTCACTGCCGCCGTCTGAGGGTCACGAACCCGCGTGTATTCCTCACGATAGCGATGAATCATATGAATCGTATAGTCCACTCCGATTCCAATCGACAAAGCTGTGATGATCGACGTGACCAGCGTGTAAGGAATATCCAGGAGCGCCATCGTACCCAGCACCGAAACCATCACAAACACCGTCGGAACCACCGCGATTAGCGCCAATGCAGGCTGCCTTACCGTCACCCAGAAGAAGGCGCCCAGAACTATAATCGCCACCGCCACCGTCGCCCCGGTCGACTCAGTCTGCGAATCCTTGATCGCATCCGTGACCGCAAACGAGATCACCGCCTCAGATGTCACCGTGATAGTGTCATCCACACCAAACCATCGCGCCTCGATCTCATCCTGAAGTTGTTTCGTAGCAGCAGGGTTTCCCGTATACGCAGGGAACTGCAACAGCAGAGCATCCACATCATCCGGATTATTATCCAGAACACGGGAAAGCGCCGGATCTTTCGACCCGATCATGTCGAGAATTTCCTGCATCGCAACCGAATCGATCTCCAAGTCGGCAGATGCTTCACGGTACCGAGCCGCGATCTCCGAGTCATACTTGTCTCCCGGCTCCCCACTGTCAGTTACCCAGTCTCGGATAACCAACTCATACGACGCCAAAACCGGACCCGCCGCCGCACTCGGTCGAGTCATCGGATCTTCAAACGCCGCCTCAAATTCACGAATGTTCAACAACGTGCGAGTCTCCGTCGCCTCAGCTTGCACGATCACACTCGCCATCTCCGTCGAACCGCCCACCGCCTTGTCCAGCGTGTTCAAATCAGTCAGTACAGAACCGCCTCTAGGCAGGAGATCTCTAATGCTGTAATCCGAATCGAGATCGGTCGCAGCCCAGCCCAAAGCAACTGAGATCGCACCAATCACGATCATGTACGGCGCCGGTCTCCTAGTCACACTCCTACCCAGAAACTCCGCCAATCTACCCACACCAGGCAACGCGGTAGCGATTGGCCGAGGTTCCTTCAGTTTCCCTCGTGCCTCTCGCCGACGGTCCAATATCATCCGACCGGCTGGTAGCAGCGTCAACATCACGATCAAAGCCAGACCCACGCCAAGACCGCCGATGACTCCGAAATCACCAACCATGTCGATAGGTGAGAACAGTCCCGCAAGCAGACTCACGATCGTCGTTGCCGCCGCAAGCACTAGCGGCAAAGTCACGTTCCTCAGCCCTACCCGAACCGACGCGGCCACTGACTCCCCAGCGATACGCTCCTCTCGATAATGCGAAACCGTCTGGATCGCATAGTCCACCGTTAAACCTATGATTATGATCGGCACCATAGATGACAATGGATTAGGTGCTCCGACAATCCCCAATCCGTTCGGACCCAACCAACCCTCCGCGCCCACCACCCAGATGATCGAAACAAACAGCCCCACAAGCGTCAAAATCAAGTCCGAGATCGTCCGCATGAACAACAGAATCAGCAACGCTATCAGCAATAGCGCCAAACCGATCAATGGCGCCGTACCCGTCTCTGTTCCCTCTATGTATTCGTCTTCGATCACCGCAAACGACATACTGCTCGCCTGCAACGGCCCTTCGCTCGCCAAAGCCAGATCATTGATGCGACGCTCGATGTCCTTTATCGTGTCATCGCCCGTGTTTTGCAGCTGAATACTCGCGATCGCAACCTTTGTCCCATCCTCGTCCTCTCCAGTCACCACATCCAGCAACTCACTCACCTGAGGCACACCAAGGACACCATCGATCTGAGCCTGCGTCACCCCATCGAAATTCGGCACCTGCAACACCGCTTGCAACAGCATCGACGGACCGAAGATGGGGTCGACCGGCGAGAGCATACCGGATACCTGCGGATCGCTGGCAATTTGTCCCAGAAGCTCCGACATCTGCGAAAGACCGTCAGGAGTAATCGCATCGCCCCTGAACAGCAACGTCACAACCCTCACCTCTGAAGCCCCAAAACTTTCCTCGATCGCATTAAGCGCCTTAGTGATCGAACTCCCCGCCGGCAACGCCTCCGCCGTCTCCTGCGGAGCCGCACGAAAACTCGTCCCCGCTCCCAGCGCAATCGTGACCAACAGCAAAACCAGTAACGTCACCCAAGGGCGAACCGTCACAAGCCAACTGAAGCCGCTAAGAATATTGTTCAAGGATTACCTTCTATCTGAAGTGCCGAGGGATGGCATTCTGTGTAGCCTCCTAAGAACTAAATTATGGCTGTAAAAGGAGCAAAACCTCAACTTGAAAGCAATCCTCATCGGCGGATCATCCCACGTCGGCAAGACCACAGTCGCCAAATCACTGGCAACCGCTCTGGGCTGGACACACATCTCCACCGACAGTTTGGCTCGTCATCCCGGACGACCATGGAAAACCGCACCTGAAAAAGTCCCCGACCACGTAGCACAGCACTATCTAACCCTGACAGTTGACCAGTTGATCGAAGACGTCCTCCACCACTACAAAGCCAACGTCTGGCCAAAAGTCGAAACCATCATCGCTTCCCAAACCAATGACCCCTCCTCAAACGGAATCGTCCTAGAGGGTTCCGCCATATGGCCGGATTTCGTCGCAAGCCTAGACCCCAAAACCATCAAAGCCCTATGGCTAACCGCCGCCGAAGAAACCTTCCGAAACAGGATCCACACCGAAAGTTCCTACAACACCAAAACACCTCCAGAACGCAAAATGATCGACAGATTCCTAGATCGCACCCTCGCCTACAACGAGCGCATGGTGGATGCGGGTAGACAGTGCGGGTTGATCATGTTGGATGTACAGGATCACGACATTAGGAAACTCGCCCAGCGATGCCTTTCAGCGTTAGGCATCGACACCTCAATTGACTACACTACAACCGTTTTCTGAGCCACAGCTGATTGCCTGCATCCCAATGTCCGGAGGAACTGGAGAATCCTAGCCGACTGTAGAGTCTGATCGCTGGGATGTTGCGTTCATTCGTGTCTACCACCGCCGAAGCACATCCTTTTTCGACTGCGCGTTCAAGCGCATGCTCTACCAACGTAGTTCCAAGATGTTGACGTCGTTGATTCGGAACTACGAACAGGTCTTCGATACAGGCCTCGTTTGCCGATAGCCACATCGAGTATCGATATCTCAGCTGAACAAATCCTGCCGCAGAGCCATCACTAGCTACAGCCATAAGGAAATCTGCATCGCCCTTCGTCAATAAAGCGCGAATACTAGCGTTGAACTCCTCGTTCGTGGGGCTCTCACGCCCGAGTTGATCACGGAACGCTACCACCATATCGGACAGTAGATCCACATGCGACATCGTGGCGAGCTTGATTTCAAATGCTTTCATCATTGTGGCAACGTCTGATCATTTAACCACCATCGAGACTGATCGGTATAAGCCGACTGCTCAAACCCTGCGAACAACAGCAACCAATCGACGCGTCTCCAAGCCGTACCGCACATGCCTACGAAATCAGAGCGAGGGCAACGAACTCAGCCTCGAAGTTCGTGCCGCCGCTCGACGAGCCTGAACTTCAGTTTGTTGCTGGGCGACTGCGAGGGTAACGGATCCATCGGCACCCGCTTGTAGGGACGGGCCAGCTCCATCTTGAAGTAATGCGACAGCATGAGCAGGTTGATCACAAGTTGCATTTGGGACCAGTTGAATCCAAGACATGAGTGCGTGCCCAACCCATAGGGAGCGTAGCCTGCACCGGCATGTTCGTTTCGCGGGGGCGCGTAGCGGTCGATGTCGAACTTCAACGGATCGGGGAATGCCTCTTCCATGTAGTGCGAGGCCGTCTGTGCAATCACGAGCAGCGACCCGACAGGCAATTCGTAACCCTCCACAACGCAGGTATTCATCACCGTGCGCATCGACATAGCCACGATCGGCGACATCCGCAGAGCCTCCATCAGCACTCGATGGGTCACGTCGATCCGGTCCAGAGTGAAGTCGTCCTCTTTAGGATCGCCCTCGGCCCACAACGCGTCCGCTTCGGCCGTGACTTGCTCGTACAACTCGGGGTGCTGCAACAACCAGTAAAGGGCGAAACCGAGCTGATCGCCCATGTACATGCTGGTCATCAAGATCGCCCCCAGCGGCAGGCCCAGGTCCGATTCGGGCAGGAACTGAGGATCAGACGCGTGAAGGCTGAGATACGCGTCAACCACGTCAGCCGGCATACCAACCCGTTGCGCGGCGGTATGAGTGTTTTGCATACGCTCTATGATCCGTTCCATGGTCTTCTCCCGCCGGCGCATGGACGGGGTCTTGAGCATGAAACCCGGCATCATCTTGATGAGGCCTACGTTGAGCACACGCATCTTATATTTGAGCGCGTCGGCAATCTCGTCTTGGGTGTCAATGCTGGCAAAGAGCGGCGAAGCCTGCGCGTTCAGCAATAGTCGTAGCATCGTCTGCGCCTGGATGGGTGTGTCCATATCCCAAGTCGCCATGTGCGCACGGGACAGATCATAGACCTCGTCCAGACGCCTGGTCAAAGTTGTACGAGAGTAGGCCGGTTGCAACGATTTGCGAAAACGAAAATGATCGGCACCATCAATCGAGTGCATTGAACGCGACACGCCATACGCTTTGTCGACGCCTTCGAAATACTCCTTTGCCCGCAAGAACAGTCGTCCCTTGCGTTGGGCCCATCGATTCGTCTCCACCCCTGCAAGAACAATCAAGTTCTTCCGGAACGGGAGCCGAAGTTCAAACACCGGACCATACTTCTCGGCTAAAGTAGCGAACCCGGCTGGCAGTCTGCCCTCTCGCAAATCGCGGTTGAACACCAAATCACGCACCGAGACGGCTGGAATCGGCTTGGTAAACGAGGGACGCCGAAGCGAGGGCGCGACGATGCTCTCGGACACTGCCGCCGCGATCGCCCGACCAATCAGGTCCATCTTGCTGACCAGCTCAATCCTCTCTTCCACCTCCTCGTCCACCGGAAACATCACATGGAACACGTCGCACGCGTTGACCAGACCTGTGATTATCACGTCGCGAGGGTCCGGAATCACATCCGTGAAGATGATCGTGGTCAGCCGGGATTTGACGAACTCGCCCGCCGTGTAGCCTTCTCCTGGAGCTGTTTCGCCCAGCCGACGGTGCTTGCTGAAGGTGTAGAACTCTCCCGTGTGGTAATCGAGAATCTGTCGCTCAACAAGCCCGTCCAGCACTTCGATGATTATCGACTCGGATCGAGGAGCAAGTCGCTCGACCCAGTAACGGGCATTGTGTTGTTCCTCTTCCGACGAGATCTCGAGCAAGATCGGGTCAAGCAGCGGATTGCCGGTTTCGCTCCCATCCAAAAGAATCAATGATTCCAGATCCGTGTCGATCCGCCCCATCAGCGACAGTTCAGCCAAAGCTGCACCAGCCACCGCGCAGTTCAGGTTCCATCCGGGTACCTGATGAAAATATCCGCTCTCTTCGTTCAGAAGCACCAGCAGCAACTCTTCAGGCAGACTCAGCGCCATTGATGCCGGGCGGGTCCCAGTTGCCATTTCGTCAGTCGTCAAATGACCTCCCCACAAGAAAAGATGTCTAGATTTTAATGCTTTTCGTACTTAATACTCTACGGGATTCTTGGCATCCGTTTCACGAACGCGCCTCCCGTGCGGACGAGCACCACAAGGGGCGATGAGTTTACCCTCCATCAGCGAAACAAGGCGGCGTCTACCAGAGGACTATACTTTCTAACCTTCCGCGATCCGCTCTTCCAACAACGGGTATATGCTTGCTCTTACTAAGCAAGACGGTTCCAATCATCCATTGAAAACCCGAAAAATCGCAGTCACCGGTTCCGGCGGTTTCCTTGGTGGACATGTCTGCCGAGCTTTGATTCAGCAGGGATACGAGACGATTGGCGTGGTCCGCAGAGGCTCGCCTCGCCAATTACCGCCCGATCTAAGCGGAGATGCCGAAACACGAGAAGCCGACGTCCTCGACCCAGCTTCACTGGCTGAAACGTTTCGGGGCGTTGACGTGGTCGTCAACACCGTCGGCGTCGTTCCCATCACCGACGAACATCGCGATCTAGCGGATCGTGTGAATCTTGAAGGCGCCCGCAACACGATCCAAGCTTGCGTCGATTCCAATGTCCCGAAACTCATCCACATCAGCAGCATTCACTCTTTCGGACCGTTGCGAGGGATCGTCCTCAACACCAATACGCCTCTGGCGACCACCTCACGATTCGCGTACAGCGT
Source organism: Dehalococcoidia bacterium (assembly GCA_022819585.1). GTDB lineage: Bacteria > Chloroflexota > Dehalococcoidia > Lucifugimonadales > Lucifugimonadaceae > Bin127. Next base: position 19,894 of record JAJEGY010000007.1, on the reverse strand, counting down.
TGCGAAGGCTACCGCCCATCAAGACGTGCTTCAGGCGGTGTCAGACGGGATCTTGAGCGGGTCGGTCATCTGTCCGTCAGGAATTATCGGACCGCAGGATGATCGACCATCCATCGTGGGCAGGATGCTTCTCGACATCGCCAACAAGGAAATTCCGATGCTGATACGGGAAGGATATTGGTGGACCGACGTCCGCGATGTCGCCGAAGCCGTCGCTGAGGCCGTCGATCATGACGCCAACGTTAACACCAACAGCAACGTGTATCTGACCATCGGGAAATACGCGACGCTGTCGCAACTCGCACAATTCTGCTCGGAGTTTCTAGGCCGTAATCTGAACTTCCCGACCGTGCCTTACGCCGTTGCGTTGGTAGGTCTCCCATTCATCCGGTTGTATGCCGCCTTGAGGAAAGTTTCACCCCTATACACCCGTGAGTCGCTTGACCTGATCCGAGACTGTCCAGTGTCCGTCGACCAGGATCTGCCCATGTTCGAACTGGGCTATCAACCGCGACCGATACGAGAAACGATTTTCGACACGCTCGAGTGGTTCAAACACAACGGTATGCTTTCAGAAGCGTGATCGATTCCACATTCGACCTAATCGTGCTGATTTGGACGGCATTGGCCGTTCCGGTTTTCATCGTCAGCATCCGCGGTTTCGATTTCATCGGACGTTTCGGCGGCAAACCCATTGGACCGCGTATCCCATCCTCTTGGGCTTGGTTCATCATGGAAATACCCGCTTTGACGATCCTGCCATTTGTATACATTTCGCAAGGTAATCGACATGTAGTCGGCGACGTCTTGATTCTTGTGTGGGTGGCCCACTACACGCACCGAACACTCATTTGGCCGTGGATCGTGCAACGCCGCAGCGCACCGGTGCCTCTCATTACTTCCTTTTCCGGAATCGGATTCAACGTCGTTAACGGGTTGCTCCTCGGATGGTTCCTCATTGAGATAGCCGACTACCCGGAACACTGGTTCTCCGATCCGAGGTTTTACGTTGGCGCTCTCACGTTCTTATTCGGTGCCGGAGTCAACATCGCATCCGACTATCGCCTAGCCGCGCTGCGAAGGGCCTCAAGCGAACGTTACATCATCCCCCATGGCGGAGCATTCCGATTTTTGTCATCGCCAAACCTCGTCGGCGAAATGATCGAATGGATCGGTTTCGCCTTGATGATGTGGTCGCTCCCGGGATTGGCGTTCGCAATCTGGACCCTCGCAAACCTCGTGCCTCGCGCCCTATGGCGGCACCAATGGTACCGACAAACATTCGACGACTACCCGAAAGACCGCCGCGCCCTCGTGCCATGGCTGACATGAACCCGACACCCGACCGGCATCTGCATCGAGCCGCAGAGAACTTCACGAAGCACCAGCCGAAAAACCGAAGCCCAATGTGTTAGCAAAAGCGTTAATCAGTCACGTCAATAGACCGACACAAACTGGATTCAAGTCAAAAGTGGTGGGCCCGGAGGGAATCGAACCCCCGACCGATCGGTTATGAGCCGACTGCTCTAACCCCTGAGCTACGGGCCCACGCTACACAACACGTACCGACGATTCTACTAGAACGAACCCTTCGTACCTTCAATACACCAGCGCCCTTAGAATCCACAATTACACTTCATTGACCTCCACCTACTCCGCACTTACCTTGCCCCAACTCCCAAACCGCTACCAACATGTTGACCTGATATTGGTCGGATGCGTCAAAAAGAAGGTCGCTGGACCAAGAAAGGCGAAGGACTTGTACTCGTCTCCTTTGTGGCGACACCGAAGACAATACGCTGAACATCACCAAGTTCCGTGGTTCATCCTGAGTGCCAAACACCGTCTGTTGTCTCCTGATGCCTGGATTGAAAATTACGACTTGGCGTTGAGCAGTCTTTCAACGAAAGAGCGTCGTGATTGGGCACAACTTGTATTGAGCGACCTAGTGGAGGAGATCCCAAACCTGAGCGACAAACACATCGAAATCCACGCTGGGAAAGACTATGCAGATTTCGGTTTGAGGCAAGGGCTATCTGAATTAGGTGCATTCGTAAGCAGGCCATTGGCACACGTAGGTATGTGGTATCAACCCGGCTGGTATCGAGAACATCTGAACTCATGCTCGAATCAAACGAGGATTTGACATGCCGATCGATCGACATGCACAGACCGCAAAACTGATTGCCGAAGATTTCTACTTTGGTAGTCTCGATCTTTCCGACAGAGAAGTAACCCCAGATTTCGACGCATGGGCAAATATGCCCGAGGTCGAATGTGTTGAGCGATTACGAAAGGACGGCGTCGGCCAACCAGAAATCAGGCTGTTCATCACCTTCATCGCTGCCATGGAACGGGCGCTTGACTCCATCCGGCTCTGGAACCAGGGTGTCGAACTGTTCACTCTACATCCCGAGTTATTTGATCCTCAACGAGTCGCGAAGATGCGAGTCGACGACCTTCGAGACTTGCTGGCGAAGTTCAAGGTTAGTCAGCGCCACCGCCCCGATTCCTCTGCTTGGTTCGATATAGCCAACAGCTTGTTGGACAAAACCAATCCGGTAGCCAAAGCAGTCTACGATGGTCAAGGCGACGCACAAGAATTACGGGATTGTCTTCAAACTAAATGCCACAGCAAAGCGAAGTTCCCGCATTTGAGGGGGCCAAAAATCGGCCCTATGTGGGTCCGAACGCTCGTAGCGCCTGGTGGTGCACATATAAAGAACATGCACGTCGTCCCTGTTGCTGTTGATGTACACGTCAAACGTGTCACGAAAAACCTGATTGCCTCAAGGTCGCAAGACCGAAAATCTATCGAGCAAGCATGGCACCATGCGGTCCGAAACACAGAATTCACCGGACCAGATGGCCTTTCCAACACCTGCGCCGCTCTCGATCCAGCGCTATGGACATTCGGAAAATACGGTTGTAGCCATTGTGAAAAACAAGGGCGTGCCATTCCCATTAGCCCTGCGTGTGACTATTGCGTCCTAAAGACCTCACTTCGACCGACTGGATTGCCACGCAATCACACGGTCCAATAAATGCCATGTCCGAACTCCAACAAAGACTAGACCTCGCCATCACAGCCGCAACCCAAGCCGGCAGACACACCCTCCAATACTTCCGAGCTTCCGACCTCACAATCGAAACCAAACCCGACCACACCCCCGTAACCCGCGCCGACAAAGAATCCGAACAAATCCTCCGCGCATACCTAGCCCAACACTTCCCACAAGACACCATCGTCGGCGAAGAGTTCGGCACTCAACATGGAACCTCCGACTACCGCTGGTATCTTGACCCCATAGACGGCACTCACTCCTTCATCCGCGGCGTCCCCCTATTCGGCGTAATGATGGGTCTCGAACACAAAGACGAGGCCGCGGCAGGCGTCATCGTCTTCCCTGCCCTGAACGAAATCGTCTACGCCGCCAAAGGCCTAGGTGCATGGTGGTCCGACAGCCTTGATCCCATAAAACCGAAAGAAGCTCGTGTGACACAGGTATCTAACCTCTCCGACGCCTGTCTCTCAACAACCTCCACTCGCAGCTTCGATCGAATCGGGAAATCCAATCAGTTCCAAAAACTGTCCTACAGCGTCGACGTCCACCGTGGCCTCCCCGACTGCTATGGACACTACCTAGTCGCCACAGGCCGCGCCGAAATCATGATCGACCCATTCATGAACGTCTGGGACAGCGCACCCCTCCAATCCATCATCGAAGAAGCAGGCGGAAAATTCACCGACCTCCAAAACAACCCCACAATCCACGGCAACAGCGCAATCTCCACAAACGGCCTGCTCCACGACCAAGTCTTAGAAATCCTCAACGACTAAACACCTTTGCCCTTTTTCGCGCAGCCCTGAACCCAAACAGGGCAACGACACCCCGTAGGGGCCGTTCGAGAACGGCCCGGGGATGGGCTGCGAAGGAAGCAAAGCGCCCTTCGCAGAGTGATGGTGTCGCCCAAAATCACCACTGCTTCAAACCCCATGCACCCCAACCACACACATCCCCCCACACTCCCGAAACCCCAACCAAAGCCTCCATCAACTATGAACAAATCCCCTCTCCCGCTCAGCGGGAGAGGGTCAGGGTGAGGGTAATCGGGGCGGACATACGGGCGGGGCAAGGCAAACGACCAACACCCAGACCCGAAAAACAACACTCTAGACAACCATCACTAAACATCCCGTCCATCCCCTCCATCCATGCAAATTGAGCCCTGATGAAAACCCTCACCACCGATCACACATCAACCAAGTCGAAAATGCCCTCAAAGCCGTCGGACAAAACCTAAACGTCCAAGTCGTTCCTGCATAACCCCGTCATCCCCGCTACGCTCCACATCATTCGAACGTGATGGTGCTGACAGCCAGCAGCGCGGGGGCGCCATCGCTGTCGAACCCGAAGACCCTGAGTTTCAGATCCGACGGATCGGCATCGAATAGCATCGGTGAGTAAGCCCGGAAGCTGAATGACTGACCGTCCAGTTCGTAGTCCATTTCAGCAACGGTCAAGCTGGTGTCCCAGATCATCATTGCTCCAAGGTTCGGCAGCAGCACCAACATCGGTTCATCGTCGTAGTTGGCGTGATAGACCGCAAACGCCGCGCCTTCGCCGAGATTCGGATCGAACAGCACAGCATCGCCGTCCAACTTACCTTCCCCCGATAACTCGCCCGGGGACATTGCCGGCCCCGATGCCCAAGACACTGCTTCGAGCGGTTCAGCGTCTCTCAAAGCCTGGTTCTGCGCCCAGTCAAAGTCGCTTGAACCGGAAATCCGGTTAGTATTGCTGACGGCGTCGTCATCGTCTCCGCCGCCACGATTGTCGCCTTCAAACTCTTTGGAGCTCTCGGAAGACGCCGAGGCGTGTTCACCCTCTTCATCTTTGTCTTCGGCAGATTTCGCCTCTTCCTTTGAAGCATCGCTATCACTCGCTGAAGCTTCTTTGGTGTCGGCAGCCGGTTCTTCTACCTTGGGTGTGGCAGTGGCGGACGGTACGGACGCTGTAACAGAGACAGACCTCTGATGCTTGGCGTCAGTTGCTACGACCTGCGTGTCGAGATTCGATGTTGGCGGGTTTTCTACGTCTCCGCAAGCCGTTGCAACAGTTGCGACCACGCAAAGCATCAGAACCGCAGCGGCATGAACGATGCACCGCTGCCGTGTCGTCGAGTGTGTCTCTGTCTGTCCGGTCATTGGATGTTCTCCTTTGCTTCTAAGAACATGACGACATGGAGCGCGGATTTGTTCCCTACCGCCGAGGGTACGGATTAGCATCTACGTTTTTGGTGAATTGCGGCGCATTCGAGTCGGTTGCGCGATGCCGATAGCGACAGGGACGAATCTTGGAACGATGCTGACGAAATCAAGTGACACGGCCAGCGGCAAGAGTTCGTAACTATCTCCGAGCACCTTCAGCAACCGCAATCCCCCTCAACAACCACTCCTCCCACACACCTCCAAAACCCCAACCAAAACCTCCATCGACCACGAACAAAACCCCCTCTCCCCCAAAATACGCATCAACAGCGGGAGAGGGCCAGGGTGAGGGTGACCGGGGAGGACAAAAGGGAGGGGCACCCCAAAGAACCACCAACCCACCCCAGCGCAATCCCCCGACAGCACAGCAACAAAATCCCCAGAATCCCCCTCCAATCCCAAGAATCCCAATTCAGACAAAAACGCCGGCACACGCGAAACCGACGGAATCCGACACCATCAATCCTGGAACAAACGAATCCCATCGCTGCATCGCCCTCCATCAATCCGACTCCGCAAATCCGAACAAATCTGCCAGAACAGCTTGACAACACTCCGAAACGCCTGTAGCATTAACAACAGTTTGATCGACAGACATACGTCGCACCGACGGTTGCGGCAACCCCAGCCCTAGAGGCTGCCTGGGATCGTGTTGGAAGCTGGAAGAAACTCGCCGGAGGCGGGAAGAAACCCAGCGACCTTGGCGTCGCCCCGCAGCTCCTGACGAGCGAGCTGAAAGGCCGAAGGGGTCCATTGTGCGAAGCGCACTCGGGACTGGTTCACGGTCGCGGCCAGGAAGGCTATCCAGTGGTCGCCAAGCCGGCCAGCGCCGAACGCCTCTCCCTTCTTATGAGGAAGGAGAGCGGAGAGCTTCCGCCGACGCCCGGTCGGGCAGCGGTGCGAGGAGTTCTCCGTGAGAGGCAAGTAGGTGTCGAGGGATCGGGAGAGCGTGCGTGGACGGTGGAAGACGTCGAGTCCTGTTCGCCACAGGACCGGCTACAGCCCGAGGACCTAGGTCCGATGGGAAGCAGCGACTCGTTGCATCCTTAGATGCCCCTTTCGCGAAGCGAAGGGGGCGCGAGACGGCGCCCGCAGCGCCGTCGAGCGGGGGATGCATGGCTGCGACCCGGGCCTGAGCACTGGCGGCTCAGGCAGGTGTCTGGAACATTGGAAAGGGCCCAAGCCCGTGACCAGAAGCAAGACGTATGTCGACCGACGACCGGCGGCGCAGCGACGCGAAAACGCCGCGCCGCCGGGAAGCGGAAAAGAAAAGAAGGACGTGAGTCCGAAGCGGACCGGCTTGACTGTCCGGCTCCCCTTCGGCGGTCCGATAAGACCGGAAGGGCCTGGCGAGGCGATCGCGGCAGGGAGAAAACCGAGCGAAGCCCCCGGCAAAACCAGGAACCGAGAAATCGGAAAAAAAGGAAGGGCTGAAAAGCCCCTATTAAACGCGTCAAAACCCTACTGCGCTAACATTCAACATTGCCAACAAGCATCAACTCACCAAAGAGATCAAATCATGCAGATCACCGACGTCAAACTAGAAATGTTCAAGTGGCCGAGAGAAGTCCCCATCACCAACGGCCTCTACACATACACCCACAACCTCCTCAACATCGTCGTCATCGAGACCGATGATCCCCAAATCACCGGCATCGGCCTAGCTGGCGGTATTGAAGCATCTCCCGAAGTCGGCGAAGCCATCATCGGACACTTCAAAAAGATGCTCGTCGGAATGGACCCTCTCGACAACGAACGCATCTGGCGCGAAATGTGGCGACCCAAGCTAGTCGGACGCCGAGGCATCACAACCAGAATGCTCGGAGGCGTCGACATCGCTCTCTGGGACATCAAAGGAAAAGTAGCCGGACTCCCCGTCTACAAACTCCTCGGCGGATACACCGACCGCGTCGACACCTACGTCGCCGGAGGCTACTACGAAGAAGGAAAAGGACTAAAAGAACTAGCCGCTGAAATGGCATCCAACGTCGAACTCGGCGCACGAGCCGTAAAGATCAAAGTCGGCGCAGTACCCATCAACGAAGACATCGAACGCGTCCGCGTCTGCCGCGAAACCATCGGCCCCGACGTCCGCCTGATGGTCGACGCCAACAACGCATACCGCCACTACGAAGCCATCGAGTTCGCCCGTAAAGCCGAGAAATACGACCTCTTCTGGTTCGAAGAACCCGTAGAACCCGACGACTACATCGGTCAGCGAGAAATCACCCGCGCAACCTCCGTCCCCGTAGCCGCAGGCGAAAACGAATACACCCGCTACGGATTCCGAGACATGATCGACCACCGAGCCGTCGACATCCTCCAACCCGACGCCTTAGTCCTCGGCGGCATCACCGAGTTCATGAAAGTCGCCGCGCTGGCCCAAGCCCACGACCTCGACATCGCCCCGCACGGCTCCCAATACGTCCACATCCACCTCGTAGCCGCAATCCCCAACGGCCTCATCCTCGAATACTACCGAGACACCGTCGACCCAATGCACGGCAAGATCTGGCAACACGAACTCTACATCGAAGACGGCTACGTCCACGCCCCAGACCGCCCCGGCCTAGGCTTGGAACCCAAATGGGACGTCCTAGAAGAGTTCCGCGTCTGAGCAACCCCTAGAAAACACCACGCGCCGGTTGAAACGATCTCCAACATGACCGAAGAATCCTCAACCGGCACAACCTCTCGCCTAACCAACCTCCTTACAATCTTCGCCGTAGCCCTACGCCTCGGCCTGACATCCTTCGGTGGACCCATCGCCCACATCGGATTCTTCCATCAGGAATACGTAGCAAACCGACGCTGGCTCTCCGAACGACGCTTCTCAGATCTAGTCGCCCTCTGCCACTTCCTCCCTGGCCCGACCAGCAGTCAAGTCGGCATAGCCGTAGGAATCACACGCGGCGGACTCCTCGGTGGACTCCTCGCCTGGATCGCCTTCACCGCACCTTCCGCCGCCATACTAATCGCATTCGGCTTCGGCATAACCGAGTTCGACAACCTCCTCGAAGGATCATGGCTTAACGGCCTCAAGATCGCCGCCGTCGCCGTAGTCGCGCAAGCCCTATGGGGAATGAGCACCTCCCTAGCCCCCGACAAAACCCGCGCCACCATCGCCATCATCTCCGCCATCGCAATCCTCCTCTCCCCTATCGCATTCACCATCGTCATAGTGATCCTCATAGCCGGAGCCTACGGCTGGTTCCGCTTCCATCACTACGTAGACGAATCCTCTACCGAAGACAATACCTACGCAATCCCCAAAACCTTGGGCATAACCTTCGCCCTCCTCTTCTTCCTTCTCCTAATCGGACTCCCACTTATCCGCGTCTTCCTCGACGACATCGATATCCTGAACATCTTCGACGGTTTCTTCCGAAGCGGATCCCTAGTATTCGGCGGTGGCCACGTAGTCCTACCGACCCTCGAATCCGAAACTGTTGCAAACGGATGGCTGACCGCCGAACAATTCATCGCTGGCTACGGGGCATCCCAAGCAATCCCTGGTCCTCTCTTCACCTTCTCCGCCTACCTTGGCACAGTCATGAACATCGGACCCGGCGGCATCCCGGGCGCACTTATCGCTCTCATCGCCATCTTCCTCCCATCATTTCTCCTAGTCATCGCCATCCTCCCCTTCTGGAACCAACTCAGCCAAGCCAACAACGTCCGAGCCGCCCTAGTCGCAATCAACGCCGCAGTCGTCGGAATCCTCGCCGCCGCCCTGTTCGACCCTGTATGGACATCCTCCATCAAAGAACCCCAAGACTTCGCCCTAGCCGCAGCAGCCTTCGGACTCCTCATGTTCTGGAAACTACCCTCATGGCTAGTAGTCATCCTCTGCGCCGTAGCAGGAGTCGGACTTGCCGCAATCACATGAACCACATCAACCATCCGAAAGAACTGTATCGTATATCCCAATAGCTCCCTACTCATCAAGGACACTTCAATCGTGAAATCTCCAACAACCTCCATCCGATCTGTCAGATCTTTGCTCACGATTCTCTTGGCAACAACCGCGTTGATCTCGATGGTCGCCTGCAAAGCAGAGATCAATTTATCTGTCAACGAAGAGGGCGAGGGTGAAATCGAACTGATCGCAGCCGTCAGCGACGCAATCATGTCACTGGCTCAACTCGGCGGCGACGACCCATTCGGCGATTTTCTCGATGCCCCCGCTGACGAACTTGAAACCGAAGGACTCGAAGGCGCAACCGTCGAACCATATTCCGAAGCCGGATATACAGGCATCAGAATACGCGCCAACTTCGATCCGCATGATCCGGCATTGACCGCACTATCCCAAGGCGATTCGATCTTAGGAGAACTCACCGAAACCGTCGGCATCGGCAGGTTCACCTTTGCCCGTACCCAAAACGACGATGGCTGGATCGTGGAACTGAACCAGACCACCGACCCATCGATCACAGAAGGCCTCGACGACCTCGGCGGCTTCGCAGGAGACCTGCCGATCGACCTCGCAAACCTAGAACTGCCCTTCATCCTCTCACTCGAACTCCCCGGCGAATACATTCAACACAACGCCAATCGCGAAGTAGACGGCGTTCTCATCTGGGACGCAAACCTCCTCGACGGCATCAACATCTCCGCAACCAGCCGCGACCCCGGCACTCAATTCGAACTCGTCCCAATCATCATCACCGTCCTCTTCATCCTCATCTTCGGCGGAATAGTTGTCAGTGTGGTCATTAGCAGAGAACGCAGACGCCGCCGTGCCGAAGAAGACGCTCCAACTGACGACCAACTAGACACTGGTAGTAGCATGTAACTGTAAGTCCGTGCGGTTGCGGGGATAGTTAGTGGCAGTTCGTTTCGGACGCGCCTCAGGAGCAGGTGAAAGATGGAATCGGTCTTCAAAGCAGCGGTTGAAGAGCTAGACGAAAACAAACCGATGGTAGTTGCCACGGTCGTCCGCACTTCTGGTTCAACACCCCAAAAGTCCGGCGCAAAACTTCTTGTCCGTCAAGACGGCAGCGGCGTCGGCACCCTAGGTGGCGGATGCGTCGAAGGCGACATCTGGTTCGCCGCCCAAGAACTCCTCAAACGCGGCGGCGACGCAGAACTCCGCGACTACGAACTCAACGAAGACCTAGCTGCTCAAGACGGCCTAGTCTGCGGCGGCACAATGTACTTCCTCATCGACCCGATCCGCGACTCCGACCCATACCGAGACTTCGCAGCCCAAGCCGTCGAAGCATACGCCGGCGGCCCGCCAATGGCCATCGTCAACGTTACCGATGCCCCCGCCGGATCAAAAGTCAAAGTCGGCACCAAGATGCTAGTCCGTGAAAACGGCGACACCCAAGGCAGTCTCGGCGACAAGGTCCTCGAAGCCATGACTACCGCCAAAGCCCGCGACCTCATGGCAATGGGGAAAAACGACTACCTCCGCTTAGACGACGGCATCGAGTGCTACATCGAGGCATACACCACTCCCCCAACTCTCGTCCTCATCGGCGGCGGACATGTCAGCAAAGCTATCGCACCAATCGCAAAAAGCGTCGGCTTCCGCATCTTCGTATTCGATGACCGCGAGCAATTCTCCAACCCCGAGCGCTTCCCCGAAGCCGACATCACCCTCGTAGGCGACTACAGAGACGGCTTCGACAAACTCCCCGTCAACACCAACTCCTTCGTCGTCGTAGCCTCCCGAGGCCACCAGTTCGACGACGCAGCAGTCTCCGGCGCACTCCGAACTCCGGCATCCTACATAGGACTCCTAGGCAGCAAACGCAAGACTATCCTCATCTTTGAAGAGCTAATCCGAAACGGATTCGACCCCGAAGAACTCCGACGCATCAACGCCCCCATCGGTCTCGACATCGGCGGTCGCACCCCCGAAGAGATCGCCATCAGTGTCATGTCCGAAATCATCGCCTTCCGACTCGGCGGCACTGGCGGAAGCATGAAACTCCAAGAACGCCTCCTCGACAAAGCAATCGAACGCGCCACCCGGTCCCCCGCGCCTGAGCACGCGATGGCGGCCGGCAGCTAACCCGCACTCACCGCTTCCGGTTCCCATGGGCGTCGAGGCCATACTTCTATCCGCCGGGGAATCATCCCGAATGGGCAAACCCAAAGCCCTCCTCGATTGGTTCAGGCAACCCTTAGTCTTAGCCCAAACCCACTCGCTCTTAGAAGGCGGCGCCAACCGCGTAATCGTCGTAACCGGCGCTCACCATGACGAAATTACCAACGCGGTCACCCACCAACCCAATATCACAATCGCTAACAACCCAAACTGGTCTCAAGGCAAGACCACATCCATCAAAACCGGCCTAAACAACCTCACGCCCGACTGCCAAACCATCATTATCCTAGCCGTCGATCAGCCACGACCTGCATGGGTGGTAGACCGAGCTCTGCAATCACACCTAGAATCCAACCGTCTCGTAACATCACCCCGTTACAGCGGCCACGGCGGACATCCTCTGCTCTTCGACGCATCCCTCCTACCCGAACTGTCCAACATCTCCGAGGAGCGTGAAGGTTTACGTGAAGTAATGAAGCGACACGATCAAGACATGAACCGCGTCTACTTCGAAAACCCAATCGTCCGCTTCGACCTCAACACACCCGAAGACTACGAAACGGCTCTCACAACCTATCCATCCCTATCCGAGAAACCCTGAAAGTGGCCACTGACCTAAACGCAGCCCGCGAATATCTCACCCAGAACAGCATATCCGGCTGGCTCACCCGCGACTACCGCTACACAAACCCGATCTTCTTCGCTGCCCTCGGATACCAGCCAAATAACCTCACGCGCCCAGTCTGGCTATGGATTCCTGCTCAAGCCGAACCACGCCTGCTCGCCCACGATGTCGACGTAAACCGCTTCGAACGCGACGACATCGAAATCACCGTCTACAGCAACCGCGATGCAATGGTTTCAACCCTTCGTTCGCTCCTGCCAAATCACGGCAAAGTCGCTATGGACTACTCCCCTTTCTACGAACTCCCTAGAGTAGCAAGGGTCGACGCAGGCTCAGTCGAATTAGTCCGATCATTCGGCGTCGAGGTAGTTTCCTCTGGCGATGTCTCGCAATACGCAACAGAACGATGGGACGCAGCTCAGCTCGCATCCCACCGATACGCAATGACCGAACTCGTCAACATCATGCACGAGTCCTTCAACTTCATCCGCGAAAACGTCCGATGGGCCCTTACAGAACACGACGTGGCAGAATTCATCCGTGGCCGCTACGACCGCGCGGGCCTCCACACCGACGAAGGACCAGTAGTCGCCTTCAACGCCAACTCCTCCGATCCGCACTACGAACCCACTCCGAAAAACTCCTCAATCATCCGACGCGACGGTTGGCTTTTAATCGATTCATGGGCCAAGCCTGCTTCCATCGATCCGTTCATCGAAGGAGATTCAGATACGCGCAGCGAACCCGTTTACGCCGACATCACTTGGGTCGCCAAGATCGGTTCAGAGCCTACACCAGACCATGTCAAGGTCTTCGAATCCGTAAAGCGTGGCAGAGACGCCGCGTTTCAATTCCTGCAACAACACCATCGCAACGGCGAAGCGACCCAAGGATGGCAACTCGATCGCGTAGCCAGAGACTCCATCACAAACGACGGTTACGGCGATTGGTTCGTCCATCGCTTAGGACACAGCGTAGGTCCAGAAGTCCATTCCAACGCCGTCAACCTCGACGATTGGGAAACCCACGACACTCGCCACCTCATCCCAGGAATCTGCGTAACCATGGAACCAGGCATCTACCTCCCAGAATTCGGCGTCCGTTTAGAGATGGACGTATTCGTCGGCCAGGACGACGTCGAGATAACCGGCGAGATACAGGATCAGATCCACCACATCCCGACATGAACTTTCAAACGGTGTAGCCGTTGAGCCTGAGGTTTTGACGTAACGTTAGGCGATGGATCGGTCACAATCGCAATCGCCTGCTCGAAAGCGCCGGTTGTTTTCCCGAACGCCCAAACCATTCGCCGCCTTCGAGTATCCCGCCTATCGTCTCGTGTGGGCCAGCGCTAATTTCGTCGCGCTAGGCATATGGGCTGAACGATTAGCCGTCGGATGGCTGGTACTTGAGCAGACAGACTCGGTGCTGCTATCTGCCGCGACTTTCGCTGCCGGTTCCGCACCTGGCATCATAGCCGCGCCCATTGGCGGCGCAGTCGCAGATCGATTCCCCCGAAATCGACTTCTGCCTCTAACAGCATTTATCAGGGCAACCTCGATGCTGTCAATTGCACTCATCGCGTTGAGTGGATTCACCAATCCATGGCCGATATTCGTCATCATTGCCCTCGAAGGCGTTGTCAACTCATTCGACATGCCCGCCAAGCAGGGACTTATCACCGACATCGTGCCTCGTGAAGCCCGGATGAACGCTATTTCCGTTCATTCTGTGGGCACTCGGTCCGTATCCGCATTCGGAGCACTAGTCAGTGGCATCATCGCGGAGTTCGTTGGCATACCTGCCGCCCTATTCGCCGCGGCCGGATCAGTATTGGTCGGTGGCATCATCGTCCTGTTCGTACCGACAATCCAGACCGCCGTTCGTCAGACGGGAGCATCCGTGAGGCGTATCTTCAAAGACGCGATCATCGGCATCAGATCGATGATGCGGATCCCGGCGGTGTCCACGCTCCTCTGGATGGCGATAGTAGTGGAGATATTCGGCTTCGCTTACGACTCGGTCATGCCAGCTATGGCTCGCGACGAGTTGATGGTTGCCGAAACAGGTCTTGGCACATTGAGGTTCGCCGCCGGGTTGGGTGCGGTGGTCGGAGCAATCGCGCTCACTTTCCTAGGCGATTTCAGCCGGAAAGGGCCATTGTTGCTCGGTATCGCGATGGGCTACGGCCTAGGCCTCATGGGAGTAGCAACCAGCCCCAATCTGATCATGGCGCTGCTTCTAGTGACGATGGTCGGAGCCGCCGCGTCAATGTTCGACGCGATGGAGTGGACTCTTCTTCAAGCAAACGTCCCAAACCGTCTCCGGGGTCGTGCAATCGGCGGTTGGGTATTCGCAATCGGCTTCGGCTGGGTAGGCCATCTAGCAATGGGCGCAGTGGGCGAAGCCTTCGGTGTGAGATGGGCGATCGGAGGCGCCGGGTTGATCGTCGTAGCTACAAGCCTGATCGCGCTGGCGATATCACCGGTCTTGCGACGAGCGTGAAGTCGATTAACTGCAACAATTACCGTGCCCCACAAGCCTGCAAACAGGCCTGCATGTGCCCTCGCGATTCAGCGGCGATGGTGGCGCATTGCTCCAAGTTGTAGTCCTTGGCACCGATGATCTCGAGATTAAGTGCGCCGTCATAACCGTGTTCGTGCAAGACTCGCACAAACTCCAAGAGATCGATGTCCCCACGCCCATTAGCTTGGTCTTCTGGTTTGCCGGGTCCTGATTCCATCCCCTTACAGTCTCGGATGTGGACGTGTTTCACTCGCGACATTACGGCAACGATAGCCTCTGCCGGGTTCTCCCCTGCCCTATGAATATGCGAAGGATCCATATCGATCCCAAACGCTGGAGAATCAATTTCCTCCATGACTCTGAGAGTGGTCGGCGTGTTGTAGATGCTGGCTCCGACGTGCGCCTTGACACAGACCGTGACGCCGTATTCCTCGCCGATCCTTGCCATTTCATCTAGCGACTTGATCGAGGCTTTCAGACTATCTTCATCGTCAGAAGTCCCGCCCGGACCGCAGTTGACAACGGGAATGCCCAGCGCCGATGCGGCCCTACAGGCTCGATCCATAACGTCGGGATCACGCAGCGGTTGCTCCATGGCAAGTAGCTCAAGCCCGTATTCGTTCGACAGATCGCGGATCTCCGGTACCAATTCTTCCCAACGGTCAAGCACCAAGTGTTCGCTCATGCCATTTATGGCCGACAGCTCTATGCCGTCATAGCCTGCCATAGCGATGCAACGGAACGCGTCCGTCATGCTATGCCCGCCAAGGAGAACGGAATTGGCGCCGAGTTTCATTGCGATGTCCCTTCGATATCCACTACTTGGCCACTCTCCCAAGACTCGATTGCGGCCTCGATAATCAATTGCGCCTTTAAAGCGTCTTCGCCGGAACCGTCAATCTCATCCGGGCCGGGACCTTCGATGTTCTGATCAATCCATCTCGTTATCCGACTCTCAAAAGTCTCCCCAAAGCTCATCATGTCGCCTAGATACGCGTACGTCTCCACTTGCTGTGATCTGCGCGGGTAAAACTCCAAATGCTCGCACGCTTCAAGCAACACGAATCTCGCCTCAGAACCAACGACTTCGAGACGCTCCAACCCGTAGCTGCCTCCGGCGTCGTAACTGCCTGTCAGATGACCGATCACACCATTCTCAAACTGCATGTTCACCTGCACGTTCGACCAGATTTTTCGACCTTCCCCCTTCTTGAAGAAGGCTTGAACCTTCTTGACATCTCCGCAGAAGTAGCGCATCACATCTATCGAGTGCGGATGCAGAGCGCGCATGTGGAAATACTGAGAACTTTCATTAGGATTGTTGATCCACATCGTCATGTTCACGATGTTCAACTCGCCCAATCGCCCGTCATCGATCCATTCCTTCGCACGAAGCGCAGCTGGTGTGAAACGGTGGTTTAAATTGATCCCGTAACGTAGTCCCTTTTCCTTGGCAAGTGCAACCATCTCACGCGCCTTAGGAATTTCGTTCGAGATCGGTTTCTCACCCAAAACCGGTATCCCGGCATTTAGCAACGCCATCGTCGGTTCGTAGTGGTCGCCACCATTCTCAACCCCGGCCGTACAGACGCTCGCGATATCGATCTCAACGCTACTGATCATCTCGTCGACCGATGTGAAAGCCGAGCATCCATAGCGTTGACTCGCTGCATCTGCTTTTTCCACAAAAGCGTCGCAGACCGCAACGACCTCGCAACGCTCGTCAGCGGCATAGATGTCGGCATGTCTGGTTCCGATACCACCCAACCCCACGACTGCGACTCTAAGTGTCACTAATCCTGCGCTCCTCACTCAGCTTTGTTGGACTTGGCTATCGAGATTTCGCTTGCAATCGCCTGGCAGTAGACGAATCGCCGATGTGCAATGTGTCGTAGGCCTGCTGAGACGATTTGAACGCGCCAACACCGTCGTAGCCGTGCCAGTCGCCTTGGTTATGGATCGGGTTTTTCAACCCAGTCTCAGATTCGCGTTTAGCTATCCAGTTGTCCATGCGGATTGTCAATGCATCTACTACATCGGGATGCGTATCAGCTACATCGGTCGTTTCTGCCGGATCCTCAACCATGTTGTACAGCTCGACTGGCGGTTTGAAGTGGAAATCTGGTTCGAGCGCGCGGATCAGCTTCCATTGCGGGGTTCGCCACCCGTGTTTTCGCATCCAAGTGCACTCGGTGATGTAGATCTCAGATTCGTGAGAAACTACCTCTCCCCTGACCATTCCCATAAGACTCTCACCATCGAACTCGATGTCGGATTCGATCCCTGCCAATTCCAACAGCGTCGGCATCAAGTCTTTGTGTTGGTTGTAGCCACTGATACGCAAACCAGATGGCACTTTCGACGGATAGCGAATGATCAACGGCACATGCAGATTCGAGTCGTACAACCCATGGTGATCGAACCAACACTCGTGCTCGTAAAGCGTCTCTCCATGGTCTGAGTTCAGCACGACGATTGTATCGTCCAGGATTCCCCTGGTTTCCAAGTACGTCAAGATCGTCTGGATTGCGGCATCCATGTAGGCGATAGCCCCGTCGTACTGGGCGATCACGTAGTCCTTGTCGGTGATGCCCGGCGGCATCCAACTGGCAAAGAAGTCCCGGAACGGCTTGAACGACAATACGGGATCCATCGATTTATTCGAAGGATCAAGTTCGTCACCGTGATAAAACATCCGCTCAAACGGTTCAGGCGGTAAGTACGGCGCGTGAGGGTCCATATGCCGCAGCAAGACGAAGAACGGTTCGTCGGCATCGCAAAGTCGGTCGAGTTCCGGCAGGAAAACGCGGTTGAGGTCTTGAGCCTTGTCGCTGCGTCCCTCTTCCCAAGATCCCCAAGCGCGGTAGTCGAGATAGGTGTCGAACCCCCGTGAACTCGGATTACCAGTCAAACCAACACACGCCGTGTTGTATCCCTCGCCTTTAAGCAGCTCTGAAAGCATCGTCACCTCGGGCCGCACTGGACCTTTGTGGCGAAGTGCTACAACTTGGGACGTAAACACATCCATCCCGCTCATCATCGACGTGTATCCACTCGTAGTAGGGATATGAGCGCTGAACGTGTTCTCGAACAACGCTCCCTGCGAAGCCAAACGATCGATATGAGGCGAAGTGAGTCGCGGGTATCCATAGCAACTGAGGTTCGGCGCTCTAAGCGAATCCACGCCAACGATCAAGATGTTAGGTTTGCGGGTAGTCATCGATTCTGTCCGATCCAGTGGGTTCACTGCTCATGCAACACAGACCTATATGAAAACTTCCGCGCCGACTCGCTGAGATATCGCAACCATCTCGTCGTATCGTGGTTTCAGGATTGGCACGCCGTTAGCCAGCCGATCTTGCACAGCTTCTTCTTCTGGATCGCCAGCAACCATCACGCGTTCCGCGCCCGGCTCCGTCGGCGTGTCGTGTAGAGCGCGGATCATCTCGTCCATCATCTCTTTGAACTCATCAACCGGACGGAACTTAGAGATGTCAATCGCCATTGCGAACGACATATTTCTGCCGCTACCGATAAACGAACTGTAACCTCCACCCGACAGCACACCGCACAGAATATCGACCATCATCGCTAACCCGTATCCCTTGTGCGCTCCCTGTTCTCGGGTATTGCCAAGCGGGTTCTGCGCCCAATGCTCGCCTCGATCGGCTGGTGATTGGGTTATTGGCTCACCTTCAGCACCAACTGCCCAGCCTTCTGGGATCGGCACGCCCAATTGCCTCGCAAGACCGATTTTCCCGCTGGCAACCGTAGAAGTAGCCATATCCAGCACGAAATCCGTCTCTTCCCCAGCAGGAGCGACAAACGCGATCGGATTTGTCCCGAGCATAGCTTTGCGTCCCAGAGCCGGTCTGACCGCGGGACCCGCATTAGTCATCGCCATTCCAATCATGTCGCGGTTCAAAGCGAGCATCGCATAGTAGGCAACCATGCCGATGTGATGCCCGTCACGGATCGTCGACATTCCCACGCCATGCTCCGCCGCTTTGTCCATCGCCATCTCCATCCCGATATGTGCAGCAGGATGGCCCAATCCCCAACCGCAACTCAACAGGGCAGTCGTATCTGACTCCGAGATAACCTCGATCTCTTGCGGTGACTTAAACGCTCCGTCGAGTATGGATTCGGTGTAACGGACCACGTTGGTCACACCATGAGTGTCCACACCGCGCATGCTCGCTGAGGTCAACGCGTCAGCAGTGATCTGAGCGTATCGAGCAGGAGTTCCTACAGCCTCAAAAATAGCCGCGACCTGTTTATTTAACGACTCGCCAGGGACCCGGACAGAGTTGTCATCGGGGATCTTCAGAAAATCAAGTGCCATCTATCAATCCTTTCACTAGCGCAAAGCCAATCCTACGCCCTGCTCTCTGGCCTTCTCGACGATGTGTTGGCACGCTGCGATGTCCTCTAGCGCCAATCCTTGAGATTCAAAAAGTGTGATCTGTTCCGCGTTGTCCCTGCCCGAAATCCGTCCTCCGACGATGTCATGAATCGGCACCGCCAAGTCCCACGAGAATCGACCGACTTCCGTCGCGCGCATCAACTCCCCACACTCGAATTTCGCTTGCTCAACGTCATCCACCGAAACGATATCGCAGGCCGAAACCGCCCTAGTATCGATCTCTCGCTTCAACCACGAGTTATTGCCAGCGGCGTTGATGTGTGTTCCGGGGCTCAACCACTCGCCCAACAGCACGGGATCTTGAGAATTCGTAATCGTCGCGATGATGTCAGCATCGGCCGTTTCCTCGCCGCTCGAAACCGGTATGACATCAATGCCCAAAGCCTCTGACATTCGCTCTGCGTAGCTGTTCCGATTCTCCTCAGATCTACTGAAAACCTTCGCGGACTTGATATTCCGAACGTGTGCAATCGCCGCCAACTGAGTTTCAGCCTGATACCCGGATCCGATGATGCCCACTGTCTCGGCATCATCCCTCGCCATGTATTTGGACGCCACACCTGACGCCGCACCGGTCCTGATCTGCCCCATGCGGTTCGCTTCAATCACCCCCGCCAGCGAGTTATTGGACGTGTCGTAAAGCAGCACATGGAAGTTGATGCCCCCTGAACCACCGGCATACGACTTCAAACCAGCTATCTGGTTGCCACGCCATGTGGCGAACATCACATTGTAAGCACCAGAGCTCGTTGGCAATCTACGACGTGGTTCGTTGAAGGCATCGCCTTTCGCCCGGGCAATGAACGCCTCCTCAACAACTCTTACCGCTGCTTCCATAGTGAAGAGTGATTCCACTTGCGATTCCGTGATGTAAAGCGGTGCAGTCATTTCAACTCCGAACTTCAAGGTTCCGATCGCTTGGATCGTATCTGTAAGCGTACTTATGGTTGAGAGGCCCGTTCCCCTGCCCTATAGATTGCGCGT
>JAJEGY010000001.1 GCA_022819585.1 Dehalococcoidia bacterium | reverse complement strand
GTTGCGTTTGATGACGCCAATCAGCGACCGAAGGCTGCGGCGGGTCCGATCCAGACATCGTACTTCGACTATTTGGACGATTGGATCGAGGATAGCGGTGAACCGGGGGATAAGTATGATCCGGAGCTGGCATCGATGTTTGAGGAGGCTTCCGAGGGAGTACACCTTGATCCCGCGTTGATGCAGCAGGTGCTGGATAGGTTGGCGGCTGAGGAACCGGAGTTGGCGCGGTTGCTGGTCAACAATCCTGATGGAATGGATGCGATGTTGCTTCAGTTCCCGAGCTACCTCGGTGAACCCGAAGAGTCGCGGGCGATGCAGGGGGAGATCGAGGAGATTTGGCAAGGGGACGACGCTGCGATCACGGTGACTTCGGAGAGTGTGATTTCGGTTGCGGTAACCGATCAGATCACTGATCGGCAGACCGAGGCGATTAGCACGACGGTTGCGGTGGCGTTGGGGATCCTGGCGATCTTCTTCTGGGTCACGTTGAGGCAGCCGGCGTTGGCGGTGGTTGCGGTCGCACCGATTGTGCTTGTGCTTTTCTGCGTGCTGGGGACGATGGCTTTGCTGGGGATTCCGTACACGCTAATCACGTCGATCATCACCGCGTTGTCGATTGGCATCGGGGTCGATTACACGATCCACGTCATTCATCGCTACCGAGAAGAGTTCGCGCGGCAGCGCGACCCGGAAAGGGCGGCGATTCGGACGTTGACGACGACAGGGTCCGCGTTGCTGGGTTCTGCATTGACGACGGCGTTCGGTTTCGGAGTTTTGATAGCTGCGCCGCTTCTTGCGTCTCAGCAGTTCGGGATAACGGCGATGATTACGATCGTCTACTCGCTTATCGCTTCGATCTTGCTAGTGCTGCCAGCGATGGTTGTTTGGGGCGCATACCAGAACATGCGGCTGCGTTCGATGGTAGAGCGCGAGTGGACGGACCTCGACTTGGCGATCGAGGGCATACATGAGCGGTACGAGCAGGAAAAGGGTTAGGTTACATCTGGGCGGCGAGCGACCTTAGAGCCGGTATGGGCTGTTGGATTTAATGGAGTATGAGTATTCGGCTCTGGCGACCAACGCGACGGATAGAGCGAATCGCATATTCGCCTCTGGCACTAATACCGGATCGCTCGCATGCAGGCTCAGCAGGTCATCTGCAATACTTCCGATGCGCCGCTGTGAAGAGTTTTTCCGTTTTTCGCCATGGTGTCTTAATTGAGACAATGTAGCCATAATCTAAAATGATCCGAGGATTGCATAGGTAGAATGAGGGGTGTGAGGCGCGATTCTTGTGTGCTGAGTGGTTGCTTTGAGTGTCGGATCAGGTGTTGAATCGAGAAGTGATATGAACAGCGTCAGTGACGCAACTCGTCGTAGGCAACCCGATAATATGCCGTTGCCTTCGCCGTTTCCCGAGGGCTGGTACTTCTTCACGACCCGCAAGGAGCTGATGAAGTCCAAGCTCATCCAAAAGACTTGGATGGGCGAGAACGTGATCGCTTGGATCGACCAGAACGGTCAGGTCTGCGTCGCGGATTCCTATTGCCCGCACCTGGGAGCGAATTTGGGACCGACCAAAGGCGGACGTGTGTGTGAAGGACGGTTGGTGTGTCCTTTTCACGGGTACGAGTTCGATACGACAGGCCAATGTGTGGCGACGCCTTTTGCTCCACCTCCGAAAACTGCGAAGCTGGGTGTTTTTCAGACGCGTGAGATTGCGGGTCTGATATTCGCTTGGTGGGGCATCGACGGCCGAGAACCGCAATGGGACCTACCAGCAGAATCGCCCGAACAAACGGGATGGAGCGGTCTCAAGGTCAAGACGCTCCGTTTTCCGGGGCATCCGCAGGATACGACCGAGAATTCGGTGGATTTGACGCATCTGCGGTATGTGCATGGTTACGACAATGTGGTGAGGGTCGGTCGGCTGGTGGTTGACGGTCATCGTCTGGAGAGCGATTTTGATTTCCGGTCCGTCCGCCAAATCGCCAAGTTTGCGACTCTAACGTTTGACATCTCTGCCATCACCCGGGTCTACGGACTGGGTTACTCGTGTGTCGAGATCTATGAGCACACCATTGGCATGGATCTGCGGTTGTGGATATTAGCTACGCCGGTTGATGGCAAGCTGATCGATTTCACGCTGGTGTCGCAGGCGCGGGAGATCCGAAAACCGAAGCGGTTTATAGCCGGGCTAGGCTTCCTACCTGTTCGACTTCGCGCTCCGATCATGAACAGCTTCATGTCTCTGCAACAGGTCCATGATGTGCGTCAGGACTTGGTGATCTGGGCGAACAAGGAGTACCGATCTAGGCCACGGCTGTGCCGTGCCGACGGAGAGATCATGCCGTTCCGGTATTACTGTGCGCAGTTCTATCCCGATTCCGCGGGTTCGGTTACCCCGGTGCGGGCGGCGCGGAATGGTTCGGCGCGGGAGGATCGGGAGGCGGTTGGAGTGGGTTAGTTGGGGATCGGTGAAGGGGTGGCCGGGTTTCAGTTTTCGTTGACTGCTTGCAAGAGCGCGTGGATGTAGCCGTAGCAGTAGGCGAAACCTACTTGGGCAGCCTCGTCGCCGTCGATGCTTGGGACATGGTCAGGCATAAGCATGTAGGGATAATCGACCTCTTTGTAGGTTCGGATGGCCTTCAGCATGTCGACGTCGCCTTCGTCGGGGAAGACTTCGACGAAGTCTAGGACGCCACCTTTGATGTTTCGGAAGTGGACATTGAAGATCTTTTTGCGGCTTCCGAAGTATCGGATGATGTCGTAGATCTCCTCGCCGGGGTTTTCGAGCATCTCTGAGACTGTGCCTTGGCAGAAGTTGAAGCCGTGGTACGGGTTTTCGTGCATGGCCTCGAACTTCTTGAGGCCTGCAACGGTGCCCATGACGCGGGCTACGCCGCGGTACTCGTTGTCTTTGATGCCGGGGTCTTGCGGGTGGCATGCCATCTGGACTTTGTATTCCTCGGCGACGGGCATGATTCGTCCGAGGAAGTAGTCGATTCGCTCCCACATGGTGTCAGCGTCGGCGGCTCCACCCTCGAACTCGGGAAGGGACTGATCGAGATCGGCATATTTGAAGGAGGAGAGTCTGGCACCGCCTCTTCCATATCGCGGGGGAGTCCGGAGGTGTCCGAGGATGGTGATGTTGTAGAGGAGTCCTCTGAGGCCTGCTTGGGAGGCCATGCGGATGATTTCGGAGAGGCTGTCGAGTTCGCGTTCCCGTTTATCGCGGACTTCTGGGCTTGAGCCGAGGAAGAGGTATGTCATGTCGTTGTTGAAGGCGTCGCGGGAACCGAGGGGCGAGTGCATGGTCTCGACGGTGATGCCGAATTCAGCGTATCTCTCGATATAGGAGGAGAGGAGGTCGACTGTCCAATCTGACCAGTGTTCTTTGGGTGTTACGTCGACGTTTTTGACGCCTAGTTGAGCGAGCACTTTGATGTCGGTTTCGTGGCGTGCTCCGAACTGTGTTCCGACGTACATGTGAGGGTCCTTTTGGTGGTTAGTCGAGCGAGTTGCGTCTATGATATGCCGTGAAAGATAGGGAGATTAGCATGGCGCAGCACTATTTGGGGATAGACGTCGGAACGACCGCGATTAAAGCGTTGGTCGTAGATGAGTCGGGATCGGTGGTTGGTGAGGCAGAGGCGGCTCAGGGTTTATCGGTGCCGCGGCCGGGGTGGTCGGAGCAGGATCCGGCGGATTGGTGGGACGGGACGGTTGATGCTGTGAGATCTGCTTGTGAGCAAGCCGGTGTGAATCATGTCGCGGCGATCGGATTGTCTGGGCAGATGCATAGTTCGGTGGTGTTGGACAAGGGGGACCGGGTGTTGAGGCCAGCGATCTTGTGGAACGATGTTCGGACCACGGAGCAGTGTCGGTTTATCATGGAGACGGTTGGGAATGATGGGTTGGCCCGGATGGTGGGCAATCCGGCGTTGGAAGGGTTTACTGCGCCGAAATTGATTTGGATACGGGATGAGGAACCGGCTGTTTTTGATCAGATGCAGACAGTTTTGTTGCCTAAGGACTACGTGCGTTTGCTCATGACGGGGGAGAAGGTGACGGAGCCATCAGATGCGGCAGGGACGTTGCTGTTCGACGTGCGGGAGGGATGCTGGTCTGAGGAGATGGTTGACGGTTTGGGACTTGATGTTGGGATGCTGCCGAGGGTGATGGGATCGGCGGAGGTTACTGGCGGTTTGACGAAGGATGCGGCTGAGGCGTTGGGTCTGAGGACAGGGACCCCGGTTGTTGGCGGTGGTGCGGACAATGCCGCGGCATCGGTGGGTTCGGGGAACGTTGAAGAAGGGTTGATGCAGACGTCGATCGGCACGTCTGGGGCTGTGGTAGCGCCTATCGAGACTGTTCGAGTCGATCCAGGGATGCGTATTCACTCGTTCAATCACGCGGTCGCGGGCCGATGGTATTTGATGGGAGTCGTGTTGTCTGCTGGAGCGGCGCTAGGTTGGTTCAGGCGTGTCTTGGCAGGGCGCACAGGTGAGGCGTCATCGTATGAGGAGTTGATTTCCGAGGCTGAGGAGGTGCCTGCCGGTGCGGATGGGTTGACCTTTTTGCCGTATCTGACTGGCGAGCGGACGCCTCATGCGGATTCGAATGCTCGGGGTGTGTTTGTGGGATTGCATTCTGGGCATGAACGTGGGCATCTGGTGCGTGCCGTGTTGGAAGGGGTGACGTTTGCGTTGAGGGACTCGTTGGAGTTGATGCGTGGTCTGGGAGTCGATGCGAGCGAGGCCGTCGCGGTCGGAGGAGGAGCACGGAGCATGGTTTGGCGTCAGATGCAGGCAGATGTGTTGGGAGTGCCAGTGGTGACGGTAGGACCGGCGGGAGGAGCCCCGTATGGGGCTGCGATCTTGGCCGCGGTAGGGACAGGCGGGTTTGAGTCGGTTGAGGAGGTTTGTCGGGCTTGGATTCGACCGTTGGATCGGTTGGAGCCAAGGGGCGAGATGACTGATGCGTATGAAGTGGCGTATGAGCGTTATAGGAAGTTGTATCCGCGGTTGAGGGAGCATTTTGCCGAGGTTGTCGCGGGTTAGGTTGCGTGGTAGCCCGGGGTTGCAATAAGAGAACACGCCATATAGTATCGAAACGATACGGTATCGTTACGTAATCTAAGGAGGCGATCGATGGCGGGGGTGAATTCGGCAACCGTTGAGTCGGCGGCCTATCGCAGGCGGTGGTGGACGTTGGGGATTCTGTCGATGAGCTTGTTGATCATCGGGTTGGATAACACGATCCTCAACGTCGCTATCCCAACTTTGCAACAGGAATTCAATGCTTCGGTGACTTCGCTTCAGTGGATGGTGGACGCGTATGTGCTGGTGTTTGCGGGTCTGCTGTTGACGATGGGTTCACTGGGAGACCGATATGGTCGCAAACGCGGTCTACAGGTTGGGTTGGTGGTCTTTGGGTTGTCGAGTCTGTTTGCGGCGTACGCGGGATCGAGTTCGCAATTGATCGCGGCTCGTGCTTTGATGGGGATCGGCGGCGCGTTGATCATGCCTTCGACGCTTTCGATCCTGACCGACGTGTTTCCTCGCGAGGAACGCGGCAAGGCGATCGGGATTTGGGCTGGTGTTGCTGGGTTGGGTGTGGGGCTAGGGCCATTGACTGGGGGCATATTGCTCGAGCATTTCTGGTGGGGATCGGTGTTCTTTGTGAACATTCCCGTGATCGCGATCGCGTTATTGGCCGGACTTGTGTTGGTGCCTGAGAGCAGCGATCCTGATCCAGCGCCGATAGATTTTCCAGGTGCGATTCTGTCGATCGCTGCGGTTACGACGTTGGTCTACTTCATCATTGAAGCGCCGGGTCATGGTTGGACGAGCGCATTCGTCATCTCTGGTTTGGTAGCAGGGTTGGTATTGATAGGCGGGTTTATCTGGTGGGAGATCAAGACCGATCATCCGATGTTGAACCTCGACTATTTCAAGAATCCGCGGTTCTCAGCAGGTGCCGGAGCGATCTCGATAGGGTTTTTCGCATTGTTCGGGATGGTGTTTGGGATGACGCAGTATTTGCAGTTTGTTCAGGGTTTCACACCGCTCGAGGCGGGATTGAGGATGGTGCCTGTGGCGTTGGGGATGGCTGCAGGTGCAGGAATGAGTCATCGGTTTGTCGGTCGGCTGGGTAGCAACAAGGTAGTTGCGGCGGGACTGGTCGGATTAGCGGTCATATTCGTGACGATCTCTTTTTGGGAGCCAGACACCAGTTATTGGGTTATAGGGTTCACCTTCTTCTTCCTCGCATTCAGCATGGGCAATGTGATGGCGCCATCCACGGACTCGGTGATGGGAGCGGTGCCGGAAGCGCACGCGGGGATTGCGTCGGCGATGAATGATGTGACTCGTCAGGTGGCAGGTGCATTCGGAGTGGCGGTTATTGGCTCGGTGATCAATACGGTTTTCACCGGCAGGATGAGTGACGCGGCTGCATCATTGCCACCTGAAGCCGCGGCTGTGGCGAGCGATTCGGTAGGAGCTGCGGCGCGCGTTGCCTCGATGCTGCCACCAGAGTTGGGTGCCGGACTAATCACCGCGGCGCGATCAGCTTTCACCGATGCCCTTGGGTTCGCGGTACTGGTTGCGGCAGTGATTGGCGTGATCGGTGCTGTTTTGGTCGGCAAATTCATGCCCGCCCGACATCTGCCTGCTGCCGTACCATCGCCTACAGCAGCCGCAGACGACGACCTTTCCGGAACGAAACAAGCATCTGAATCAACGACTCATTGACGAAATCCACCGCCAAATCACAGGACCAGTCCACCGGGGCAGGTCGTCCGCGGGACCCAAGGGTCGACCAAGTCATCCTCAAGTCCACCCTCAAGCTCCTGTCCGATCGTGGCTACTTCGGATTCTCAGTTGAACAGGTCGCGGCCGATGCCGGAGTCGGCAAAACCACCATCTATCGCCGCTACCCATCTAAAGAGGAGTTGGCAGCAGCAGCAGTCGCGTCGCTCAGAGAGGAGATCGGCCCACCGCCAGACACCGGCAACACGCGCCAAGACCTCGTAGAGATGATCATGCAACGTCAGTCCGTCTTCGAGCGCGGCCCGGGTTACGCCATGATCGGCGCCTTGCTTGTCGAAGAACAACGAAACCCAGACCTCATTCGCGTCTTCCGCGAGAGAATACTCTGGCCGCGGAGCAACGAAATCACCGACATCCTGCAACGCGGCGTCGAACGCGGCGAGGTTCGTGGAGACGCCGACCTTGAGATGGCCGTGCAGACCATCGTAGGCTCGATCATCGCCGGCCACATCGTCGGATTTCCTGCGACCAGAGAACGAGCCGAGAGAGTGGTGGATGCGATCTGGGACGGTTTGGGGTGCCTGTGATGACAGGCACCACGTAACGAACATGCCCGATTTTTACGAATCTCGAACCACCAGCAACTATTCGCGCAGGAATACGTAGCGGTGCTAAAATACCGCGACGCAAACAGGCTTCATAAGGAGGAGTCACGATGCTGAGCGTTAGAAATGTAGCGCTCCTGCTTTTAGGTATCGCCAGTTTGGCGGCGGTGGCTTGTGGCAGTGAGCGAATTGTAGAGGTGCCTGTCGATAGGCCGGTAATCCAGACCGTAGAGGTCGAGGTGCCGGTCGAGGTCGAGAAAGAGGTCATCCGAGAGGTCGAGATTGAGGTGCCAGTAGCGGTCGAGAAAGAGGTCATTCGCGAGGTTGAAGTCGAGGTGCCGGTCGAGGTCGAGAAAGAGGTCGTACGCGAGGTCGTCAAGGAGGTTGCGGTTGAGGTGGTTGTGACTGCTACGCCTCAGGTCACGACGATCGATGCGCCCATAGTCAAAGTTGACATCGAAGGCGTTTCGAGGGGTGCTGGCGACGATGTTGAACCTTCAGGCGTCTTGATTGCTGCAATCGGCAACTCGTACTTCATGAACTCCAGCCCGCGGTACTGCCCCGCATGCTCGGTGACCGCCCGAACAGGCTCAACCGAGACTCTCTTGGAAGCAGTCCGAGCGGATGACGGAACCGTAGCTCTAGGCCCGTTGCTTGCGAGCGACTGGGAGATGTCTGCGGACGGATCGTCTTACACCGACTTCACGATACGTCAGGGCGTGCAGTTCCACGGCGGATACGGCGAGATGACCGCGGTTGATGTCGCGTTCTCATGGAACGACGCCAACCCGAAACTCCAGCCCGACAGCATCCACGACACAGGTGGAGACTTGGCGAACCTGGTGCAAGAAGTCGAGGTAATCGACGACTACAAGGTTCGCTTCCACTGGGTAGCTTTCGGTGGACACTCACTCTTGCAGTACGTGACCAACTTCTGGGAAGGTATCTCGATCTTCTCGAAGGCCTTCTTCGACGAGGTAGGTCCCGAGGGAATGAGGACCCAAATGATCGGAACCGGTCCGTTCGAGGTCACAGAGTGGACGCAGCACAAGGGCGTGTTCCTCGAGGCTGTGGACAACCACTGGCGCAAGCGTCCGTATGTGGCGGCGGCAAACGTGTTGCAGGTCACCGAGGCCAGCGTCCGCAAGGCGATGCTCAAGACTGGTCAGGCACAGATCGGCGAGTTGGCGCTGACCGACTGGAACGAGATGTTTGAAGAGGGCTTCACGCAGGCTCCTGAAGGTTTCTGGGGAGACTCGTCGTATGTCTATTCCGGGAACTACTGGGAAACCCAGCACGCGATCACTGGCGATGTTTTCACCAGTGACGAGCCAGGCGATCCGCTGTTTAAGCCTCCGCTAGACACGGCGATGCCTTGGATCGGCGATCCTGAGATACCAGAGACAATGGCGAGTTCGCAGAAGGTGCGTACCGCCATGGCGATGGCGATCGACCGCGAGAAACTGATGAATGCTTTGACCGACGGCTTCGGTCGGGTCTCATACGCCCCCGGTTGGGACACCAGCCACCCGTTCTACAAGAGCGAATGGGACGTGCCGTATGACGTCGCAGGTGCGCAGGCACTGATGGCGGAAGCTGGTCACGCCGATGGTTTCGATGTCGAGTGGTGGGCTGGTCCTGCCGCCGGCTCTGGCGAGACGCTCCAGGAGGCGATCGGTATCGAGTGGCTTGCGAACTTGAACATCAACAGCACGTTCGACAAGCAGAACTACTCGTCGTTCCGACCGTCTTTGGTCAACCGCACGAACAAGAAGATCTTCTTCAGCGGCGGTGATGCATGGGCGCCACCAACATGGCCGAAGGACTTGAACGCCACGACGCTCTCACGACCCGGTGGTTACAACCGCGCGATGGAGATTCCGATCTTCGCCGAGACTCACCTTGCGATGGCTGGTGAGGCCGATCCCGAAAAACTGCGGGAACTGGTGACGGCGATGTTCGACTGGAACCGCGAATGGATGGTTTGGGTCGGTGTGTATCAGAGTCCAGTTGCGGCGCTGTACAACCCCTCCTTGATCTCCGAGTGGCAGATGCTGCCGGAAGGCAAGGGCGTGCTAGGTCGAATGAACAGCTTGGAGTGGGTACGACTCGCCAACTGAGACCGTTGACCGGCTCAGACAGGCAAGTAGTCCCACACTCCAACAGGCAGGGGCGGTCCATAAACCGCCCCTGCTTCAATGTATCGGTTAGCAACCGAATCGATGGTCGAATATGCGCGGCTTCATACTGAGAAGAATCTTCGCCTCGTTGATCGCGCTGTTTCTGGTCACCATCATCATGTTCGTATTGTCACGACTAGTTGGTGACCCGTTAGCAATGCTCGTATCCGAGGGCGGATACGGGATATCCGAAAGCGCGCTACAGGTACAACGCGAGAAACTCCATCTCGACAAACCAGTCCCGCTCCAGTACGCGTTCTGGCTCATGGACGTGTTGCGCGGCGACCTCGGACATGATCTCTCCGACGGCTTCCCCGTAACCCAAAAGATCCGAGAAAAGATCGCACCGACAGTCCAGCTCGGAGTTTCCGCTTGGATAATCGCCACACTGTTCGGGCTGTCGTTCGGAATGGTGTCCGCGGTGAAACGCGGTTCGATATTGGACTACGGGGTTCGCCTTTTCGCCAACTTGGGGATCACGCTGCCGGCCTTTTACGTGGCAATCATAGCGATCCTGATCTTCGCGGTCAGATTGGAGTGGGTGCCGGTGACCGTCATCGGGACCATCGGATCCGAAGACCCCTTAGACCAGATCAAGGCGATGATCCTGCCCGTATTGACGTTGGCATGGGGTGCTGCGGCGGGATATATGCGATTGATGCGTTCCTCAATGCTTGAAGTCTTAGATTCGGAGTACATCAAATTGGCGCGTGCGAAAGGGGTCGCAGGACCCAAGGTCATCTGGAAACACGCTCTGCGTAACTCGCTGATTGTGCCGATCACGGTCTCGGCGCTCCTGCTATGGAACTTTGTGACCGGAACTGTCGTGATTGAAGCCGTGTTCGCATGGCCGGGGATCGGGCTGCTCGCCATTGAAGCTGTGGTAAACAACAATTTGAATCTCGTCGTGGGCACCACACTGCTCGTTGCCGTCGTTTTGATAGCCGCAAACCTAGTCGCCGACCTGCTTTATGTCATGGTTGACCCGCGGATCAGATTGAGCTGAAACCCATGGCAACGCAATACCAGATACCTGAATACGCCCGAACAGGAGCGTCGCTACCGGAACCGGTGCGATCCGTTTTGCGCGGTCCAATCGCGGCATACGACTTCCTACGGCGGTATCCGATCATCTGGACCACGGTCTTCACGTTGCTAGTCGTGTTAGCCGCGTTCGCGCCGGTGATCGCCGCGCACGACCCGATCCGAGATGCCGACTTCACCCGTGTTCGCAATCCTCCGATTTGGCTGGAAGGCGGAACCAGTGAATTCTGGCTCGGAACGGATCAGGTGGGCCGCGATCTCTGGAGCCGACTGCTCTATGGCGGAAGGGCCTCACTGATGGTCGTAGCTGTCGGCATGACCAGCGGAATGATAATCGGCACCGCTCTTGGACTTGCCGCTGGTTTCATCGGCGGAATCGTCGACGAAATCATCATGCGTCTCGTCGACGCTTGGATCGCGCTGCCATTCATCATGATCGCCCTTGTGATCAAGATCGTCCTTGGCACTTCGTTCACGATTATGTTCTTGATACTGATACTCATCTCATGGGTCGGATTCGTCCGTCCTGTGCGTGGGGAGGTCTTGTCTCTGCGTGAGCGCGACTATGTCGCCTCGGCGCGCGTCGCTGGTGCCTCGAGCTGGAGGATCGCGTTTCGACACATTCTTCCCGGGGTAAGTAGCACCGTCATCGTGCTCGCAACCCTCGGCGCTGGAGGCCTGGTTCTAGCCGAATCCACTCTGTCATACCTCGGAGTTGGCATCCCGCAACCTACCCCCACATGGGGCAACATGATTGCCGACGGTCGAGACTATCTGGACACCGCGTGGTGGATATCTACGATGCCCGGGATCGCCATATTCCTGCTCGTTCTATCGCTTAACTTCACAGGCGACTGGCTGCGTGACCGCTGGGACCCCAAGCTTCGGCAGTTGTAGTTATGGACGCGCCTGATCTCGTGGCGGTTGGGCATGTGACTTGGGACGTGTCGCCTCACGATCTTGAGGCTCGGGAGCCGGGCGGCGCGGTTGCGTTTGCTGCAGTTACTGCGGCTAGATTGGGCGTGACGGCGAGAATCCTTACTTCTTGCGGAGACGATTATCCGATGTCGAAAATTCCGATTTCGAGTGAGATGTGGCGGAGGATCGTGTCGGAAGAGACTTCTACATTTGAGAACCGATATGACGCTCGGGGAGATCGAGTCCAAGTTCTGCATCGGCGAGGTGGTGACATCTCGTTGAATGATCTGCCGAAGAATTGGCGGTCCCCTGCGATGCTATTCGTCGGGCCTTTGACGCAGGAGTTGCCGATTGATTGCTTGGACTGGTTCCAACCGCAAGTGTCGTGTGTTGTGCCTCAAGGATGGTTGCGGTCGTGGGATATGCCGTTACCTTCTGAGGTAAATGTATCGAAGTCGCCGCCTGAGGGGATGAGCGCGGGCTGGGACATCTGCGTGATATCGGAGTCGGAGGTTGAAGCAGAGACGCTTGGAGAGTGGCGTCGGTTGACGCGTAATCTCGTTGTTACCAAGGGGAGCGAGGGAGCCGATCTATATCTTGAGGGCCGGAATGAACCCGTGCCGGTACCGTCGTTCGGCAATGTAGTAGATGGTGCCGGTGCGGACACGACCGGTGCAGGTGATGTGTTTGCAGCTGCGATGCTGATTCGTTACGCCGCGACTGAAGACGCGATCGCTTCAGCGAGGTACGCATCGGCCTGCGCCGCTCTTTCCACGCGCGCCCCGAGTTGGAGCGCGGTGGAAGCACCATCCCTACCCCTTGGTGTCAAAGGGGAATAGAAGGAGGTTTTAAATCTTCGACGGGCTACGGGCTGAGGCGGAAAGGCGGGTATCGGTCTGTTGCAAGCAGGAAAGCGTAGGCAACTACGCGATACGCCCAACGTTCTACTCCAACTACGAAGTTGAACATGCCCGCAGGATACTTACCTGTGATGATGATTGCGAACCATGCAATTATCGTGATGATTACCGCTACGATGCCCAAAACGGCTAGACACACATAGTGTGGAATCGCAAGTAGCCATTTGATGATCGGCATCCACCTCTGTAGGTCCGCTTCAGCGTCCGGGTACTCGATGTTGAGATGCACTGATTGCTCCTCGTCGGATGATGGATACTCATCCACCAGCAACGCCGCATAGGCCCCGACCCTGGCACTCAGACGATTTACCTCCAAAAGAAAGTCGAACACCCACCGCGGGTACTTCTTTCGGAAAAGGATCAGCAACAAGATCCCCAGAGCAATCGTCGGGATATAGCTGCTTGTTCCATCACCCAGCATCAAGGTATAGCCGGCCGTCCCCAGCAGACCCGCAACGACAGCTATCGGAATCATCATGATCAACCTGAAAAACGTCGTCAGTCGGTTCCGAGTGCCATCTCCGTAATCGACGCTGAACTGAACCGGATAATCATTAGTCATATCGCCCTCCTCTGGACGTCCGTCGCCACTTACCGCCCCTGCACTTTTCGGTTTTTCGTGAACCGAATGGCGCGTACTTTACCAGAGATGTTCAGCAAGCGCGATAATTCAGTCGATCCACAACCCGACCAAAGGTCGTTGAGTTTAGACAAACGGAGGACAAAGAGAAATGTCAGGGCTTGGTGAACGGGCGCTGGACGCCGCAACGTTGTTGAAAGATCGGGCTGAGACGATCGGTGTTTCCGAGTCATCTGGAGGCGGTTTAATATCGGCCTGTCTGCTGGCGGTTCCCGGCGCATCCGCCTATTTCATCGGAGGAGCAGTGACCTATACCCGGACTTCGCACAAGGCGTTTTTGAGAGTGCCTGACGAAGCACTGACTAATATCAGGTCATCGACGGAGGAGTACGCTCTGTTAAACGCGAGGTCGGTGCGCAAGGCGTTGGGGACGACATGGGGTTTCGCAGAGACGGGAGCGAGCGGCCCTACAGGCAACCGGTACGGGGATGCAGCAGGTCATACGTGCATCGCAGTATCGGGTCCGGTGGAAAGGTCAATCACGCTTGAGACAGGAGAGTCGGACCGCGAGGCGAATATGTGGGCCTTCGTGGAGGCGGCTTTTGGGTTGCTGGAGGAATGTTTGCGAGAGGCAGCCTGAAGGTTGAGCATCAACTTGAACGGAACTGCTTAGGTCGCTCATTGTTCTGAGCCAGCCTCGCAGTTTCATCAATTCTGCGTTTTCGGGTGGCCGGACGTTTAGCCATTGATATCCACTCCAATGTGGCTCGTTTGACCCATCGTGAGAATGCGTCGAAGTTTTCGGCTGAGCCGGGATGGTCGCTGAATGCCTCTGCTAAGTCAGGCGGAATTTCGAGTCGTTCGATCGCGTCTAGAGCGGTCCATGTACCGTCTTGTTTCGCAGCTTCGACTTTGGCGGTCCCGGGCGGCATCATAAGGCCTGCCTTGGTGAGTTTGGCGACGCGGTCTTTGTTCGATTTTGACCAGTTCGATCCCTTGCGCCGGGGAGCGAACCAGAGCATCGAGCGTTCGTCGTCGAGCCCTTTGGTACGGCTATCGATCCATCCGAAGCACAGGGCCTCTTCGACGGATGCGTCATAGCCCATCGAGGGCATGTTGCTGGCTTTCTTGAAGGTGATTAGCCAGATGCCATCATCGCGGGTGTGATTCTCCGCGAGCCATGTGCGCCACTCTTCGCGAGTCTCGCATTGGAGAGAGTCTTGGGGTGGCTTAGCTTGCGGCACTGGGCTGTATCAGGTCATTTGGCGCTTGATGAGTTCTCGGAATGGGCCGTCTATCTTTGAGAGTTCATCGAAATTCCCTTGTTGAACGATGCGGCCGGACTGGAGAACGTATATGCGCTCTGCTTTTTGGATTGTAGAGAGTCGGTGCGCGATGACGATGCGGGTAGACGCGATGCTCTCGATGCCTCGCATGACCGCAGCTTGGCTTCGGGCGTCGAGCCAGCTTGTGGCTTCGTCGAGGAATACGACGCGGGGTCGGCGGACGAGTGCAGCGGCGATGCGGACACGCTGCGTCTGACCGCCCGAGAAAGTCGACGAATTGTCACTGACAGGGGTGAACATGCCCATCGGCATGGCGTTGATGTCTTGGTCGATGTTCGCCAGCCGAGCGGCCCGCCAAGCATCCTCGATGGTGAGGTCGTCCCCCATTCCAATGATGTTGTCAAGGATGTCTCCGGGCTGTAACACGCCGTCTTGAGTGACGACCCCGATTTGTCGACGCACCGATTTACGGTCGAGGTAGGCAAGCTCCCGCTCGTCATAGTAGACGGACCCGGAAGTCGGGTCTTCGAGTCCTAAAGCCAAACGCATCAATGTGCTCTTGCCTGATCCCGACTCGCCGACGATGGCGACGAATTCTCCGGGCCGCACCTCGAATGAGACATCATCGATAATCAGCGGCCCATCGTCGGAGTAGCGGAAAGTGACGTGATCGAACTTTACGTGTCCAGTGAGATTGATGGTGGCAGTGTGGAGGCCGTTGGTCTGGTCTTGGGGAAGGCTTTCGAGAATGGGCTGTATCTGCTCGTATGCGGGGATGATGGTTGCGATTGTTTCAAACGCGTGCCCTAGTCGGACGATTGCGGCGTAGAAAAGCATTGCGACGGAGTAGACGACGAGGAAACTTGCAAGGTCGACCTGTTCGGCACCGCGCCATACGACCGCGCCCAGCAACATCGCGGCGGCCAGTGCGGGCAAGGCGGCGCTGAACGCTATCAGGTGCTCGTTGCGTCTGCCGATCTGGATCTTTTGAAGCTGCTGCTCGCGATACCTGCGGGCCCATGATGCGAATGCAGACGACTCGGCTCCTGCGGTACGTAGCTTGCTAAGACCGTTGATGAACTGGTACAGGTCGCCGCTTATCCCTCGAATGATCTTGAAACGTCGTCGTATCGGGTTTATCTGCAGGTAGCCGACACCAGCGGTGATGCCCAACGATGTCAGCCCTAGGAGGATGCTCAACCACGCGAGCGTGGTGTCGTAGATGAACAGTATGACGAATGTAGGGAGCAGAAAGACCACAGACAGCAGCGCGTTGGCGACCACGCCGGAGATCTGGTCTCGCAGTTGCAGGAACACAGACAATCGGGAGGCGAGATCACCTGCGGTGAACTGGTTGAAGAAACTAGGAGGCAACGCGAGGAGTCTGTCCCACGCGGCGGCGGATGCGCGTGCCGCAGCACGGCCCTCCATTCGCATCAGCGCGGTGCCGTGGAGCACTTGAAGGCTGGCCGCAACGAACGTGAGGACGATGATTGCGATCATGAATTGGACGAGAATGCCGGTCGCATGGGTCGGTAGCACCCAGTCGGTGAGTTCACCGATAGCGATGGCTGGAGCAAGCAGCAAAAGACTAGCCAATAGCCCGGTTAAAGCGAACCAACCGATGTCAGCGGTCATACTATCGCCCATGAAGCGAAGAAGGCCCGATGCACGTACCGGTTCGTTTCTGGGTAGTGGCCTGTAGAAGAACCAAGCCGTCGGTTCGATTGTTTCGGCAAGACCGGCGTCGATTTTGCGTCCCTTACCGGTCATCGGATCGATGGCACGGTACCTGCCTCGAGTGCTCGGTATGAGAGCGATCGGAGAACCGTCGTCTTTTAAAGATCCGAGCATCGCGCCGCTGTCTCCGAACCACCAACGGTCTTCGGTGGTTAATCGGATTTTGCGAAATCGGATATCGGAAGCGTTGGCGATCTCCTGCATCGAGTGTGTGGCATCGATTGCGGGTCGGTTGGTTTGCGGGATTTGGAACTCGATGCCTTCATGCTTACCTACCAATCGCATCGCGGCAATGAGGGAGGAGCCAGTAGCATCGAACGCGCCCACTTGGTCGGACAAGATACCGAAAAGCTCTTGGCGCGCAGATTCTTCATCGACGCGCCGATGCATCGCGCGGTCGGATTGTTCGTTCGCCTCATCCGCGAGGAGCAAACGACGGTTCAGTTGCTCAGCCCCGAGAATCAGGTTGTGAAACTCGCTAAGCGCAGGGATGAGTTGACCTGTTTCAGCTAATTCCTGCGATGTATGTCCTGTAACACGAGTCTTTTCGCTGATCGTCAACCATGTGTCTGAAGTAAGCGGTGCGAAGCCGACTCCACTGCCGCCGATCTCTTCAGTGCCCAGATAGGCACCGGTTTTTGAGCTGCCCCAGATCAATCTTCCGGGTTGAGTGGAAAGCACGATCTGCGGTGCAATTTCCAACTCATCGCCAGCGTGGAGAACCACGTCTGTCCATGGGCGCGGATCGATTTGATATGCGATCGTTTCGGAAAAGTCGGTTATCCAAGCGTCGACTTGGTCCGCAATTGCTTCGGAGCCAGTTCGCGCCAAAAGGGCTTCGAGATGGATTTCGCGGAGGATGGTTTGGGGCAACCCTTTGGCTACTACGGCGAGCGGCGTGTTGGAGGTGTCGACACCGAAAAGCAGGCGACCTTGGTTCGCCCTGAGGATGTGTTTGGCACTGGAGTTCGGGATGCCGTTTTCTTGCCCGACGAAGAAAATGTCGACGGATCCCTGCTCCACGTACCACGCGACTTCAGGCGCGCCGAGATCGACGGGGCGGTTTCCGGCTGTTTCGACAACCTCACCCAATGAAGCCGCCAGCGATCGGAGATCTGTGTCTGCGGATAGGTTCATCTTCTGTTGCTTGATAGGTTGAGATTCAATGCGCGTGGATCAGCTCATGGTAGAGACCGTCGGCGTTATCAATGAGTTCATCGTGTGTGCCTCGCTGCACCTCTTCGCCTTTGTTGAGAACGATGATCTGGTCGCAGTCGCGTATTGTGCTTAGACGGTGAGCAACAATCAGGCAGGTCGAGCCACGGCGTCGCAGGGCGTCGTCGATGTGCATTTCGGTTATCGCGTCCAATGTGCTGGTTGCTTCGTCGAGAAGAAGGACGGACGGATTGTTGATCAACGCACGAGCGATTTCGAGGCGCTGGCGCTGGCCACCGCTGAAGTTGCGTCCTCCTTCTTCGACATGCGAGTCGTACCCGGAAAGGCGGTTCATTATCTCGTCGTGTATCAATGCGTCGGTGCTCGCCGCTAGGAGTTGATGATCGGTCACAGTCGGGTTCCACAGAGTCAGGTTTTCTCGAATGGTTGCCGAGAATAGAAATATCTGTTGATCCACGGTCGCGACTGATCCGGTCATCACGTTTCGTGGCACTTCGTTGCGCGGCACACCGTCGAAGAGGATTTCGCCAGACCACGGGCTGTACTCGCCGCTGACGAGTCGTAGCAATGTAGATTTGCCGGAACCCGTCGGGCCTATAATCGCTACTCGCTGACCGGGTTCGATAGTCAGATTGAAGTTCTTGATTAGTGGCGGATGATTCGGCCTGAAACCGAAGGTGACATCGCGGAGCTCTATCTTCCCGGCAAGTCGGATCTTGCCTTGGAGAGTGGCGATTCGACCGGGAGCCGTCTCTGTTCGTACGCCAAGAGAGGGGTCTTCATCCGCGGTCATCACATCATTGATCCGCTGCATATCGGCTTCCAAGATCTGGAATGTGTCTGCGAACTGTACGAAGTTTCCGACTGGAGTTAGAAAGATCGCGGCGACCATATAGAAGCCCATCAGATTGCCAAGGGACATCTCTCCGGAGATCACTTGCCAGCCACCGACTCCCAGAACTAACACCGCTCCCAGAAGTATGAACAGCTTGGGCAACGCGCCGATGACGTTCCCGAGTTCCGCGAACTTCTGTCTGGCGGCAAGTTCACGGGCTTGATATCCGGTTAGGCGAGTGAAGAAGCCGTCGTCAGAAGCCGTTGCGCGCAAGTTGTCGATGTTTCGAAGGCCAAAAACCCCGATGCCGTAAAGCAGCGCCTGCTCTCTGCGAAGCTGCCGGTTTTGATCCCTCCGCAAGTTGGATAAGACGCGCATCGCAAAGAGATTTGCGACGGCTAGTCCCGCGACCAATGCAGCAAGAAGGGGATCGAAATAGACCATGAGGCCGAGAAACAGGACGCTCATCACAAGATCAATCACGATCCCGACGAAGTCCCCGGACGCACGAGCGGCCACCTCATCCACCAATCTGACTCGGGTGCTCAAATCGCCAGCGTAGCGGTGTGCGAGGTACTGCGAGGGAAGTCGGAACAGCTTTGTCAAGAGACGTGCCGAGTGGACCACCGACACGCGGATGGAGAGGCGTCGGAGCGCTATCTGACGCATCAGCGTGAGGAGATAGATCAAACCAGCGGCAATCGCGGAGGCAACAACCAGCAAGTAACCGACCGATAACAAATTGCCAGCAATCGCACTGTCGACAAAGGAACTCAAGATGATCGGCGAGGCTAGGCCCGGCAGCGCGAGCAACAACCCGCACAAGGCCGCGTATGCGAGAGGTGCCTTGACATCGCGTAGCCACGGCCAGATATTGCGCACGATGCCCGGAGGGGTGCCTCCCGGTCTGAACTCGTCGGTAGGTTCGACAACAAGTGCGACCCCGGTGTAGCTACGGTTGAACGTTTCCTCATTCACGGTTCGCCGGCCGTTTGCAGGGTCGTTGATGAAGTATTTGCCGCCGCCGATGTGCTCTAGGACGACAAAGTGGTTGAACTCCCAGAAGAGGATCGCCGGTAGAGTGATTTCTCTGAGTCCCGCGATTGACCGTCGCCAACCAGTAATTTTCAATCCGTACTGCTCGCCAGCAGTGACGATGTCAGCCGCACTGGATCCATCACGGCTGACGCCACAGGCTGTCCTCAACTCTTCAATTGAGACCCAGCGTCCGTAGTAACCAAGAATCGCGCCCAAACACGCAGCACCGCATTCTGAGATCTCAAGCTGCGGAAACAGCGGCGTGCGGACGCGCCATTTGAGGACTTTGCTTAGCAGGGCACGAAACATAAATCAGTGACTTCAAAATCGTCTACGGGATGATGACGCTGAACAGTGACCCACGTTCGTACACGATGCGCGAGCTGCATGAGGTACCGTCGGTCAACGGATTTTCCGGCGACTCATGGAATGCCAACTCCACTAAGTGCCCGTCAGCTTGTCTGACCAGTCCTAGAGCGGACAACCAAGTCGGCGGTTCAACCGGCGAATCGGAAACGCTCAAGACCTCGGCGTTGAGGACTTCTTCGGTTCGAGGAATGCCTGACGCGACATTGATCCTGGCATCAAGACCCGGTTCTATACGTCGAGCATCCTCAGAGGAGACAGCCGTTACTGCCCGGATACGGCCTGAGTTGTGAAAACGGACAACCCCTACTTCGTCCCCCGAATGGAGTGCCCGGCCTAACGACAACTGGTGCGACATTAACTCTCCCGCAGTGTGGCTAATCACCAATTGTCCAGTCGATTGAAGAGTCATCAATTCGAGAAGATCGTTTCTAGCCAGCGCGACCTCGTCGCTGTCCTCAGAACCGGAACGTTCTTCGAGCAGGTCGACTTTGGACTGGGCAAGGCGGACATGACGATCGAGTTCGCTCGAACGTAGCCGAGCAAGCGGTTGCCCGACTTCCACCATGGCACCGACTTGTGCCATGACCTCTGCTACGTTGCCTTCGCTCTCCGCGATGATCGTGTATCGCTCACCGGGATATATCACTAGGCAGTTGCTCGATATTCCGCGCTCGATTTGTCCGAAGATGCCCCAAATGATCAGCGCGAGTATTGCGACTAGAAGCCCAATCAGGATCGCCCACTCGTGAGGTGCGGTGACACGTAGCAGGCCATCGATTGGTTCTCTCTGACCGCGCCGAGCGAATGCCTCCTCGCGGTACAAACGATTCGGTGCGACGGATCCGGACGTTGTGTCGGACCGGTCGTTGGATTGTGTGGCACCTTTAGTCACGAATCTGCTTGTACAAACTGGATGCTGCATCGTCGTCGCATTCAATTGACCTTAGTCGGATTTTAGAGGCATGGCAAGAGAAGCGATGCCCCTCAGCCCGGAATGTTACGAATAGGTTGCACCAATCGCTATAGCGACGGGATCTACAACTTGTATAGACTTTGACGCGCGTACGCGATTTGTAGTTGTAGTTGCTTCTGAATCAGACAGGAGTGTAATCCATTGGTTCGTGAAGATAGGCTGACCCTCGACACGGAACAGGAACAAACACGCCCGAGCATATTCAAACAGGCTGAGAACCACGTCCAAGGCCGCGTTTTGAAGGGACTGCTCGAGTTGGTGCCGTTGCTCGTCACGGTGCTGGTTCTGGTGTATCTGGTCAACGCGACCAATGAGTGGTTCAGGGGAATGGCTTTCATCAAAGACAAGCCCTGGGATTTCCCCGGTATCGGTCTAGTGATTCTGGTCGTTATCTTTTACCTCGTAGGATTGCTCGCGATCTTCAAACCGGGGCAATCATTGTTAAACGGCGTACATGGAGTGATGCACTTCATCCCCGTCGTGCGCACGCTTTACGGAGTCACTGCACAGGCGATGGCCTCTGTGGGATCGAGTGCCAACTTCAGCCGCGTCGTCTTCATCGAGTGGCCGCGAGATGGGATGATGGCTATGGGTTTCGTGACCGGCAGAGCAAGGGGACCAAACAGGGAAGAGGATCTAGTTTCCGTTTATGTGCCTACAGTCCCGAACCCCACATCAGGTAACATGGCATTCGTATTGGAAGACGATGTTGTGGAAACCAATATGTCGGTAGAAGATGCCATGAAGCTGATATTTTCCGGCGGCATCGTGTTGCCCGATACGATCTCGATGGCTAGACTGCCTCGAGACGCCAGAACCCAACACAGTTTCGTCGGCAGATACGAACGAGAAAATTAGCGTTTTGCAACCAAAGGCCAATGAGATAAACTGAATCCTTGAATTTCGGTTTACGATAGTGGCAACGCAGCGCGTTGACGTAACCTTAAGTACCCTATCCCAAGGGAGTGTTCAACAGATGGAAATCAACACAGAACGAGTAGGCGATGCGCTGATAGTGATGCCCAGCGAGAATCGCGTGGACGGTACCAACGCGCGGGAGTTTCAGGTCGGCTTAGAAGCGGCAATCGAAGACACGGATAAAGCGGTGATTTTCGATGCTGAAACCCTGACGTACATCAGCAGCGCGGGACTCCGAGCCATCCTGTTGGTCGTAAAGTCGATCAACCGCCAAGGCGGAAAATTCGCCGTCTGCTCGCTGTCCGACCCGATACGTGAGATCTTCTCCATCAGCGGGTTCGACAACATCATCCCAATCGAGTCCTCCCGCGACGATGCTCTCGCCGCGGTCAATAACTAACCGGTCGACGACCGGCAAATCGGCAACCGGGCAACCGCCGTCTTGATGTAACTCGTCAATGACTCGGAGCAAATTGTTTCAGACTCGATGAATAAAGCCCCCAAGAGAATCTTGGTCGTAGACGACGAGCCGGACCTCGAACCGCTCGTGCTCCAGAGAATGCGTCGACAGATTCGACGCGGA
Organism: Dehalococcoidia bacterium; assembly: GCA_022819585.1. Lineage (GTDB taxonomy): Bacteria > Chloroflexota > Dehalococcoidia > Lucifugimonadales > Lucifugimonadaceae > Bin127. Next base: position 97,850 of record JAJEGY010000001.1, on the reverse strand, counting down.
GAATACGAGTTCGTCTTTGCGCATGACGGCATTGAGGCGCTTGAGATGTTGATGCAGGACAAGGAGATCGACATGGTCGTCTCCGATATCAACATGCCTCGAATGGACGGCCTTACGCTTTTGCAGCAGATTCAAGATGTCACCCCCGACATCCGGGCAATCATCATCTCTGCTTACGGCGACATGGAGAACATACGCACCGCCATGAACCGCGGCGCATTCGATTTCGTCACTAAGCCGCTCGATTTCCAAGATTTGAGGATAACTATCGAGCGCACCTTGCAACACCTCGATGAATGGCGAGATGCCCTGCAGTCACGGGACAAACTGGTGGCCTTGCAGAACGAACTCGACGTCGCCAACAACATCCAGCAATCGGTCCTGCCTGCCAGCTTCCCGGAGAGCGGCCACTACCAGATACACGCATCGATGCAACCCGCCCGCAACGTCGGCGGCGATTTTTACGACGTCCAAATTCTGAGAAACGGAATGATCGGTCTGGCCATCGCCGATGTCTCGGATAAAGGAATGCCTGCCGCACTCTTCATGATGTCGAGCAGGATGCTGTTGAAAGGTGCTGGGCAAAGGTTTGAGCATCCTGGAGAAGCTTTGGCAGAGGTCAACAACCTCCTTGACGCTGAAAACGAAGCAGCGATGTTCGTCACGCTCTTCTACGCCATCTACAATCCCGAAACCACCCGATTCTGCTATGCAAATGGCGGACACAACGAACCGATAATCGTCCATCCAGACGGTAGCACTACAGTTATTCAGCCCACAGGCGGTACGGCTCTCGGCATCCTCCCCGGCATAGATTACGAAGAGGCCGAGATCAAACTCGAATCAGGCGACACCGTGATTCTCTACACCGATGGAATCACCGAAGCGTTTAATGCGGACGCTGAGTTGTTCGGGATGGACAGGTTACGCCAAATCTTCCACGAGAACCCGCCAAAAGATGCCGCAGAAGCCAGCAAAATGGTTTTCGACGCGGTGAATGAATTCGCAGGCGACGAACCGCAATCCGACGACCAGGCATGTCTGGTCTTCAGGCGGACGTGAAACGATGACTGCAAAAACGTCAGTCGAATTCATGCCCGAAATCGGCGAACTTGACGCGATCCGCACCGCGATCGAAAACATCTCGGAAAAAAGCGATTGGCCGCCCGCTCTGACCTATCAGGTCGAACTGATCCTCGAAGAGTTGTGCATAAACGTCATCAACCATGGAGAGGTCGATGGCACGCAACCCATAAAGGTCGATATCGCTTCCGACGCTTCCTCCATCAAGATCGAGATCCTAGACAACGGCAAAGCATTCGATCCCACACAAGATGCCCCTATGCCGGAACAGATCACCGACATCGACGAGGCCGAGATTGGTGGTTGGGGAGTGCACTTGGCGCATACCTTTTCCGACGAGATGCACTACCGCAGAGAAAACGACATGAACTGTTTGACCCTCGTAAAACGGAGGAACGATTGACGACTCGCCTCCCTGGTTTTTCGGTTTCAGGGGTGGCCGCGTCAAAGATTGCGGTTGCGATTGTCTGCCTTGCCGGACTGATTGCATGCTCCGACTCCGGCGGTTCCTCTCAAACCCCGACTGTTCCGAGCGAAACCGCAACTGGGCAAGTATCTACCGGCAACACATCATCTTTGACGCTTGTCGGCGCGGGTGAACGCAACGGGATCTTCGATGACAGAATCTTGTTCGGCCAGTCCGCTGCATTCAGCGGTCCCGCCTCCGAGCTGGGCTTGGGCATGCGAACCGGCATATTGGCAGCGTTCGCTGAAGCTAATGAGAATGGTGGCATCCATGGTCGCACGTTGGAACTGACCTTCCGCGACGACGCGTACGAACCCGAAGCCGCCATCGCAAATACCACCGCTCTCATCGAAGAAGACTTGGTCTTCGCTCTCGTCGGCGCGGTTGGCACTCCAACTTCAAGATCCGCAGTCCCTGTTGCCGATCTGAACGGGACCCCATACGTCGCTCCGTTCACCGGTGCTGAGTTCCTGCGAAGCCCTACGTACCAGCACATACTGAACGTGCGCGCCTCATACTACCAAGAGACGGCAGAGATGGTTAACCGTCTCATCACCGATCTTGGGATCGTCCGAATCGCTGTGATGTATCAAGACGATTCATTTGGCAGAGCCGGTTATCAAGGCGTGCGAATCGCACTTGCTGATCTGGGCATGGAACCAGTGGCTATCGGAATCTATCCCCGGAACACCAAGGCCATCAAGACCGCCCTTTTGGACCTGAAACAAGGAGAACCAGAAGCGGTAATCATGATCGGCGCGTATGAACCCGTTTCTCATCTGATCCTATGGGCGCGCCACACAAGCTTCAACCCTGAATTCATGACTGTGTCCTTCGTTGGCAGCAACGCATTGGCGCGAGAGTTGGGTGAACACGGGGAAGGCGTTTACGTGACCCAAGTCGTGCCATTCCCGCAGGACGATTCAGTGCCGATCGTCGCTGAGTATCTTGAGGCCCTCGCAAAGTACTATCCCGATGAAGTACCGGGCTTCGTTTCGTTGGAAGGCTATATAGCTGGTAGATTCGTTATCGAAGTCGTTGAAAGATGCGGACGTGACATCGATAGGACATGCTTCTTGCAGCATATCCGCGATGGCCAAATCATAGACTTGGGCAGCTTCGAGTTGCAGTTCGGACAAGACGACAGCCAAGGCTCCAACGAAGTATTCCTGACCGTTATAGGCGCAGACGGTGAATATCAACCGATAGAGAGAATGATCGACCGCACAAGATGATCGCACAAGCCAGAGCATCGCTCGTAGGTCGTTTCCGGTTGTCGACGCAGATGTACGTCGGCATCGGAGCCGCCGTCGCGCTCACCCTTACAGCAACCCTCGTCGCTTGGTTATCGTTCGACGAAATCAGCGATCGCACGGACCGGGTCAGCGCAGAAAGCGTGCCCGAAATGGTCGCTTCCTTCGGTATCGCACAGTACACCGGAGTTCTCGCAGCAGCCGCTCCCCGGTTGACATCCGCCGTAACGCAAGCGGAATTTGATCAGGACGTCAGGGACATCGACGAGACCGAGAAGCTGTTCGAGCAAGAACTGGCTTCGATCGCCGCCGCAGGAGCCGAGGGAGCACGATTGGCAACTGTCAGACAACTTGCTGATCAGCTAATACAGAGCATCGAAACCATAAAGGCCGACAAGCAAGAGTTGCTGGATCTCGAAAATCGAACCGTGGCCATCAGTCTCGAACTGTCTCAACTTCAACAGCGTTTGGACGAAGTTCTCATTCCCGCCATAGACGACCAGCTTTTCTACACCATGACAGGCTACCGCGAACTCGGAATAGCACCCATGCCGATAGGGCAGCACTTTTCGGAAGGCGAGTTTTATCGATACAGGAACGTCGCAGACCTCCAAGCGGCGGCGAACACAGCCACTCAGTTGCTCGCAAGCTCGTTTACCGTTTCGGATGCCGCGTTTATCGAACCCTTGCGTGAGAGATCAGAAGCCGCACGCAGTCGCATCGAACGCAGCTTGGCTGTCCTCCAAGGCACTGAATACGCACTTGTCATCACTCCGACATTCAATCGGCTATTCGAGATTTCTCTAGGCGCAGGCGGCGGATTTGAATTGCTCGCGAGAACTCACGAGCTGAACGCTAGGCAACACGCATTGGTGGAGCTGAACCGTCGTGTCGCAATCTCTTTGGTCGACGAGGTCGACGATCTAGTGCAAGCAGCCGAGATGAGCGTAACCCTCGAATCTCAAGCTACCGAACAATCAATATTCCAAGGCCGGCTATTCTTGATCGGGATCAGCGCATTGAGCGTCATCGGAGCGTTTCTGATCACATGGCTATTCGTCGGCAGAGTGCTCTTGCGCCGTATACAAACCCTCTCCAACCGCATGCTCAGCATGGCAGACGGAGACCTCGAAACTCAGGTCGAGATACGCGGTCGAGATGAAGTCGCGGAGATGGCCGACGCATTGGAAGTGTTCCGACAACACGCCCTCGAAGTGCAACGCCTCAATTTGGTCGAGCAACTCGCAGACGAACTGCAAGGCAAGAACGACCAGCTTGAGCGAGTTTTGGATGAACTGCAAAACGCCCAAGACCAGATCATCACGCAGGGCAAGTTGGCGGCACTTGGCGAGCTCACCGCGGGCGTGGCTCACGAGATCCGAAACCCGTTGAACTTCGTCAACAACTTCTCAGAGGCATCCCAAGAACTCTTAGAAGAACTCAACGAGATCATCGAGGAGTGTTCCGACAACATCGACGAAGAGCAGATGGATTACATCGAGGAGATCACTGGCGACCTCGTAGGCAACTTGGGCCGCATCAAATCACACGGTGATCGCGCAAACCGGATCGTCCAGGGCATGTTGGCGATGGGACGCGAATCTACCGACCTCATGGAAACGAACGTCAACGATCTGGTCCAAGAGTACGCCCAGCTCGCATACCACAGCGGGCGCGCCACTGATCCAAATATGAACATCGAAATCAAGACCGATTTCGACCCCGAGATCCCGCCGATTCAGGCCATACCTGCAGACCTAGGACGCGTCTTCCTGAACCTCGTCAACAACGCGTGGCACGCCACTGAAGACAAGCGGGACATGCTCAGAGAGCAGGATTCCAACAGTGACTACGTGCCCGGACTATCTATCACCACACGCTCCCTGGAGGACCAGATCGAACTCCGCTTCCGCGATAACGGAACAGGGATGCCACCGGATGTTGTCGATAAGATCTTCAATCCCTTCTTCACCACAAAGCCGACCAGCCGTGGCACGGGTTTGGGGCTTTCCCTCTCGATGGACATAGTCCGAAGCCATAGCGGAACCATCGAGGTGGAAACAGAGCCCGGCGAATTCACCGAATTCATCATCCATCTCCCCAAACACAACCCCGCAGCCAGCCTAGCAGCATCAACCGGCTGATCAGCGACTCAACAAGAGCCGACTAGCCGGAAAATCCCCTCTCCTCTCCCTTGATGGGAGAGGGTTAAGGGTGAGGGTAACGAAGTGGACGGCAACAAGCCCCCTACTCCTCTTCCTCCTCATAACTATCCGGCATCAGCACAAACTCCGGATACGCCTCAATTCCGAGTTCGCCTGCATCCTGCCCTAGCTCTTCCACGTCTCGTGTCACGCGGATACCCAGCGGGCTGAGCGCGAGTGCTTTCCAGATGAGCCATGAAAGGGCGAAGACGAAGACGCCGACGGCTAGGATGCCGACTAGCTGCGCGACGATGTCGCCTCCTGCCACGATGCAGACGGCGAGCGTGCCCCAGATGCCAGCAATGAGGTGCGCGGGGATAGCCCCGACTACGTCGTCCAGCTTGAGTTTCTCAAGCAGTCTCATCCCCGCTGAGCAGAGGATTCCGCCTATCGCGCCGATGATGATCGCCCAATAGTGTTCGGTGATGTCAGGCCCGGCAGTGATCGATACGAGGCCGGCGATCGCACCGTTCAATCCGACGATGAGGTCCATGCGCCCGAAGATGAATCTGGAAAATGCCAATGAGACGAGGACGCCCGCGGCGGCAGCGAGGTTGGTGTTGACCAAGATGTTGCTCATCGCCACCGCGTCGGCAGCGGAGCCGAGTTTGAGTTGCGAGCCTCCGTTGAACCCGAACCAGCCCAGCCACAGGATGAAGACGCCCAAAGTGACGATCAGCACGTTTGAGGGTGGAGTGGGTCTGGCATCTCCGTTGGCGCGGAATTTGCCCAAGCGAGGGCCGGCGATCATCACGCCGGCAAGCGCCGCCCATCCACCGGTGCTGTGAACGATGGTTGATCCGGCGAAGTCTTGGAAGCCCATCTGGCTCAGCCAGCCGCCGCCCCATGTCCACGCTCCCACGATCGGGTAGATGACCGCTGTGAGCGCCAATGTGAAGATGAAGAACGGCCACATTCTGACACGCTCTGCCAAGGCGCCCGAGACTATCGACGCGGTGGTGGCCACGAAGACCATCTGGAAGAACCAGTCCGACATCGTGGCATAGCCCTGGTCGACCACTCCTCCCAACGCTCCTGCCTCCCCGTCGAGCAGCGCCAACTCATCGGAGGAGGGGCCGTACATGAGCTTGAACGAACCGATGAAGTTCCCAACATCGACGTACATGAGGTTGTATCCGATGAAGAAGAATGCGAGTCCGGCGATGGAGTAAAGCCCGATGTTCTTGAGGCAGATCATCGAAGCGTTCTTGGTGCGCACCGAGCCCGACTCGAGCATCGTGAAGCCCGCGCACATCCACATCACGAGCGCGCCCCACACCAGGAACGAGAAGGTGTTCAATACGAAGTCCGCCTCGCTCAGACTCTCCGAGAACTCGACCGCGGGCTCTCCCATGAGCAGCGCCGGGATTGCGATCACTCCGCCGTAGTAGACAGGGGGAATCCGACGAGGAGAGAACTTTTTGACGACTCTCCAGATAGTTCCTAGGCTCAGAGGCGCGTCAGAAGCTGCCTTCAGATGCACGAGTTGATCCTCCTATCCTGATCCTGTCCTGAATCTGCACGATCCACAACATCCCGAACGTCGTGACATTGCCGAATCCCGCAAACGGCTATGAGACAGTATGTCAGATTTTGGACCTGCGCGAGCCAGGACAGCGAGAATTACTGCGTCGGCAACTCCCGCTTAGGCGCCGTGTCGTCAAGCCACACCCGATGGAAGATGCTGCCGGGGTATTTCGGAGGATTGAGGTCGTGGACCCAGGAATGATGGCGATAGTTGGAGGTTGCAGGGAAGATTTCGATGGGAATAACGAGCGCTTGTTCGGCGACATACTGTTCGATGTCCAGAAACAACTCATGCCTTTTCACCGTGTCAAGTTCCGTTGACGCCGTCGTCAGCATCTCCTCAAGTCGTGCGAATTCGGGTGCCCTGTTGATATTGCCAAATGGAGACGTTAACGTGCGCAGAACAGTGATCGGGTCAGGATAGGAGGGTGAAACGACGATGATTCGCATGTGAAACTGGTTGTTTCTCCGACCATCGAACTCGTCAAGCGTCTCCGTACCGAAGAGGTCCTCTGTAAGCTCAAGATTTAGGTCTTGCGCCCATTCAACAAAGGATGGGACTTCCATATCGGTCACGATCAGATTGCGAGATTGCAGGACCGTTACTTGGTGCTCCTCTTCGGAATCGCCGTATTTCGAGTTAGCCAATTCTGCCTGTGCCAACTCTTCGTCGTAGCGTAAGAACTCTGCACGCGGCTGCAGAGTAGTCAACTCTTCGGTGATCAAACGAGCGTCGGCGTCGACTATTTGCGTACGCGTTGTCAATCGCGAATAAGCGGACGCAGCGCGTCGGAAATGTATGTCATCGAATGGGGGTGCCATGGGGTTCAAGATCACGAAGACGAACCTAGGCGGGAAGTGCGCCACGGCGTCTACGGCGCCATCAACCTCGATTACGTCATCAACTTCAATCACTGCCTCAGTCTCTTCTTCGTCATCGGCATCCTCAACCGAGATGACCCGCGGCAATTCTTCGAAATCTGTAACCTCATCGATAAACGCCATCGGATCTGGGGATATCGTCATCCATCCATCTTCCGTCGTTTCAGTTTGGACTGCGTCCGTTCGATACCAAACACCGTCTAGAAACGCCGGTTCGCCCCAGTAATACGGGTTACGCTCGATAGCGCATCGACCATTCTGGGAATGTTCCCAATGGACCACTAATCTGAAAGGACCGGCACCAACAGGCATGTTGTGTTCGTTGAATGGGATGGAAAGCTCTGACCCACCCGAGTTCGTATAGGCAATCCCCCAGGAAAGCACGTTATCTTTTTTCAGTACCGAAGCAACAGGATCCGCTAGCAGGGCCGGAAAATCTGCCCGCGGATTCGTTAGCCTGACTGTCAACGTACGGTCGTCAACCGCAATGACGCCAGTGAGTTCCTCGGTCTCGCCTGAAATAACTTCTTCCGCTCCTTCAATCAAACCGAAAACGTCCCTCGCTTTAGTTCCAACTTCTGATTTCTTCAGGGATCGTTCCCAGCTCCATTTGAAATCGCTGCTCGTCAATGGGCTGCTGTCGCTGAACTTCAGATCTTTGCGGAGGATGAATTCGTATTCCAGACCGTCAAGACTGACGCTGTAGGACTCCGCCAGCTCCAATTCGAATGGTTTCACCGGAATATCAACTGTCTTCGTCAACCCCGCGTGGATCTCAGGCACCATCGGGGCGAAATTCAAAGATAACAACGCTGACTCGGAGTCGATCGCTGGATCCGGAACCGGGCAATGTGTTGTTGGCACTGCCAATACTCCACCCCTGCGCCGCTCCATAGGATTAAGCGGTTCGACAATCGTCTCACCTTCCGCAGTCGGTGGCAGCGAATCGACAATCTCAACGCCCTCTAACAAAGGCGATGAAGTGGGCTCCGATGTCGACGTAGGTTCGACTTGAGGGGCATCGGTGGTGCAGGCAAATGAGAGGACGAAGACAACGACAAGAAGAAGTGACAATCGCGTTATTGTCTCGCGACTGATGAAGTGCGAAGTCACGTCAGTAAGCTCCCGATTGGGATGTAGCGATTTATCGAAACCATACTGGATACATTACGAATCGAGCGACCGGGAAGTTTCCCCGTGGAAACCTCAAAACCGCAAATATGCAACCAGATCAGGATTTTTCCAGAAGGGTCGTAACTTCGTGGAGGAGGGTGGGGAGATTGTTCTGAATGATGTTCCAAACTGTGCGATTGGCTATATTGTCGTATTCGTGAGCTATTCGGTTTCTTAGACCGATGATTGTCTGGTAGCCCGTGATTTTCTCAACGATGGATTGGTCGTCGTTGGCGAGTCTTCTGGTCGCTTCGCCGATGATTTCGAATTGACGTTCGATAGCGGAGCTTATCAGCTGGTTTTCTTCGTATTGTTCGAATGTGATGTCAGCGGTGCGATTGATTATGAACGTTGCCGCTTCACGAATATCTGAAAGATGGCTCCTGATTTCAACGTTCATAGATTGGTTCTCTAGTCTGATCCACCTCGTCTCGGAAGTAAGGGTTTTGAATGGCGGAGTCGTCGACGAGGTCCACTGATCGTCCGAAGAGTGCTTTGAGTTCTTCGGTGAGTTGGAATCGGGTTTCGAATCGCTGGCCTTCGGGGGAGTCGTCGAACTCGACTAGGAAGTCGATGTCGCTCTCGTCAGGACGGAAGTCGCCGTTGACCGCTGATCCGAAGACGTCGAGTCGCTTGACGTGGTGGCGTTGGCAGAGGTTTCTGATTTGTGAGGTGTGTCTGGCTACCAATGGGATGATTGTTCGTCGTTGGGGTTTTGCACCTGCTGCGTGATCAACGGGCTTTTCTTCGAGTATGGCAGTTGCCTCTTTGAGCAATAAAGGTGCGGTGTTTTGAATAAAGTCCCAGATTTCGTGCTCTTCCACTTCGGGCCAGCTGTGGTCAAGGGTGTTGCCAAAGCCAAGGCGACCAGCAAGACTGCCGATACGTCGCGCTTTAGGGTCGTCATTAACAATGAGTCTCGTAGCCGCGCCGCCGATCTTGTTGATTTGCCGTTCGACGGCGGACCTTAGAATCCGATCGGTGACATAGTCATGAAAAATCTTGCCCTCAGTGAACTGCAAGATGGCTTGGGCGGCTTGTTCGACCTCCCAAACGTGCATTTTGTAGTTACGGGGCATGGATGGTATCCCGGGGCTGATCGGCTAAGCGTTGAGTGATCATAATGGGAGTGGGTGCTTGTGTTTTAGGATAGCGCACCAATTATCAGGGCCGATGATGCCATAGATGACAGGGACGGCCCCGAAAACCGCCCCTGCCCCCTCAAACATCCAACTCCCGACGCGCCTCCTCAACACTCAAAATCCCCGCGCCAACCAACTTCGACAGCCGATCCGCACGGTCCGACTGCGACTCCTGAACCGCCTCCACATCCGAGAGATTGAACCGCACGAACAACTCGCCCGGGAACTCCGAGAAGTGCGGCGCCAGCCGGTGATTGATCCCGTCCTCCAGCATCTTAAGCTCAGGGATGATCGTGTTCCGCCATAGGAACTGCTCCATCGTTCGCACGTTCGCCAGCGTCGCATCCTCGAACTCGCTCAGAAACACCTTCGGCACCCCGAACGCCCGCGACACCTCCTCCACCGACCATCGCAGCGCAGAGATGAACTCCGACTGAGACTGCTTGGCGCCCAGACGCTTCATGTCCATTCCTTCGCCCAAGAAGATCGGTTTGTGCGCACTGTCCGGGTCTATCAGTCGCTGGTTCCAATGGTCCATCAACCGATCGATCGCCCCGTCTGAGAAAGTAGCCCCATACGTCACAACCACATCCGACGGCATCGCCGAGTGGAGGTAAAACCGGCGGTTGAACTGGATCGCCTCAGATCCCATGTCCACCGCCGCACGCGCCGGCGTCATCGACGAAAATCCCGCCAAACTACGCATCGGATTGAACCGACGAAACCACAGCATCTCCTCCGGAAGATACGCCACTCGCCCTTCAACCGTCTCATGCACGAAGCCCCTGACGCCGCGATCGTCATCATCGCCAACAACCCGCACCTCTCCAGGCCGCAACGGCCACATCTCGTACGGCACTCCATCACCATCACGCGACAGCGCAACGAAAGCCGATCCCCACAACGACAACCGGCCCTCGATCGTCCTCAGCAACTGGCCACCATCCCACACATCATTCGGACGGTCCAACAACCGCTGCATCGGATGACCCGCACCAGTCAACTCTGGCTCCGCATCCGGAGTTCGACGCATCCAAACCTCCAACGGAGGACGACTGATCGCTTCCGCAAGCACCCTCACCGCCGCATGAACAGGCGTCGAGCTTGCGTAGTACTCCTCATGGCTCGCCGAAGACCAATCCACATCATCTCCACTCACAAGCGGTATCGAGAGCCAATCCTCAAGCCGCCGATGAGAATACCCGCGCCGCTGCACATTCTCCATCTCACCACCATCGCGCCCACGCCCATTCCGCCACCAAAACTGCGAACCAACAGCACGTCCTATCTCCTTCAACACTTTTCACTTCCTTTCATCATCCCCTCTCCCGCTCAGCGGGAGAGGGTTAGGGTGAGGGCTAAACCCCCGCAACCGAACTCAGCGCAAAACCCACAATCGCCAAGACCTCGCCCCCGACCAGCACCATCAGCCATCGGATGTTGATCTCGATGCCCCGGAGCCGCGCGTCATGGTCCTCCTCAACCGTCCTACGAAGACACTTGACCTGATCGAGAAGGTCCTTTTCACCATCCTCCCCAGAACGCCCAACTGAACGCCCGACGCGATCGCGTCTCTTCGAGCGGCCAAGACCGCCCAGATCCTCAAGATCCATCTCCAGCAATACTCGACGTGGATCCATATCTCGTAAACCTCCGTCCCTGACATCTCAGATCGACAACCGCCGGTACGGACCCAACAGCTGCTTCACATCATTCCTCGGGTCATAGATAGACCGCGACGCCCCGGAAGCCACATCATCCGATCTCGCCACTCCATCCCGCCGACGCCACCGATCCACCGCAAGCAGCAGAGTCGCCTCTACCACCTCCGCCGGAAACTGCAACGCCTTCAGCAAAGAACCATCAACATGCTCTGCCGCGGACGTCCCATTGATCCCGCGCTCCACGGTCAACACCGACGCGCTCACCGAGCGAATGAACATCTGCTCACCATCGATGAAGATCGTCTGCCCCGCCATCATGTTCCGGTCATCATCGACCCGAATCGACCTCGAGGCCTTGGTCACCGCCTTGCCGCTGTCATCGGTGTAACCGTCGAGCGACACCACATGAGAGCGGTAACCCCACCTGCCCGTAACCTTCACCGACGCCCTCCCCAAAGGAAAGCACGCCCCACTGCGTCTCCAGCTGATCCGCAAGACGCTAAAAGGAACACCATGACGCGACTCCGGATCAGTGTCCAACGGATAGAGCATCACATCCGACAAATCCCGAGTCTTCTCATAGACCCCGTCCCTGTCATGGTCCTCTACAACCTCAGTCGCTTCGATCAAGTCGTCCACATACACCGACAGCCGGTTCTTGCAGTCGTACCGCTTCGACTCCGTGCTCACGTAGAAGTTCCGATTGCAGTAACCATCCACAACACGACTAGCCACATGCAGCAAATGCCACAAAACCACATCATGCGACATATCCGCAATCCCAAGCCGACGCTTCAAATCCGTCGGCGTTGCATACAAATTAAGCACCCCGACAGGCGCTTCCAAATCTGCCATTTCTCAGTTTCTCCTCTAACTCAGGGTTTCCCCAGCTCGCGGGGGAAATGTCCGAAGGACAAAGGGGGTAACACCCCGTCAATCCGGCTGATATCCGTCCCCTCTCCCCCAAAACACCCGACAACAGCGGGAGAGGGTCAGGGTGAGGGTGACCGGGGCGGACAAAGGGGCGGTGCACCCCAAACACCCACCCCCACCACTACCTCACCCACCTCCATCAATGCGTGATGTTGTAAGTAAGCGCCGTATGCGTCGCGCTCGACCGGTCACCCGATCTCTCCGCAAAACCAAGCCGCAAGCTAACCACCATCACGTTCTGACGCTTCTGGATGTCCCGCTGAGTCTCGATCATCAGACTCCGACGGAATCCCACGCGCCACTGACTCGTGTTCACCGCCAAGATCCGACCACGTTCATACGTGTTCCCGCCGTCACTGACCTTCCCATCAGCATCCGCAAGCCGCATCTGACCGCTCACAATCAACGGATGACCATAGATCGAGGCCAGCTGACCGCTCAAGATCGTCGCCTTCGGACCCAGCTTGTCCACCGTCTCCACCGACGACATCCCCAGACCAGCCGTAAACGTCGCAACATCGGTGATGAACACCGTCTCCGACTGACTCAGCCCATACTTCCCCAGCTTCTTCAACAGATTCAGATACGCCGACGCCGACACCGGATTAGCCAGCGATATCCCCTGATTCGTGTTGTCCACCAACGGCAGATGAATCAGACCGTCGAAACCGATCAGGAAGTGCGCATTACCAGCAGACGACGTCGTCAAAGTCGCACCATCAGCGTTGATACCGTCCTCCGTCGTCTGATCCGCATTCAGCAGCACATCGTCGATCACCTCCGCCGCATTCCGAATCAGCGTACGCCTTACCTCCGGCAGCACCGCAAACACCGCATCTTCATCCAGCGTCAGCGACCACGGCACCTCCGCCACAAGCTCATACGCCGTCAACGTCTGCTTCGCAGTCTTCGGCGCACTACCCGTCACCGCACTGTTCTCCGACCCCGGATACCAGTTCACATCGCCCAGCTGCAACGGGATGTCAAACGGATTCGTCGGCATGGCGATCCGATTGAACAGACTCGCCACCCGCGTCTCCTGATTCACATCATCCCACAGCCTAGACGCAATTCCCGTCGGCACGATCTCATCGCCCTTACCCGCGGTCGTGCTATCCATCGCCGCCTTCAACCGAACATCCCAGTCCCGAACCGACTCCGCACCAACCTGCGACTCCGCGGCGCGTTGCACGCTCCGCATAATCGCCAGATCCAACTGATCGCAACCCGCATACGGCCCTGACTTCACCACACCATCATCACCCGACCCATTCAACAGCGCCGACCGACGATACTCCTGCTGCTCCTTTGTTAGCGCCTCAACCGCCTTCCTCAGCCGAACCCGCTCATCATGCACTGGCTCGACCCGTTCCTTCACGAACGCCGAAACATCCGCCAGCTCCTTCCTAAGAAGCTCCATCTCTTGTCTACTCTCAGGCATCTAAGCCATCTCCTTTTCAACTTCTCGTCTCGTATCCGTCCCCTAGCGAGGACAACTCCCCTCTCCCGCTCAGCGGGAGAGGGTCAGGGTGAGGGTGACCGGGGACAAATGGGCGGGGTAAGGCAAAACACCACCAACGGATGCTCCAACCACCACCGAAACCCATCACTCCCCCTCACAACTCCCCCATCCCAACAACCGCACGCCACAAACTACGCGTCACACTCCGCATCTCCAAAAACTCCCCCACATCCATCTCAACCTCATCCGATCCACCACCAGCCAACGCCCGCGCGTGCATCGGCACTGGCACCGCACTGATCTCCAACAACTCCTGACGCTTGTACAAGTAGCCACGCCGACCACTCGACGCCTCTCTCATCTCCGTCTCCAACGGGATGAAACCTACCGACACGCCCCTCATGAAGCCCTTGGCATACAGCTCCGCAACCTGCCCCGCAAACGCCGTCGGAGCGAACTCCACCAGCGCCTTCAAAGCACCTCCATCGACCCACACCTGAGCAGCCTTCCCTATCGGCGGCAACGACCTGTCGTGCGCCCACAGAAACACCGGATTCCTACGAAACCCGTCAAGCTCCCAACCTTCAGGATCGATCAAATCCCCTTTGCGGTCCTCACTCCCAACCGCCGCAGTGATCACCAGACGCCGACGCCTCCCGCCGTCATCCGCATCACCATCAACACCTTCATCACCCCTCACAACATCACTCACATCACCAGCCTCCGCAACCCCAGCGCCGAACCACTTGACGACCACCTCGCCAACGCCATCCGACCGCTCCTCATCAACTCCTGCTACCTCACCACCGACGAAATCACTTACACTCACCATCGCTGCTCCTTATCCTCTACGCTTACACTTCATCGCCGCCCCTACAATCCGAAGCAGCACTACACTCACAATCGTTCTATTAACCATCTTGCAACACATCCATCCAAAAATCAACCCTCCTGTGCCAAAATTCCAAAATTTCCGAATCCACGAAATCCCCCTAGTAAAATCAACCTCGTATCCGCAACCCAACTCCTCAGGAGCCACCCACCCATGATGAACCGCAACATGCTTCGCCAAGCCCAAGCGATGCAGAAGAAGATCCAAGAGATGCAGGAAGAGATCGCCCAGGCCACAACCGAAGCATCCGCCGGTGGGGGAGCCGTCAAGGCAACAGTAGTCGGCGGCGCACAGATCGAATCCATCGAGATCGACCCCGAAGCCTTCGACCACATCGACGCCGAAGACCTCGAAATGATCCAAGACATGGTCACCGCCGCCGTGAACCAAGCAATAGAACAGTCCCAACAACTAGCCGCCGAAAAAATGCAATCCATAACCGGAGGCCTAAACATCCCCGGCCTAAGTTTTTAGCGGAACGTCATTCCCGCCGACGCGGGAACCCCGAAACAACCACCGATCCAAATCGCAAACCACCACAACCAAAGAGACTAGGCAAACGAGGATCTACCAGCAATACGTCCTTAAAATCGTAACCAGGCGTCGCATCATCCGTGGTTAAAGGCCTAACCAATACGACGCCACTGGCTGAGTGGGGGCAGGAGGGGATTCTCCCCTCTCCCGCTCAGCGGGAGAGGGTCAGGGTGAGGGTGACCGGGGAGGACAAACGGGCGGGGCCCGCCGAACACCACACATCATTCCCATCATTCAAAATCATCTCCATCATAGTTCTGAATACAATCTCCCCCATGTCCGCCTTCCGCCCCGACCCTCCCCGTCCCATCACCCCCGTCGCACCGGACTCTTACACCCCACGCGGCGTCGCCGCACCCGTCGCACGCGTCATCGAAGCCTTCCGACGTCTCCCAGGCATCGGACCCAAGTCCGCACAGCGCCTCGCCTACCACCTCGTCCGAATGCCCGAAGCCGAGGCCGAGGAACTCGCCGAAGCCATAACCGGCGTCAAACTACGCATCAAGCTCTGCACCGTATGCGCCGACATCACCGAGCAGCCGACCTGCCACATCTGCCAAGACCCGAACCGAGACCGGTCCGTCATCTGCGTAGTCGAAGAGCCCCTCGACGTAACCGCACTAGAACGCACCAGAGCCTACAACGGCCTCTACCACGTCCTCCACGGCGCAATCTCCCCGACCTCCGGCATCGCCGCCTCCGACCTCAAGATCAAAGAACTCCTACAACGCCTCCAGAACCAGCAACCCAGCGAAGAAGTCACCGAAGTCATAGTAGCCACAAACACAAACCTAGACGGCGAAGCCACCGCCATGTACCTCCAACGCGCCATAACCCCCGCCGGCATCAAAGTAACCCGCCTAGCCCGAGGACTACCATCAGGCACCGACATAGAATACGCCGACGACGCAACCCTAGCCCACTCCCTAGAATCCCGCGCCGAAATCCAATAGGCTTCCCTCGCCTTCAGGAGCGCAGGTTTCAAGCCTGCTCATCCCCTCCGCAGAACGATGGACTCCCTTAAAACCATACGCTTCCTCAGACAGCGCAACAACAAAATCCCAAGGATCCCAATTCAAAACCCGTGATGTATATTTGCACCTCAGAAATCACCCCCATCGCTAACCCAGTCGGAGAACCGAAAACATGTACGTAGGCACACAAGTCGCACCTAGAAACGACGATGATCTCCGCCAATGGGCGCAACTCGGCGTAAACAACATCTGCGCCGACCCCAGAGAAGGCAATGCCCATACATGGACGCAAGACGACCTCGCACGATGGCGCGAACACGTCAACTCATTTGGCATCGAGCTGGACATGATCCAGCTTCCGCTGTCGTCTACTCCGATCGAGAAGGCCGAGGCACCGAGCATCATGCTCGGCATCGATCCTGACCGCGACCGCGAGATCGAAGTCGTCAACACGCTGATTGAAAACTGCGCCGCCGTGGGAATACCGGCCGTCAAATACAACATGAACCTCATCGGCATTCCACGGTCCGAGCGCGAACCCGGCCGCGGCGGCTCCAGCAACTCCACCATGCGCTTCGACAAGATCGCAGACGACAACGCACCCGGCATCGCAGGCGAAGTCTCAGAAGACGAATTCTGGGAGCGCATCGACTACTTCCTCGAACGCGTTGTACCAGTCGCAACCGAGAACAAAGTCCGAATGGCATGCCACCCGCACGACCCCTACACGCCGCCCGGTTTCCGAGGCGTCACCCGCGTCCTAGGCACTCCCGATGGACTGAAGAAATTCGTCGCCATGCACGAAAGCCCATACCACGGCCTCAACTTCTGCCAAGGCACCGTCACCGAGATGCTCGACGACCCCGGCGAGGAGATCTTCGACATCATCCGCTACTTCGGATCGCGCGAAAAAATCTTCAACGTCCACTTCCGAAACATCCGAGGCCACAAGCTCGACTTCATGGAAGTCTTCCCCGACGAAGGCTCAATCAACATGTTCGAGTGTGCCAAGGTCTACCAGGAAGTCGGCTACAAATACATGCTCATGCCCGATCACGTGCCGCATATCGCCGGTGGCGACCCCCAAGGCACCGCCTTCGCCT
This sequence comes from Dehalococcoidia bacterium, assembly GCA_022819585.1. Classification (GTDB taxonomy): domain Bacteria; phylum Chloroflexota; class Dehalococcoidia; order Lucifugimonadales; family Lucifugimonadaceae; genus Bin127. The sequence continues at coordinate 80,558 of JAJEGY010000001.1, read as the reverse complement.
TCGTCTACGGCTACATCACCGCCCTTCTACAAGCAATAGGCGAACCCCGCAAGCAGCCTTGGGTGACCAAAGGACCATAACCCTCCGTCATTCCGGCGGAGGCCGGAATCCAAAACCCGCAAACACCGAATAGATTGTTCAACCTAGACAACGAATACACCATAGCCATCATCATCAGCGTGGCAACGGTCGTTGTCGCAGTTGTTCTTGAGATCGGCCTCAAGATCGCCAAAAACCGCATCCGAGGCGATGCCGAAGAGTTCGACCCGCCGCCAAAATACCTCGTCCTCGACGCCTTGGACGGACCCGCGGTCCTGATTATCCTGCTCATTGGCTGGACATACTCAGGATCTCTCGCCCTCAACCATTGGCATTCGGGGCGCGATATCGATGCCGATCTCGCGCTCCTTGTCCAAAGAGTCGGAGCCGCCGTAATCGTCGCTGTTGGCGCATTTGTCATCACCCGAATCGGATCGCTGCTTCTTGACTGGTACGCCAGTCACGTCGCAGCGAGCACCTCCACTCAGCTCGACGACCAACTCATACCTTCTTTCAAGAGGATGTTGCCGATCCTGGTGTACGCCCTCGCCATCCTCTGGGGACTCGCCATATTCGAGATTGAAATCAGTCCTCTCCTCGCCACTCTTGGCATCGGCGGAATAGCGATTGCTCTAGCCGCCCAGCCGACGTTGTCCAACTACTTCGCCGGAACCTACGTCATATCCGAAGGCGAGATCGAACCCGGCGACTTCATCGAGATCGAAGGCGGCCCCTCTGGCTTCGTCGAAGACATCTCATGGCGAAGCACCAAACTCCGCTCACGCTTCAACAACCTCATCATCATCCCAAACTCCATGATGTCCGACAACATGATCACAAACTACTCGCGCCCGGCACTCGCTATGAACGTGATCGTAACCGGCGGCGTCAGCTACTCCTCAGACCTCCAGCAAGTAGAGGACATCGTCATGGAAGTCGCCAACAAAATCGTCATCGAATCCGAACACGCCGTCACCGAAACCGAACCACGAGCAGGATTCAGCACCTTTGGAGACTCCAACATCGACTTCTGGGTCTTCCTCCAAGCCACCGACCGCGCCGGCTCCTTCCAACTAAAAAGCCAACTAATCAAACAGATTCACGAGCGCTTCAACGAAGCAGGAATCGTTATCAACTACCCAATCCGGCATCTGGTCGTGGACGATGTGCCGGAAGAGGATGATACGGCTGATCGTGAACCGACGGCGCCAGAGCAGATTGTGGAGTTTGTGCGGGACAGCTGAGTGAAACGGTTCATGTCACCCTCCTTGCTGGGTCTTGACAGCGCTGATATCCACAGGAACTCAGAATCCGCGAACGCACTCTCGCATTACGCGTCTTGGAGAGGATTTGTCAACACCGGGCAAAGCGAGCCGCGCTTGCACTGCCTGAGGATGTGTGAAACCCTCGTAGCCGCCCAATCACAGGGCGAAGACCTCGAAGCTCACAGCGTAGTCGCACCCGAACTCCTCACCCACAGCATTGGCGGTCATAGTCAGGAACATCTCTGGGTCGAAGTCCCGACCAAGGCCCTTGATGTAGATGTCGTGCTTCTCCAACGACTCCACTCCTCTGTAGATGTGATCCCCCACATCCACCGCGTGAGTGGCGTTGGGCGAGGCACCGACCAGCACCATCTTGACCTCGTTCCACGGCTCCAGCCCATCTTCGTTCAACTCTGTGAAGATCCAGCGATTCCCTGCGTCTCTGCTTGCATCCAGCGTGGCAAGCCCAACGGCGCGATGGTCTGACTGGTTGGTGCCTCCACCGCGGAAGCGCATCTCGAAGTTCATCGTGACCACCACGTCCGGCTTGTGCCGCCTAATAGCTCTGGCGATGTCGCGTCTCAGCGGCAAGCCGTACTCCACCATTCCATCCGGATAGTCGAGAAACTCCACAGTGTCCACTCCGACAACCTTCGCGCTGTCGATCTCCTCTTGAGTACGCACTCTCCGAGTCTCGTCCGGATGCATCGCGTCAATACCCGCCTCGCCTCTCGTCGCCAGTAGATATGTGAACTCCTTTCCCTCCGAAGTCCACTTGGAGATGGCGCTGGCCACCCCGTACTCCAGATCGTCGGGATGTGCAACTACAGCCAATCCCCGTTGCCAGTCCTCGTCCAGCGGTTCGTATCTCTGTTCAGTCATGCAGCAGAGCCTCTCTCAACTTGCCTCTTCAAATCAGACTTACGAGAAAAGTGTAACGAGAGAACCTCTCGCTTCATCTCTTCTGATCCTCGTCCTTCCTGCGGAGCGTGCCTCGCACCCCCACGGATGCCCTACTTGCTCTCCAACAACCACTCCGTCAACGGCCCGGTCTCCCGTTGCCTAGACGCGAGGTTGACATCCAGCCGTTCCAAGTGTTGCGCCAGAGTGAGTTCACCAGTCGGCACGCTGTGCGTCTCGAAGAAACTCCTTACATCGGCCGCCTGCTCAGGTCTGGAAAGCGATTGGACACCGCTGACCATCCTCACGATGCTGTTGTCGGGATACGCCTCCAGCATTTCATCCCAGTGGGACTTGATGAACTCCCATGCTGAGAAGCCGTGATGTCGGTTGAACATGGCACCCCCGGCGAGATAAGGCGCATCTTGCGAACGAACATCGCCGTTTAGGCACATCTCCAGCGTGTTCTGCATCTCGCCTTCGCCCGGGAAGGACGACAACAGACTCATGTAGCGTCGCTCCTCTTGAGGTGTCGCCGCATCTTTGTAGCGTCCAAGGAACGTCTCATAGTCGCCAGCAGTTCCAACGATCGCGACCGCATTGGCCGATGCCGCGGCTAAGTTGGGTTCGATTGAAGCACCCGCCAAATAACCGTCATGCAGTTCACGCAGACGCGCTAAGGCATCTTGGTTTCTTGCTGTAATTCCCAACGAGCGAACAAGCACGCCACGCAACTCTAAATCGCGAGGCGAATCATCGTCGCGCGGTTCCCATCCCAAACGCGATAGTCCGGCGCTGTAGAGCGCGCCGAGGCGCGAGCGCATTCGGGATCTTGCTTCGTCGTCTTCGATGATGCGTTCCAAGCTCGCCAGATTACGTGTCAACAAGGTCCAAACGTCTAGATCGTCCTCATTCGAATATCCCTCGGCGAGTTTTAAGTAATCGATTGCGGATGAATTGCCAGCCGCCATTGCCGCCCACTGATCATCTGCGATGCTGTACCGCTCGATAGCATCCATCTCGCCCATCACATCCCGCATCGCCGTCATCAGATCAGATGAATAGTTGACCCGATAGAACCCGTTGCTGCCAGCATTGGCGTTGACCCATCTGACACCCGCCAACTCCCCGACCTCAACATCATCCTCAGTCATCAGCATCTTCATGCTGTCGGCGTTACCGTCCGCGTCCGCGAACTTGATGCCGATCGGTATCGGCCAGATCGTCTTATCCGCCTCATCCGGTGCCTTGTAGAAGAAGCGGTTCTGTTTCAAGATCGTCTTGTTGCACCCGTCGCACTGCTTGACGTTTACCAACGGGTAACCGCGCTGATAGATCCAAGCGTCCATGGTGCTCCGAACCGGCTCACCAGTTACCTCTTCAAGCGCGTCCCAAAGATCGGATGTCTCCGTATTCGCGTACTCATGCTTCTTGAGGTAGTGCCTAATACCATCGCGAAAGCGATCCGGACCTAGGTGCTGCTCAAGCATCCGCAACACCGAGCCGCCCTTCTCATACGTGAGAAGATCGAACATCCCATCAGCATCTGCCGGCGACTTCACCTCATACTCAATCGGCCGCGTCTTCTGCAACGAATCGACATCGAATGCCGCCGACCGCTCAAGACCGAACTGGTCCCAACGTCGCCATTCGGGGTTGAAGGCGTCCGTACACATCGCGGCCATGAATGTAGCAAAAGCCTCGTTCAACCAAATCCCGTTCCACCACTCCATCGTCACCAGATCTCCGAACCACATGTGAGCGAGTTCATGCGCGATCACATCCGCGATCCTGAGCAATTCCGGCTGCGTCGCCTTCTCAGTATCAACTAGTAGGATCACTTCACGGAACGTGACACATCCCAAGTTTTCCATCGCGCCAAAAGCGAAGTCGGGAACGGCGACTAGGTCCAGCTTTTCACCGGGGTACGGGATGCCATAGTAATCGGTGAAATATTTCAGCGCGAATGCACCTGATTCGAGGGCGTATGGAGTGAGATGTCCTTTGCCGATCGGATGAATGATCCGCAACGGCACGCCATCCACATCGACGGGTTCGGTCGCCTCGAACGGTCCAACTATGAACGCGACCAGATACGTCGACATCTTTATAGTGGTGCCGAACTTTACCGTGCGCTCGCTTCCGTCTTCCGAAACCTCTTCGGACACGATCGGGCCGTTCGAAGCTGCGAATAGATCCTTCGGCACTGTTAGCGAGACCTCAAACGAGGCCTTCATTGCTGGCTCATCGAAGCAAGGGAATGCTTGACGGGCATCGGTGCTCTCGAACTGCGTAGTAGCTATCTTGCGTTCGACACCAGATTCGTCGGTAAACGTCGAGATGTAAAAACCCGCCAGCTTACGGTTGAGGATGCCGTCGAAATCGATCTCCAAGCTGTATGAACCAGACGACACTTGGTCTTCAAGTAGAAGAGTTACACGTTCCAGTTCCTCGTCGTACTTGAAATCACTGACCTCAACCTCGGTGCCTGTGTTGGTAAGACGAGCAGACTTCAACTCGACCTCTTTGACATTCAGGATGATCTCTGAGATCGACTCGGTCGTCTCTAACGAGATGTCTACGTGACCCGTGAATGTTTCGGAATCTAGGTCTGGTCGGAGGTGCAGTTTGTAGTGCGTTGGGGTTACCGAACTTGGCAGACGGTAGGGATCGATTTCGGCAGCAACTGATTGGGTGTCAGACATGCGAGTTCCTGGGTTTGATGCTTCAAATGGAGCGTTCGGCGCGATGCTCCATATTCGAATCTAAAACGCAAGCAAGCGTCATGAAGGTTTCGAGCAGTCGAGTCTATGAGTCTCGACCGGGAATCCTAGATCGTTTCCAGCGTGTCTTCTGCTTCACGAGCTTCGACACCGCCAAACTTCGCGCTAGCTACCTCACGAAGTTGCGCGAAATCTGTCTGAACACCCTTCAACAAAATCCCAACATCGCTCGAATGCAGAACGAATCGAGCACCCAACTCGATCGCCTTTGTCGATGCCTCCATCGTCTGCTGGTGAACCATCGTAGGAACGCCGTGTTTCTCGCCCGTGTCGATGATGTGCTTCAACACTTCCAGGTACTTCGGGTTCTCAACTTCGTCGGGAATCCCGAGCGATGTCGTCAGATCGTTAGGGCCGACGAAAATTCCATCGATCTCAGCGCACTCGAGCAACTCGTCCAATCGGTTGACCGCCGGTTCGGACTCGACACCCATGATGAAGATGTGGTCTTTGTGGCGGTTGTGAAGATACTCGCGCGTCTTTTCGCTGGGCAGTTCGCCGGTGAGACATGCGCGCTCGAAATACTCCCCTTTTAGCGGATGCAATCGAACTTTGTTGGCACAAGCGCGGACTTCTTCGAGCGACTCGCAATACGGGACGAGCACTCCGTCGGCTCCAGCGTCAAGGGACATGGCGACATAAGTGTCGTCGGTGTTCGGCGTGCGCACGATGCAGGTGATGCCGGCGCCCTGAACACTTCCGATCAGTTCCGATAGACGCTGACGATCCCGAGATGCGTGCTCCCAATCGATGATGATGTAGTCGAGCGTCGATCCCGCGTACATCCTCGCCCATCGCAACCCTTCGATTGCGAAGATCATGAAACCGAACGCGGGTTTGCCCGACTTCAACGTCGCTTTGAGTTCGGCAGGTTGCATAAGCTGTTACTCCATATCAAGGACGACTTCGCGCCCGGTGCGGGCAGATTCTTCGGTTGCTTCCAACACCTTCAGAACGTTAAGACCGTGAACCTGAGGAATCGGGGTGTCGTCCTCACCCCGTTCAAGAGACTCGATAAACTCGGTGAACTCGTCTAGGAGGCTGTTGCGTTGCGGGACTTCCTCTTTGCGCCATGTGCCGTCACCTGTGTCGGCGATGAAAAGCGCCGGCGCGTCACCGCCACCGTATGGCAGGCGGAACCTAGCCATGCCGTTTGTGAAGAACCAGTCGCCTCCGTACTCAGTTGCACCACGTTCCCAAGCGATCCGACTGACGGTAGCAACGATACCGCTCTTCCATCGGATGAAGTACATGCCCGTGTCGTCGCAGTTAATCGCAGGATGCTCTGACTTGGGGTAGGTGAACTGTCCCTGTTGCGCTGACACGGTTGCGACATCATAGCCAATGATCCAGAGCAACCGATCAATCTGGTGAGTTCCGTCCATCTGACCCATTCCTCCGCCACGGTCCCTATCAAGCATCCATTCCGGTCGGTTGTACGGGCCGTAAGGCTTGTGCCAGACGTCGTATGCCATAAGAACGGAACCAAGGTCACCGCTGTCTACTACGCCCTTCATCGCCCTGACAGCAGGGTAATACCGTTGCGTGTGGGCGGTCATCAACTTGACGCCATTCTCGCGTGCGGCATCGAGCATTTCTTCAGCTTGCGACGCCCAAACCGCGGTCGGTTTTTCCATGTAGATGTGCTTGCCAGCGGCTGCTGCGTCGAGTGCCGCTTGGTGATGCAGCCAGTGGGGAAGCGTCCCAATTACGACATCGACATCGTCACGCTCGAGAGCGTCGTGATAGTCGGCGACGAAATCGACATCGGGATGCCGATCCTGCCAAGAGGCCGCAGCGTCTTCCCTAGGTTCGGCGACGACTTTCACATCCGCGCCGGGGGTGTTCTTCACGACATCGATGTAGTTGCCGCCGATGCGGCCGGTGCCCAGCACCGCAACTCCAAAGGACATAACGCGCAATCCTGCTTTCTAACTAGGTGGTGACTTAATCCGTAAATGTATCAGCACGGTACCCGACCCTGACGAGATCTGCGTCAAGACGATATTTAGTGCGAACGCCCTCACTTCAATTTATTGGATAAGTACATGCAAACCGCACTCGAAATGCTCACTACCAACGCAGCTTCCGCAAAGTCAGGTGTTCTTCCTTCTCGTAAGTGGCGGCCCCGTTCTGACGAATAGCCCCAAGCTTTAAGAACCGATTCGTCAAGTGGCGGAGGAATCATCCCTGGATTCTTCTTGATGATCTCACCTAAAGTCAGCTTGGGGTTTCCTGCGACCTCACGCGCAAGGCATTCGAGTGCTGCCATTACATGCTGTATCGCACCTGTCACATCTGCCTTAGGGCGAACAGATAAGGATCTAATCGCCTCTCGCAACTCCGTCCTAGAGGTGTCGAGACCCTTGTCTCGAAGAGCCTCGTCTACCATTTGGCGCGTAAGTTCAAAAGCATCATCGCCTCGCGCGGAAATTTCACCATCTATCAACTGCCAACCGATGCCTTGGCGCACGAAGTATCTGTTGAGTTCGGTCGCGAACTTTGTTGGTTGACCTTGTGGCGTTACTACCTCGCGAGCTTCCTTTTCGATCGCTTCAACAATGTCGTATACCTCGTACCATTCACAATAACCAAGTTCAAGATAGATTTCTTCTCGAATAGCGTTGCTGGACCAATTACCCGTGTTGGGCAACTTGCGCAAGGCTTTGCACACCACATCGCGCATCCACTTTGGATCGTCTTTACAGGTTTCGTAACCTATGGCAACCACAGCTTCACGTAACTCTTGAGGTGCGTCGTGACGCACCACTATATCTTTAGCAGTATCTCCGTACCCGTGTCTCTGCGAGAATCTTTCGGTCATGATGGGTTTCCTAACTCCTAAATTGGCTGCATTGCACACTGTTAGATTCCTAACAGCTCCCTCAACTCCACCACACTCTCGATCTCCATATCCGGTTTCGGAGCATCATCCGGATACCGCTCACTGACCTGTACCCAAGCCGTCTTCATCCCAACTCCCGCAGCACCCGTGATGTCGGTGTATGGGTTGTCGCCGACGAATAGGATCTCGGATGGTTGGATATCGTCGATGCCGTCATAGGACAACTTCAAACGGTGAACCGCCTCGTTGTAAATGCGCGGGTCGGGTTTATCTGCTCCGAAGAGACGGGAGACGATTGAGAATGGGATGACGTCGACCAGCCCGCTGTGCTGCATCTTTGTGACTTGGAACTTCTTGCCATTCGTGACTACGGCCCAAGGGAATTGGGCATCATTGAGAGCGTGAAGAAGGTCGAGAGCACCGTCAATCACCTTGGCTTTTCTAGCCAAGGTGTTGAAGAACCACGCCTCAAACTCCACCGGCTCCAGCTCAATCTGTGGCCAGCGCTTCATGAGTTGACGCGCCGCATCCTGCGCATCTGTGGTCCCGTGCGGCGACAACGACCAGAAGAACTCCATCTCCTCGTCCAAGTCCGCATTGTCGGATATCTCACGATGCAGAGAGTAGAACTCTCCATACGTTGCCTCGTACGCGCTTGACCGATCTAGGAGTGTGTCATCCAGATCGAACAGCGCGGCGCGAGGCTTTTCCATATCAGGCTCTTAGTTCTGAAGCGATGTTTGGTCGAAGTCAGTTGCTCAATTCGACAGCGTGGTCTGCAAAAGTATCTCAACTGTCACCTCGTCTTCAACCACGAAAATCTGGCTGACCGGCGCCACCATGCCGAAGTCGGCCCACACGAAGTTGGAGGTGCCGAGGATCACCAAATCAGTGCCGTTGTCGAGGCGAGCGGTGATGTCGAAGGCGAGGTTGGCATCGGCACCGTTGACGTTGACGGTCCCGGTAAGCGTGGTCGCATACTCAACGCCGCCGTCGAAGAACGATGCGGGGATGTCGCCGAGATCCGAGAAGCGGACCGTCGCCATCGGTTGGCCGGGGAACAGTTGCTCACGGACGTAGCGGTCGCGACGTGCTTGGTCGCTCTGAAGAGTGTGGAGGTCGATCTCTACCGACGCGCTGTTGGAGCCGAAATCGACAGACCCATTCAGCGTCTCAGTTTCTAACGAAACGATGATGTCAGCGCCGCGCAAGTTCTCGCCGACCTTGAACAGTCCCTTTGATCCCGATCCAACGGCGAAACTCTTGGCTGATGGCGACATCGAACCCGAATCACCCATCATCATCGAGTCGGCACCCAAGTCGACAGGGTCTCCAGCACTCACAAAGATGCCGGTAGAAGCGATCTGGCCACCTTCGATCTTCCAGATCTCGATCGTGTTCAACACGTCGCCGTTGCCGTCGAACTCCTGCTCTCCAGCCGCACCGACGTAGTCGATATCCTGACCTTGACTGATGAGTTCCACCGCTCTGCCGAGATCGCCAGGTCCGACCTTCTCACCCGGAGCATTGGCGACCTTTCGCATCGCCGCCTTGATGTCATCGCCGTCTTCCGAACCGGCCTCGGCGATTGCAAGCGCGAGGATCGCTGCTGCATCGAACGCCTCGGAGATGAAGATGTCCGAAGGATCGCCGCCCAGCTTCGAAGCGTAGAGCTCTTTGAACGTCTCTTGCGAAGGAGTGCCAGGGGCACCCGGGGCGGTTCCGTAACTACCCTCAAAGTTCTCAGCACCGAGGCCGTCGAACATCTCTTGGTTCTTCGTGCCGTCGACGAACATGAACTCATCGAAGAACTGACCCTCGACCGCTTCACGCAGGTAGACACCTGCCGTCTCGGGGTAAGACATCGCGATCAAAACCGTGGCTCCACCTTGGGAAGCTTGGCGCAACTCGGAAGAGTAACTCGCTTGACCACCTTCGATCGGAACCGTAGCGGACACGGTCCCGCCAAGTTCCTCAAACGTGTCCGAAAACACAGTTGACAGCCCCTCGCCATAAGCGTTGTTGATGTAGAGGGTCGCAACGTTGTCGTATCCGAGTTGCGACGCGACGTTTGCAAGGATTACGCCTTGCAGAGCATCTGAGACCGTGGTGCGGAACACCAAGTCGTTATCGTCAAGATTGGAGATCGCGGGCGATGTTGATGCCGGAGACACCAAGACCGCGCCATTCGGTATCGTGACCGACTCGGCAACCGCCAACGAAACGCCGGATGAGAGCGATCCGACGATGGCTTCGACACCATCTATGTTGACGAGCGCGCTCGCCGCGTCGGTCGCTATCTGAGGGCTAGTCCCGCTATCGCGGTGGATCATCTCTATCGGACGACCATCGATACCGCCTGCTTCATTGATGAGCAACGCGGCTAAATCGGTTGCAAGGACGATTGGTGGGCCGAAAACCGCAAGATCACCAGTCGCGTCAATCAAAGTCCCGATCTCGATGGGTTCTCCAGATGGCTCGTCCATCATCATCGAGCCAGCCTCGATGTCGATCGAATCGCCTGGGCGCGCAAAGATGCCGGTGGAGGTTATCTGACCGCCTTCGATCTTCCAGACCTCGATGGTGTTCTGCACATCACCGTTCTCGTCAAAGTCTTGATCCCCTGCGGCACCGACGTAGTCGATATCTTGACCTTGGCTGATCAACTCCAATGCTCGTGCCAGGTCACCGGGACCGACCTTCTCGCCCGGCGCGTTGGCGACTTCGCGCATCGCTGCCTTGATGTCATCTCCATCTTCCGAGCCGGCCTCGGCGATTGCAAGCGCGAGGATGGCCGCAGCGTCAAACGCCTCGGAAATGAACAGGTCTGACGGATCGCCGTCCAGCTTCGAGGAGTAGAGACTCTTGAAAGCCTCTTGCGTCGGAGTTCCCGGCGCACCGGGTGCCGTCCCGTAGTTGCCCTCAAAGTTGTCCGCGCCGAGATTGTCGAACATCTCTTGGTTCTTGGTACCGTCCACAAACATGAAGTCGTCGAAGTATTGACCCTCAACTGCCTCGCGAAGATAGACACCTGCCGTCTCGGGGTATGACAAGGCCATCAAGACTTCTGCATCGCCCTGCGAGGCTTGGCGCAGCTCCGACGCGTAGCTGGCTTGCCCACCTTCGATGGGCACGGCCGCGGAAACTGTACCCCCTTGGCTCTCGAAGTTCTCTTGGAAGACATTCGAAAGACCTTCGCCGTAGGCGTTGTTGATGTAGAGGGTCGCGACGTTTTCGTAACCGAGCTGATTGGCGAGTTGCGCAGCGATAACTCCTTGCAACGCATCGGAGACTGTGGTGCGGAATACCGTGTCACCGTCGTCAAGGTTGGTGATCGCGGGCGATGTTGATGCGGGAGACACGAGAACAGCACCGTTCGGAATGGTCACAGACTCCGCAACGGCCAAAGTCACGCCTGATGAGAGCGAGCCTACGATGGCTTCCACGCCATCCACGTTGACCAACGCGCTGGCAGCATCTGTCGCTATCTGAGGGCTGGTACCGCTATCGCGGTGCACCATCTCAATCGGACGCCCATCAATGCCGCCTGCCTCGTTGATCAGCAGTGCTGCAAGGTCTGTAGCGAGAACGATGGGGGGACCGAACGCAGCCAAATCACCTGTGACGTCGATCAACGTTCCGATCTTGATCGGGTCGCCAGTTGGTTCCATCGCCTCTTCTGGTGCAGGCGCTGGCCTCTCGGTCGGAGGGACCTCAGTCGGTGGGACCGGAGTAGCGGTCGGCGCAGCGGGTACCGATGTCGGCGTTGGTTCGTCGGCGCTACATGAGGCTACCGCGATGCTAATGCTCAAAGCAGCGATGAGCAACAGAACAAACACTCCAGACAATCGAACAGCGGCGTAGGATTTCAGTGCATGCATTTCGTGCATACGTCTATTCCCTTTCTTCGGCGATCGAACTCGCCATTTCAACTGCTTTCGCAGTATTCCTTTACGGCATCCATGTCTTTAACCAGACCCATTCTGATTACGAACTTCATAATGGGCACGAGAATCCTTGACTTGAACGTGTAGGGCGCGGCATCCATCACCAGCATTAACTCAGTGCCACCATCAACCGGACTCACCGTGAATACCGAGTCCCATATCGTTCCACCTTCGTCCGATACCAGCCTCACCCGCTCGTTCTCCACGTACTCCGTGACTTCCAAGATCGTCGATGCTTCTCGTCCCATCATCAAACGTGTCTCACGGAAACGTGAGCCGACTCCTCTCCTGACGTCAGAAAGAAACTCAACATTGACGATGTGAGGGATCGCTTTGGAATAGTTGTCGATCTCGGCTACCGTGCGGAACACGAAATCTGCGGGTGCATCGATCTTTCTATGGACGGTGGTTCTGGACACTCAATCATTCTCTGGCGGGATGACGCTCTGGTGGAGTTTTATCCATAATCCAGATTCTATTGGCATCGTCGCCAACCTCCAACCAATGCGTTGTGCGACTCGGTAGAACTAATAGAGATTTACCGTATAGACGAGAGATCGATCTGATCCCCCGGCAACGCATAGATGTCGCTGTCGACAATGGTGTTGTTTTCGACATACCACACGCGCATCGAACTGACCACGTTCCCGAATTCATCGAAGTCGACGTCGCCGGATGCACCGACATAGTTGATATCCTCGCCATCTCGCACAAGCTCTAGCGCTCTTGCAATGTCACCGGGTCCTACTACTTCGCCCGGAGGATTGGCTACCGAACGGAGCGCGTCGCGCACCGCAACAGGGTCGTCGCTGCCGGCCTTTTCGATGGCCAGAGCCAGAACCGCAGCCGCATCGAAGGCTTCTGTTATCAAAGATGCCGATGGGTCTCCGTCAGTGCGTTCCGAGTACAGCTGCCTGAAGGCTTGAACCCCCGGTGAATCCGGAGCGCCGGGTGAGACGCCGAAATCGCCTTCGAAGTAATTGCCGCCGATGGCATCGAACATGGTTTGGCTTCGTGTCACGTCGACGAACATGAAGTCGTCGTAGTATTCACCTTCCGCCGCTTCCCGCAACAGGATCTGACCAGAGTCGGGATAGGCGATTGTCAGCAGAACTTCTGGAGAGTCTTCAGCCGAGTCGCGAATTTCTGACAGATAGCTGGCTTGACCGAGTTCGTGAGAGACGGCAGCCGTAACGGTACCGCCCATGCCTTCGAAGGCTTCTATGAAGGATTCGTTAAGGCTGGCGCCGTAGGCATTGTTTACGTAGGTGGTTGAGACGCGTTGGTACCCCGCGGCTACGGCGAGTTCCGCGAGGACTTGGCTTTTGACGGCGTCGTTTACACGGGTGCGGAAGACCATGTCGTCGTCTGCTAAGGCAGTAATCGCGTTTGATGACGATGCCGGCGAGATGTGGAGCACGCCACTAGGAATGGTTACCGATTCCGCGATCGCTATGGTCACACCAGAAGAGACGGCGCCGAGAACGATGTTGACGCCGTCCACATTCACGAGACCGCTTGCAGCGTCGGTGCCCGCCTGTTCGCTGGTGCCGCTGTCACGGTGAATCGCCGATATGTCGCCTCCGTTCACACCGCCTGCCTCGTTGACCAGATCGAAGGCTAAATCAACAGACTTCTGCATTCCCGGACCAAGCGTGGAGAGGTCGCCGCTGACCGGCAAAATCGTACCTATCGTGGTATCACCACCGCCAGATTCGTCTACCAAGAAACAGGCATAGCCGATGGTCGAGACAAGCAACACAATCACTGACAACAACGCTGTTGACAGTAACCCCGGGAAACCCCGCCTGCCGCCGCCTGATTTGGTCATTTCTAGTCGCATGTTTTGTTTACTCCAGTTATTTGACTGATGACAAATCGATATCGTCGCCAGGCAATGCGAAGATATCCGTGTCTTGGATCGTTCCGTCTACCATCTGCCACACCCGCATCGAGCTCATCACGTCGCCGTTCTCGTCGAAGTCGATTGAGCCCGCGGCGCCCTCGTAGTTGATGTCCTTACCTTCTCTAACCAGTTCCAGCGCTCTGGGTATGTCTCCCGGGCCCACCACCTCGCCGGGCGGGTTGGCGACTGACCGCAACTCGTCGCGCACGGCTACTGGATCATCGGTATCCGCTTGCTCAATCGCTAGAGCAAGAACAATTGCCGCATCGAATGCCTCGGCTATTACTTGGGCAGTAGGGTCGTTGCCGGTCCGTTCTGAATAGACTTGGCGGAATGCTCTAACCGCAGGTGTTTCAGGACTGCCGGGAGCGAGGCCGAATGAACCATCGAAATGATTCCCTCCGATCGTGTCGAACATTGACTGCGACTTTGTCTGATCGACGAATATGAACTCGTCGAAGTAGCCGCCCTCGGCAGCCTCGCGCAGCAATGTTGTTCCGGAGTCGGGATAGGCGATCGTGATCAAAACCTCGGGGGCGTCTTCCGACGCGTCTCGCAGTTCCGAGATGTAACTCGCCTGTCCCAGCTCGTGGGGCACCGCGGCTGAAACGATACCGCCAACGGCCTCGAAGTTCTCGACGAATGACTCGTTCAGGCTCTCGCCATACGCGTTGTTTACATAAGTGGTAGCCACTCGCTTGTAACCGATGGCTTGCGCCAACTTCGCCAAGGCCTGCGCCTTGATACCGTCGTTCACCCGCGTGCGGAAAACCATATCGTTGTCGTCCAGCGCGGATATTGCCTTTGATGACGAACCCGGAGAGATCTGCAATACTCCGTTCGGGATCGTTACCGATTCCGCTATGGCGATCGTTACGGGCGACGCGTGGGCAGCCATGATGAAGTTGGCGTGGTTGACGTTCACCAATCCGCTCGCAGCATCTGCACCGAGCGTCGCGTTGGTTCCGCTGTCGCGATGCAAGACCTCGATCTGCGAACCGTTGACGCCTCCTGCTTCGTTGATCAGATCGAACGCGAGACTCATCGAAGTTTGCGCCGCCGGACCCAGTGTCGAGAGGTCACCGCTTACCGGCATCACCGTTCCGACCTTGACATTTCCATCGCCATTATCCAGCAGTCCGCATGAAATGGATGACAAAAGCAACGTAACTAAACTTACCGCAGTAATAGTCAGAGATGCCGCATTGGCAGGGCTCGCCTTTAGATAGTTGCTCACGCTCCTATAGATTCTATTTTTCGCTAAATTGGCAAGAATCAATAATTATCCTGCCCTATAAATTCAACGGGAAGAATCAAGCAGGCGGCGGAGGAAGGGAGAGGCTCGGAGGTTCGGGATTGAATCCGAACTCGTTGACGGTGAGGATGTAGCCCGCGGCGAGCATGGTGACGGTGAGGATGATGGCGAACCAGATGAGGTTGGTGTTGTTTTTCCAGCGTTCGATGATGGGGGTGAGGACGCTGGCGGAGATGGTGACGATGCCGGCGAGGGGTATGACGTAGCGGATGGTGTTGGTGAACTCTCCGATGTATTCGGCGACCCATGCGACGGCGACCACGAGGACGAGGAGGATGGTGATGATGATGTTGAAGGTTCGGGAGCGTTGCTGGATTTCGCCGGATAAGCGGGCCCAGATCATGCCGTATAGCAGGGCTCCGAAGACGGAGATGATGGCTACGCTGCCAGTGTTGGCGATGAGGTCGTCGGGGGATCGCAGGGGTGCGTTGACTCCCATGGCTACCGCTCCGCCGATTGCCGTTGCGAGGTAGGCGGGCATGCGCGCGAGGATGTGTCGGCGAAGGCCGGTTTCTTCTTGGCGGATTTCTTGGTCCATGGTTGTGGATTCCGGCCTTCGCCGGAATGACGTATCAGGGTTTGACCATGCTTCCGTCGGCCCTGCGGACGGTGTCCCATGCACCGCCGAAGGCGCGTTCTTTGAAGGGGAATTTGGCGGCCATCTCTTCGTCGATGTCGATGCCGAGGCCTGGTTTTCCGTTTGGCCACATCATTCCGTCTCGGACTTCGGGGAAGCCGGGGAACATCTCTCTGGTGTTAGCTCCGGGGATTGCGTATTCCTGGATGCCGAAGTTGTGGCAGTTGATGTCGAGCATGAGGTTTGCGGCGTGTCCGACTGGTGATGTGTCGCCCGGGCCGTGCCATGCGGTTCGGACGCTGAAGAGTTCGCCCATTGCGGCGAATTTCTTGCCGGGGGTGATGCCGCCGATCTGTGACATGTGCATGCGGAGGAAGTCGACGAGGCGGTCCTTGATCATGGGGATGATCTCGTGGGGGCTGTTCCAGAGTTCCCCCATGGCGATGGGGGTTGAGCACTGCTGGCGGACCATGCGGAAGTATTCGTTGTCTTCGGGGCTGAAGAGGTCTTCGAGGAAGAAGAGCTGGTACTGCTCGACCTCTTTTGCGAACCAGACGCCGAGGATCGGGGGGATTCGCTCGTGGACGTCGTGGAGGATTTCGATGCCGTATCCGAAGCGGTTGCGGATGTGTTCGAAGAGTTCAAGTGCGCCTCGGATGTAGGGTTTGGGTTCGAAGACGCCGCCGGGGTGGGCGTAGAGCTGGCTGGGATCGTATTCGCGGGTCCAAGTGGTTGCGGCGATGGGGCCTTGCGAGACGTTGCGGGCGTTGATTGATCCGTCGCCGGATGCTCCGTGGGAGCCGTATGAGGAGTAGCCGGTTGTTGCGGCTTGGACTCGGATGTGGTGGAAGCCGTTTTCCATGTGTTCGGCCATGCGGTCGGCGGTATCTTCTTTGTTTGCGCCGCTTGCGTGGACGTATACAGGTGCGGCTTCGCGCGCTCGTCCGCCGAGGAGGTCGTAGACGGGCATTCCGGCCATCTTGCCTTTGATGTCCCAGAGGGCTTGGTCTACGCCGGAGAGGGCGTTGTTGAGGACGGGGCCGTTGCGCCAGTATGAGGAGACGTATGAGGACTGCCAGATGTCTTCGATGTCGGCGACGTTTCGTCCGATGAGGAAGGGTTTGAGGTAGTCGTCGACGGCGGCTTTGACGGTCGATGGTCGCTGGGTGAAGGTTGCGCATCCGACGCCGTAGAGTCCGGGTTCGGAGGTTTCTATTTTGACGATTACGAGCCGGATATTGTCCGGTTCGGTCATGATGGTGCGGATGTCGTGGATGGTTACGTTGTGATTGTCGTTGGCGGTCATTTTGTCTCCCTTGCGGGAGTCAATGATATTTGCTGGGATTCCTAACTGCTCCTCTGGCATTTACCCGGAGCCAGGAATGCGCCTGCACTGTGCGGGTCAGACCCGTCCCTCACTCTGCGAAGGGCGCTTCGCTTCCTTCGCAGCCCCTCCCCCGGGCCGTTCTCGAACGGCCCCTACGGGGTTTCCGCTCCCCTTGTTAGTTCTCGAAGGGGTTATGCGGAGAAGTTGAAGTTTTGGCCTATTTTGTTGGCTTGGGCTTCGTTGTATACGAGGGTTGCGCAAGAGATGTCTTGGATTGCTAGGCCTACGGATTTGAAGAGGGTTACTTCGGTGTTGGAGGTTCGGCCTGGGGTTGTGCCGTTTACTACGTCGCCTAGGTTTCCTGCGATGTCTGACCATGAGTAGTCGCCGTCTTCAACGGGTATTTGGAGGTCTCCGGCTTCGGCTTTGCAAGCTTCTAGCTGGTCGCAGATGATCCGGGCTTGTTGGATAGTTGCGGTGTCGAGTTCTCGGACACCGGGGGCGTGTGACCCGATGGCGTTGATGTGTGCTCCGGGTTTCCACCAGTCTGCGCTGACGATGGGGTTTGCGGCGGTGGTTGCTAGGGCTACGATGTCGGACTCTCGGCATAGTGCTTCGCCGCTTTCGGCGAGTCGGGTTTCGATGCCGGTCTGGTCGGCTACCCATTCGGCGAATTCTCGGCGTGATTCTTCGTCGTCTAGTGAGAAGGTGAGGATTGTTTCGATGTTTGATGCTTCGGCGATGGCGATGGCTTGCTGTCGGGCTTGAACGCCTGCGCCGAGGACGCCACCGACTTTGGAGTCGGGTCTGGCCATGTGTCGGGTGGCGACGCCGGAGACGGCACCGGTTCGGACAGCGGTGAGGTATCCACCGTCCATTGCGGCGACGACTTCGCCGGTCTTGTTGTCTTGTACGAGGATGGTGCCGATGGTTGTTGGGAGGTCGAATTTGGCTGGGTTGTCTTTGTATACGGTTACTGCTTTGATGCCTAGAGATCCGCTGGTCTTGATGTATGCGGGCATGTATGCGATCCATCCGCCGACTGCGGGGTCGATCATGACGGTTCGGGGAGGCATTTCGGCGGTTTCGTTAGCGAGTTCGCCGAAAGCGGCCTCGACGGCGTCGATGGCCTTGCCCATCGTCAAGACTTGCTGGACATCGGATCGGTTTAGGAGGAGTGCCATAGGTGTGGGAGTCCTTGGTTCGATTGGGGTCAGAGTCGGGTATTTGGAGAACGAGAGAAATCATACAACTGACCGGCGACCTCCAAGATCATCTTCTGCCTGTATAGGGTCAGTTCGGAGTTTCGGAGGTGTTCAAGCGCGCGGCGTTGGGTGATTAGAGGGAAGTCGCTGGCGAAGAAGATGCGGGTTCCACCGACTAGGCTTTCGATTGTGGAGTAGATGTCGGAGTTGTAGAGGAATGGGGCGGCGGCGGTGTCGAATGCGACGTTGGCGAGGGCTGGTTTGACTTCGGGCATGTGTTCGTAGATGGGTAGTCCGCCGCCGAAGTGGGAGAAGATGAAGGAATTGTCGGGGAATCTGGCGGCGAGTTGGAGTAGGCGGTCAGGGGTCATTGTGCCTTTGCCGGGGTATGTATGTCCGAGGGGTTCTGAGCCGTGGACTACGACGAATGCGATTTTGTTGCGGTTTTCGACGTATTGTCGGGCGACGGACATTATGTCGTCTAGGCAGTTGTAAGGAAGATCGACCCAACCTTGAGTGTCGGCGTGTAGTTCGCCGATGCCTCGTGCGCCGAAGTTCAGGCAGCGTTCGGCTTCTCTGGGTGCGGCGTCATTGGGCCATAAGGGATTGACGCTGCAGAGGGGAATGAGGATGTCGGGATGTTTGGAGGCACATTCCAAGAGGTAGTCGTTGGAGCGTTTGGCTAACTCTTGGTCGGTCCATCCGAATCCGGCGATTACGGATCGGTCGACCTCCGAACGTTCCATCTCTTCGAGGAGGTGTTCGGCCTGGACGATACGGGCTTTGGGGTTGGCGAAGAGTTCGGCGAATGTGCGGTCGCTGGCGAGAGCTTCGTCGCGGTGTTCGTTGAAGTAAGGAGGGAGGATATGGGTTAGGGCGTCGATGATCATTTCGATTGAGAATCATAAAAGGCGATTGTTAGTCGCGCTCCCGAGAAAAAGGAAAGATCGAAGGGTGATAAATCAGCTGTTTAGGACGTCGATCAAGATACTGGCGACGATACCGGCGGTGGCGGTGGCGCCAAACTGACGTTACCGCGCAAACAGTCAATTCCGTCGCGTTTCGAGTTGCTTATATAGCTGGACGCATCTCGAAAGAGAGTTCGTTGTTCTCGTAGTCTACGATCAATCGTCCTTGATTGAGAAAATCACGACCTAAGAGCGATGGGACGTTCTTGTTCAAAGCGAAATCAAACTGACATGGATCCAGTGGACCGATAAAGGTGCGGAGGTTGGCCTTGACGTTCTTGAAATGCAGTATCGCATCTTCAACGCCATAGGAGGCTTCGCCGCCAACGCCGGAAAAGGTACGGGGACATGCATGAGCGGCGTAGGTTACGATGTCAATCCCAAACTTGAGCACATCCCCAGGGTGGATTACCGTTCGCGCTGCGCCTGTATCGACCAAGAACTCCACAGATGCTGAGACGCCCAGATTCGGGATCTCAACGACGGCTGTGACCAACGGTGACGGGAGGGGTTCCTGCTCCCGAAATCTTCCGTTGATCTGACTCACAGAAGCATGTTGCGGGGTTCGTCCGTAATGAACTCAACTGCGGCATTTTCGATGGCGCACTTCGGTCGTGCCTCATCAAGCGCGTCGGGTAACGTTGCACCTTCTCCCACCAACTCTTCTCCATACACAACAACCCACCGACCTAGGTGTTGATCTAGTAACTCATCCCAGTGCGATTCGATGTAGCGGCGGTCTTTCTCGAATTGCTCCAACACAGCGGCGACATCTTGTTGTTCAGTGGCCATTGGTCTCGTCTGACTTCGAACTTTCGCTTAACCCTTGTTACCACATATTTTAGCTTCTGCCAAGCTATGAGAGGCAACTATCCTGACGACACACTAAGCCTTTGTATAGGCTCAGATGTGGCAGTTGGATGGGCATCCCCCTTTGTCCTTCGGACATTTCCCCCACGAGTGGGGGAACCCTAGGTTTGTTCACACCAATGCGACGTTGTTGAGTTTGATGATGTTTCCGTTTTGGATTACGGTGGATGCTCGGTCCATGTCGCGGATGTTTTTGGCGGGGTTTCCGTTGAAGGCGGCTAGGTCGGCGGTTTTGCCGGGGGTTATGGAGCCGATTTGGTTGTCTAGGCCTAGGGCTTCGGCGGTGTCGATGGTTGCCATTCTGAGGGCGTCCCAATTGTCCCAACCTAGGAGTTCCACGGCGGCCCATGCGTTTGCGGCTGAGCGGTCGTGTGTGCCGTGCGCCATGCCCATGTCGAGCCCATTGGTGAACCGTGCGCCTAGGTCTCGCATCTGGTTCAGGGTTTCGTAATGTTCCTCGTTGTCGACATCCGAACTAGCTACTGACCAATGCACCGATCTTGGAGGTGCTTCGCCTCTGGCGGTTGCTTCTTCACCGAGCATTCCATGGCCGATAGTGGGGTCTACCCATTGGCCTTGGTCTGCCATGCGCTTCGCGGTGTCTAAGTCGAACTCCAATCCCTTGGACGGGTCTTGCGAGTACCACCGGGCGTGGATCAGGTTGTGCACATTCGCCTCGACGCAGTTCTTGACTCCATCGGCAGACAGACAGTGTGCGGCGACGGTGATGCCGGATCTGGCGGCTTCTCGGACGGCGACGGCTAATGTTTCTGCGGGATATTGAGGTTGGCGAGGATTGGCGGTGGGTGTGAACATTCCGCCGGTGGACATGACTTTGATGGCGTCGGCGCCTTGTCGGATCTGGTTTCGGACGGCTTTGGCGACTTCGTCGGCGGTGTCGGCCTGGGTCCCGAAAAACCAGCAGTGGCCAGCGGTGATGGTGATCGGGGTGCCGGTGACGAGAAGGCGGGGGCCGGGGATTGCGCCGTCTTTGATGGCTTGTTTGATGGGGAATGCGACTTCGTTTCGTGAGCCGATGTCTCGGACGGTGGTTGTTCCTGCGAGGACGGCTTTTCGCATTGCGGAGACAGCGCGCATGGTTAGGCGCTGGATGTCGTCTTTTTCGGCGAGAGCGAGAGCTTGGGCGTCGGCGGTGGCGCTGCAGTGCATGTGGCAGTGGGCGTC
Source organism: Dehalococcoidia bacterium (assembly GCA_022819585.1). GTDB lineage: Bacteria > Chloroflexota > Dehalococcoidia > Lucifugimonadales > Lucifugimonadaceae > Bin127. Next base: position 59,426 of record JAJEGY010000001.1, on the reverse strand, counting down.
GACTAGGCCGGGGATGAGGGAGACATCGCCGAGGTGGATGATTTCTGAGTTATCGGCGGCGTCTGATGGGAGTTGGTCGATGGGGAGGGTGTCGTCGATTTTGTTTTCGACGATGCGGACGGCAGCGTTGTGGATCCAACCGTTCATTTGGAAGTTTGCTACTCGGTCGGCGGTGATGTATTTGGTTCGGTTGGGCACGGTTGGATGGGTTAGGGAGTGAGTGGATTTGCTGAAAGCAGTTTACAAAGTTTGGTAGTGATGGTTACCTGAATGGGGTTACGTTTCCGTGGAGTACCCGGAAGTTTTGGGCGTTGCGTAGTCTTTGGCGTCCGACTAGGGCGTCGTCGGTGACAGTTAGGAGGGTTTGTTCGTATTGGGAGGCGCGATCTAGAATGGTGGCTCTGCGTCGGCTGTCCATTTCGGAAAGGACGTCGTCGAATGCGATTATTGGGTCGCGTTTTGTGAATTCGGAGACTAGGGATGCTTCGGCTAGTCGTAGTGAGAGGGCTGCGGTGCGTGCTTGGCCACGTGAGGCATATCGACGGGATGGGGCGTTGGCGATGTCGATGCGGAAGTCGTCTAGGTGTGGGCCGATGACCATGTGGTTGGCGGATTGTTCTTTGCGCTTGGATGCCATCAGAGAGGTGTAGATGTGGTTGCGGAGGTCGGTGCCGGTGAGGGAGTTTGATTCGGCGGAACGAGCGGTGGATCCTAGATTTGGCAGGTAAGTTAGGTATAGAGTTTCGCCTTCGCTGAGTTCGGAATGGACGGGAACGGCTCTTGATTGGAGGAGTTCCATGACTTCTCTGCGGGTCTGGATGATCTTTGCGCTTTCTTCGCAGAATCGGGAGTCCCAGAAGGCTATCTCCTCCTCGAAGTCTTGGACTTCGAAGGTTCCCCGGAGGAGGGCGTTACGGCTGGATCGGACTCGGTTCAGGCGGAGGAGAGTTTGGACGTATTCGGTGTCGAATTGTCCGATGAGTATGTCGAGGTAACGGCGTCTGACGGTTGCGGCGCCGAAAGCGAGTTGTAGGTCGGCGGCTTCGAAGATGACGACGTTGGCGCGTCCGACGAATTCGACGGGAGGGACTTTGACGCCGTTGATTCGCCATTCTTTGGATTGGACGTTCAGGCGGTTGAAGTTCTCGGTGGTGCTCGGAGCGATTTGGAGGTCGAATTGTGCGCGGACGGATTCGGGTCCGCTGTTGAAGACACCGAGTGCTTGGACGTGTCCGCCGTCTCGAGCGATTCCGTGGTTGACGATCTCGCGGTCGTTGCTGGCGCGTAGGGATTTACCTACGGAAAGCATGTGGACGGCTTCGAGCAGTCCGCTCTTGCCGTGTCCGTTAGCGCCGGTGAAGACGACGAGGCCGGGTGAGAGGTTGATATCGGTGTCGACGTGGTTGCGGAAACCGCTGAGTTTTATGCGTGTGAGGTGGATGTTGTGCCTCTGGAAAGAGTTGGATGTGGTGTTGCGGCAATCCTTGGAGTGTCTGTAATGCGTATCATAATCACAGCGGCGGGACTGCAAGGTGTGTGGATGGCGGTTGTGGGAAGGCGCAGGGCGCGGCTGTGGAAATGTAGAGAAATGAATGCCTTCCGCAAAGTTCGAATTGCGTTGGTCGTTGGTGTGCTTGCGGTTGTCGTAGTGGCATGTGGGAGTGATGATGCGGGGGTTGCTACTGTAGCACGGGAGATGGAGCCAACTGCCACGAGTGTCTCTCCCCCACTGGATACTCCGACGTCAGAGCCTGAGGTGCCAACAGCGACGACTGCGCCAGAGCCTACGGAAGCTCCGGCGGCAACAGAAGCGCCTGTTGCGGAGGTGGCTCCTGAGCGGGATCTGGATGTTGTGACGTTGTTGCCGTTTGATGCGATTCCGGCGATAGACAATCCTGGCTTCTTCCCTGATCTTGAGAAGGCGAGCATGTTTTACAAGGACCACGAGTTGGTGCTTGGCGTCGAGATAGATGGTGATGCTCGGGCGTATTCGGTGCCGTTGCTGAGCAGCCATGAGATTGTGAATGATGTTGTGGGGGGTAAACCGATCGCGGTTACTTGGTGACCGCTCTGCTTCACTGGGATCGGGTATTCCAGAGTTGTGAACGGGCAAGAGCTAACGTTCGGAGTGTCGGGGAAGCTGACGATGAATGCGTTGATCATGTACGACCGGCAGACGCGTTCGCTATGGAGTCATTTTCTCTCGGAGGGTATCGATGGCGAGTTCAAGGGTGTGAAGCTGGAGAATGTGCCGTTGGTGTTGACTACTTGGGCTGAGTGGAAGGCGAGGTTCCCGGAGACTAAGGCGTTGTTGAAGGGCCAGTCGAGCGTTGATCCGTACACGACGTACTACATGCGCGGAGATGCGGGCGTGATCGGGGAGACGAACCGGGATGAGCGGTTGTATGGGAAGGAGCTGGTGCTTGGGTTGGGATTTGATGATGGTGCGGTAGCGTTTCCGCACGTTGCGTTGCAGGAGGCGGAGGTTGTGAATACTGAGGTGAATGGGGAGTCGGTGGTGATTTACTACGATTCTCAGACGACTACGGCGTTGGCGTATTCAAGGGTTGTGGATGAGGAAGTTTTGGAGTTTTCGTTGATGGTCGAGGATGAGGTCGATGGCGTGGCGAAGAGGTGGATGGTGGATGAGGCGTCGGGTTCGCAGTGGTTGCCGTTGAATGGTCAGGCGTGGAGCGGGGACTATCAGGGTACGCGATTGAGTCCTGTTCATGCGGTGAATGTGTTCTGGTTTGCGTGGAGCGATTTTTATCCTGAGACGGAGATTTACGGGCAATGAGTGTGGACCTGAAGGAATGGGTGCGGAATGTTCCGGACTATCCGCAGCCGGGGATTCAGTTCAAGGATTTGACGCCGTTGATGGCTGAGCCTCGGGCGTTTCGTGCGGCGATCGATTGGTTTGCGGCACGGGTCGAGGAGTTGGCCCCGGATGCGGTTACGGCGATTGATGCGAGGGGGTTTATCTTCGCGTCGCCGGTGGTGGATCGGTTGGGGTTGCCGTTGGTGTTAGTGAGGAAACGTGGGAAGTTGCCGCCTCCGACTGTTCAGAAGGAGTACTCGTTGGAGTATTCGGAGGCGTCGACGGTTGAGGTTCGGTCGGATGCGTTGTCGGAGGGTCAGCGGGTGGTGATTATTGATGACTTGTTGGCAACTGGAGGGACGGCGGTTGCGGCGGCGGAGCTGGTCGAGGGGCAGGGGGCTAAGGTAGTTGGGCAGGTGTTTTTGGTGGAGTTGGGATTTCTTGACGGGCGCGAGTTGATATTGGGTAAGGATCCGGAGTGCGAGGTGGTCTCGAATATCGTTTACGACTGAGGGTTTGAGAAGCGGATTTCCATTAATCGAGAGCCGACGTATAGGCCGATGAATTCGATGATGGTCAGGAGGGCGATGAAGAGGGTGGCTTCTAGGAAGAAGCGTTCGGGGAATAGGAGGAGCAGATAGTGGCGGAAGGGGTCTAGCTGCCAGAGGTCGTTGGCGAAGCTGAGGAGGTGGAACTGGGTGAAGATCCATGTGAAGTCGATGACGGCGATGATTAGGATTGCGGCGATGGCGATGCCCCAGATGAGGGCGGTGTATCTTAGCCATCTGGAGAGGGATAACCAGAATTGGTGGCGGCGGATGGCTAGACCGGTGGCGGCGGTTAAGGCTAGGATTATGCCGGTCCAGATGGAGACTGCAGAGACGATTTGCATCAGGTCCTTCACGTCGATCATGTGGAGGATTTCGCGCTCTTCGAACAGGCTGGCGGTGCCGCGGGATGTGTTGACTCTGACGTCGAGTCGTTCGGCGTCGTTTTGGAAGTAGTCTTTGATCTGGTCGGCGGCGGAGTCTAGTTCTTGGATGGGCAGGCCGGTTCGGTCTGGGATGCCGTTGCGCCACCAGTTGTAGGTATATAGCCAGTCGGAGTGTGTGATGTATCCGACGTTGATGGCGATGATGAAGATGGGGAGGCAGGCGGCGAAGATGATGCCGAGGACCAGTACCGCCCAACCGGAAGTATCGGGTGTTCTAAACCTGCGAGTCAAACTCATTCAGAGGCAAAGCGATTACAGGTTTGATGCCGTGTTCAGAGCGTTCTATACGAGCCGCCGGGGCTTAAGTTCATCGAGATCTCATTGGCGATCTTCGCGTTGTGCTCGTAGGTGAGTTTCTTGTGATTGACGACATCGATTATGGTTCCGATGAAGCACAATCCGGCGGTCAGCAGGTAAAGGAAACCCATGCCGATCTGTCCGAGGAAGAATCGTTGCACGCCCGCGACGGCGACGAACCCGACAAGTGTGAGCAGAAGTATCGTGTTTTCGTCTTTGCGTTGCGCTCGGTACGCCATTGCGAACTGTTGCGTGTTTTCGTCTGATATTCCGTTTACGATCCCGGAGATCGCGACTTGCTCGCCGGCAGGAATCTCGGGCAGGATTTCCATTACGTTTGCCATGATGTTTTGCTCCTATTCAGCTTGAATAGCTTCGTTTGTAGAGTGGTGATTCGCCAGATGAGGATTGCTACTGCGGGAATGCCTAAGATGTGGGTTTCGAAGGATGAGATTACGTCGCCTCGGAAGAGATACGATATCGAGTGGCCTAGTCCGTAGCCGGGGCTTTGGATTCCCCAGACGTAGTATGGCCAGAATATCGTGAAGTGGAAATCGGACTCAGGGTTGCCGAGTGCGAGGACGATCAGGGCAATGACCCAGATAGCGGCTTCGCGGTCTACATAGCGGAGCAATGCGCGCGCATTCCTAATCTCCGAAATCATGACTAGAGAATACTACCTGAGAGAACTGTCGACAACGGAGCAGGTGACGGATGACAAGTGAAGTTAGAGATGCTAGTGGTGTGTGTTGCGCGTATCAACACTTGGTTGAGACGGTGAGAACATTGAGGGGTCCAGGTGGTTGCCCTTGGGATGCAGAGCAAACACATCAGTCGTTGAGGCCGAACTTGCTTGAAGAGGCGTATGAGACGTTGGATGCTATAGAGAAGGGGGATGCTGAGGGTTTAGAGGAGGAGCTTGGGGATCTGTTGATACAGGTCGTATTTCATGCGGATATTGCTCGCCGAGCTGGGGATTTTGATGCGGATTCGGTGTGTAAGAAGGTTGCGGAGAAGCTGATAAGGAGGCATCCGCATGTGTTTGGTGATGCTAGGAAACTCGACACCGGCGAGGACGTTATGGATAGATGGGAGCGGATCAAGCGTGAGGAGGCGGGCGGGGTAAGGTCGATAGTGGCTTCGATTCCTAAGTCTCTGCCGGCATTAGCGCAGTCGGCGGTTTTGCAGCGACGGGCGATGCGTGCGGGGCTGGATATCGGCTCGGAGTCGGTTTCGGATGGATTTGTGGGACGTGTAGATGGGGAGTCTGATAGTGACGTTGAGTTGAGGGCGGGGGAGTTTTTGGCTGCTGCGGTGCGGTCGGTTCAGGCGCATGGGGTTGATGCGGAGACGGCGTTGTTGAAGGTGAGTTCTGAGTTGCGGGAGCGTGTGTTGAGGGCGGAGGAGATGGCAGGAGGGACGGCGATTGCCGAGTTGCCTGCCGAGGAGAGAGAGCGGCTCTGGGATCAGTCCCGTTAGGGATTGACTTGGACGGCCTTGCCGTCGGACCCGGTGATTTCACCGACGATGGTGCCAGTAACGCCTCGGGAATTCAGATCGGTGATGAGAAGGTCTGCTCTGTCCTCAGGTATTGAGATCAGCAGGCCGCCGGAGGTTTGAGGGTCACACATCAGGAGTTTGTCGATTTCGGTGAGAGATTCATGCCACGTGACGCTGTCGGCACATGATTCGATGTTGCGGTGGGTGCCGCCGGGGGCGATGCCGTCGTTGAGGAGTTCGATGACGCCGGGGAGGATGGGAAGTGCTGAACGACGGATGTGTGCGGTGGTGTTGCTGACCTTCATCATGGTCATTAGGTGGCCTATGATGCCGAAGCCCGTGATGTCGGTTGCGGCGTTGACGCTCGCGGTAACCATGGCTTCGGCGGCGTGTCGGTTTAGGCGGAGCATTGAATTAATGGCGGTGTCTAGGGCTTCTCCGAGTTTCTTACCGTTTTTGAGGGCGGTGGTGATTACGCCTGTTCCCAAGGGTTTGGTGAGGACTAGGACGTCACCGGGTTTGGCGGTTGAGTTTTGGACTTGGTGGCCTGGTTCGATTACGCCGACAACAGATAGGCCGTATTTTGGTTCGGTGTCGTCTACGGTGTGGCCACCGACGATGAGTGCGCCCGCTTCTGCGACTTTGGATGCTCCTCCTCGCAGGATTTCAGCGGGGATGTCCGATGGGAGGGTGCGAGGGAAGGCGGCGATGTTTAGCGCGGTGATGGGTCGGCCTCCGACGGCGTATACGTCGGACATTGCGTTTGCGGCGGCGATTGCACCGTAGGTGAATGGATCGTCGACGATTGGAGCGAAGAAGTCGACGGTGAGAACGAGTGCGACGTGTTCGTTTAGACGGTAGACTGCGGCATCGTCACCGTTTTCGAAGCCTACGAGCAGATCGGGGTCTGACGCGGCTCCGTCGATCAGCCCGCCCAATACCTGGGCGAGTTCGCCTTGGCTCAGCTTTCCGGCTCAACCAGCGCAGCTGGCGAGTTCGGTTAGCCGTGGGACTTTTTCACTCATGCTGGAGGTGTCAGTTTCATTCGATTGACGCGATTCGGGTTCGAGTTCGCGCGCTTTAATCAATGGTAGTTTTCGGGGTTTCCTTGACGTTGCAGGTGGGTGAACTCAAAATGGATTACATAACCTGCCGTGAACCGCGTTGTCGCCAAGCCAAAACTCTCGCCATGAACGATCTCCCTCTCGCCGATGTGCTCCCAATCTCCGCTTCCCTGAACAGTGATGGTCGTTTGGCGATCCAAGGTCGGGATGTGCGCGGGATCGTGGAGGAGTTTGGCAGTCCGCTTTACATCTACGATGAGGCGACGATTCGGTGGATGTGCCGCGAGTTCGTGGAGAATTTCAGGCAGTTCTACCCAGAAACCGACATCGAGTACTCGACTAAAGCGTTCTCGAATCCGGCGGTATTGAAGGTGATCGAGGACGAGGGATTGCACATCGATGTCGTCACTGGCGGCGAGTTGGCATTTGCGCTGGCAGCGGATTTCCCGGTCGAGAAGATCAACTTTCACGGGAACAATAAAACTCGGCAGGAGTTGATGGAGGCGGTTGATGTCGGGATCGGACGGATCACAATCGACTCGTTCCATGAGATCGAGTTGTTGAACGAGGTCGCGGGAGCGTTAGGCAAGACACAGGCAGTGAATCTGCGTTTGTCGCCGAGCATTGATCCACATACTCATCGCTTGACGAGCACCGGGATTCTGGATTCGAAGTTCGGGTTCTCGATAGAGACGGGCGATGCGGAGAAGGCGGTGGATGCTGCGTTGTCGCAACCGAATCTTGATGTGAAAGGTCTGCACTTCCACCTTGGTTCTCCCCTTTTCGAGTTGGAGCCCTATGATGAAGCGATCGAATATGTTTGCGCTTTTGCGGCGCGGATGAAGTATGTCCATGGGCTTGATATGCAGGAGTTCAGCCCTGGGGGTGGCATGGCAATCGGGTACCTGAGGTCGAAGTTGCCGCCGTCGATAGAGGAGTATGCGGAGACGATCGCGAATTCGCTGAGATCTGCGTGCAGGAAGTATGGGTTGGATGAGCCACGGATGACGATTGAACCGGGACGTTCAATCGTGGGACGTGCTGGTGTCGCCGTGTACACCGTCGGTGGGATCAAACGTATTCCGGGAGTCCGCACCTATGTCAGCGTTGATGGTGGAATGGGAGACAATATTCGTCCGGCGCTGTACGAGGCGGAGTACGAGGTGATGTCGGCTGATGATCCTTGTGGCGAGTTCAAGGGAACTGCGACGATCGCTGGTAAGTTTTGCGAATCTGGCGATGTGTTGGCGAAGGATGTCAAGTTGCCGGATGTGAAGCCGGGCGACCTGTTGGCGTTGCCGGCATCTGGTGCTTACTGTGTGCCAATGGCGAGCAACTACAACCTTCAGACGCGGCCGGCGATCGTGATGGTTACCGAGCAGTCGGATGTGCGGTTGATCCGACGTAGAGAGACGTACGCGGATCTTCTGTCGACGGCGATATACGAGTGATGCTAGGGACGTCGCAGGAAGTTGGGGCGTCTGGGAAGTGGGACACGATCGGCAATCCCGCGGCGATTAACCTGGTGAGCGGTGCGATTAGTCAAGGACGGGTTTCACACGCCTATCTGTTCGTCGGACCTAATCGAGTTGGCAAGCGGACTCTGGCGCTTGATTTTGCTCGTGCGCTGAATTGCAACGCGGCGGATGTTGCGGCACCGGGCTGGGCGGAACTGGCGCCGGAGGTCCCATGCGGTCAATGCTCGGCTTGTGATCGGATATCGCGGTCTAACTTTGCGGATGTGCAGGTGATTACATCGGCGACGCAGACTTCGAAGGATGCGGATACTGAGGCGGCGAAGCGACGAGTGATGATCGGGATCGATCTGATAAAGGACCTTCAGTCGGACGCTTTGTTACAGCCTTACGAGGGCAAGGTGAAGGTCTTCATCATCGACGATGCGAATCGGATGTCGCCGGATGCGGCGAATGCGTTGCTGAAGACATTGGAGGAACCGCCTGAGAATGTGCATATTTTCCTGACGTCACCTGCGGTAGAACTGCTGCCTGAAACGATAGTGTCTCGTTGTCATTTGGTCAGGCTGCGGTCAGTGCCGCGTGAAGTGATCGCTGAGGCTCTGGCCTCGCGTTTCGATCTAGATAGCGACGAGGCGCAGGTGTTGGCGAAGATGTCGATGGGAGCGCCGGGTTGGGCGATCGCGGCGATAGATGATCCGTCGTTGTTGGATGCTCGAAGACAATCGTCGGCCCGGATACTCGACGTGTTTGGGTTCGATTTGGCAGATCGCTTCGACTATTCGGCGCAGATGGCGCGTCAGTTTAGAAGCGATCGCGGGTTGGCCTTGGATGAGTTGGCACGTTGGCTGGAGATCGTCCGGGATATTGCGATGATCCAGAACGGTTTAAGTCAGCATGTGGTGTTCGATGACCGCATGGAGGAGTTGGACCGGTTGTCGCAGGCGTTGACGGTAGATGATGTTGCTCTAGCTGCGTCGGTGATCGAGAAGACGCGAGATGCGTTGATGGTCAATGCGTATCCGCAGTTGGCGTTTGATGGGATGATGTTGGAGTTGCCGGGGTTAGGATAAAGTGATAAACGCGGTGCCGATCACCGGGCCGTAATTTATCAAGCAAACGGTGAATGATTGGTATGTTGGCTGCTGAGCACGAACTACTTGCCCAACAGTTCCTTGTCGACGCTGACAAGGAACTCACTGAGGGAGACATTTTTCAAGCCTCGGAGAAGCTTTGGGGTGCGGCATCTCACGTCGTGATTGCCGAAATGCATCGCCGGGGGATCAAGCAGTCAGGCCACAAAGAGATGATCAGATCTGTCAGATCCTTCGCTGAGGATTTCAACGACTCTACTTTGAGAGGCCTGTTTTCCAGTGCCGAGATGTTGCACGCGAACTTCTATCACGGGTTCATGGACGAGGAAGAAGTGGAAGAGCATCGCGACATCGTCAACTCGTTCGTCAACAGGATGCTCGAGTTGACGAACCATCAAAACGGTGCGGAGAACTAACCCGCCGCGGTGGGCAATGGTTGCTTAGCCAACCAGGGCATGAACGGGAGCCATGCGGGATCAACGCGGTCGGCGCTGAAGCCTGCGTAGGGGTTTGGACGGGGTTCCATCGGTTCCCTTCGCAACTTCATGCCGGCTTCGCGGGGTGTGGAGCCTGCTTTGCGATGGTTGCATCGCTGGCAAGCGGTTACGACGTTTTCCCATGTGTGCTGGCCGCCCTTGCATCGGGGGATGACGTGATCGAGGGTCATGTTGGCGCTTCGAGTACCGCAGTATTGGCATGAGTTGCCGTCGCGCAGGAAGACCTCTCGGCGCGAGAGTTTGCGGCGGTGAAGGGGTTTGCGGACCATGTAGACGAGGCGGATGATCTCGGGGCGTTCGAACATCCTGGAAACGGAGTGGATGTATTCGACACCGCATTGAACCGTTTCGGCTTTTCCTTTGCCAAGTAGTGAAACGGCGCGGCGCACGTCGCAGATGTTGAGAGGCTGATAGTTCTGGTTGAGCACCAAAACCCTCGAACGTATCAGCACTAACGCGTAGTCACTCACAATGCCCATATTTTATAGCGGTTGATGTTGGGTGTTGCCAACATTCGCGATTGCGTTGCGATATTGAAATCCGAGTGGGCGTCACTGGACGTTGGAGAACAGCACCTCGACGGCAATGCCGATTTCGCGTGGAGCGAAGGGCAGGATGAAGGCTGGCAAGACGGAGAATGCTTCAACGACGATGGAATGAGTGAGTTGATCGTGCAGCCATGAGCGGGGAGGGTGGCTGATGTAGATTCCCGAGTAAGAGTCTGCGTATGAGACACCGCCGAATTCGAGACTGCCTTCGGGCACGACGTATGTGAATATCGCGAGTCCGGCGATCATGGCGGCGACCACGAGGAGGCCCATCACGGCACCTAGCAGTGCTCCGCCGATCCCGTTGATCCACTTCAACGGTGTGAAATCGATTACCAATCGGACGGACGTTGATATCCATCGCGCTATCGTGAACACCGCGGCCGAAAAGAGCACGTAAGCGAATGACGTGGCAATCGAGAAGTAGTTGTTAGGGAGGCCGAGAAGCGGGATGACGCGACTTACGATCTGTGCGCCGAGGATGATCGTAACGAAGGCAGCGACAAGCCAGATCGCGGTGCCAAATACTCCAGTTCGGAATCCCCAAAATGCCAAAAGCGCGATTGTGAGTATGAATATGCCATCTAGACCGCTCATCGATAGGTGGGTGTTGACCGAACGCCAAGGATCGGCGAATCGCGTGGGGATGTCGTCAAATCTCGTCTCAAAAGCGCGGCCGACACAGGATAAACGCGCACTTCGTCCACGCTGTCTATAATCGAATGATAAGTTTGTCGCCTCGACCGAATCACGACGTTGGAGGGCGGTTTGGGACGGAAAGTGTGGGAGGCGAGAACATGTCCTCAGCGAATGAAGTTGCCAACAGAACACGCACGAAAGCGGATCGCGTTGGACGGGCCATCAGCTTCGGGGAAAACCACCATAGGCAAGATGCTCGCCGAACGATTGGGGTTTGGATTTCTTGATACCGGTTTGATGTACCGTGCTGTGACGCTTATGGCTTTGAGGAGATCGGTCTCGCTCGATGATGTAGGCGCGTTGGCTAGGATTGCCGATTCGGCGAAGTTCGAGGTCATTCACCAAGGGAAAAGAGATTGGCGACTGGTTGTGGATGGCGAGGACTTGACCGACGTTCTACATGCTGAACGGATCAATCAGGCCGTCTCACAAGTTTCTGCGATTCCTGAGGTCCGTAGGGCGTTAGTGCGGCAGCAACGAGCCGTCGCGGATAGCGGTCCGATTGTTATGGCTGGCCGCGACATCGGTACGGTGGTACTCGCGGACGCACCTTTGAAGATATTCTTGGTGACATCGGCGGAAGTCAGGGCCCGTCGTAGGGCTGAGGATGATGAGGGTAATATCGATGGTCAAGAATACGAGGATGTGCTCAGGTCAATTCAAAGGCGGGACGAGATCGACTCGAATCGGACCGACTCGCCGTTGCGACCGGCAGGGGATGCAAAGATCGTCGATAACGGCGACCTGACTGCGGCAGAGGTGGTTGAGAAGATCTTATGGATGATTGGCGATAGCGAGATTTTCTCTAGAGAAGGGAAAATCGAGGGGCTGGAGGTAGCGTGAAGGCGAACAAACAGTGGTTCTTTCCGGTCTGCAACACGGCGTTCCGCGGGACGCTGGCGATGTTTGCCGATATCGAAGTGAAGAACCGCGAGCGATTGGCAGTGGGTGGTCCTGTGATCTACGTCTGCAATCATCTTGCCAATCTGGACCCTCCGATAGTGGCGTCCGTGCTTCCGCGGCGCGCTCTCTTCCTCGCGAAACGCGAACTATTCAACAATCCGTTGTTCACGTTCTTGCTGAAGGGCTGGGGCGCCTATCCGGTGAGTCGGTATACGGCGGATTTACACGCGTTGCGATGGGCACGTACGATGCTGGAAGATGGCCGGGCTGTTGTGATGTTCCCGGAGGGTACTCGCAGCCGGAACATGGAGGGCTTGAAGAAGGGGCATGTTGGTACTGCCCTCGTCGCTGCGCAGACTGGGGCGACGGTCATTCCGATCGGATTTTACGGAACTGACAATCTGCAGAATATCCTGAAGGTATTGATGCCTATAGCGAAGATCAGGATGTCGGTTGGTGAACCGTTCAGAATCGACCAAGACGTGTCGGGGCGCGGTGAACTTGAAAGAGTCACGGAAGAGTTGATGACAAGACTGGCTATGCATTTGCCGGAGGAGCGTCGAGGGATATTTTCCGACAAAATCCCAGCAAACTTTGAATTTACAAGCGCGGTGGAATCTCCACTTCCGCTTGGTATGAAGGGTTCGCGCACCGAGACGGCATTGAACGCGGAAACAAGCGGAAAGTCGGTGTAGGGAACGGTATGTGTGGGATCGTAGGGTACGCCGGTTACGGTGATGCGAAGACGTTTCTGCTGTCCGCGCTTCACGATCTGGAGTATCGCGGCTATGACAGCGCAGGTATCGCGGCGATCAAGGGTAACGGGATCACGACGATCAAGCGCGCGGGGCGAGTTTCTGCTCTAGAAGAGACGATCAACGGTCAGTTCGGGCAAGCGACGACCGGGATCGGGCATACTCGTTGGGCGACTCACGGTGCCCCAACGGATACTAACGCCCACCCTCATCTCAGCTATGACGGGAAGGTAGCGATCGCACACAACGGGATCATAGAAAACCATGGGAGGTTGCGTGCAAAGCTTGAGGCGGATGGGATCGAATTTGCCTCCGATACCGACTCTGAAGTTGTCGCTCATCTGATTGCTCGTCATATGCAAGCGGGTGATTCGCTGCTTTCTGCGACGAAGAAGGCGAGTAGACGGCTGAAGGGGCTGTCGGTGATTCTTGCTATTTCGGCAGATGAGCCGGATGCGGTAGTGGGGATCAGGATCGGGTATGCAGGCAGCTTGATGTTGGGCAAATCTGGAGATGGCTGGATTCTCGCCAGCAACGCGGCGGCGATGCCACGAGACGTGAACGAGGTGGTGCATGTCGATCATTGCGAAGCGGTTCGCATCAGTCCGGATGATGCCATGATCGTAGATGTGGCTGGAAAGCTGGTCGAAAAAGAACCTGTGAAGTTACTCCCTGGAAGTCGCATCTCGGAGATCAACGAACATGCGCACTTCATGCACAAGGAGATCTCTGAGCAGGCGGCGGCTGTGCAGGGCGCGATGCGCGGGCGTGTCGATTTCAGCGACATGCGAATCGATATTCCTGAACTTGACATGTTGCCGGCCAAATTGGACCGTATCGTGCTGGCGGGGATGGGCACCTCGCATTTTGCAGGGATGGCCGGGGCACGGCGCATCGAGCGTTTGGCTAGGATACCTACGTCAATCGAGTATGCGGGTGAGTTGGCGGATCGCGATCCGGTGATGGGCGAGCGGGACCTTTTGGTAGCGGTCACACAGTCAGGCGAAACATACGACACGCTGGTCGCCATCGAGAAGGCGAAGAGTGTTGGAAGCACCGTCGCGGTCGTGACTGCCAATGTTCACAGCGAAGCGTCACGGATAGCAGATGTTGCTGTTGATATTGGATCGGGTGTGGAGGTTGCGGTACCAGCTACCAAGACGTTCATCAACACGATGCTTGTGCTGTACATGATCGGACTACAGCTCGGGCGCGATGCCGGTCGATTGAGCGATGCAGAGTTTGAACGGCATATCGAATCGATAGTCTCGCTGCCCGGTGCGATTAACCGCACTCTTGGGCAAGAGGCCGAAATCGAAGCACTTGCCCGCGAACGGTTCGATGGTGTGACAAATATGCTCATCTTGGGACGCGGCGATCTTTATCCTGTCGCTCTTGAGGGTGCGTTGAAGATGAAGGAGACAGCGTACATCCACGCGGAGGGTTGTTCGGCATCTGAGATGAAACATGGCATCAACGCGTTGGTCGAGCCATCAACGCCGACCATCGCTCTAGTGCCGAAAAACGGAGAGCTGAGGACGAAGATGTTGACCAGCATCTACGAGGTGCAGAGTCGAAGCGGTGAGGTGATCGCTGTGGCGCATGAGGGGGATATCGAGGTGGAAGCGATAGCCGACGGGTTGATACCGATCGCGTCGGAAGACGAAGAACATTCACCGTTTCTGATGACGATTCCGTTGCAACAGCTTGCATATCACACGGCGCTCGCCCGAGGAATCGACCCTGATCGCCCGAGGAATCTGGCAAAGACCGTCACGGTTGCATGACTTCAAGCTCGAAAGCGATTCACTCTGGCGTTCGGGAACGAATCGAGCAACGAGAAGAGTCGCTGTCGCCATTTGCGACGAAATCAAAGGACGCAACTCGGAGGGTTGACGAGGAACCATCAGCGGTACGGGCAGCGTTCCAACGCGATCGTGACCGCGTGGTTCACTCGAACGCGTTTCGAAGGTTGAAGCACAAGAGCCAGGTGTTGGTGAATCCTCAGGGAGACCATTTCACCACGCGGATGACTCACGTCTTGCAGGTAGCGCAAGTCGGGAGGACTATCGCTAGGGCGCTCAACCTGAATGAAGATCTTGTCGAGGCGGCGGCATTGGCTCACGACGTCGGCCATACCCCTTTTGGCCATATCGGAGAGCGAGTGCTTGATGAGCGGCTGCCGGATGGGTTTACGCACGCTCGGCAAGGGGTTCGTACGTTGACACTGCTTGAGAAACACGGGCAGGGCTTGAATTTGACTGATCAGGTGGTCGACGCCGTGCGCCGGCATTCGAAACCCGAGGGAAAGTTCATCGTTCCCGAGGCGGTTACGGATATGTCTTTGGAGGCGCAGATCGTGCGGATATCGGATGCGATCGCGTACTTGGCTCATGATCTTGCGGATGCAGAGAGAGATGGAATTCTTGAAACCGCGGATGTGCCTATAGAGGTCCGCGATGCGTTGGGAGACGCGCACTCTTCTCGTCTGAATGCAATGGTCTGCAATGTGATCGATACATCGTGGGACTGCACAGGCGAGAAGGATGGTCTGGGCATTCAGATTTGGATCCGCATGTCTGACGAGATGCGGGACGTGACTACGCAGTTGCGCGACTTCATGTTTGAGCGTGTCTATCATCCGACATCGGCGTCTCCCGAAGGCATCCGGGCCCGGGACGCCGTAGCGATGCTTCACGATTACTACACGAAGCACGGTCATGACATCCCGGAGTGGATGCGCGTGATATCGATGGAGCCGGAATACGCGGCGGCGGATTTTGTGAGCGGGATGACCGATTCCTTTGCGGTGATGGCGCTAGAACGAATTTCGCCTGGCAGTGCCGAGGGCCTCTATCAAGGCAGAGTCACCGTCCCATCTCCGCACTGAAGAAACGTCCCAAAACCACGCGAAAACTCTCTTTTTCCGCGAATACCTTGGAGGCGTTGAATCCGTCAGATTCTCGTTTATACTTCCGTACGTCCTAGGCGTTTTCGGACGCTGTATCAAGTTATGCAAGCCTTTGGCCAGCAACTTCGGTGATAGGGCAATGGTCGGTGTCGGCAACCAGTCCAACACTGGAAGGGAGAGCAGATGACCTTAGTCGACGAAGTTAAATCTCGACTGACCATTGTTGATGTCGTCTCTGACTACATTGCCCTCGACAATCCCACTTCCCGCACGCCCAAGGCTCTGTGTCCGTTCCACGAAGAGCGCACGCCGTCATTCAGCGTATCTGTAGAGCATGGCAGTTGGCGGTGCTGGGGCGCATGCGGCGTCGGCGGTGACATGTTTGAATTCGTCAAGCGCGCGGATGGTATCGAGTTCAAGGAAGCGCTTGAAAAACTGGCGGGCAAGGCGGGAATCGATGTCGATTTCCGCGGTCAGGAAGACGATGATCGCCGCAGGACCGAGTCTTCTGCACTCCACGACGTCAACTTGATCGCCGAGCAATTCTTCTCCCGTCAGTTAGAAGGGGCTCAAGGCGCAGAGGCGTTGAGTTACCTCGAGTCGCGGGATATTGACGCGACGACGGCCCGACGACGCGGGATCGGGTTCGCTCCGGGGGGCGTAAATTCGTTACTCGCATATCTGAGATCGGTAGATGCGGACGCGGAAGCGGCGGTAGAAGCCGGTCTGGTGGTTAGAGGAAACGACGGTGGATGGCGGGATATGTTCGCGAACCGGATCACCATCTCGATACGCGACCAACGAGGCAACATCGTGGGGTTCGGCGCGCGGGCGATGGGAGATGCTCAGCCCAAATACCTCAATACCCACGAAACTTCGATCTTCAACAAGTCGAAGCTGCTCTACGGTCTTCACTGGGCGGTAGATGCGATAAGGGCATCTGCCAGAGCGATCGTCGTTGAGGGTTACATGGATGTGATTGCCGCCCAGGAACGAGGCTTCAAGAATGTTGTGGCCTGCATGGGGACGGCAGTGACGGCGGAACAGCTGCAAACCCTGTCTGTAGTGCTCCCCGATGATGCCGACAAGCCGTCGTCGGTGGTCCTGTGTCTCGATGCCGATGAAGCTGGACAGGCGGCGACGTTGAGAGGTTTAAGGACCGCGATTTCGGAGTTCGGACGACATTCAGCGAGTCAAACCAACCCTCGTCGGTCTCAGATAGACATCAGGGTTGCCAGCCCTGTCGTGTCAGAGCATGGCGAACCAAAAGATCCGGATGAGGCGATACGCAACGACAGCGCGGAGTGGGTTGCATCGATTGACCAAGCTGACGAGGTGATGGAGTTCGTGATACGCGCCAGTATCCGGAGTCACGATACTGGTAGCGATGCTGGCTTGGATGCGGCATTGAATGATATTGAGCCTTATTTCGCGAGTGTCCCGCCGCGCACAATTCGAGACCAACGCCTACTTGCCGACCTCGGGAATCGTTTGGATGTCGACATCGACCACCTGACGAACGTGCTTATCAGGAAGCGAGCGGGTCGCGGCACGCGCGACATCGGATCGCCTCGAGAAAGTGATCAGCGTCGGAGGAATCAGACGCGGCGATTGAGAAACGTCAGCTCCGCCATGCCGATCGCGGCAACTAGAGCGAGTTGGGAGTTGGACCTGCTCGCTTGCATGGTCCAATACGACTATGCCATTGATCATGTCGCAGAGGTGAAGCCGCAACATTTCACTGATCCTGTACGGATGCGTGTGTTCGAGGGCCTAAAGGTAGGTGGTAACGCTGATGCATGTGTTGCCAGATTCGGCGGCGACGATGAAGTGTTGGCGCTGGTGAATCGTTTGAAAAGTGTTGCGCTTTCGCCCTCGGTCGAAGTGATTGAGGATCAAGCGGCGATAATTCGGATCGCGGAATATTGTGCGAACAGAACGCACATGGATTACCTTAAACGGACCAAGAAGAAGGAGGTGCAACTGGCTAAAGAGAACGGGAATTTGATGCGTGAAGATGATGTGAAAAGCGCGGTGAATACCAACCGCGCCATGAAAGAACTGGCGAACCCGCGACACGCGGTGCCGAACTACTAGGAGGCGCTCAGATTGTCTAACGAAAGCGACGGGCTAGAACACGTGACAAGAAGCGATGCGGCGGTTGTTGAAGTGGGTGGCGAAGACGCCGCCGATTTCCCATTTTCCGAAGGGTCACCAAGCACCACTCGACAAGCGGCCGTGGATCGTCCCGCGGCAGAGGTCGAGGATGCATCTGATGATGTTGAAGGTCAAGATGATTCTGAGGATGTAGAGGCGGAACGCGATGAGGACGATGAGGACGATGAGGATGACAAGGAGTTGGAAGACGATGAGGAAGAGGACACCCTTACCTTCGGCATGTTGGGTGGAGATGACGAGGGAGATGGCGACCGTCTAGACGGCAACGACAGCCCGGCGAATGCATTGCTATCGACGTCTTCTCCGTCGAACACGATCTCGGATCTTGACAGTTGGGATGGCTCGGCGACTGGAGCAAAGCAGCGCGCAGAAGTCATAGGTATCGAAAACACGATTGCGGACGTCGATCTGACCGACGATCCGGTCCGAATGTATCTGCGCGAGATCGGTCGGGTCGAGTTGCTGACGGCGCAGGAGGAACGCGAACTCGCCAGAAATCTGGAGTTGCGGCGCATCGTGGGAGAGATCGAGACGGATTTTCTCAACGAACATGAAACCAAGCCGTCGGCAACGGAGATCAATATCGAGGCGATGCATCGTCTGGGCAAGATGCAGAAAGCCGCCAAGGCGATGGTCATCTACTCCGGGTACTGCAACGAGGGGATGTCAGAAGTCTTCGGGTTGATCAATGAAGCGCTGAAGAATCCTTACCGGATTCCCGACGTCAGATACATCTCCGATATCTTCAACTGCTCACGAGAGGAAGCGATCGAAGTTATCAGAGATTTGACCAGGTTACCGGAAGAGACTTTCCGCAAGGTCGGCACTGTCAGGGCACGAAGAGCGTTCAAGAACCTGCCCAACGCCGGAGTTAGAGAAGCGATCCGAGGAATCCTCAATTGTGACAACTCGACTGCCGAGATCGTCCGAGATCTGGTGGATCGAATTGATGATGCGCCAATTGCGGACGTATTGACTCAACCAAGGCTGCTCGAGATCGTTGCGGACCCCTACAGAAGGACGTCCGCAACCCCGATCCGCAGGAAATTAGGTGGATCGAGGGAAAGCGCGCTCGAGATAGTCAAGGATTTGGCACCGAACTTCGGTCATACAGAGTTCTCTCTGGATGGTCAAAAGTTATTCAGTGCTTGGCGTGAAACTTCGCAAGAAAAACGTGTGAAGACTCTGCGCGACGGTCTGAAATGCTCGGAGGAGTTCGCGGAATGGATGCTGAGTCTCGCCGATCAGTTCGCGACTACCTATCTCGCCGATATGCTGATGGATCCGATTATCCGTCAGTGTCTCGACGAACCGTACTCCGACGAACGGATCGAGTATCTGGCGAACATCATGGATTGCGACGAGGACGAATCGAAAGCCACGATCCGCAACCTGTCGCTGTTGACGCTGTTGATTGCCAATGAGACGCCGGACGCGATTGAAAGCAACCCGCAGATCTTCGAGATCGAAGAGTCTCTGGACAACGAGGCTGTCCAGAGACTCTTCTACTATGGGCCGCTACTCGACGCCCACTTGACGACGATCCGGAACCGAGGAACGGCTTCCGACATCCACATCACGAAGGCGAACTTGCGACTGGTGGTGTCGGTGGCCAAGAAATACATGGGCCGTGGGATGAATCTCTTGGATCTTGTTCAAGAGGGGAACATCGGCTTGATCCGAGCGGTGGAGAAGTTCGACTATCGGCGCGGTTACAAGTTCTCGACCTATGCGACGTGGTGGATCCGCCAAGCGATAACCAGGTCGATCGCAGATCAGGCACGAACCATCCGCATTCCTGTTCACATGGTTGAGACGATCAACAAACTCTTGCGTATCAGCCGTCGATTAGTTCAGGAATATGGTCGCGAACCGACCCCTGAAGAGATCGCGGT
This sequence comes from Dehalococcoidia bacterium, assembly GCA_022819585.1. Classification (GTDB taxonomy): domain Bacteria; phylum Chloroflexota; class Dehalococcoidia; order Lucifugimonadales; family Lucifugimonadaceae; genus Bin127. The sequence continues at coordinate 39,798 of JAJEGY010000001.1, read as the reverse complement.
GCACATGGAGACGACGCCACAGAAGGTGCGTGACACGCTGAAGATCTCTCTGCAACCGGTATCACTCGAAACCCCTATCGGCGACGAGGAGGACTCGACACTAGGCGACTTCATCCCCGAGACCAGCACAGACGGTCCGATCGAGGAGGCTTCGTCGAACCTGATGAGAGAGTCGGTCCAGAACATACTCGAAACGCTAGATGCCCGCGAAAAGCAGGTGATTGAACACCGCTTCGGCATGAAGGACGGCAGGTCTAAGACTCTGGAGGAAGTTGGCCGTTACTTCGGCGTAACGCGTGAGCGCGTCCGCCAGATTGAGGCCAAGGCTCTTCGAAAACTGCGGCATCCCACACGCAGCCAAAAGCTACGGGGATTTGTGGACTAAAGCGCTCGTTGCGATTCGCGACCTTAGCGATCGGTGACCGAACCGCCGTTGATGTTGATCGCCTGGCCGGTGATATACGCGGCGCGCGGGCTGCATAGGAACCCGATCAACTCGCCTACTTCCATGTCCTCGGCAGGACGCCCGAGCGGGACTTGTGCGGCACGGCTTAACCACTCGTCGCCTCTGCCGATCGGATCAAGACGAGCGGTCTCCGTCATTCCAGGACAGACGCAGTTTGCGGTTATCTCATGCTCCGCAACTTCTTTCGACAGCGCCTGCGTGAAACCGTCTACCGCGAAGTTCGCCGCGTTGTAAGCAGCCATGCGAGCGTTGCCACGCTTGCCCGCGGTCGAGGAGATGTTGATAATCCGGCCACCGTTGCCCTGCTTGATCATCTGAATTGCCGCTGCTTTGGAGCAGAGATAAGTGCCGATCACCTTCACCTCCAAGACCTTTTTGAACACGTCTTCATCAACCTCAACGACCGGTACCCGATCTTCCCCATAAGGCGCGGCAGCGTTATTGATGATGATGTCGACGCTGCCCAACTCAGCCACGGTATCGTCTATAAGCGCTTGGACTTCGTCAGATTTGGCGACGTCCATCACGACCGTCTTAGCCTTTACTCCGAAAGACCTCACCTCATCCGCGGTCGAATCGATATCGCGCCAACCCGCCTTCTTTTCATCAGGGGGGAAAGTCGAGGGATCACGACCTGTTCCCGTCACGACCACATCGGCACCCATTCTTGCGAGAACGTTGGCCGTCGCACGGCCTATCCCGCGCAGCCTTCCAGCACCGGTAACTATCGCCACCTTCCCGCTCAACTCGCGCTCTGAATCAGACATCGTCGTCCCTCCGGGGGAATTCAATTAGGTATACGTGCAACTGCTGAGCAGCAATTGTACGGAGTGGAGGACGCGAACGAGAGATTATGCGTCGGGAGAGGGAGATCCGAGGGTGACGGGTATCTCCATGACGACGGCGGAATCGCCGGCCCCTCGAATGGCGGTTACCACGATGTCGGTGCCGTGAGGGTGTGTACGCAGAAATTCAGTGAAATCTGTGACGCCTCGGATACGAGTGTCGTCGATGTTCACGATGATGTCATCGATCTCAAACTCGCCGGCAGCGGGCGACTGAGGATCCACATAGCGAACGCCGAATCCTTCGCTGACCGGCAATGCTTGCTGAAATGCCAGATACGGTGTTACATCGACTCCGCCAACACCGAGATAACCGGGCTCCTCTCTCACCCCCAGAGCGACCAATCGGTTGGTGCCTTCTAGGACGGTATTGATGTCCAGAGCGAAGTTCGCGCCATTGCCAACGCTCAGACTACCCACGTTGATTCCGATTACTTCGCCTGATGAGTTGATGAGAGCACCGCCGCTGCTGCCGAGATTGATGGCGGCGTCGGTCTGTATCAGATCCTCAAATATCGTGCCGTCCGAGTCGGGGACGGTACGGTTGACCGCGCTGACCACGCCGCGGCTCACGCTCGGACCGCCACTGAGACCGAAGGCATGACCGATCGACACGACATCCTCACCGACTCGTAAGTCGCTGGAATCGCCGAATTCTGCTGGTACCAATTCGTCAGCATCCACCGTCAAGACGGCGAGATCAAGATCGCTGTCCTCTCGCATCAACTTAGCGGGCAACCTGACGCCCGAAGGAAGGACAACCTCAATTTCGCTCGCGCTTTCAACGACGTGCCAGTTGGTGATGATCGTGCCTTGTCCATCGAACACGATTCCGGTGCCACTGCCCGAACCATCGGCACGGCGAACAGTGACTTGGACAATGGACGGAGTTACTGCCTCGACAACATCGGGAATCCAAGGTTCACCAGATAATCTGTTAGAAGGCGTGGCTTCACTGGTTATCGATCTGGTCTCTTCAGTTGGAGACGCGCCAAATACGCACGCGGTCGCAAGTAAACCGAGTAACAACATCCCGCTGATCGCCGCCACCACCCTTGCATTTACGCACTGTAGAGGTCTCACGTCCTCACCCCAGATCGGTCACTTTTATGGAAGAGGAAGCTTTAACTCGATTATATCTAGCAGCGTATTTCAGCTTTGAACCAGACTAGTTCGGATCAAACTGAAACCGAAGCGTGACGAGTTACGTATCTTAACTGACTTTGTGCGACGAAAGGGGAGAATTCGAAATCCCGCGTTAGAATGAAATGTTGCTAAACACCCACCTCAAGTCACCCCGTCCGACGAATCCGTCCAGCTTGGCGATCATATGCCGACAGCCCACCCTTTGGAATCCCTAATCAGGGATTAAAGGACCCTTACTCTGAATTTCATCAGGTTCACACTTCGCCGAGTTGCAGGTGAGGGGACGCTCCTCATCGGCGCCTTCGTCGGTTCCCTCATCACTGCAACGGTGATCTCAGGTGCGCCTGTTTATCTCCGAACTCTTGAGCGCGCTGGAGTTGAGGACGCGGTGGACTCAGTCATTCCTATTTATCAACATCTTCAGGCCTTCACTTCATGGCTGCCGTTGGAAAAGGGGAAGTCTGAGGATGCCAATCAAGCTATCGCGGCCTCGGAAAAGGAGTTTCTCGATGGTGCGATCACAGGCAGCGCTTCGCTTATAAAGACCCGTCGAGCACACTGGGGTTACGAAGGCCAAGGTTTGAGGCGTCACAACGAAGCATCACGGGCGATGTTCCTCTCAGCGAGCGGCATAAACGATCGCATCGTATACATCGTCGGAAATGCACCGTCCAGTTTTGTTTCGATAGAAGACGGGGTTGCTACTGTCGAGGCAGCTCTAGTGTGGGATCGCGCATCGCAGTTCGACATCCGCGTGGGAGACATCATAGACACGGTGCCAGAAGTACGTGGGATAGGTCTTGTTCGAGCGCGTATAACGGGCATTTTCTCGATCCCTGCTCCGGGGGACGATTATTGGGTGGGACTCTCAGATCCCATCATTCGGCCACAGGCGATCGTGGATGGTCGCGAGAACCCCATCGTCTTGTTAGTCGAGGAGTCGGTGATGCTTGACACCATCGCCGAAGCCAATGCCGGCTTACCCGCCGAGTTTCGTTGGCACTTATTCGTCGACAGGGACTATTTCAAAGAGTTGACGTTAAACGACTCGATAACTAGACTAGCCGACTTCGAAGACCGGATAAGCCTTGAGGTCACAAGAGCCGACGTGCTAACTGTCCTCGAGTCTCGCTTGAACTCTTTGCAGCGACGTATGCTCTTTGCCCGTATCCCGATGTTGCTGTTGGCGGCTCTCGCAATCACATCTATCGCTTACTACTTGTTCATGGTGGCAGGCATCATCGCACGCCGCCGCGCTACTGAAACTTCGATGCTTCGCAGCCGAGGGATAGCAGTCGTCCAGATCTTCCGTTCCTACGCCATCGAGAGCGTCATCATCGCTGGCGTCCCTGCCATCATCGCGCCGCTTGTAGGGATCGGTCTAGTGGCATCACTAGGCCTACTTCCCGCCTATCGGAGCGTCTCTGAGTCGCTTTTCTTGAGCGTTGATTTCGCTTGGCAATCTTGGATCTGGTCGATTGGCGCTGGGTTGTTCGTCTTCGGGATATTATTGCTGCCTGCGATCTTGGGGACTCGGCGCGGGATAATCGATCAGTACCAATCTGAGGCTCGGCCTGAGCAACCACCGTTCTTCCAACGGTACTACTTAGACCTGATCTTCTTAGTCATCGGATCGCTCGTCTGGTGGGAACTGACCACACGCGGCTCCGTAATAGCGTCGACTCGTGAGGGCGAAAACTCTGCCGACATCACGCTGCTTTTCGCTCCGGCATTGTTCCTGCTCGTGGTTGCCTTGCTCTTCATGCGTCTCTTCCCGATATTGGCGCAGATAATCGCTGCTATCGGGTCTCGTTTCACGTCCGCAGAAGTCACGCTAGGCCTTTGGAGATTGCGACGGAGCCCGTACTGGTACGTCTGGCCCGTCCTGCTTCTGGTCCTGGTATCAGGATTGGGTGTTGTTTCTGGCACCCTCGCGTCCACTTTGGCTCGAAGCACCGAGGAGCAGATCCTTTACGAATCGGGGGCCGATTTCAGGTTCGTGCCTTCTTTCCCACCTTCGAACGATGTAATCGAGCAAGCCCGTGAAATTGAAGGTGTAGAGAATGCAACTGAGGCGTTTCGGGCCTCAGGTCGCTTCGGGACTACGTCTTTGGGTTTCGGCTTCAACATGCTGGCGGTAGATTCTCATCGCTTTGCAGAGACAGCGTGGTTCCGCGAAGACTTCTCTGAGACGGAATTCAAGGAGTTGACCTCCAAGATCGCGGTGGAAGTCAAACCGGAGCCTATTTTCCTGCCCAGCGACACCGTACGACTCGGAGCTTGGGCGAAGTCAGAACCGCGCGTCGAGAACCTGTTCCTGTGGCTCGTCATCAGAGACGCGAAGGGTCGGTCGCGAACCATCACACTCGGTCAGATCGAGAGCGAATGGCAGCACCAGACAGCCGATATCTCGAGTCCCTTCACCGAACCTGCTCAATTGGTCTCGGTGCAAACCTTCATGCAGTCCGGACCAGACGGAGCGGTGCCGACAACTGCATTCTTTGACGATGTGTACGCTGAGAACAGTCGAGGCGAGCGCACGATCCTAGTCAGCTTCGACGAGTTCAGCGAGTGGACGGGAATGCCCACTTCCAATGGTCTCGATGTCATTTTCGGCATCGACGACGAACCGCCCGGCCTGACTGTCGATGTCCCTGGAGACCGAGGGCCGTCGGTTGCACGGGTCGAGATGGATCGAGGAAATGACCAGGGCGTGCGAGGCATCTACCGAACCGCCACAGGCGAACCGTTGCCAGTAATCGCCAGCGACGCGTTCATGTTCGAGACAAACACGAACGTCGGCTCTCAGTTCATCGTCCAGATCAGCGGCGGATACGTCCCCGTAGAGATCAAAGACACCGTCACCTACTTCCCGACTCTTGACCCTGACCGGGCACCGTTCCTCGTCGCGAATGTCGATTCCACAATCGACTTCCTTGAGCTCAGAGGCCTGACTGCCCAGCGTCCAAACGAGTTGTTCGTCGCGGTCGAACCAGATATGCACGGCCAAGTCCTCATTGAGTTGCGCAAGTTGTTGGGCTTCACAACGTACACCGATCGGGCGAGCCTGCTTCAAGATTCGACTGTCGATCCTCTCGTGGTCGCTGGTTGGCGCGGCATCAGCATTGTTTCGATCCTTATGGCCGGCGTAGCCGCCGCATTTGGATATTTCACATACCTAGCAGCCCACGCCTTCCGAACTCGTCGAGAGTCTGCTCTCCTTTCCAGCATGGGTATGAAGGCACGTTCCTTTGGGATCTTGGTATTGATCGAACACTTGATGGTTGCAGTCCTTGGCATCGGGATCGGCATTGCGAGTGGATGGTATGTGAGTCGCCTCGCGGTCAGCAGTTTGACGTTTACTCAAACCGGCGGCGACCTACTTCCCCCGTTCGTGATGCAGACCAACTGGGTGCCGGTGGGCATTCTCGCCGCAGTGATTCTCGGATCCACACTCATTGCGGTCTTCCGCATAATGCGCCAGTACCGCACTTTGCCGATCCATGAACTTACCCGCGACGCCAACTGACGTTTAAACGATGCGTAGCACGATACAGCTGATGCTCAAGCGAACGATCGCCAACTGGCGATTGCTTTCGGCTGTCATCATCGGGTCCATCCTTGCGGGGACCATCATGTCCGCGACCGTCGTTTATTTCGAGTCGTTGCGCGACATAGCCCTGCAGAAGGAACTCGCAGACCAAAACCCATCGGACCTCGACATGCTCATCGAGGCCGACCAGACTCCAATCAACGTCGACACTCACGAAGAGTTGACAACGTCTATGGAAACGCTCTTGCTTAGCCGTGTCGGGAAGTTCACCACGGACTACCAGCGAGCCATGCGGAGCTGGACGTTCTTCGTCGATGAACCGCCTGAACTTGTCCCTCTCGGTGAATGTCCCTGCCGTCCGACGGTAGCAGAACCCGATTCATTCAACGAGAGGGAAGAGCCTCTGATCGAATGCGATTGTCGCCGCATCCAATGCATGACCGTCCCAGAAGAGGAACACAGCATCCACCTAATTGCCGGACGGTACCCCGAAATCAATCCCGAACAGTCAGTCGGATCGGACCTGACTATAGAAGCCCTTCTTGACGCGGATGCCGCCGAGGTTTTCGAACTCGAACTTGGCGACATAATCCCGGCACGCCCCCATTGGGACGAACAGAACATCAACGTCAATATAAGACTCACCGGGATTTACGAAAGGGCACACCCTGAAGCGCCTGAATGGCGGATCTTCGACCAGGCATTCGGTTCACGCAGCAGCACTCTGGAGTTCGCTCAGTTCGTGCTCCCCCAGCAATCGATGCTAGAGGTATTGGGCGTCTACTTCCCGAACATGGGAGCCGAATACGCGTGGTTCCTCGATGTAGAGCCGACGACCATCCACGCAACCGATACCCAACTCATTCGTCAGACGCTCGAGATCACTGAAAACGAACTCCGTTCGCAGGTGGACGGCTTCGTGCTCGACACCGAACTCGACAAGACGCTCCTGCGCTACGAAGTTGAACTCTTCTTCAACCGCTTGCCGATGTTCATCGTTCTCATCCTCATCGTGCTCGTGGTTGTTTACTACACGGCAACCCTCGCAGGCCTCCTCATCGAAGCTCAGTCCGCCGATGTTGCGCTCCTAAGGGGACGCGGCACCACCTCTAAGCAGCTAGTTCTGATGTTTGCCGTCGAGACTCTGATCATCGCGTCCTTCGCGATTGTGGTCGGTCCGTTCTTGGCGACCTGGGGAGTCTCTTTCCTCGGCACGTTGCCCTTCTTCGGGGAACTTAACGCCGGTGAAGCGTTGCCCACCAACCTCACGCAAAACGTCTATCTCATGGCCGGCATCGGTGCGATCCTCACGATGATCGCATTGATGATCCCTGCGCTTCGCGTCACCCAGCAAGGAGTGTTAGCGGAACGCGCGGGTCGTGGTCGACCCGAACGGTTGGCATTCATCCAGCGTTATTACTTGGACCTAGGTTTTCTCGCGGTGGTCCTGTTCCTTTTCTGGCAACTGCAACGCCAAGGTTCGTTCGTGGCCACTGATCTCTTTGGCGAAAACACCGTCAACCAGGCCATATTGGCGGTTCCAGCGCTTTTCCTAGTAGCTGCAGGCATCGTCCTTCTCCGAGTATTCCCGCTGATGATGGACCTGCTCGGACGATTGTTAACAACGGGGCTCGCATCGCGCGTAATCTCGCCAGCCGTCGTTCTCGGCATCTGGCAAATGGCCCGCAACCCCGCCCACTACTCCAGGGTTTCTCTCCTATTGATCCTCACAGCTGGTCTCGGTGTCTTCGCCGCCAGCTTCGCCGCAACTTTAGAACGTAGCGCCCATGATCAGATCCTTTACTCGACAGGAGGCGAGATCCGAGTACCAGGCATTTCCAACCGTCCTGGAGGCCGGTCGTTCAACTTGGAAGAAGACCTCCAAGACATCAAAGGCATCGAAGAAGCTACCACCATATACAGACTCCGCGGCTCGATTACCGCTGGTTTCAACTTCGACCAGTTCTCCGTGCTCGCGATCGATCCTGATGAGATCGGCGACATCGCCTGGCATCGTCGTGATTTTACTAACAGTGGTTACGAAGAGACGTTCCAAGCTATCGCGTTCCATTCTGAAGAAGGCATACCACTCCCTGAAGATGCCCGGTTCCTGACTGCTCGCGTCAAACCGCTCTTCCCTATGCCTGAGGTTCGCTTCGTCGCGCGTTTGAGCGATGTCAACGACCGGTTCTACAGCATCGATCTCGGGATGCTCTTGCCAGAATCGCGTTCTCGTCAGAGATTCCCTTGTGCGCTCGAATACGCTGATCCTGAAAACGACGAGTTGCCGCTGCCGACTTGGTGCCGCATCGGAACATCTCTCCAACCAGCGCCTTTCGGGCGAGAACGGGTACTACTGCCATTAGGCCCTCTCAAGCTCCACTCCATCGGGGTTTCGACATTCGACGGCTCTCTCCGCAGCGGCGCGGTCGATATCGACGACATCTCGACCATCAGCAACGACGGCACGAAGATGTACCGCATCGAGTTCTTTGACGGTGAATCCGACTATAACTGGAACCTGATGCGTCCGACTCAGGAAGCCTTTGCCGACACCTTCGACCCATCACCACTCCCAGCAGAAGAGGCCGAAAATCCCGGGATCATGCGCCTCCGCTGGGCAGCAGGCCAGCTCAACGAGTTCCGCGGCATATCCTCAGGCAACACCATCGAAAACATCCCCGTCTTAGCTAGCGAAACCCTCCTCGACAGGATCGGAGCCAGAGTCGGCGAGACCATCAACGTTGCCATCGACAACGAGAGGACCACGATAGATGTCGTTGGCATCGTCGATTACTTCCCGACGCTCAACCCTGAGGAGAGCAGCTTCGTCATCATGGACTTCGATGCTGCGCACAACCTTGTAAATGCACGTCGCCACAGCGGAGAACGGATCCCCAACGAGGCGTGGTTGAAGACCGAAGCCGGCACCCCGTCCATCGAAGAACTCGAGATGCTCAAGGATGACGCTGGCGGTGCCAGATTGCGTTACACAGCAACGTCGTCGGTTGAACGCAACATCGATCTTCTTCGCCTGCGATCTGGTCCTATCAATGATCGCCTCAGCCTGTTGGCAAACGTCAGCGTCGATCCGTTGGTATCGGAAGGATGGAGAGCACTCTTGGGCGTCGCGTTCGTAACCGTCCTGATCGTGAGCGCAATCGGATTCGTAGTACATACACGAGTGGCGTTCCGACGGCGCTTGGCGGAGTTCGGCCTGCTCAGGACTATCGGACTTTCGATGCGCCAACTCTTGCTGCTCATCCTCCTTGAGCAAGTCATCGTCGTGGGCGTCGCCGTAGCCATCGGAATCTTCATGGGAACCCGATTAGGTGACACCATCATCCCTTACCTTGCACGCTCTGGTCAAGACGCCAACGTGGTGCCCCCGATGACGCTTGAAATATACTGGACTGGGTTCGCGACAACCTTCGGACTGCTCGCAATCGTCTTCGCAGTCGTCATCGCAATCAGCCTCGTTTCCGTCTACAACATGGCCATCCACCGCGTCATGCGCATGGGAGAAGGATAAGCGCTACTAAATGACCGGAAAACATAGGTCGAAACACATCCGGAGAGACACAACTTGGAAGCATTAGATCGCGAATACATCATCTGCAGCGGCCTATACAAGATCTACAAAGCCGCCGGTTTAGAAGTTGTCGCCCTGCGTGGACTGGAGCTTACCGTCTATGAAGGTGAAATCATCGCCATCGTCGGCGCATCCGGATCCGGCAAGTCGACCCTGCTAAACATCCTCGCCGGATACGACGCACCGTCCGCCGGCACCGCTCGCGTAGGGGATTACGATCTCCTCAATATGACCAACCAGGAGATAGTCGACTATCGACGGCACGAAGTGGGCTTCATCTGGCAGGAAACTTCACGCAACCTTTTCCCCTACCTCAGCGCCGCTGAGAACGTCGAACTCCCTATGGTTCTGACCGGAGTTCAACAACAGGAACGCACCGACCGCGCCAAGGAGTTGCTTGAGATTGTCGGGCTTGGACACCGTCTAGGACACAAACCTGAACAACTTTCCGGCGGTGAGCAACAACGGGTAGCCATTGCCGTCAGCCTCGCCAACCAACCGCCATTGCTTCTCGCAGACGAACCCACGGGCGAACTTGACGACCTCACCGGTCAAGAAATCCTTGATCTCTTCAACGAAGTCAACCAGCAACTCGGAACCACCATTGTCATCGTCACGCACGATCCCGCAGTCGCCACCAGCGTTGGCCGCGCCATCACCATCCGCGATGGCAAGACAAGCACTGAGACCACTCGCAAAATCTCATTCCAACGCCGCGTCGGCGGATCCGCCTCCGATACTGAAGAGTTCCTCATCGTCGACTCCACCGGTGCCGTCCAGATTCCACGAGACATGCTTGACCAACTCGACATCAATCGCCGCGTTCGAGTTGCCGTCAACGAAGGAAAGGTGACGCTTGAATCAGGAGAATGAACAGACCAACGGCGCCCCGACCATCGAGGCCGTCGAAGTAACTCGCACCTTCCAACTCGCTGGCGAAGACGTCACCGCGGTCAAGCAACTTACCTTCAACGTTCACCATGGACAGTTCGTCGCCCTGGTAGGACGCTCTGGATCTGGCAAGACCACACTGCTCAACCTCCTCGCTGGCCTCGATCATCCGACTACAGGCAAGGTGCTGTTCGAAGGCCGCGACATGGCGCAATTCACCGAACGCGACTTCATCGAACTCCGTCGCAACCGCATCGGAGTAGTCTTTCAGTCATTCGCACTTCTACCCCTTCTATCCGCTTACGAAAACGTCGAACTCCCTATGCGTATCGCCGGCCTTTCCGCACGCGAACGCTCCGAACGCACCAACGATGCCCTTGAGATGGTCGGCCTTTCTCGACGCGCCCGGCATCGCCCATACGAACTCTCCGGCGGTGAGCAGCAGCGCGTATCCATCGCCCGAGCCGTCGCTATGCGGCCTGACATTGTCCTCGCTGACGAACCTACTGGTGAACTCGACTCCAACAACGCCCAATCCATTTTCGGACTCTTCAGAGAAATGGTCACCCACCAAGGCATGTCTGTAGTCGCCACAACACATGATCACACTCTCCTAGACATGGCCGACCGTATCTACACCATGCAAGACGGCGAGATGGAACTGACTGAGGATCGATTGAAGTAGGACCCGTCAGGTCTAATTTCTCACCCAACCTTCGCCCGCAACAGCGCCATCAGCATCTCTCTCAACGAGCGCGGCGACGCAACCGCAACCTTGGCCGCTGAACTGCCCGAGCCGATCTTAACTGTGTGTACCTCCGGCCCGACATGGACGAAAAGATCTTCGTCCGTTCTGTCATCGCCCGTCGCCATTTCGAAGTCGAACGGTCCGAACTTCTCCATCACTAAGTCATAGGCTCGAGCCTTTGTAAGGCCCTGTTGTCGTATCTCGACCACCTTCGAGCCATGAAGCACCTGCACGGGCTGTCCGCGCAAGGTGTTCTCCAATACTGACACCAGCTCCAGCGCCTGCCAGTTGCCTAACGACTCCTCGGTCTGACGGTAATGCCATGCCAGCGCCGTCTCCTTCTCCTCGATGCGAGATCCAGGCGTCCGACCTACGTAGTCCTCCAACAACGCCACCACATCAGACTTCCAACTGGTGTCTAACACTCCTAACAACCGCCACTCCTCTTCGCCAGCAGCCTTCATCCATGCCCCATGCTCCGCAATTAAATCGATCGGGCACTCGTTGAACCATTCACCGAGAGTCTGGTGGTCGCGGCCGCTGTTGATGAAGACCTTCACGTCATCCCGTTGTCCATACTCGTGAAGGATTTCCAAAATCTCGTCAGTCGGGACCGCATCCTCGTAACGGTCGCAGAATTCGCGCAACGAACCATCGTAGTCAAGCATCACGAGGGAAGCATCGGCCGTTTTGAAGTCGTTGGCAAGGGACTCGGCCAAGACCGAAGACTGCAACATCGGCGGCGAACTAGTCTGCGCCGCTTCAGTAGCTTCGAGCGACGACATGAAATCGCTAACCCACCGATGCACATCGTTCTGCAGAATCCGACTGAACATCGGCATCATCCGCTCATTGCGCTCACCCAGACTCATCTCTAAAGCACGTTCCAACTGATCGGCCATGCCCTCAATATCCCAAGGATTGACCCTTAACGCCTCGCCCAACTCGCTAACCGCACCGGCAAACTCGCTGATCACCAACGCACCGCCACCATCTTCCCGACAGACCACGTACTCCTTTGCCACCAAGTTCAATCCATCACGGACCGGCGACACAAAGCAGACGTCCGCAACCCGGTACAGCGCCCCTAACTCCTCTTGAGTCACGGTTTGATACAGGTAGTTGATTGGGCTTCTCAATGGCGATCCGTGGATCCCGTTGATCTCGCTGACCCGTCGCTCCACCTCATTCTTCAAGTCCTGATAGGTGTCAATCCCAGACCGGGTTGGCACGGCCAACTGCATGAACAACACCCGCTCCGCCCACCGTGGCGACCGTTCCAGCAATCGCTCGAACGCCTGAAGCTTCAGCAATAAGCCTTTCGTGTAGTCAAGACGATCGACTCCCAAAATCACCTGCCTATCTCCGATGGTCCGCTTCAACTGCGCCAAAAACCGCTCAGCGTTCTCCGAATACGCTTTCTCGCGAAACTCGTCGGTGTCGATACCCAACGGATGCACCTCGACACGCACATTATGATCCCGCATCCTCACCGTACCGGCCTGCGACTCGATACCCAATATCCGCCTAACGCTGCGCAGATAGTTGTACGTGTAGTCGTACGTGTGCATCCCGATAAGGTCAGCACCTAGCAGGCCGCGTAAGATCTCTACCCGTTGCGGCAAGATGCGGAACGTCTCGTCTGCGGGGAATGGAATATGGAGGAAGAAACCGATCCGGCAATCCAATCCCCGATCCCGCAGCATCCTCGGCAAAAGCATCAAGTGATAGTCATGCACCCACACCGCATCGCCAGGTTCCGCGATTTCACAAACCACATCTGCAAACCGTTGGTTGACTCGCCTATACGCCTCAAACTGTTCCGGCACGAACGAACCGAACTCTGTGAAATAGTGGAACAAGGGCCAAATCGCATCGTTCGAATAGCCTTCGTAGTAATCGTCGTAATCTTGCGGATCGAGATCTACGGGCACAAGATTGCTCTCTGTCAACAGACTGCGTATCTTGTCGCTCGGATCGGCGCCCGGATACCCGACCCACAAACCTCCGGAACTCTCATGCAACGGCCTCAACCCCGTCACCAGTCCGCCCACGCTATGCGTCAACGTCTGTTCGCCTGTTGAGGGATCGACGCCGATAGTTACCGGCAGGCGGTTCGATACCAGAATGGGGCGTCTCATCTGCTACTCTCCACTATCTCTCACCTCCATAGAGACATAGTATCACTAATGCCCGGTCATCCACCCGAAATGGCCGGCACGAAGTGCACTTCAGTATCAGGCTCCAAAGGCTGCAACAACCCCTGACGCGTCGCAGCATGACCCACCACCGCTGCCAACCCCGGCTTAAGTCGGCCATCCTGAAGCAGATGCTCCGATATACCGGGACACATCTCCTCCAAGTTCTTCACCATCTCTCCCAGCGTTGCTCCCGCAACATCCAACTCACCTTTGCCGCCGGCGTAGCGGCGCAACTCATACGGTAAAAACACCTTCGCCATACTGTGCAACCCTCCCGGCTCCGACTGATTTCACGCTGAGTAGCCAACCAAGCCACTCGCGTAACGAGGATACCACCCGCAAGTTACGGGACTGTTTCATTTATCTCTTGAGACGGGTTGCAAAGAAACAGGGGCAACCGATTTGGTTGCCCCTGCGAACTATTCACCGGTGTACGGGGAACTACCCTCCGTTCTTAGCCGCCAAAGCCTCCAAGATTCGACCCGGCTTCATGGGCTGCTCTTGCAACCTGACGCCGATCGCATCGTTGATGGCGTTCGGGATCGCCCCAAGCGGCGGTGCAATCGGGACTTCACCAACACCACGCACACCAAACGGATGCATCGGGTTCGCAACCTCGACGATATGCGTCTCGAGCATCGGCAAGTCTAGCGAAGTCGGCATCCTGTAGTCCAAGAAGCTGAAGTTGGCCATCGAGCCATCTTCATTCATGAAGTACTCCTCGTTGAGCGCCCAACCGATGCCCTGAGCGGCGCCGCCCTGCATCTGGTTCTCGACGTACGACGGGTGGATCGCCTTCCCGGCGTCTTGGAACACGCTGTAGCGGACCACGTCGGTTTTTCCGGTGTCGGGATCAATGTCAAGATCGCAGATGTGCAGGCCAAACGCGTTACCGGCAGCCGCCAGGTTGACCGACGACGTAGTGGAGATCGGACCACCAGTGTCGCCCAGCCTCGACGCTAGGTCTTTGAAGCCAAGGCTCAGTTCAGGATCAGACTTGCTGCTGAACATTCCGTCCGAGAATTGGACATCGTCCTCGTCTATGCCCCAGAGCGTAGCTGCGCGGACCTTCATCTCGTCGACCATCTTGATCGCAGCTTCCCACGCCGCAAAGCCCGTGGCGTAGGTCACTCGGCTACCGCCGGTCGTCCCCGTGTAACCGATCTCATCCGTGTTCGGAATGCTTGGGTGAACATCGTGAGCGTCCAGACCCAAGACCTCGGCCGCCTGCATCGCGATCGATGCCCGAGACCCGCCGATGTCCTGTGAACCCTCGTTCATCGCAACCGTGCCGTCATCTTGCAGCATCAGGTCAACGGTCGACTTTCCGCCGCCGTTCATCCAGAACCCAACACCGACACCGCGACCGCGTTTCCTGCCCGGTGCAGGTTCACCCAAAGGCGAGTTCCAGTGGTCAGAATCTCGCGCCTGCTCCAGCATTTCCACCAGACCGATGCGATTGAACATCACACCGTTGCCATTTCGAGTGCCTTCCTTCGACGCGTTGTCCAGCCTGAACTGCATCTTGTCCCAGCCCATCGTGTCGCAGATCTCGTCTACAACCGTCTCGACTGCGAAACATACCTGCGGAGAGCCAGGAGCACGATATGCCGCCGACTTTGGCTTGTTGACCACCACGTCGTAAGCATCGATGCGAGAGTTCGCAACATCGTACGCTGCTCTCATGCAGTTGATACCCGCGGTGAACGACGAACCCGGGTAGCCGCCCGCCTCATATCGGAGCTTGCCATCGAAAGCGTGGATCTTCCCGTCTTTCGTCACGCCCATCTTCACGCGGACCTTGCCGCCGGGTGCGGGGCCACTTGCCATAAAGATCGCAGGGCGGTCCATGACCATCTTGACAGGTCGATGGTTCGACTTTCTCGACAAAATCGCCGCTACCGGCGACAGGTAGGTCTTGGTCTTGCCACCGAAGCCGCCACCGATCTCGACCGACTCGGCGGTGACGTTTGAGTCCGGTAGCCCTACTAGTGCCGCAGTCTGCTCTTTGACCGCGAACATTCCCTGTGTGCTTTCCCATACGCGAACATGGTCGTTCTCGTCCCAGACCGCCGTCGCGTTGTGCGGCTCGATGTAGCCTTGGTGAACTGACTCGAGTGATACCTCGCGTTCCACCACTAGATCGCATTCGTCAAACGCCCCGTCAGGATCGCCAAACTCATGCCTCACGGCTATGGCGACGTTGGTGTTCGGCACGCGCTCCCCGAAGTGGTTTCCAACCAGATCCTCGAGCAGTATCGGCGCGCCATCCGCCATCGCCTCATCCACGTTCCGCACTGGAGGAAGCGTCTCGTACTCAACCTTGATCCGCCTCACCGCCTCAGTCGCGGTATTCCTGTCGACCGCCGCAACCCCAGCAACTACGTGACCTCTGTAAAGCACCTTGTCCGAAGCCATCACATTGTCTTGCGTGCGCTTCATGTTCAGCACTTCTTCGCCAGTCTCAACCTCAACATCCGCTGCGATCGGAAAATCCTTGTGCGTCACAACTGCGAAAACACCCGGCAGCTTTTCAGCTTCCGACGTGTCGATGCTCAAAATCCGGGCGTGAACCTGGTCCGTGCGCAACACGTCTCCCCAGATCAACCCCGGCAACTTGACATCCGCGCCATAAACGGCACGTCCTGTCACCTTGTCCAGCCCATCGTGCCGGATCGGACGTGTCCCGACTACCGAATAATCAGTCTTCTCTTCGAAAGTGGCTACCATTCAGATGGTCCTCCTGCTTTCATATTGATGTCGACTACGCCTGCCTGGCGCGACGACCCGTTCGCCATGTTTTGGATTCGTTGAACCTCCGCGCGGCTAACCCGCGATCGTCAGGCCAACGAACAATTGAATGTTAATGCAAATACCTGCGAAGTAAACCGACGCCCGGGTAAAGCGCCGTTTACGTCCGCGTCCGTGTCTCAGGTATGATCCCTGCTGGCCGGACCAGCAACACGACCACGATGATCAATCCGATCACTGCCAACCTGAGGTTCGGGTCTGCCAAGAAACCGGGCAGGAATTGCGAACTTGAAATCACCACCCACAACACGAACGCGCCCAAGATCGCTCCCCGATGGTTACCGCTACCGCCTAGTATCAGCATCGCCCAGATTATGAACGTCGCGAAAAACGGCTCAAACGCCTGTGGGGTGATCGAGTGTTTGGCGAACGCATACAACGCTCCACCGATACCCATCAACGCCGCACCGTAGGCAAACGCCTGCAACTTGAACTGAAACGCGTTCTTTCCAACCATCTCAACCGTGTCTTCATTCTCCCGTATTGCCAATATCACCCGACCCCATGGTGATCCCGCCAACCGCTGCGACACGAAGTAGACGATCAAAAGCACGATCAGCACCAGAGGCAGAAACACAAAATCGTACCAGTGCGGATCGACGAGACCATCTAGCACACGAGGAATACCGTTCAACCCACGCGTACCGTCTGCCAACCACCCTTCGTTAGTGAAGACCAACCGCACTGCTTCGCCCAGCCCCAATGTCGTTATCGCAAGATAGTCTCCGCGCAACCGAATCGTGATACTTCCGACCAGATACGCCACCGCCGCACACACCGCTGCTGCAGCAATCAAGACCAGCGGGAACCACAGATCAAAGCCGATCCGCTCTGCTCCCAGCGTAAATGCTAGATTCCCACCCCACTCGTAACGCTGGTAGAGGTCTGGATTGGGTGGCGGCATCACCAAAATCGAAGCTGTATACGCCCCAAGCGCGAAAAACGCCGCAATCCCGATGTTGAACAACCCCGTGTGCCCGTAGTGCACGTTCAATCCGACGTTGATGATCGCGTAGATTCCCGCGATCACCAAGAAACTCCCGATGTGCAGGATCAGACCTTCAAACTCGCCAAACATCTCGCCTAACTCCGGCTCTGCCCGAACAGACCGTTAGGCCGCACTAGAAGCAGCACGATGATCGCCGCAAAGAACACCGCCGGTTTATACGAAGGATCCAACCAAGCTGTCGATACTTCCCCTACAACTCCCACAAAGATGGCCCCTGCAAACGCCCCGTAAGGGTTCCCGATCCCACCAGCCACAACCGCCGCGAACAGCGGGATCAATATCTTCCAACCCGATATCGTCAACAGCTGTCCCTGACCTGTGGCGAACAAAATTCCAGCAGCAGCAGCCATCCCACCGCCGATCACCCACGTCAATAGATTAGTCCGCTCAACGTCAATCCCCGTCACTCGCGCCAAATCCTCATTGTCCGCCGCCGCACGCATCGCCTTTCCCCACTTCGTCATGTTCAAGAACAGATACGTCGCCAGCGTCAGCACAATCGCCGCAATCGCCACAAAGATCATGTCCGGCGGTATCCGGACCACCACGTCTTGCAGATGAAAGAGATCGACGGTCCAGATGAAAAACTTCTTCGATTCACGGGGGAAATGCTCCACCTCGGTCCCCCAGATGTATTGGATGAAACCCCGCAACGCAATCGCCACTCCTAACGACGCCAATGCCATCACCCCGGGCAACGCGCCTCGCCTTCGCATCGTCCGATAAACCAATTGATCAACCACCACCGCAAAAACCGCTACAAACAAAACCCCAATCGGCAAAGCGATAAACAACGTGTAACTGAACGTAAACGGGCCCACCGAATTCATGCTCCAAGCATCAGGCAATACTGAGGTAAATACCCACAAGGCCGCAAACGCTCCCAACGTCATGTAGTCTCCGTGGGCAATATTCGGGAGATGCAGATTCCCATATACCAACGACAATCCCACAGCCCCCAGCGCATACACCGATCCCACCAACAATCCATTCACAGTCAAATCCAACTGCCAAATCAACGCCCAAATCGCTAGACCACCAACCGCTATCAGCGCCGATCTCTCAATAACCATCAACCCGCGTTCACCCACAACCGCAATCACCGCGTCCCTGATCGCGTTCCGGTTAAAAATCATTGACAACCGATCTCCGACGTTAACCATCCGAGCCTTCCTCATCTGCTCCGCCTAGTCCTAAGAAGACCCGACCGATATCCGGATTGTTCAAAAGCCCGTCAGCCGTGTCGTCGAAGAAGTTCCGCCCGCGAGCCAGCACATAAGCCCTATCGCTATGCCGCAACGCTTTGATCGCGTTCTGCTCCACCAGCAATATCGAAACCCCGCTCCGATTAATCTCGCGAATCTGCTCCAAAACTTGATCTACGATCTGCGGTGCCAACCCTGCAGTCGGCTCATCCAACAGCAATACGCTCGGTTCCGCCACTAAAGCCCTCGCCAACGCCAACATCTGGCGTTGACCACCCGACAGGTGCCCCGCATTCTCTTTCCACCGTTCTCTCAAAAGCGGAAACAGATCCTGTACCTTCTCAATCCGTGCGTCCAGATCCCCATGCAAGGTAAACGCCCCCATCTCCACATTCTCCCGAACCGACAAAGTAGGGAAGATGTTCCCTGCCTGCGGCACGTACCCGACCCCCTTCGCAATCAACCTGTCAGCACGCTCACCCGTTATGTCCTCACCGTGCAGCCGTATCGATCCACCTTCAACATCCGCCAAACCGAATATCGCCTTGATCGTCGTCGACTTGCCAGATCCGTTCGGCCCGATTATCGTGACCATCTCGCCCTTGTTCACAACAATAGAAATCCCACGAGCGATCACAGTCGGCCCATAACCCGCCTCCAAATCCGCAATCTCAAGCGCCGGAGGGGTCCCATTATCCGCAGCCGCAGAGCTCACGCCTCGATCCCCCCGAGATACGCTTCCAAAACCCGCGCATCGCTCCGCACCTCCTCCGGCGTCCCATGCGCGATCACTTTCCCCTCCGCCATCACGATCACCGAATCACACATCTCCATGATCAGCGGAACATCATGCTCCACGATCACCCACGTGATATTCTGCTCATCCCTCAAATTCTTAATCGTTCGAACGATGTTCTGCATCAACGTGGGATTCACTCCCGCCGCCGGTTCATCCAATAGAACCAGCTTCGGCGACGCCATCAACGCCCGACCAATCTCCAAAAGCTTCTTCTGCCCTGTAGAGAGGTTCGCTGCCAACTCCGTTTCAAGATGATCCAACAGCAAAAGCTCCAACACCTCCCTCGCCTGCGCCCGTATGTTCTCCTCCTGTCTCCTCACCAACATCGGCGCAAACACCGACGTGAACATCGCCTCTCCAATCTGTCCCTCTGGTACCAGCGCCAAATTCTCCAACACTGTCATCCGACCCAACTCACCTGGTATCTGAAAAGTCCTAGCCACACCCCGTCGGGCAACCGAATGCGGAGGAATCCCATCCAACCGTCGCCCGTCAAAGAAGATTCGACCGCTCTGCAACGGCACCATATCCGTGATCAGATTGAACATCGTCGACTTCCCGGCACCATTCGGTCCGATCAAACCCGTGATCGTCCCCGCCTCAACCTCGAACGAACAGTTGTCGACCGCGCGCAATCCCCCGAACGCGCAGACCGCGTCCTCAACCTTCAGAATCGGCTCTGTCAATCCAGCTTCACGCCTTCACGGGATCTCCGTCATTCCGGTGAAGGCCGGAATCCAGAGGGGCGGGGTAACGGGGGAATGCGATCAAACCCCTACACGACGCCATCTTCTATACTTTCGCCAACCGATTATATAGGTGAAAAACTGCACTGAGACGACATCCCAAATTCGTCAGATAGTCCCTTCGAGACCACCGCCATGACCACCAAAAACGGCAGCAACGAGACCACAGAACTCACCCCGGAAGATGTTCTAGGCACTGAACAACCAGCCGGATTACGCGAAATCCGCACCCGTGCTGACGGGCCCTCAGGTGTCCTCCCCTTCACTGCCGATTTCCTCACCAACAGTCCCAGCGGTGATCACTTCGGCATGACCCAAAACGCGGGAATGGGATGGAATCCTGCTGAACTCATGCGGAAGCAGTTCATCATCCTTGCTACCGCTGGCGGCCTCCGAGAAGAAGACGGCACACCAGTCGCCCTCGGCCTACACACCGGACACTTCGAACTCTCCTCAATGGTCAAGGCCGCTTCTGAAGAGTTCGACCGTTTGAACGGCCTCCCCTTCGCCACTTTCTGCTCCGACCCGTGCGATGGTCGAACGCAGGGCACTACGGGCATGATGGACTCCCTGCCATACAGGAACGATGCAGCTCAGGTCTTCCGACGCCAGGCCCGGTCTCTACCAACCGCCCGCGGCGTCTTAGGCATCGCATCCTGCGACAAAGGCCTACCCGCAATGATGATGGCCGTCGCCGGACTCCGTGACAAACCTGTAGTAGTCGTCCCCGGCGGCGTCACTCTCGCCCCTAAATCCGGCGAAGATGCTGGCATGATCCAGTCCATCGGTGCCCGATTCGCGCAAGGCGAAGTCACCCTCGAATATGCACAAGACGTCGGATGCCGCGCCTGCGCCTCCCCCGGCGGCGGGTGCCAGTTCCTCGGAACTGCCGGAACGTCTCAAGTCGTATCTGAAGCCCTCGGACTAGCCATCACCCACGGCGCACTATCTCCCTCCGGAACCCCCGCATGGTTCGATGTCGCCGTTCGATCCGCACGCGCACTCGTCATGGCCGAAAACCGCGGCATCAAGTCCAACGACATCCTCACCGACGCCGCATTTGAAAACGCAATGGTCGTCCATGCAGCATGTGGAGGCTCCACCAATCTTCTACTCCACACCCCCGCGATCGCTCACGCCGCCGGACGAAGACGAATGAATGTCGACGACTGGCGACGGGTCAACGACGAAGTCCCCCGCATCGTAGATGTCCTCCCCAACGGTCCCATCGGACACCCTACCGCGCAGCTCTACGCCGCTGGAGGCGTACCCGAGGTCATGCTCCACCTACGCAATCTAGGCCTCCTCGACACCACAGTCCTAACCGCCACCGGACAGTCCCTCGATGAGAACTTGGATTGGTGGGAAGCCTCTGATCGACGCCAAGACATGCGCAACTACCTCCGAAACGTTGACGGAATAGACCCCGACAACGTCATCATGTCTGCTGACCGCGCGAAATCCAAAGGCCTCACCAGCACCGTCACATTCCCCGGCGGAAACCTCGCGCCGCAAGGCTCAGTCATCAAGTCCACCGCCATCGACCCAACAGTCGTCGATGACGATGGCGTTTACCGAAACACCGGCAAAGCCCGCGTCTTCACATCCGAACGCGATGCCATCGCGGCTATCAAGACCCGCGACGATGACCACAAGATCAAAGCTGGCGACATCATGATCGTCAACTGCGGCGGACCCTTAGGCACAGGCATGGAAGAGCTCTACCAAATCACCGCCGCGCTCAAACACCTCTCCTATGGCAAACACGTCGCCCTCATCACCGACGCCCGGTTCTCCGGAGTCTCAACTGGAGCATGTATCGGGCATGTCGGACCCGAAGCACTCGCAGGCGGCCCCATCGGACGCGTTCGAGAAGGCGACCTTGTCGAAATCATCATTGATCGCACCAACCTCACCGGCTCCATAAATCTCGTCGGTGAAAACGACACCTACCACGGTGCCAACTGGGGCACCCAAGAACTCGAAGACCGACCAACCCCTGATAACCTGACTCCCCATCCACAAATCCCCGACGACTCGCGACTCTGGGCCGCACTCCAATCTGCATCCGGCGGCATCTGGGGCGGCTGCGTCTTCGACACCGACTCCATCATCGAAACCCTAAATGCCGGCAAAGAGGCACTCCAAAAACAACGCGAACCCGTCACGTAGGGGCGACCCTTGTGGTTGCCCTCATGCTTGGGGGTCGTTACTCCTGACCCCGCATCAAAACCTCAACCGCCCCTTCGACATGCGCGGGCGCACCGATCAAAATCAACGCGTCGCCGCCGCGCATAACAACATCGTCGGTTACGTCGATAATCCCTCCTGAATCCCCGCGCCGCATTGCGACTACATCGGCCCGGCTAGCCGTAGCGACGCCACATTCTCCAATTGTCTTGCCGTCGTACCCGCCGCCGCGAATCACCACTACCTCTTCCGTAATCACTGCCAACCGTCCGCCTTCTACTTCGATCGCCGCGTTCCCGATCTCCATCGGCGCGTCCTGATCCAATATCGCCTCCACGATGCTCCGAGCAGCAATGTGATGCATCGACACCACGTTTGAAGCGCCCGCACGCAGTAGCTTCGATTCCGACTCCGGCAGCGTCGCCTTCGCAACAATCTCCAGCTCCGGCGCCATAACATGCGCCGTCAACACCGTCATCAACGCCGCCGAATCCGGCGACACTGTGCAGATCAAACTCGACGCACGTTCAATCCCAGCCTTCATCAACACCTCGTCCTGACCGCCATCACCATGGATACCGATGTAACCATCCTCTGACGCGTTCCGAACCGCCTCGCCGTTGTTGTCGATAACCACCACTCGTGTTCCCAGCGTGGCATTCAACTCCGACGCCACAATCGTCCCCGTATCGCCGTAACCCACCACGATGTGATGACCCTTCAACCGCCGCATCATCGCCTCTGTCCCGCGTTGCCGCAAGTTCGAAACTAGCTGACCTGATATCAATTGCTCCCCCAATGTCGCAAATGTATACGCAAACGCCCCCACCCCGGTGATGATTATCACTATCGAAAACACCCGCCCCAGCTCGCTCAGCGGCCTCACTTCCTCAAATCCCACCGTCGACATCGTGATCACCGACATATACGCCGCATCCATCCACGTCCAATCATCACCCTCGATCACCTTGAAACCAACCACACCGATCGCCAGCACCGTCAACAGCGCCATTATCCCGCGGAACAAATTCCAACGCCGACGACGGATCAACCGCCGCGACTCGGAAGGCGCTGAAACTACAAATGCTGGCATGACTGCTCGCTCAAACCCTCAAGCACACGCCGCCGCTTCACGCGCAGCGACCGCAACTGCTAACGCCTCTTCTGCCGTCTCACCCGTAATCGTTATATGACCCATCTTACGACCAACCCGATAACCAGACTTCCCATAAAGATGCAGATGCGCCCTCTCGATCCCCAATACCGCCGCCCAATCCGGCGACCCATCAGTCGCCTCCCACACATCACCTAACAGATTCACCATCACCGTAGGCGAGCGCAATCCCACATCACCCATCGGCATTCCCAACATGATTCGCGCCAACTGCTCGAACTGCGAAGTCTCGCAACCCTCAATCGTGTAATGCCCCGAATTATGCGGACGCGGCGCTAACTCATTTACCAAAACCTCGCCATCCCGCGTCACAAACATCTCCACCGCTATCAGTCCGACTACATCCAAACCCTCAGCAATTCGCATCGCCACCCGTTCTGCCTCGGCCTTCATCTCATCCGAACACCGCGCCGGAACAATCGACGTATCCAAAATCCCTTCGACATGCACATTCTCCGAAACCGGAAATGTCCGCATCTCCCCATCCAAATTCCGAGCACAAACCACGGAAACCTCCATCTCAAAATCCACAAACCCCTCAACAATCACCGGCGCATCCTCTGTCCCTCCCAAACCATCAAACGCTGACGCAGCCTCACCATCATCCCGAACCACGCTCTGTCCCTTACCGTCATACCCCCACCGAGTAGTCTTCATCACCACCGGCGCTCCAATCTCCCCCACAGCCTCAACCGCCTCCCTCACACTCCGAACAACCCGAAACTCCGGTACCCCGATCCCCAACTCCCTCATCGTCGATTTCTCAATCTCCCGATCCTGACAAACCCTTAGCACCGATGGCGAAGGAAACACCGGCTTCAACTCCGCAATCCTCTCGATCGCAGCCGCATCCACATTCTCAAACTCATACGTCACAACATCCGACCGCTCCGCCAACTCCTCAGCAGCACCCAAATCATCATACGCAGCCGCGATATGAAAATCCGTAACCTGTGAAGCTGGACAATCCACTGCCGGACCCAACGAAATCGTCCGATACCCCATCACCCGCGCGGCCACAGCCAACATCCGACCCAACTGTCCACCACCAAAAATCCCGATGGCCGAACCGGGGTGCAATTCTCGTCCTGACATCCCTGAAACCGATCTACCCCGTCAGATCTTCCTCACCAACAAACGTCCCCCCCAAAACCTCCGCCTCCGCACTCTCCCTACGCTCCACCAACCGCGCAAAAACCTCCTCGTCAAACGTCCCCACAATCTGCGCCGCCAACAACCCCGCATTCACCGCTCCCGACCTCCCGATCGCAACCGTAGCCACCGGCACTCCCCGCGGCATCTGAACTATCGACAGCAACGAATCCAGCCCGCTCAAAGCCGAACTCTCCACCGGCACCCCGATCACCGGCAGATTCGTGTTTGCTGCAACCATCCCCGGCAGATGCGCCGCACCACCAGCCCCTGCGATTATCACCTTCACCCCCCGATCCTTAGCCTCCTTCGCGAACTCCGTCATCAACCTCGGCGTCCGGTGCGCCGAAACAATCCGCACTTCATGACTAATCCCCAACTCCCCCAAAACCTCCGCCGCATGACGCATCGTAGGCAAGTCCGACCGGCTGCCCATTATCACTGAAACCAAAGGACCATTCGCATTCTCACTCATTCCCAGAATCCTAAACTAATCAAAAATCCAAGGCGATATCCGTCGAATTTCCTTCCTCGTCATTCCCACGAAAACGAGAACCCAAGGATAGTGGGAGGCGGAGGGTGGGCAAACAACCGAAACCCCAAACCCAGCCCCGATCCTCCAAATTCTATGAATCCAGTTCAGATACCCTCCAACGTAGATAATTGCAATATGACAGAACCTCCGCGACGGCTCACCGTCCGCTACTTCCAGACCGCCAAAGATCGGGGCGAGTTGATCCCCATGGTGACGGCGTACGACTACAATCAGGCGCTGTTGACCGATGCTGCAGGGATGCCGGCTATATTGGTCGGCGACAGTCTCGGAAACGTGGTTCTTGGATACGACTCGACGGTCCCGGTAACGGTCGATGACATGGTACGCGCGACGGCCGCAGTTACACGCGGTGCCAAACGTGCCTTCGTAGTCGCAGACATGCCGTTCGGCAGCTACCAGTCAGACATCCCGACAGCTGTCCGCAACGCTGTCCGCCTCATGAAAGAGGGTGGCGCCCAATCCGTGAAGCTCGAGGGAGGGATCGCGGTCGAGGAGACGATACAGGCCATGGTTTCGGCGGGGATCCCTGTCATGGGGCACGTAGGCTTCACACCCCAGTCCATCCACTCCTTCGGCGGATATCGTGTCCAAGGTCGAGGCGCAAACGCGCAGCGTGTCATCGAGGACGCCCTCGCAGTCGAACGCGCCGGAGCATACTCAATAGTGCTGGAACTCATGCCGTCAGAGCTGTCAAAAGAGATAACCGAGCAGTTGAGTATCCCCACGATCGGCATCGGTGCAGGCCCACACTGCGACGGACAAATCCAAGTCTTCCACGACATGCTAGGCCTCGACCCGACGTTCCGCCCGCGCCACGCAGGCCACTACGGCGACTTGGCAGGAGTGATCGTGGACGCCGTCAAACAATATGTTGATGACGTCGGAGAAGGCAAATTTCCTGGCGATGCCGAATCACACTACTCGCGCTCGAGTTGACTACAGGTCACCGGAGTTAACGGCGCGATACGATATCGAGTGACTGAAACCAATCTCCATCCCTAGGAGCCCACACCATGATCTACGAACTCCGAATCTACGAATGCTTCGCTGGCAAACTGCCGAACCTCAACGACCGCTTCAGAAACCACACCATGGCCCTCTTCGAGAAGCACGGTATCAAGAACATCGGCTACTGGACCCACGACGTCGGTCCGAACAGCAACCAACTCGTCTACCTAGTTGCCTTTGAAGACCACAACCAAAGAGCCGAAGCATGGGCCAGCTTCCGAGCCGACCCCGAGTGGCAACGCGTCTTCGAAGAATCTCACAAAGACGGCATCTTAGTTAAGAACGTAGAGAACCGTTTGCTGGCTCCAACGGATTATTCGCCGATGCAGTGAGGAGGCGGACTAATACCCTGCCGCCTTGTCACACTCATAGATAAACGGCTCCCCAACAAGATACCGCCGCAGATTCGCCTTAAACACTTCTCGTCTGCCGAGATACATGTCTGGCACCAACGCCGACGCGTGAGGCGAGAAGATCACATTCGGCGTGTCCCAGAGCAGACTGTCAGGATCAGGCGGCTCAGGCTCCATCGCATCTAACCCGGCTCCCGCCAGCTCACCGTTACGGATCGCCTCGCACATCGCCGTTTCGTCAACAATGCCACCTCGGGATATGACGATGATGTGCGCCGTAGGCTTCATCATCCCGATCCGCCGCTGATCTATCGAGTTCATCGACTCGTCAGTGTAAGGACAGGCCACAACAAACCAATCCGACATCGCCACCAGATCATCTAGCCTGTCCAATCCCCAAACCTCCTCCGCAAATTCGGACGTTCGTGGATGCTTGTCCACCGCATAGACCCGCATATCGAAGCCCAAGGCGCGCTTGGCAACTCTCCGTCCGATATTCCCAAAACCGTAGATGCCGAGAACCGACCCCTCAAGCTCGATCTGCCTCCATCCATAATCCTCCGGCCGCCACTCCCGCGCCATCTGTTGCGGCAACATCTCCGGCAAACGTTGAGCCAACGACGTGATGAGCGCAAATACATGCGTCGCCATCGGACTCACATGCGATTCCCGCGAGTTTGTTACCGGGATGTTGGAATCGATAAGTTCGGGTATCTTCATGATCCCGTCGATCCCGGTGCCCGCGCAGTGTATCCACTTGAGATTCTTGGCGGCTAGGAAAACCTTCCGCGTCGGCCAACCGCAGTACGCATCTGCGTCTTCGATCGCGATCAGCTGGTCCTCCTCCGTCTTGCACCAGACGAAGTCGATGTCTGGGAACGTGGCTTCAAGGTCTCGGATGACGACATCGTCGGGTTCTCCCGGTCCGACGCCTCCGGGCATGGGGGTGACTACAACTTTCACGGCGGGTTCCTGTTCAAACTTAGCGCGGGCGGTACGTTGCCAAGTAATTTAGCAGGACACCATCACCTCCGCGCAGACTGCTCCCTGACCCGCATCCACTCTTCGTGCGGCGGAACTGGCTCGCCAACCACATACAAGAAAAAGTAGCAACCCGTGTCGCCTAGAAACTTGAACTGCTTCCTCAGGTCTTTCGCTACGTCGTAGAAATCGCCATGCGATCGTAGGTAGTTGATGAAACCCCCATGCTCCGTGTCGAGTTCGATGATGCGCTGAGCGTTGTAGACGACCGCCGCGAGTTTCCGGCGATTTCGGATCACTCGTTTATCTTGCGCCAGTTCATCTAGCTCTTCCTCGGTGAGGGCCGCTACTCGACCGATCTCGAAGCCGTGAAACGCCTCATTAGTGTCCGGCCACTTGGCATTCACAACCCGCCACGACATGCCGCTCTGGAATACGGCCTTCGACATCACTTCCAGATAGTCGTTGAGAGATTCGATTTTGACTTGTGGAGGAGCGCCTTTTTCGTCGGGCATAGCAGTAGTTCTTTCTGACAGCTGATGAGATGATTGAGGTTCGATAGTGAGCGGTTCAAGTTTACTTTCAGTGTGGCGCGCATAAAATACTCGTTGCGCTAGACCCGCACACCACAAACCCGAACGGAGCAAGGCCTTCATCATGCCGAACATCAACAGACTGAAAGCGCTGTCAGGGCAATCCGCAATCGTCGGAGTCGCCGAATCGGATCAGATTGGCAACGTTCCCGACAAATCTCCCCTTGCCCACCACGCCGAAGCTGCCATCAACGCCTTGGACGACGCCGGGCTATCCCTTTCGGATGTCGACGGGTTGATGACCGCGGGATGGTCGACTTTGGATGTTGCGGAGTATCTCGGCATCCAACCACGCTTCACCGACAGCACATCAGTCGGCGGCTCATCCTTCGTCATCCACATCGCACACGCAATCGCCGCCATCCAAGCCGGATACTGCGAAGTTGCCCTTATCACCCACGGCCAGGCTGGACGCAACGACCGATCACCCGCCGCCCCCAATCTTGGCACTCCCCAGAACCAATACGAGCGCCCTTACGGCATTATCGGCCCGCCGGTCTCGTATGCGATGGCAGCGCGTCGCTACATGCATCAGTACGGCGAAGACCGCACCCGCGAAGCCATGGCCAATATCTCCGTAGCAACTCGCAAGTGGGCAAACATGAACGAAAAAGCCTACTTCTACGACCGACCGGCCACCTTCGATGACTATCACGAGTCGCGCTGGATCGTCTGGCCGTTCCATCTGCTGGATTGCTGTCTGGTTACTGATGCAGGAGCGGCGATTGTGGTCACGACCGCGGAGCGGGCAAAGGATTGTGCGAAAGGAGGCGTCGCCATCCTCGGTGCAGCCGAAGGTCACGATCACTCGATGATCTCTCAGATGCCTGACCTGACCTGCGCATTCGGCCGCAACACCGGCAAACAGGCGCTCGATATGGCAGGTGTCTCCCACTCTGATCTCGATCTCATGATGATCTACGACTCCTTCACATACACCGTGCTGGTGTCCCTCGAAAACCTAGGCTTCTGCGGCCCAGGGGAAGGCCCAGACCTAGTGGCGAACCAGCGTACCGCCCCAGGCGGCGACTTCCCGGTCAATACCTCCGGCGGAGGACTCTCCTACACCCACCCCGGAATGTACGGAATCTTCACCGTCGTAGAGGCGGTTCGGCAGTTGCGCGGCGAGACCGGTGAGCGGCAGTTGGATGACTGCGACTTCGCGATCGCCCACGGAACCGGCGGATATCTGTCATCGACGGGAACGGTGATACTGGCCGCGCCGTAGATACGGGATGGTCAATCGAATCCGAACCTAATAGACCACATTGAACGCAAGAACGAAGGAATCAAACTATGACCACCAACGCCCCAGCACGGCTTGAGCCAGTATCGCAACCCGAATCGGACCAATACTGGGAAGGCGCACGAAACGGCGAACTCTGGATCCAACGCGACAAGACCACAGGCGAATACCAGTTCTACCCCCGTGCCCACAGCCTTGCTACCCCCGGCGGTGAACTTGAGTGGGTCAAGGCGTCCGGGAAGGCAACCCTCCACACCTTCGGAATAGTCCACATCCCCCCGCACCCGTCATTCGCCGGCGATATTCCCTATATCACGGCAATAGTCGAGCTTCAAGAGGGACCCAAGATGGCTGCCAACATCGTCGGTGTAGACCCCGATCCAGATAACCTGACGATCGGTATGCCGCTCAAAGTGGTGTTCACCGAAATCAGCGATGATTACACGTTGCCGAACTTCACGCCTGCATGAGACAGATTGCCGGCCTGTTTCGGTTGGTTGGGCAGGTAGTAACGCTGTCGTTGTCGCTCATTGGCGCCCGACAAATCTTGTTGATGGTTGTCTCACCCTGAATACGAGCGTCAAACCTCCTACAAAATCAAAGTGATTATCGAACCGTCACTCCATTGATCGTGGCTATACGGATAGGAGTATTCGCATGACTTCGACTGACGGTTGACCCTGCGGCAAATTGCGCTTGGTTTCCCGTAACTTCCCCCTTTGTGTATCGGGCTTTGTTGTTGGTCGCTAGTGGGTAGGGTGCTTCAGGCCAAGAAGCGAGTTGGACGACGATAAGATGTTCCCTATAGCGCCTATTTAGGAGGGCAATGAGATTGGCCGAGACACTACAGGTTTTTGATCGCCGAGAATTCGACGCTGGTTCTGTGGAGGAAGCGGTGCGTGATCGATACACGCAGGTTGCGGAGCGAGGGGCAGCAGCGGGTACAGCGAGTTGCTGCACCGATGAACAATCGATCGGCGGGTGTTGTGGCGATAGTGCGGTCACTGTTGCCGACGCGCTCTACAGCGAAGACGAATTGACGAATTTGACGCCCGAAGCGATGGCTGCTTCGGCCGGATGCGGCAACCCCATAGGATTGTCAGATGCCAATCTTGGCGAAACGGTGTTGGACTTGGGTAGCGGCGGCGGAATTGATTGTTTTTTGGCGGCCGAGCGGGTTGGTCAAAATGGTCAAGTAATTGGAATCGACATGACACATGCCATGATCGACCTCGCTCGGAAAAACGCCGTCAAAATAGGAGCCGACAACGTAGTTTTCAAACTCGGCAAGATCGAAGCGATCCCGCAACTCGACGAATCTGTTGACCTGATCATTTCAAACTGCGTCATTGCGTTGTCATCCGATAAGGACCGCGTTTTTGACGAGATATATCGCGTGCTCAAATCCAGTGGTCGTTTCGTCGTGTCAGACATGGTTGTAACCGAAGAACTGCCCGAAGAAGTCCGCTGTTCTGCCGAAGAGTGGGTAGCGTGCGTCGGAGGTGCCGATCTTCTATCGCGATACCTTACGCGTATGGAAAACTCGGGATTCACCGACATTGAGATACTGTCAAATGTCCCGATGCGCTCCAGCTCAGACGACTCCGGGTGGGCAGACCATGTCCGTAGCATCACGGTCCGCGGATGGAAACGTCCATAAAGGGTCGACGAGACACATTTCCCAATTCCAATCTGGGGTTAAACATTGCGCTAAGGCCCTGCTAAGCCTTCTCAACCGAAAGACATAGGAGGGTGGTAAACTGCGCGCATGGGTTGATTCTTTGAGACCCCGTGTCATCACAGAAGGAGGAATTGTGATGAACAACATCATGTCGAAACTGGGTTCGCTTGAGCTCATAACAATCATCTTCTGGATGCTTTTCTGGCTCGCAAACGGATTGGCGAAGCTGATCCCGGGCGTGCACATCGGAATCAAATTCGCACCTAAAGGTGAAATGAATCCGTTCGCCGGGACACTCGACAAAATGGGGTGGGGCACAGGCTTAGGAGACTTCGCCTTCTACTTCACAGGAGTCGTGGAACTGTTGCTAGGCATCGTGTTCCTTTGGGCACTGATCCAGTTCATCATGGGCAACAGCGCAAGACGTTCGTGGATCTTCTTCGGACTCTTCTTCAGCGCACTCATCTTCACGGTGTTCACGTTTGCGAACGTGGTGACTGCAGCCCGACCGACCCCGCTCATCTGGCATACTACCTACTTCGCAATCGTGGGTGTGTCTTGGGTGGTCATGGTCGGCCAGAGCTACTACGACCAAATTTCCAGCGACGAATAACATCGTCTTAAACCAAGAAACGAATGAACCGGGCCTTGGTCTGGACTCGGTTTAAGGCAAGAAAATCCCCTCTCCTAGAAGAATCAGGAGAGGGGAAAAGTTCTGATACTGGTCGAGGAGGCTGTCCTAGCGGGCCTGACCAGCGTTGTGCGGGTTGAACTTGGCCGCTTGCATGGTCACGTGCTGAGCGTGTTGCTTTTTGCGATCTTCCATGCTCTCGTTGACCATGTCGATACCTTGGCGAACCTGCATGAGGGTTTGGGACAATCGCTCTTCGAGCCTCATCAGCATGCGTCGTGAGTATTCGTCGGTCTCGTTTGTCTGACGATGCGATCGCTCTTCGGAGTTTTCGACGATCGTGTTGGCTTCGCGTTTTGCGCGGATGAGGAGTTTCTCGGCCTCTTCTTCAGCTTCGTTGACAATGCGTTTCGCCTCTTCTTTGGAAGCGTTCACGACTGAAGTCTGGTCGATAGTCTCCATGGCCTTCTTGCGGGCTTGGGCAAGAATGATGTCGCGCTCTTCTTCCGCTCGCTGGCGAAGTTCTTCCGCCTCGCGCATTGCGTCGTTTCTGGCGCTGACCATGAACTCCTCGGCGTCGCTCAACATCTGGTCGCGTTTGGTGACGATCTGGTCGGAGAGGGATGTGACCTTCGGAAGCTCTCGCTTTAGTTCCTCGATGAGTCCGATGGTTTCGTCGGACCGGACAAGACTGCGTCCAGTGGCGCGAACTCGGTTCTCTTCGATCGAGTTGGCGATGCGGGAGAGGAGTTCGTATATGACTGGCTGAGCCGAAACGAATTCGCTGCTCTCGGAGTTGTAGCTGACGCGGGTTTCAAGGGCCATTTTGTTCTCCTTGTGCTCGAGTTCAACGAACTTTTCGCACTATTTATGTGGTTGCTAGGTTTTTCCTTGGCGGTTATGCGGGTACGGGTGCCAATTTGGCGTTAGTGGGTTCGACAACGTTGCGGGGTACGAGGCCAGAGATTTCTCCACCTAAGGCGGCTATCTCCTTGACGCGTGAAGAGCTTACATATTGATTCTCGATGGACGAGAACAGGCATACCGTCTCGATGTCGTTGATGAGGTGCCGGTTCATGAGTGCCATTGCGCTCTCATACTCGTAGTCACTCGTGATTCTAAGCCCACGGACTATCGCTTTGGCACCGACGGAGCGTGCGAAGTTAACGGTGAGTCCATTGAATGACGTCACCTCGACGTTGTCAGCATCAGCAATGGCATTGCGGAACATTTCGATGCGTTCCTCTACATTGAATGTCACGCTCTTTTGTGATCCTTCGTATACGGCGACGATTAACGAATCGAACAATGCTGCGGCGCGCCGGACGACGTCGGTATGCCCGTTGGTTACGGGGTCGAACGTGCCGGGGTACAGGGCTGTGATTGCGCTCATGTTCGTCGTGAATCTTGGTTGCGGGTCTGATAGATGGTGATGGTCGAGTCGCCGTATCTTTTTCTGTTGATTGCGTTAGTTCCGGATATATTGTCGGGTGGTGGATTGCGGGTGGCGTGTTCGGCGATGATCCAGGCGTTTGGTTTGAGAAGCTTGTGCGTTTGCAGTCTGTCGATGATTTGTGCCCATGGGTCTATTTCGTATGGCGGATCGGCGAAGACGATGTCGTATTGGTTGCCTGCGAGTTTCGGGAGGATGTTGATTGCGTCAGATCTGTAGGTTGTTACTCGGGACTCGAGTCGTCGTCTTTGGGCTTGGATTTTGATTTCAGCAGTTCGTCCGTGGTCAATCTCGACGAAGTCGACATGTTCGGCTCCGTGTTCCAGGAGATCGAAACCTACGGCGCCGGTCCCGGCGAAGAGTTCAAGGACGGTCATCCCTTCTGCTCCATTCGGCCCTAGCATGGAGATGATGGCTGAACGGGTTCTCGATGATGTCGGCCTTAATCCGTGTCGTTGCCTACGTGGATTCCTGTTGCTGTATCTCACTCCTTATATTCATTGCGAGCGCGGTGTTTCCATCGCACGGTCACTGGTTGTGGGTGCGTTGCTTACGATTATGCGGAATCGGGTTAGGCGTCTTTCAACGATGCGCGATGCGATTAGTGGCGTTTCTGGTGATGAGTTGTGCAAAGGTTTGAGGTCTGTAAGATTGATTCCATAGGTATGCGCACGATCGTATGGAAAGGTTGGAATTGAGCCAGTCGTCGGGACATTCGGACGCTGCACTTGAAGCTGGGGAGGCTTCGCGTTACTCGCGTCTGGAACTTGATCGACTGCGCAAGGTTGAGCAGCTGCGGGAGCAGGGCATCGACCCCTTTCCGGCGCGTATTGAGCGGAGCCATTCGATTGCAGATGCGGTTGCGTTGTTTGAGGAGTGCGAGTCTTCTTGTGGCGGTGATGAGGATGGTGCTCAGATCCGGACTGATGCTGTGGGTGTTGCAGGTCGCGTGATGGCTAGGCGAGGGATGGGTAGGATGTCTTTCCTTGACTTGCGGGATGGGAGCGGTCAGATTCAGGTGCAGGCTCGTGCTGATGTGTTGGTGGACGAATTCGAGTTGCTCGGGATGTTGGATATTGGTGATTTCGTGTCGATTTCTGGTCCGGTGATACGGACTCGGCGAGGGCAGATCTCGGTAGAGGCCCATTCGTTTGGGATCATCTCGAAGTCGATGCGACCCTTGCCGGAGAAATGGCATGGTCTGCAGGATGCGGAGACGCGAGTGAGGCAACGGTATCTTGATCTGTTGTCGAATGAGCGTGTGGTTCGCAACGCGAAGTCGCGATCGAAGGTTGCGTCTGCTGTGCGTCGGTTCATGGAGGAGCGCGGGTTTATCGAGGTGGAAACACCGATATTGGTTCCTGTTGCAGCGGGCGGGTTTGCGGAGCCTTTCGAGACGTATCACAATGCGTTGGGGCGTGGGTTGTTCCTGCGTATCGCGACTGAGCTGTATCTGAAGCAGTTGATCGTGGGCGGGCTGGACAAGGTGTTTGAGGTTGGGAAGATTTTCAGGAATGAGGGGATCGATGCTGACCATAATCCTGAGTTCACGACGATGGAGAGCTATGAGGCGTACGCGGATTACAACGACGTGATGCGGATGACGGAAGATCTGGTGGCGTATGTTGCGGTGGAAGTGAATGGGACTACCAAGGTGCCGGTGCCCGAAGGTGAAGAGGGTGATGTGATCGATTTGGCACCGCCTTGGCCGCGGATAGATTTGCGGCAGGCGATCATTGATGCGGCTGGTATTGACTTCCGCGCCTGTCCGACTCGGGATGCTTTGGCTGCGGCGATGGATGAGCGCGGGATGCATGTCGAGGCGAACTCGACTTGGCAGCAATTGTTGGACAAGGTGATCTCTGCCGCGGTGGAACCGACTTTGGTGGCTCCGACGTTTTTGGTGGACTATCCTCTGGCGATGTCGCCGTTGGCTAAGAAGAAGCCGGGATTTGACGATGTTGTTGAGAGGTTTGAGGCGTTTGTGTTGGGCAGGGAGTTGGCGAATGCGTTTACGGAGTTGAATGACCCGGTCGATCAGCGCGAACGATTTGAGGAGCAGGAGCGGTTGCGTGCGGAGTTCGATGATGTTGAGGCGGATCGGTTGGACGAGTCGTTTTTGCTGGCGGTGGAGCATGGATTACCGCCTACCGGTGGGTTGGGGATTGGGATTGACAGGTTGGCGATGTTGGTTACTGGTGAGAGTTCGATACGTGAAGTGACGCTGTTTCCGCAGTTGAGATCTTGAGGGCTTAGAGCGATGTTGGATCTGCGCAGGATAGTTAATGAAACCGACGCGGTTCGGGCTGGGCTGATAAAGCGCGGTGAGGACGATGCTCCGATCGATGAGATATTGGCGTTGGATGTGCGTCGCCGCGAGTTGATTCAGGAGACGGATTCGGCTCGACACTTTCGGAATGAGGTTTCGAGGCGGATAGGTGAGGAAAGACGACGTCCGACGGATGAAGAGATCCAGCAGATGCGGGCAACCGGCGATCGGATCTCTGAGCTTGAAGGGGAGGCGCGTGATGTAGAGGGTAGGTTGCGGGATTTGATGCTCGGGTTGCCGAACTTGCCGCTTGATGAGGTGCCGGATGGTTTGGATGAGAGTTGCAATGTTGTGGTGAGGACTGATGAACCAGCCGCGGCTCGAGATTGGGAGGTTCCGCATTGGGAGATTGGGGAGCAGCTGGGCATCATCGACATGGAGGGTGCTGCGAACATCTCGGGTAGTCGGTTCTACATGTTGAGAGGTCAGGGAGCGAGGCTGCACCGGGCGATTGTGAGTTGGTTGCTGGATACGTTGGTTGATGAGTTTGGGTACGAGGAGACGAACCCTCCGTATCTGGTCAGGGAGGATACGTTGGTTGGATCGGGGAATCTGCCGAAGTTTGCGGATGATCTGTATCGGGATGATGAAGCTGGGTTGTGGATGATCCCGACGTCTGAGGTTTCGTTGAATGCGATTTTTCAGGGGAACATCATTGACGATGAGTTGCCGTTGAAGTATTGTGCGCACACGCCTTGTTTCAGGAAGGAGCATGCGGCGGCTGGTCGGGATGTTCGGGGTATGAAGCGGGTGAAGCAGTTTGAGAAGGTGGAGATGTTCCGGTTTGTGGAGCCGGAGGATTCGGAGGAGGCGTTGCAGGAAATGATTGAGATTTCGTTGGAGTTGTGCAAGAGGCTTGAGTTTACTACTCGGTTGCTTCAGCTTTGTGCGGGGGATATCGCGTTTCAATCGGCGAAGACTTATGACATTGAGGTTTGGTCGCCGGGTGCTCAGGAGTGGTTGGAGATCAGCTCGTTGTCGACTTGCACAGATTTTCAGTCTCGACGGAACAATACTCGGTACCGGCCGAAGGACGGCAGGGGCACAAGGTTCCCGCATACTTTGAATGGGTCGGCGCTGGGGATGCCGAGGACTTTCATTGCGGTGTTGGAGAATGGGTTGCAGGCGGATGGGAGTGTTGTTTTGCCGGAGGTGCTTTGGGAGAAGGTTGGTGTTGAGAGGATTGGCATTTAACTTCCAGTTGAGTTGAATTTGTTCATGGCGGTTTCTACGCCTTGGGTGATGATGGTGGGGATGGCTTTGGCGGCGTTGGTTGTGGCGGTTTGGATGAGGGGGAGGTCGTCTTTGGTAGGAGTGCCTAGGACGTGGTCGATTTGGTCGTCGGGGCCTGTGGGTTTGCCGATGCCTATGCGGATGCGAGGGAAGGCAGTGTCGTTGATGGTTTGGATGATGGATTTTAGGCCGTTGTGTCCGCCGTCGCCGCCAGATCGGCGGATGCGGATGCGGCCTGGTTCGAGGTTGATGTCGTCTGTGATGACGATTAGGCGGGGGATTTGGGTCTGGTAGTGGTTGAGGAGGGACCGGGCGGCTGCACCTGATCGGTTTACGTAGGTCTTGGGGTAGGCGATGATTGCGGGTTGGTTTTCGATGGTTAGCTGGGCGATGCGGGAGGGTCCTTCGTCGCGTAGGCGGGCGTTGTGTTGTTTGAGGAGGATGTCGGCGGCCCACCATCCGACGTTGTGTCGGGTTTCGGCGTATTCGGGTCCGGGGTTGCCTATTGCGAGGATGATCCAGGGGTTTTGGATCTGTTGAGTTGGTTTATTGCCGGTTTGGCGTGCGCGGGATTTCGGGTCGGCGAAGAGGCGTGTGAAGCGTTCGAAGGGGCTGGGTTTGCGGGTCATAGAAGTTGCGCGGCTGCTTCTTCGGTTTCTTGCGGAAGGTCGGGGATTTGGCCTTCTAGGATTTGTTTGAACTGTTCTTCGTTTAGGACGGGGATGTTTAGGCGGTTGGCTCGGTCGAGTTTGGAGCCTGCGTCGGCTCCTGCCACTAGGTAGTCGGTGTTTTTGGAGACGGATCCGGTGGCTTTTGCTCCGAGGGCTTTGACGGCGTTTGCGGCTTCGGTACGGGAGAAGGCGTCGAGTTTGCCGGTGATGACAAAGGTGAGTCCCTTGACAGGGTGGTCGGCGGCGGCTTCGGGGGTGTCGTCTTCTGGGTTGAGTCCGAGTTCTTCAAGGCGTTGGATCAGCGATATGTTTGCTTCGTTTCGGGTCCAGTCGCAGATTGATTGTGCGAGGATTGGTCCGATGCCTTCGATGGCGGTGAGTTTTTCTTCGTCTGCTTTGAGCAGGTTGGGTAGGGTGCGGAATTCTCGGGAGAGGGTTTCTGCGATTTCGGAGCCTATGCCGATGATTCCGAGTCCGAAGATTAGGCGGGTGAGGGTTTGGGATTTGGATTGTTCGATGGCGTCGATCAGGTTTTGGGCTCGTTTTTCGCCCATTCGCTCCATAGCCAAGAGGTCGTCCATGTGGTCGCGGAGGGTGTATATGTCGGCGATGCTTGAGACGAGGTTTTGTCGGGCGAGCTCTTTGGCTAGTTTTTCGCCTAAGCCTTCGATGTCCATTGCGGGGCGGGATGCGAAGTGCTCCAGCAGTCGCTCGAACTGTGCGGGGCAGGTTGAGTTGACGCAACGGATATCGGCCATCTCCTCGTCGCGGACGACGGGTTCGTTGCATGCTGGGCAGTTTGGCGGGATCCGGTAGGGGTGGGAGTCGGGGCCGCGTTGGTTGTCGGGTGCGGGTCCGACGACTTGTGGGATGACGTCGCCGGCTCGTTGGACAATTACTCGGTCGCCTGCGCGGATGTCTTTGCGGTTGATGTCTTCTTCGTTGTGGAGGGTTGCCTGAGAGACGGTGACGCCGCCGACTACGACGGGTTCGAGGACGGCGTAGGGGTTGATGGCACCAGTTCGTCCGACGTTGGTGCGGATTTCGAGGAGGTTGGTGGTGGCCTGTTCGGCGGGGAATTTATACGCGGTGGCCCATCGGGGGTCACGTCCGACGGCTCCGAGGCGGTCTTGGAGGGTTATGTCGTCGATCTTGATGACAACGCCGTCGATGCCGAAGTCGAGGGTTGGTCGGATGTCGGCGACGCTTTGGATGGCTTCGAGGGCTTGATCGGGTGTTGAAACGCGTCGTGCCCAGTCGTTTGTTTTGCAGCCCCATCGCTTGAGGGATTGGAGGGTTTCGTATTGGGAGTTGGGTATCTGGCCGTTCTCCGCGTAGCCGATGGAGTAGAAGAAC
The DNA here is from genome assembly GCA_022819585.1 of Dehalococcoidia bacterium. Classification (GTDB taxonomy): domain Bacteria; phylum Chloroflexota; class Dehalococcoidia; order Lucifugimonadales; family Lucifugimonadaceae; genus Bin127. The sequence continues at coordinate 1,179 of JAJEGY010000001.1, read as the reverse complement.
ATGTCGAGGGGGCGTTTGGCGGTCTCGGTGGAGTCGAGCTGTCGGAGGGAGCCGGAAGCGGAGTTTCGAGGGTTCACGTATTGGGGTAGGCCGGCGGCTTCGCGCTCTTCGTTGAGGCGGTCGAATGCGGATATGGGGTAGAAGACTTCGCCTCGGAGTTCGATGGTTCCAGGGATGTCGTCGCCGCTGAGGGTGAGGGGGACGGCGTTGATTGTGCGGATGTTGTCGGTAATGTTTTCGCCTTGGGTGCCGTCGCCGCGGGTTGCGGCTTGGGTGAGGATGCCGTTTGTGTAGGTGATGGCGACGGCCAGGCCATCGATTTTGAGTTCGAGGGTCAGATCGGCCGATTCGATTTCGAGGTAGTCGAGGGCTCTTTGGTACCAGGCGTTGAAGGTTTCTTCGTTGGTGACGTTGCTGAGGCTGAGCATGGGCACCGGATGGAAGACGGGTTCGAACTGGTCGGATGGTGGTGCGCCGACGCGGAGGGTGGGGGAGTCTGGGGTTTTGAGATCGGGGTTTTGCTGTTCGAGGTCTTGGAGTTCTCGGAGGAGGTTGTCGTATTCGGCGTCGGAGAGAGTGGGTTGGCTGAGGATGTAGTAGTGGTGGTTCGCGCGGTTTAGCGTTTCGCGGAGGTAGGCGGCGCGGGATTGGGGTGATTGGGTGGAGGTCAATTTGAGGGATTGAGGGGGTTGGGGGTTGTTGGTGAGATTCTATTTGGAGGGTTGTTTGTCTGAACTGGGATTTTTGGGATTGCAGGGATTTCTGGGATTTTGTTGTTGTGTTGTTGGGGGATTGGTTTTTGGTTGGGCGTGGTTGTATGTCCACTCCCATGTGGCTGTTTGTCGATGGGTATCCTCCCCCTGCGCCTTTTCAGGGGCGCAGGGTTGGCATCATCTTTTGGTTTCCTGTTACGTCGCCATTGGATGTGACCTAGGAGGTCGGGTCATGGGGCCGAATGTACTGCCCTGGTCCTTGAGCTTCGGTCTCAGCGCCGAGACCTCGGCTCCTTCCCTCTCCATCGCCTCTTGCCCGAAAGCGAGAGGACGACCCCGGAGAGGGGTCAGATGCTGCGCAGAGCGGTGTGTCAGACCGCTAGCTTCCATATCCAGACGCGGCACGCGTCGCCAGACCGCGTGCTTGGTCGTCGGCGCGGTGCTTTGGTGCACCGTTCGGAGTTCG
>JAJEGY010000032.1 GCA_022819585.1 Dehalococcoidia bacterium | reverse complement strand
CGAACTCCGAACGGTGCACCAAAGCACCGCGCCGACGACCAAGCACGCGGTCTGGCGACGCGTGCCGCGTCTGGATATGGAAGCTAGCGGTCTGACACACCGCTCTGCGCAGCATCTGACCCCTCTCCGGGGTCGTCCTCTTCGAACCGAAGAGGCGATGGAGAGGGAAGGAGCCGAGGTCGAAGTACAAAGACCGAAGCTCAAGGACCAGGGCAGTACATTCGGCCCCATGACCCGACCTCCTGGCTAAGCCACAAGGCGAAGGCGACCCTGCGCCCCTGAAAAGGCGCAGGGGGAGGAGCAGAAAACCAAGCCACCCACAAGTGGCCATAAAAACACGCCCACACATACACGTCATTCCCGCGAAAGCGGGAACCAATCCCACAAACAGCCAACACCGAAATCCCCAGAATCCCCCAACAAAATCCCAAGAATCCCAATTCTCATCATTCATAATCATTCGCATCACAGTTCAAAATCCGGGAGCACTCAAATGAAAGCAATGACTTGGCACGGCGGAGCAAACTTCACCCTCGACGAAGTCCCAGACCCCGAACCAACTCCCGGATACGTCGTCGTCAAGATCGACACCACCGGCATCTGCGGCACCGACGTCCACATCACACAGGGACTCTTCCCCTCAGAACCTCCGAACATCCTCGGACATGAAGGATCCGGCACCATCGTCGCAGTCGGCGAAGGCGTCTCCTCGGAACGCATCGGCCAGCGCGTCGTCATGAACCACTCCTCCCACTGCTTCGAGTGCTGGAACTGCCGCAACTGGAACGTCTCCAGATGCCTCGTCGCCCCCGCATCGACAAACGGCCTCTACGCCGAATACGTCGCTCTCGATTCAAGAGCCGCTGTCGAACTCCCCGAAGACCTCGACATCGAGGTCGCAGCCATGACCGAACCCGCAGCCTGCTGCCTATCCGGCGTCGAAATGCTAGACATCCCGTATCGCGCAACCGGCCTCGTCATCGGTGCCGGAATCATGGGACTCTTCACCGCCGCCTTCATGAAGTCCCACGGCGTCGAGACGCTCGTAGTTTCCGAGCCTGTAAAGGTCCGACGCGAAATGGCAAAACAGTTCGGAGCCGACATCCTCCACGACCCCAACGACGTCCCTCTCTCAGAAGTCATCGCAGACATCACCGATCACGGCCAAGGCTTTCACGTCACCGCCGAGGCAGTAGGCAAACCCGAACTCGTCGCCACCTGCATCAACTCCACAAAACCCCGAGGCCAGACCCTAATGATCGGCGTCTGCCCCGAAGGATCGCCGCTCCCCGTAGACCTATACGACATGCACTTCCGAGAAATCAAACTCGTCGGAGCATTCGGCAGAGGCAACGTCTTCCACCGCGTTCCCAAAGAACTCACAAAACTAAACCTCCAAAACGTGATCTCTGGCCGCTACCCCCTAGCCGATCTCCCCGACGCCATCACCGCCTCCGCCGAAGGCCTAGGCGTCAAATTCGCCATCAAACCCAACGACTAACCCCCAAAACTTCAGGACTCCCAACATGAAAGCACAGACCTGGCACGGCGGCGCACACTTCACCCTCGACGACATCCCCGAACCCGAACCGTCCCCGGGCTACGTAGTCGTCAAGATCGACACCACCGGCATCTGCGGCACCGACGTTCACGTAACGCAAGGCCTATTCCCAAAAGATCCGCCACAGATTCTAGGACACGAAAGCTCAGGCACCATCGTCGAAGTCGGCGACGGCGTCTCAAAAGAACGTATCGGCCAACGCGTCTGCATCAACCACCCGTCGAGTTGTTACGAGTGCTGGTACTGCCGGAACTGGAGCGTGTGCCGCTGCGAAAACCAGCCGATGATATCCAACGGCTACTTTGCCGAATATACCGCGGTCGCATCCCGTTCCGCCGTCGAGATACCCGAGACCTTGGACCTGGAAACCGCTGCCCTCACCGAACCCGCGGCCTGCTGCCTCTCTGGCGTCGAAATGCTAGACATCCCATACCGCGCAACCGGCCTCGTCATCGGCGCAGGAATAATGGGACTCTTTACCACCGCATTCCTCAAATCCCACGGCGTCGAAACACTCGTCGTCTCAGAGCCCGTCAAAATCCGTCGCGAAATGGCAAAACAGTTCGGAGCCGACATCCTCCACGATCCCTATGACGCCCCTCTCTCCGAAGTAATCGCCGACGTCACAGACAACGGACGCGGCTTCGATGTCACCGCCGAAGCAGTCGGCAAGCCCGAACTCGTCGCCGCCTGCATCAATTCCACAAAACCTCGAGGCCAGACCCTCATGATCGGCGTCAGCCCCGAAGGCTCCCCGCTCCCCGTCGACCTCTATGACATGCACTTCCGAGAAATCAAACTCATCGGAGCCTTCCGCCAAGGAGACGTAACCCACCGCGTCCCAGACGAACTCGCCAAACTGAACCTCGACAACGTAATCTCCGGTCGCTACCCCCTAGCCGACCTGCCCGAAGCAATCACCGCCTCCGCCGAAGGCCTAGGAGTCAAATTCGTCATCAAACCCAACGCGTAGCTTCACCGCCCATATAGCTCCGTTTCCCGATGGAACGCAAACCACCCGAACCAAAACGAAACATTAGAAGGCACAACACTCAAATCCCGCGACGAATCCGAAGCATCCACCAACCTCTCTCGAGATACCTTCCAGACCGTCCCATCCTGATCAACAACCTCAGAAGGAAACCCTGAAGCCGAACCATCATCCACCAACTCAAACTCCAGCCCATCCGGATTCTCATATATATGAGCATCCGATGACGACCCCGAAGCAATCACAACCAAGTCGACATCCGCAATCTGATCGTGAACAATTCGCTCCTCCCTTAGAACCTCAATCGGATACGCCTTAGCAACACCCTTCACCGTCACACCAAGCACCTCCGCCTTCGGCGCCAAAACCGCATCCCGGTGCGCGATCGGGAACATCGTCTCCGGATCCTCACGATACGCGAAATAGATTGACTTCTCATCACTCTCATGCGTATAGCTCCAAGGCGGATACCTCGCCCCCTCCCGAGTGATCACCGTCGTATCCGGATGCTCCGCAAGCCAATCACCCCACGTCGTCCGAGCCGTCGGGAAATACGTAAGCTCAACATCGCTCCCCACCAGCTCTCCGATGATCGGTTCGCCGGTGAACTGGTGCCACAGCGTCCGGGTCAGCCGGTCGTACATCACCTTATTGCTCCGGAACAAAAACCCTGACGTTCCAAAGGTAGTCTCTTCCCCGTTTATATAGGCGCGATACCCGATCGCGCTGTTGCAAAGCGTTCACCAAGTGAGCGATAAAGGCTCATCCCCCAACACATCATTCACCAACTCATGCGCATTCACAATCCGAAGCGGATACGCCCGATGCTCACCATTTATCGACACGCCGATGACCCGTTCATCATCCTCCAGATAATCGGCTAAAGGATCATCCGCCGGCGCATGACCAGGGTTCTCCAGAGGAGGAATTCCATCAGGAACAACTCCACCCCACTCAAGCTCCGTCAAGTCGATCACTGACTGCCCGTTAAGTGCCGGTGTTAGAAACGCCCCAAACCGCCCGTCGATCTGCCGCAAATAGTTGATCTTCCAAAGCTCGTACTCCGACGGGACAGGATAGTCATCACCATTCCTCCCAATCCACTCCGACCAAGCCTTCCAATCATCCCCGAACGAAGTCTGTCCGGTCAAAACCTCAAGAGTTTCTACCGCACCTTCGATGATGTCAGTCGATAACAGATAGCGAAGCGATTCAATAATCACTCGAACCTGCAACTTGTCGTTTTCTTCCCTGATCCTTCCCAAAATCCGAAGCGTGCGATCATTCAATGGCCCGAACCCCGGCGACAACTCAAAACCCGCGAAAACCAGATACATCGCCGTGTTCGAGTTGTAAGGCACAGGCGTCGGGCTAGGTTTCGCCGTCGGACTGACGATGGCCGTCGGATCTTGCACTGTCGCCAAATCCAAAGGACCAGTCAAGGCCGGTGTCACACGCGCCATTGTGACTGGTCGATTCGCCAACCAATACATCGACGACCACAAAGCTGCCGCCAGCACGAACAGCACCGCCAGCAATCCAAAGACTGACGATATGTTCTTGACATTCATCTCACTAGCGCTCGACTCGCCGAGTTAATGTCAGGATAGACCCCGACCGCGACAGCCCCGGTCAACGCTGCACCAACAGCCGCCTCTTCTGTCACACTTCCGATTGAGATTGGTCCGCCAAACGACTCTTCTAGGCAACGTCGAAGCGTGGCGTTGAGGCGAAGTCCGTTTCCAGAACCCACAACTTTGCTTCGAGGCCCGGCTCCAAGCTTCACCGCGCTCCTGTACGAAGCCGCCAGCTCCGAAGCCATCGAACGAAACGCCGCCAAGGCCATTGAGCCCGGCGTGAAGTTGCCTGGCGTGATCCCGGAGAACTCTCCGCGAGCATCCGGATGCTCGCGAGATCCAGTGAAGAGAGCGGAGGCAGTCATTACATCAGCGGTTTCATCAGACAAAGCATCACCTGCAAGGTCCGCAAGTCGTTCGTATACCCTGTCTTCATCTACGTTCTCAATCTCTAAAACGTTTTTCGCGCTCCGCACAAAAAAGTCCTTCAACGTCCTAAATGTCCGTCCTCCGACGACTCCGACTCCAGCCAACAAATACCCCTCCTCAATATGCGGCCGTAGCTCAAGCCAACCATGATCTATCGAACCATCACTCTCGTCTCGACTTAAACATGACAGATTGTCGACATAGACGGTAGCCTGGCCGCCTGTACCCACGTTAACTGCAACGGTGTCGTCCGCATCCGACACGGCCCCAACAAACGCGCATTGATGGTCGCCGGACGGCACCGATACCGGCGTACCGCCTTTGATGCCGATGACTTCCGCTACTTCATCACTCAAACCGCCGATCGTCGTGCAAGAGTCCACAATCTCAGGGAACAACGTTTGGTCGATGCCCAATGCGTCGATGAGATCACCATTCCACCGCCGATTCGGTACGTCCAAAACGCCCCAGCCGGCAGCGTCAGTGGCATCCGTAAACGGTCGTTTTGATCCGATCAACCGATGCGCTAAGAACTCCGGCGCAGTAATCGCCGCCGAAACTCCTCCCGGCATCATATCCATCGAAGCGAGCCAAAACAAAGTAGGCGCCGTGTAACCAGTAACGATGGGACATCCAGCATGCGGAAACGCTGGCAATCCCTCTCCTCGCCTTGTCGCATGACCCATCTCCGCCATCACGTCTAAGAAATTGCGCTCAGATTCGGGAATCCGATCCTTGCATCGTTGATCCTGCCACGAGATGAACGGTCCAACAGAATCGCCGTTAGCATCCAACAATTGGCATCCCTGCTGTTGCCCGGTGATGCCGATCGAAACCACGTCGTTCAGGTCGAACTTCTCGCATAGACCGCGTGCGGTTTCCACAACGAGAGCAACCATCGTTTCAATGTCCCACTCCGACCTACCGATCAAACGATCAGGCGAAAGAGTCGTCTCCGCGTCGTTGGGCAGCGAATGAGCACCAACCAACTCGGAGCTGCGATCATCGACTCGAACTGCAACGACCGTGACGGAGGTTGAACCGAGATCTATGCCCAAGGCGGCGCGCATGGCGAAAGTCTATGCGCTGATGTCAAACTGTGGTAGCTCCACAGATAACGAAAGAGACGCTTATACGACCGCGATGCAAAGTAGCAGGTTTGAGTTCCCGCCTAGCCGTAGTTGCAGCCGATCCCCTTATAACCGATCTCGACTTCACCATCGGCAGTAACAAGCACCGGGGTTATGCGGTCTCCCCCGGACAGACGCTCGACTTCGCCCCACATATCTGGCTGTTTCGAAACATCGACCTCTTCGTAAGCGACACCCTTCTGTTGAAGGTCTGACTTAAGCATGTCGCAATATCCGCAGGTAGGGTGCGTATAGACGACGGCGATGTCGCGGGTTGGTTCTTTGGTTGGCATGGTACGGATTATAAACGGGTATTTCTTGATGTTCTTATTGAGACGCTATCCGCTTCGTCGGAGCTTGAGCGCGTTTAATGAGACTGACAACGATGAAAATGCCATGGCCGCGGCCGCAGCGACGGGACTCATGAATCCGCTCTCGCTGATGATGAATCGCAAGTATTCAGGCGGTGGAGAATCAGCGAACACGGGATGGAGTGCGCCAGCCGCTATAGGGATCAATATGACGTTGTATGCGAATGCCCAAAACAGGTTTTGTCGAATCACTCGAACCGTCGATCGACTTATCGAAATAAGACGCGGAACCGCGGTCGGTTGGTTGTTCATAAGCGTCACGTCTGCCGCTTCGATCGCGATGTCGGTGCCGCTCGCCATTGCGATGCCGACGTGTGCGGTTGCCAGCGCGGGCCCGTCGTTGATGCCGTCGCCGATCATTGCGACTTTGCGGTCTCGCATCTCCAAATCGTCGACTAATTGGGCCTTATCGGAAGGCAAGACTTCGGCATCGACATGCTCGATGCCGACACCTTCGGCGACGACATCGGCTACCTCTTTTCGATCTCCTGTGATCAGGTGCGTCTCGATGTCCATCTCTCGGAGTGATCCAACTGCGGTTTTCGCATCCGGTCGCACGGTGTCTGCCAACCCAATGGCAGCGACAACTTGGCCGTTGATAGATAGGGTCACTGGTGTTTGGGCGCTGGCTTCGATCAGTTCAACAGCGTCGGACATCTCCTCGTTCTCATCGATGAAGACCGCTGATGGATTCATCACGGCGACGATAGCACCATCTAAGTTTGCGTAGACACCTTTTCCGGTGATTGATTGGAACCCTTCCGCGTTGGGGATGTCGATGCCGCGCTCGCGCGCTTCATTGACGATCGCCGTTGCGATCGGATGCTCGGAGTAGATTTCCACCGCGCCAGCCGCGCCTAGGACTTCTTCCTCGTTCAGTCCAGAACCGGGATCGACGCGTAGGGAAACTACCCTAGGCTTTCCGGCTGTCAGGGTGCCCGTCTTATCGAAGGCGACAGTATCGACCGTTGCGGTCCTTTCGAGGGTTGTGGCGTTCTTGATAAGGATCCCATATTCTGCAGCGCGACCGATACCAGCGACCACTGCCGTCGGCGTAGCCAAACCCAACGCACATGGGCAGGCAATCACGAAAACAGTCACCGAGATCAGCAGAGCGTTGGGCAGTGAAGGCTCGGGTGCCATCGCCAGCCAAAACACGAACGATCCCAGGCCAACTAACAGGACTGCAGGAACGAACTTCGCGGTCACGCGATCGACGAATCTCTCGATCGGAGCCCGGGTGGACTGAGCACGTTCAACTTGACGAATGATCTGAGAAAGTAAAGTTTGCTCACTGGTGGTGGTGACTCGCGCCTTACACGCGGACGAGATGTTTAGCGTGCCAGCAAAAACTGAAGCGCCCTGCTTCTTGACTACCGGCATACTCTCGCCGGTCAACATCGATTCGTCGATCTCCGCGCTTCCCTCTAACAGCTTTGCGTCGGTCGGCACTCGTTCGCCTGGCCGGATAACAACGGTATCGCCGACCTCGATTTCGTTGATGTCGACCTCGACCGTGCCACCTTCGCGTTCCACCAATGCCGTCCGGGGTTGGAGTTCGATCAACATTCGAACTGTTTCGGAGGCACGCAGCCTCGTCCTGCCTTCGAGCCAGCGTCCTAGGGAGACCAATCCGATGATTGCAGCAGGGACTTCGAAATACGTTCCAGTGTGGTGGCCCGGCACCACGAAACTCGCAGCATCATCCCAAAACGTTGAGTCGCCAAGAACAAGCTGTGTGAGACTAACCATCGCGCTGTATACGAACGCGACCGATGTACCCACGACCACCAAAGTGTTCATGTTGGATGTTTTGCGTTTGGCGGCGGCCCAAGCGGAATGGTAGAACGGAGCGGCGATTCTGAACTGGATTGGAATGGCGAGGATCAGGAAGAGCAGATTAAGTGCGTATGCGGGAATGTCTGGTGCCCAGATCGAACGGGCGACCGTCAAACCCATGATCAGCGCGGCGACGGCGACGCTGATTATGGCGTTATTTCGAGTAGCCAGCAGCTCAGATCGCTGAGCGGCGTAACGATCGTCTACCGCACCTTCGGCTTCTACACCGTCGGAGTCCGTCGCGGCCTGATCAATCGCGTATCCGGCATCCTTCACTGCTGCTGAGATCGCGTCGAAAAGTTGGTGTTCGACATTGGTATCCGTAGTGCTTGCGGAAGAATAGTTGACGTTAGCCGAATTGGTAACGAGTGAAACTTCTGCCGATTCGACGCCGGGCACGGACGAGATAGCCTCGGTCACGTGCGAGACGCATGCAGCGCAGGTCATTCCACGGATATGAATGGTTTTAGTAACCACCTCGAACGTCCCCTGCTCGTGGACAATCCCGCGAAATCGTAGTTGATTCCTATGGTTTAAGGTTATCCCCAATCTCTCGAAAGAACGGAGCAGCGATGATTCAGAAGGACGGATCCGCAGGTCTGCCGCGGCGCCAAGTGATCATCACGATGGCGTGCGCCATGACAGGGCTGTTTTTGGCGGCCCTCGACCAGACCGTCGTTGGAACCGCTATGCCAAGGATCATCGGAGACCTTGGTGGCTTCGACCGTTACACATGGGTTACGACGGCTTATTTGGTCGCGTCAACGATCACGGTGCCTATAGTAGGGCGTCTTTCCGACATATTCGGTAGAAAGTGGTTTTATCTTGCCGGGCTTGTGATCTTCATGATCGGTTCGTTTGCCGCGGGTACGGCGAATTCGATGACGCAGCTGATCGCTTTCCGAGCGTTCCAAGGGTTGGGTGGCGGCGTGCTGATGTCTTTGGTGTTCGTGATCGTCGGCGATTTGTATGCGCCGGCGGAACGAGGCAGGATCCAAGGCGTGATCGCAGCAGTGTTCGGGATGTCGTCGGTGATTGGTCCGACCTTGGGAGGATTTATCACCGATACGTTGTCGTGGAATTGGATCTTCTACATCAACCTGCCGATCAGCGTGCCGTTGATCGTGGCTATGTCGTTGTTCTTCCCGCGGATCAAACCTCAACCGATGGACAGGACTATCGATGTCTTGGGCATCATCACTTTGATAGCGACCGTTGTTCCGTTGTTGCTCGCGCTGTCTATAGCTGGCGAAGCGGGTTGGACATCCCCAGACGTGATCATCCTCTTCGCCGTAGCCGCGGTCGCCGTCATCATCTTCGTTTTCGTGGAGATGCGCAACTCAAACCCGATCATGCCGTTGCACATTTACACCAATCCAGTGCTCGCAGTGACGATCTTGGCGACCTTCGTGACTGGTTTTGGCATGTTTGGTGCGATCATCTTTATTCCTTTGTTCTTCCAAGGTGTTCTAGGTGCTTCGGCCACGAGTAGCGGTAGTTTCCTGACGCCGATGATGCTCGGAACAGTGGTCGGTGCTTCGATCTCGGGTCAGGTGATATCAAGGTTGGGCAGCTACCGATGGCCGGGGTTGGCTGGAGTCGTATTGATGTCTATCGGTATGTTCTTGATGTCAACGACATCGGAAGCGACAACGTATCCGGTCGCGATTTCGTTCATCGTGTTGCTCGGGTTCGGACTGGGTTTTACATTCCCTTCGTTCACGATCGCGGCGCAAAACGTGGTGGAGCATCGCTTCTTGGGCGTAGCGACTTCGACAGTGCAGTTTTATCGGACCATCGGCGGTTCGCTGGGGCTTGCGTTGCTCGGTTCTTTGATGGCGAACCGTTTCCAGGACAATCTGAGCGATTCGCTGCCGGCGGGGGCGCTGGAACAAATTGGGCCGGACCGAGTTTCTGAAATTGCGGAAAATCCGGCAGCGATGATTAATCCCGATGCTTTGAACGGGTTGATGGCGCGCTTGGATCTATCTGAAAGTGCGACATCCGCCGTGCTGGATAGTCTGCGCATGGCGCTCGCGTCGGCGCTCTCATCCGTGTTCTTTGCAACGTTTTTCATCCTTTTAACTTCGCTGGTGATCGTGTTTTTCCTGAAGGATGTCCCGTTACGAAGCACGTCAGGGATGCAAGGGCCTCCACGGGCGGAACAATCTGGCTGATCGTTAACTTCTGGTTATGGTCATGCGCTCGAGCTGCGTTGGGAAACGCGACTAAACGCTCAAAATCCCCCTAGACAGAATGAGCGCGAACGGTTATCATTTAGATAGTGCACGTAATCCGCGGCCACGCCTGCTTTAGGCGATTCATAGCGCTTCCACAACTGGGAAAAACATCCAGCTTGGGGACGCGCGCTTTCGCGCGATACGAACATAGCCGAATTCCGTCATCGGTGCAGAACATCAGCCATCACGACTAGACCGAATCGTCGTTGCTGATTCCCTGCTTGCTCCAAGGAGAACTTAATGGTCATTTCACAGGCGTTGACCTCGGACGGCCGGAGCCGCGCGTATCGCACCTTCGGCGAGACTAAAGTCCCGACGGACATGCCGGACCTTATACAGGTCCAGAAAGATTCCTTTGATTGGCTGCTCGGGGACGGGCTCCGTCAGCTATTCAATGAAATCTCGCCAATCACCGACTACTCGTCCGACAATCCTAAGTATGAGATGAGTTTGACGGAGCACGAGATTGGCGAACCCGAATTTACCGAAGATGAGTGCAGAGAGCGGGAAATAACCTACAGCGTCCCGCTACATGTCACTATCGAGTTGAAGATCAACGAAACCGACGAGATCAAAGAGCAAACGATCTTCTTCGGCGATATGCCCAAGATGACCGAAAACGGCACGTTCATCATCAACGGTGCCGAGCGCGTCGTCATTTCTCAACTTGTGCGTTCACCTGGCGCGTACTACTCGCTAGATGAAGACCCGGCCACGGGCAACCGCCTTTGCGGCGTGAAACTCATCCCATACCGGGGCGCATGGGTCGAACTCGAAACCAGCAACAGGGATATCTTGTTCGCCAAGGTCGATCGCAAACGCAAGCTACCCGTCACTACTCTATTGCGCGCCATCGCCGCCGTCGAGGACGGTACCGAACACGATGAGGAAAACCCTCTTAAACTCGACTCGCTCGATGCGATGCGCGAGATCTTTGGCGACCCGATTGGTGATGATGAAGATGCGGACGTGCGCGACTACATTGGAGCCACGTGGGAATCCGACTCGGACGCCAAGGACGAGGACGAGGCACTCAAAGAGTTTCATAAGCGGATGCGACCGGGCGAACCGGCGACGGTAGAAGGTGCGAAGCGCCTCGTCTCCCAGATGTTTTTCGACTCTCGCCGATACGATCTCGGCGACGTCGGACGTTACAAGCTGAACAGGCGCATTGATGTCGACGTTGAACTCTCCCGCCGCACGTTGACCAAACGAGACTTTGTCAACATCATCAGGCGGATGATCAAGGTCAACGACGGGATGGCCGTACCTGATGACATCGATCATCTCGGCAATCGTCGCGTCCGCACCGTAGGGGAATTGATCCAAAACCAGATCCGCGTCGGATTGGTTCGGATGGAACGCGTAGTACGGGAACGGATGACGACGCACCCCGGCGAGACTACTCCCGCGGCTTTGATAAACATCCGACCCGTAGGCGCAGCGGTAAAAGAGTTCTTCGGCGGCTCACAGCTGTCACAGTTTATGGACCAGACCAACCCGTTGTCGGAACTCACTCACAAGCGACGACTTTCCGCGCTCGGACCCGGAGGTCTGACTCGTGACCGCGCCGGATTCGACGTTCGCGACGTTCACCACTCCCACTATGGGCGCATCTGCCCGATTGAGACCCCCGAGGGGCCGAACATTGGCCTCCTAGGGTCTCTCGCCACTTATGCAAAGGTCAACGAGTTTGGGTTCGTCGAAACCCCGTACAGGAAAGTTCGGACGACAATCTCGAATCGGTCCAACGATCTTGTTGGACGGACTCTCCTCAAAGAGGTCCGAGAGAAAAGCCGCAAGACGCTTGTCGCATCGTCAGACACGGTAATTGACGAGGAACTGGCGAAGCGTCTCCGACGTCTAGGTGAACAAGAGATAACCGTGCGACCATACATCTCGCTCAGCGGCGATGATGTCGTTTATCTCTCGGCAGACCAAGAGGAGGAAGTCCTCATTGGTGAACCGACCACCCCAGTGGATGGGGTGGGGCAATTAGAGGGCACCGTTCGTTGTCGCACTGGTGGTGAGCAGTACATCAAAGCACGACCTGAGGACGTAGATTACGTGGACGTCTCACCTTCGCAGATCGTGAGCGTCTCGGCGGGTCTAATCCCGTTCCTCGAGCACGACGACGCGACACGTGCGCTCATGGGCTCGAATATGCAGCGACAGGGCGTGCCACTTATCCGCCCTGAAGCCCCCATCGTAGGTACCGGCATCGAAGAACGCGCAGCCTTGGACAGCGGTCAGGTTGTTCGAACCTCAACCGATGGCATCGTAACCTCCGTAACCAGCGACAAGATCGTTATCGTGGACGACGAGGGCCAATCTCACGTATTCCCGCTGATTCGTTACGAGCGCTCCAATCAAAGCACATGCATCAACCAGCACCCTGTGGTCGGTAAAGGACAAAGGGTCGTTGCTGGGCAGCCTATCGCGGATAGCTCATCCACCGACGGCGGACGCCTCGCTTTAGGTCAAAACGTGTTGGTTGGATTTATGAGTTGGGGTGGTGGAAACTATGAAGACGCAATCATTCTGAGCGAAGACTTGGTCAAAGATGATCGCTTCACATCGACGCACATACAGAAACACCAAGTCGAAGCCCGCGAGACCCAGCTAGGTCCTGAAGAGATTACACGCGACATCGCCAATGTTGGCGAAGGCAACTTGGCGAACCTAGACGAAGAGGGTATTGTCATCCCAGGCACTTGGGTCGGCCCAGGCGACATCCTCGTAGGCAAGGTGACTCCTAAGGGCGAGACTGAATTGACCGCTGAAGAGAAACTCTTGAGAGCAATCTTCGGTGAGAAGGCCCGCGACACCAAAGACACCAGTTTGCGTGTTCCACACGGCGAAAAGGGCAAAGTCATCAAGGTGCGCGTCAGCAAAAAGGAAGATGGTGCCGAGTTGCCGCCCGGCGTCTCGATGATGGTCCGCGTCTGGGTTGCCCATACCCGCAAGATCATGCAGGGCGACAAGATGGCTGGACGGCACGGCAACAAAGGCGTCGTAGCTATGATCCTGCCTCGCGAAGACATGCCGCATCTTCCTGATGGAACACCGCTCGACATAGTGCTCAATCCGATTGGCGTACCGTCGCGCATGAATCTCGGACAACTGCTTGAAACACATCTGGGTTGGGCAGCGCGTGAACTCGACTTCGCTGCCGTCACCCCAGTGTTCGACAGCGCAAGCGAAGTCGCGATCGAGGACGAGTTGGCAAGAGCATGGTTCGTTGGTGCTGCCGGTGCGCGGGACCGCCGCGATATAACAACCCGTGACATCGACCGCGAGAAGATCCGATTGTGGCTTAACGATCGCGGCTACAGTTACGACGAACTTCACAGTCAAGCATCGGATGATGTCGGCAAAGCAAGCGAAGCATGTATGCGTCTTTGGCTTGCCGACGTTGCCAGCGAAGATGTCTCTGGGCTCGACCGCGAGGATCTATTGGAACTTGCACGTCGCCTCGATCGAGAGAATGGCAGCGCCGCTCCTATCCTCGGGAAGCAGATTCTCGTAGATGGGCGCACAGGCGAAAAGTTCGACCAACCCGTCACCGTTGGCAACATCTACATGATGAAGTTGATCCACCTTGCTGAAGACAAGATGCACGCCCGATCCACTGGCCCCTACTCGCTGATAACTCAGCAGCCATTGGGGGGCAAGGCGCAGTTCGGCGGACAGCGCTTCGGCGAAATGGAAGTGTGGGCTCTCGAAGCCTACTCCGCACCCCACACCTTGCAGGAAGTTCTGACTATCAAGTCCGACGACGTCAAAGGACGCGTATTGGCTTACGAGGCGATCGTAAAAGGACAATCGGTTGTTTCAGCCGATGTGCCTGAATCCTTTAACGTCCTTGTGCACGAACTCCAAGGACTTGGCTTAGACATCTCGATGATTGGAGATCAAACCGTGGAAGCGAGTGATGTCGAAGACCAGCCATCGCACCACGACGACCTTGAATTGCAACGCCTTCCCGAAATCGAATCGCTCGGAGGAGATGTTCTCGATATCGGCGCAGAGCTACCGCCGCCGGTCTTGGAGTTCGATGTCGATTTCGAAGACGACGATCCCGCCGAGGACGTAGATTCTGACGAATATGGCGCGGACGAAGACGAATAACCCCGAACGAGCGCAGGCATCTCGTCTGTACCCGCTTACCACCTATAACCACACGAAGCCAGCATACGGCTACAAGAGGTGAAACTGAATGGCATTCACACCCGTACAGCAAGTAGCTCCTAGTCCTGAGAGCGATTTTCGAGCGATCAGGATCTCGATCGCGTCGCCACAGGTCATTAGGAAGTGGTCGTGGGGCGAAGTCAAGAAAGCCGAAACGATTAACTACCGCACGCTGCGACCTGAACGCGACGGTCTGTTCTGCGAACGCATCTTCGGTCCGACTCGCGATTTCGAGTGCTATTGCGGCAAATACAAGCGCCAGCGCGACATGCGCATGCGACGAGAAGGCTTCGTCTGCGATCAGTGCAAGGTCGAAGTCACACGTTCATCGGTGCGTCGTGAGCGAATGGGACACATCAACTTGGCTGCTCCGGTCGCGCACATCTGGTTTTCCAAGGGCACACCGTCCAGGATGAGCATCATTCTGGATATCACCCCTCGCAACCTTGAACGCGTCCTCTACTTCTCCTGCTACATCGTTACAAAGGTTGACGAAGAGGCCCGCCAAGGCGTGATCGACGAGTTGATGGGATACCGCGACCAAGAACTGGCGCGCATCGATGAAGAACGCATCCAGTACGCCGAAGCGGAACGAAACGAAGAGTTTTTGGCGCAACTGGTAGAGCAGATCGTCAACATCCACAACTCTTTGGGCGAGGACCCGGAAGCGATACCTGGTGCTCCCGAAGGTGCGTCGATTGACGACGAGATCGAAACCAAGCAGGCGCATTACAAGATCGTCTTTGAGCAGGATATAGCCCGCAGAATCGAACAGGCTCAAAGTCTGCAAGAAAAATCCGAGTTGACAGAGGCGGAATACAGGGAATTAAAGGAGAATTTGGGCTCTGTATTCGAAGCCGGCATGGGCGCGGAAGCGATCCTCGAGTTACTCCAGACCCTCGATTTGGATGCTATCCACGCGGAGTTGACGGAAACTATCCGCAACACCTCCGGGCAACGGCGAGCAAAGGCTGTCAAGCGGTTGAGCGTCGTAGAGGCGTTCCGCACCAGTGGCAATAAGCCCGAGTGGATGATCTTGACGGTCCTTCCGGTGTTGCCGCCCGAGTTGCACCCGATGGTGCAACTGGATGGTGGTCGGTTCGCAACCAGCGACCTCAATGACCTTTACCGTCGCGTTATAAACCGCAACAACCGGCTGAGCCACCTACTTAAACTCTCCGCACCCGACATCATCGTCCGCAACGAACGTCGGATGTTGCAGGAGGCTGTTGACGCCCTAATTGACAATGGTCGACGCGGTCGAGCCATTATGGGTCGTCACAACCACAAGTTGAAGTCTCTCACTGACCTCTTGCGCGGAAAACAGGGACGCTTCCGCCAGAACTTGCTAGGAAAACGCGTCGACTACAGCGGTCGAGCCGTGATTATCTCCGGCCCGCAGTTGAAGTTGGATCAGTGCGGGGTCCCCAAGGAGATGGCACTCGAGCTTTTCAAGCCTTTCGTGATGAATCGGCTCATCGCCGAAGGACACGCGCACAATATCAAGACCGCCAAGCGCCGTGCCGAGCAAGCAGACGCGGAAGTATGGGACACGCTAGAAAAAGTGGTCGATGGGCACCCTGTGCTCCTCAATCGAGCGCCCACGCTCCACCGCTTGGGAATTCAAGCTTTCTACCCAAAACTTGTTGAGGGGAAGGCTATTCAGCTACACCCATTGGTGTGCACAGCGTTCAATGCCGACTTTGACGGCGACCAGATGGCTGTCCACGTTCCGCTCTCTCCCGGTGCGGTCAACGAGGCGAAGAAACTCATGATGAGCACCAGCAACATGCTCGCACCACGGTCAGGTTCGCCGATCGTGTCGCCAACGCTGGATATGCTCCTTGGTCTTTACTACATGACCGGGCCAGTTATGGACGTCGCCGTACCGGTTCCTGCTTCAGACTTGACAACAGACTTCGTGCTTGAAAACGGGTCCGAACATGCCACCGTCGACAACGGTCATTCCAGCGTACGTTACTTCGGCAGTATGCAAGAAGCGCGCTTTGCTCAAGATAACGGGGTGATCGGGCTGCGCGAACGCATCCGCGTTCGAGTTCCGGGAGGCACGTGTGTCTGGACCGAATCGACCGATGCCGAACCCGTTACTATCGGTGACCCACATGATTGGATCGAGACGACCGTCGGTCGGATCATCTTCAATGAGATGCTCCCTGAATCGATGGGCTTCCACAACTACGTCATGAAGGAAGATGAACTCGACGCAGTTGTCCACAGCTGTTACAGCGAACTTGGTAATGCTGGAACCGCTGCCGTCCTCGATGAGATGAAGCGCCTCGGTTTCGAATACGCAACCCGGTCCGGCACAACCATTGCGATTAAGGACGCGGTTCCACCGCCTGAAAAGGAAGCGTTGCTCGGTGAGGGACGTGCCCAAGTCGCTGAACTGCAGAGGATGTTTGACGAGGGCGTCATCACCGACGATGAAAAGTACACCGCGACCATCGAGACTTGGAATGAAACCTCAGACCTTGTCACCGATGCTGTCAAATCGCATCTGCCCGAATACAACGGCGTATTTGCCATGTCTGACTCTGGAGCGAAGGGTAACTTGGCCCAGATCAAGCAGATGGCAGGCATGCGCGGTCTCATGTCGAACCCGCGCGGCCGCATCATCGACGTTCCAATCGAAGCTAGCTTCTCAGAGGGGCTCTCGGTCCACGAGTTCTTCGCATCCACGCACGGGTCTCGTAAAGCTCTTGCCGACACTGCCTTAAAGACGGCCGAAGCGGGATACCTCACGCGCCGAATGGCAGACGCTGCGCAGAACGTCATCATCAATGAACGCGACTGTGGAACCCACATCGGAATGACGATTTCGGCGGAGATTTCGCGCTCTCTAAACCTCCCGTTTGAAGAGCGCATTTTCAGCCGGTACCCGGTGCAAGACATTGCAGATCCCGAAACCGGCGAAGTCCTCGCCACTCCCGATGACCTCATCGACAATGATTTGGCACGCCGAATCGCGTCGACCGGGTTGGAGGAGCTTGAGGTGAGGTCACCAGTTGCCTGCATGCTCGAACGCGGCATTTGCACACGCTGCTACGGGAGCATGCTCGCCGATAATCGGCCTTCGATCATTGGCGAAGCTGTCGGCATAGTCGCTGCCCAATCTATCGGTGAACCAGGAACCCAGCTCACGATGCGGAACTTCCATACCGGTGGTATCGCAAGCGACCGTGACATTACGACCGGTCTTCCTCGTGTCCAAGAGCTGTTTGAGGCGCGGAATCCGAAGGCTCCCGCGATCCTTTCAGAAATCGCAGGTACGATCCAGTTCCGCGAGTCGCAAGGAAACCTAGTCATCGCCGTGGAAAACGTTGAGACTTTCTACTCCGAAGTGGAAGTGCCAAACGGTTACCGGTCTGCCGTCGATGTCGGCGACTGGGTTGACGCTGGTTCCAACCTTTTGACGCTTACCGCGGCGGGTCGTCGTGATGCGATGGGCGATGACGGTGCGCTGGCCCTGCCCGAAGACATTGTCTCGGAGGTATCCGGCGAGGTTGAGAGTATCGAAGATGACGTCATTCGGATCGTCTGGTACGAAACTGACGAGCGCGAGTATATGCCGCAGAGCAATGCCGAGATCTTCGTCTCGGAAGGGCAAGAGATTCAACCTGGGGAGCAACTCACCGATGGAACGCAGAATCCGCACGATATCCTCCGCATCAGCGGCATCGAGGCGGTTCAACGCTACCTAGTTGAAGAGGCGCAACGCGTCTACCGCTCGCAAGGTGTGAAGGTACACGACAAGCACTTCGAAGTCGTCGTGCGTCAGATGCTTCAAAAGGTCAAGATCGATAGCACCGGCGACTCGAAACTGCTGATCGACGAGGTCGTTGATCGATCCCAGTATCTACAGGCCAATGAGGAGGTGCGCGAGCAGGGAGGCGAACCTGCTACTGCATCGCCAGTTCTCCTCGGCATCAGCCGCGTTTCGCTGATGTCGCAGAGCTTCTTGGCTAAAGCATCGTTCCAAGAAACGGAACGGGTCCTCACCGATGCAGCTTTGCAGGGTAGCGTCGACCGACTAACCGGGCTCAAGGAGAACGTCATCATCGGTCGCATGATACCCGCGAGGCTCGACCGATCGTCGGAAGGTCGCGAACTGTTAGGTCTGCCCGATCCGGAAACCGTGCAGGCGGAGCCTGTCACGCAGGGTTGGGAAGAGGCCCTTGCCGCAATCGCAAGCGACGACGTCGCGGCGTCCCTCGCTGCGTTCAACGTGGACAGCGGGAGCCCGAGCGTGTCCATCGGGTTCTCCGGCGACGAGGACAGTCCATCACCACCCGACTACTCCGACCTCACCAGCGCGTTCTTCGGTGACAGCGAAACCCCGGCAGAACCCGTCATCTCATTCGGTGACGATGGTAATGACGACGAGTAGCGTAATCGCGACATAAAACGCCGATTGCAGGGGCCGTTCGACAACGGCCCCTGCTTTTTTGTGGCGAGTAGAATATTCCCCCATGCCAAACGAAAACGAACGTCCCAATGTGATCGTCTTCATGACAGACGACCAAGGTTACGGTGATCTGTCATGCATGGGAGCCACCGACTTCCGTACGTCGAACCTAGACAGGCTGGCAGCGGAGGGCGTCCGATTCACCGACTGGTACTCCAACAGCCCGGTATGCAGTCCCTCACGCGCCGCTCTTTTGACTGGCCGATACCCCGGCAATGCTGGTGTCAGAGCCATCCTGCAAGGTCACCGGACAGCTTCAGGATTGCCAAACTCCACACCCACAATCTCATCCCTCCTCAAAGAGCGCGGGTATCAGACGTCGATGGTTGGCAAGTGGCACCTCGGACTGACCGACGAGTGCCGACCACACTCCCACGGTTTCGACTACTGGTTCGGATTCCTAGCCGGATGCATCGACTTCTATTCCCACATCTACTACTGGGGAGCGAATCGTCCTGGCCTCGGCATCAATCCCACGCATGACCTCTGGGAGAACAACGAGGAAGTTTGGTACGACAGCCAGTACTTCACAGAACTCATCGCCGAAAAAGTCATCGAGCGCCTCCGCGCCATGGTCGCCGAGAAGCGAGCATCAGGCAAACCGTTCCTGCTCTACGCACCCTTCAACGCGCCGCACTACCCCATGCACGCGCCGGAGAAATACACATCCCGCTTTGCCCATCTCCCATGGGATCGACGCATCATGGCCGCTATGATCTCCGCCATTGACGACGCAATCGGCGCAATCATGAACGAACTCACCAGACTCGGCGAATCCGACGACACTTTGACCTTCTTCGTCTCCGACAACGGCCCGTCCCGGGAAACCCGAAACTGGCTTGACGGAACCCTGGACCCATACTACGGCGGTACCTCAGGTGGACTTAAAGGGCACAAGTTCAGCTTGTTTGACGGCGGGATTCGTATGCCTGCGCTCGCTCACTATCCCGCACGCATCCCCGGCGGACAAGTCGTGTCCACTCCTTGCGCTTCAATGGACATCGTACCCACAGCCCTCCACGCAGTAGATGGCACTGCTCCCACCGACGAAGCCGGCGAGTTTGACGGCACCAGCATCCTAGACCTCCTATCCGACGGCACCGAGCTACTCGAACGCGACCTCTACTGGGAGTTGGATGGACAAACCGCCATCCGCCGCGGTGACTACAAACTGGTCATCGACGGCGTCCTAGTAGAAGAAGATGAACCCCAAACCCACATCCACCTAGCCGACCTATCCAACGACATCTCCGAAAGCAACAACTTAGCCGATAGCGCGCCGAGATTGGCATCCGAACTTGAGAAGGCAGCACTGGACTGGCGAGCCGGGATCCAAGAACGCTGGGATCGCGATTACGCACATCTTGGGCATGGAATCGTGACCTACGCCGATTTCCCGGTGGGGTAACAACAGCCGTCATTCCGGCGGAAGCCGGCGCTTCAGCGGACGGAACGTCCATCCAGAGGGGCGCGGGACAGGGGTAATCGTCCCCTTCGCGCAGCGTAAGGGGACGCGAACGAGCGTAGCGAGGACGAAGGGGGCGCGAATTACCCTTACATACAGCCCCCTTTCAAAACACGATCATCACCACACCTAACCGAATCACCCCATGAAACTCGACATCTTCTACGACCCAAAAAGCGACACCCTAGACATCGGCAACGGCAAACCCGCATCCGAAGGCTACGACGTCGCCGATAGCCTCAGCGCACACGTCGATGCCGAAGGCGACGTCGTCTTCTTCACGCTTGAAAACGCCGTCGAAGCACTCGCACCTTACCTGCGAGAGCACATGGCTGCCGAATCGTAACAGACCGCCATGCAACTAGAAATCCAATACTTCCCTCAAACTGACACCCTCTACGTCGGCAGTGCAGACACCCCAACGACGGCTACGACATCGCCGAGAACCTGATCGCCCACGCAAGAGACGATAGTGAAGTCGTCGGCATTACCCTCGAACACGCCGCCGAGATTTTGGCTCCCTATCTGGGATACCAAATCTCCAATACTGAATCCAGCGCTTCGACAGCCGAGATGCGAGACGAAGGCGAGCCAAGCTGACCTCTGCTACGGAGCTAAGCCGCGCTCATCGTAAGGCGCCGTTGTTTTCGTCCATCAACTTTTTGCGCAAACTTTCTACTTCGTGCTCGCTTTTTGGATGGCAGTGTTTTTGCACGAGCACGGCGTTTTTCAGTTCGGTCTTTCCGCCTTCCGCGTGGGGCAAGACATGATGGATTTCGGCTTCATCCCACATCACCTCAGAATCGCAAACTCGACAGGTTTTATCTCTCCAATAAACAATCTCTCGCTCCAGCGGGCCGAACGACCGTCGGTCGTCTTTGAGGACGAGATTGCCCATAAATTCGTGCATTCGTTGCGAGTAATATCGGTGTCGTCTCTCGATATTCTCACCACGATCAGAGTTCGATCTAGTCCATACACCGTACCTACTCCACGTCTCGTCCGGTTCGCCGTCCCTTGCTGATTTAGCTGCTTTTGCTAATGTTTGTGAAAACATGCTCTGTGCATCCGCAAGCGTCGACTCCCATGATCTAGTGTAGTCGTCCCAAAGCGTATCCAATAGGAGCACCAAATGTATTGCGTCGTGTGCCCTGAGTTTCGGTCCTTTCCATTGATCGAACAGATCAACGAGTTTGTCGAGGATCGTTCGCAGGCGCTTGCAATCCTCAGAATCTGAATCGAAATCTAGGTTCGAGTAGTAATATTCGTCGATTGCACGTGCGTTGATATCGACGAAACGGTTGGACCCACCATTGCGCCTCTCCAAGAAGAGTGAGGCGATCTGCGCGGCGAGTTGTCGAGTCTTTCCGCGGTCCCGCCCTGGCTTCATCCTCATTACTCGTTGGAAAAAGAGATGGCCGGGGTATTTCGCAATCGCTGGCTTCCCGCCGAGAGACAAAATGAAGTCGGTAAACTGACCCGGATACGAATCTCGTTTTTCTTGAGCGTTCAATGGCAAACCAGACTGTAAACGGACAAACAGGTCTCGGACTTCGTTGCTATTGTCGGTTGTAATCACCGAGACCGGGATTTTCGTGTTGAGCAGTTTGTCTTGTAAGTCGCTTGAAAGCCCGTGGAAATCTTTCCCTCCCCATGGGCAAGGATCATCTCGCATGAACTTAGGGAAGCGCGCTCCTTCATCATCTATGCGGTACAAAGGGAAGGCACCTTCGACGAAAAGGTATAGAGCCTCGATCCGTTGTTGTCCGTCAATGATCTCATATGACTGACGGGTCATACCTGCGACCGACGTCTCGTTGTAGTGCAAGTAGATCACCGGTAACTGGTAATCTCGCATCACCGAGTCGATAAGTTTCTTCTGTTGATCGCGGTTCCACACGACTCCGCGCTGGTACTCTGGATTTGCCCTAGCTATTTCGTTCTTGCGAAGTTCCACGAGTTCCTCGATGGTGAAAAACTTTGGGGTTGTCTCCATGACTTAATCCTTTCTGTCATCGGGTTTGGTTACTGTCGGTTTGCTGTCCCAGAGGACGCCATCACTACGTGTAGGTTGGTTACTGGAGACGCGATGCCCACGTTGATCCCTTCCACTTTTGGGCCGCATTGCTTCAACATCGCCTTCACGGATCTTGGTTTCACAACTTGACAAAGCATGCGGGCCATCCGCACAACGGGCATGTTGCCAAGGATTGTATGACGGCCGCCAATCCCTGTCGTTCACCCTCGGAACCGAATCGTGCGACCTCCCAATCACGAAGCACGTAAAATCGCGAGCATCCCCAGCAGTCCAAAGCGAAACAAGCCAATCCGATAGATTCGGCTTCGATTATCAGTTTTCTTGAGTACGTGCCGTGGTCTCTGCATGTGTCGCAGAGATGATCAGGGGGCGTCGTTGGTAATCCAGTCACCCGGTGGTGCACAACTTTCTTACGTTCACAGGATCTACACCTGAACGCAAAAATATCATCCCACATATGTTCTAATATCATGGTTGCATGCTCCGTTGGTTGCGTGCCCCTGTCGCATTTTCAGTCGTGGATCTTAGCTGTAGCGCGGACATATGGTCATTATACACGAAGCCGCAACCGAATGCATATCGCATACGAAGTATCACCTGATACCACTCTGTATTATCGTGAACGACGACGTTTTTGTGAAATGGTTTCTTTTTGAAGTTGGTGTTCTCGTCCCAAACACAAATCCGTGATTTTGAAAAACGAATTCGTGATTTTGAAAAACGAGCTCAACTGAAAAACGATTCTCCCGAAACGAAACCGTTCGTGCCGCGCGGTGAGCTAATGCGATGCTGGATTGTTTCGTTCTACGGCGCAGCGATGGATTTCAGCAGGATCGGTATCGTCCGCAGATTGACCAGAGTGCTTACTACTCCCACCCCCCAACCCCATACCGCTCCATAGCATCCATCGAAACCTCCACCCCCAACCCGGGCTTACCCGACACCTTCACATACTGTCCATGGAAATCGATCGGCTCTTCCAGCATCGCCTGATACATGGGGATGAAGGCGATGGCGTGTTCGAGGCGGTAGAAGTTTACGGTTGACATGCAGACGTGGGCGCCGGCGATGATCTGTATGGAGCCCATGGCGTTGTGGGGGCTGATGGGTATGTAGTAGGCCTCGGCCATGGAGGCGATCTTTTTGATTTCGCTGATGCCGCCGGTCCAGACGATGTCGGGCATGATGTAGTTCGCCAGATTCCGACGGAAAACTGGAAGGAAGTCCCATCGCGTATACAAGCGCTCGCCGACGCAGATGTTGGGGACGGTGTTTTGGCGGACTGTTTCGAGGGCGTCCCAACTCTCCTGCGGCAGCGGCTCTTCGAACCACTCGATGTTGGACTGTTCGTGAAGGGTGTTGGCCAGTCGGATCGCCGTGGGCACGTTGAAGTTTCCGTGTGCGTCGATGAGGATTTCGGGTTTGGGTCCGATGGCTTCTCGGACGGCACGGACGATGTCGTAGCCTAGCTGCTCGCCCGCGTGTGAGATGACACCGTCGGTGAACTTCGTATGCACCGGCACCATCTCGTTGAAGGGATCGAGCTTCATCGCCTCGTGGCCGTCGGCGACGACCTTCTTCGCTGCTTTGTAATAGTCCTCTGGCGTTGTCGCACCTGTGAACCATCCGTTGGCGTATAGTCGCACCTCGTCGCGGAACTTGCCTCCGAGGAGTTCGTAGACTGGAACGCCCAAAGCTTTGCCTTTGATGTCCCATAGGGCGATGTCGATGCCGCTGATGGCGGTCGATGCGAAGCCGCGAGAGCTCATGTAGGTGTATCGGCGGAATAGTCGATGCCAGAGGGGTTCGATATTTGTGGGGTCTTCGCCGATGAGGACTTCCTTCATGGCTAGAACCGCTCGTGCGGTTAGGAAGCTGCCTCCGCCGGGGTAGTTGGTGCATTCGCCCCAGCCGTGGATTCCTTCGTCGGTGTCGATTTTCACGAAGGTCCACTGTCGTTCGTTCGGGCCGCCGTAGGCATGGCCTGGCGGGGTGACGACGTAGGCGTTGATGTCAGTGATTTTCATTGCTCAGGCTCCTGCGGTCATGTTACTCATCCGCGACAGTCTCGGATGGTGAGGGGTGTTTCTCTGGTTTGGTGGCGAAGAGGGATGCGACGGTGGCTAGGAGGCCGATGGCGGTTGCGAGGTAGAAGAAAGGAAGGTAGGTCTCGTTGCCGATGAAGTCGAAGATCAGACCGGGGATTATGACACCGATGGCTTGGCCGAGGGTGGTGAAGGGTTCGGTGATCCCTCGGATGGTGCCCAGAGAGGCGCGGCCGTAGTAGTCGGCGTAGGCTACGGGCGGAACTACGAGCATTCCTCCGAGGCCGAAGCCGAAGAAGGCGGAGAATGCCAAGGCTTCGACGGCGGTGTCGGTGAATGTGAAGAGGAAGGCACCGATGGCTAGGTTGAGGGCGACGGCGGCCATGACGTATCGGGCAGGAATGCGTTCGACGATGCGTCCCCAGAAGAGGGAACTGATACCGAGGAAGATGGCGTTGAGGCTAATGCTGACGCCCGCGGTGACGGTGCCCAATCCTTGATCTTGGAAGAACGCCGCGGCATGAGTGTTCGATCCGGCATGCATGAAGAAGAGCATTCCGGTTGCGAGTGCGAGGAGCCAGAGGGCTGGGGTGCGAATCGCAGCGGAAGACGTCCAGTTTGGTTCTTCTTCGGTGGTTGGTTTGGGGCCGTTGGGCTGGTCTGTTTCAGTTGTCTCTTCCTGTTGGTCGCCGTCGGGATGTAGTCCGAGGTCTTCGGGTGTTTCGGAGATTAGGAGGGCTACTGGGAATAGGGCAACTACGAAGACCACAACACTGAGGACGTACCAGGCGTCGCGCCATCCGCTTTGGGCGATGACGATTGAGGCGATGAGGGGGAAGAGGACCATTCCGGCGGAGTGAGTGAGGCCGAGGATTCCGTTGGTTCGGCCTCGCATTCGGATGAACCATCGTGAGACGACGACGGAGGTGCCGATCTGGACGGGGCTGGCGAAGATGACTCGCCCGGTGGCGTATGCGATGTAGAAGACCCAGGGAATGGTTACGCCCATGATGGTCAGGGAGATGTCGGACCATGCGAGGGCGGCGGTTGAGATGATGAGGATGATGCTGCTGGCGGTTAGGACGGTTCGGGCACCGTAGCGGTCGATGAGACGTCCGATGATTGGGGAGGTGAAGGTTGCGGCGAGTCCGCCAGCTGCGGCGGCACCGGCGATGAGGGTTCGGCTCCATCCGAGTTCTTCGGAGAGGGGGTAGATGAAGACGGAGATTGTGAGGCTGGCGGCGGCGTTGCGAGCGAAGTTGGCGGTTCCGGCGGCGGCGAGAACTAACCATCCGTAGAAGAACGGCGTGCGGTCTGCGAGGTTTTGTTGCATGGTCCTCGCCTAGGTCTGCATGGATTTCATGCGGCGGGCCAGTCGGGGTGGCGGTATTTCTCCATGGCTTCCATGCTGATGTCTACCCCGAGGCCGGGTTTGCCGGAGAGTTTGATGTATTGGTCGTAGAAGTTGATGGGTTCTTTGAGCATTGCGTTGTAGCCGGGGATGGATCCGATGGAGTGCTCGAGGCGGTAGAAGTTGACGGTTGCCATGGAGACGTGTGCGCCGGCGACGATCTGGAGCGAACCCATGGCGTTGTGGGGGCTGATGGGGATGTAGTATGCCTCGGCCATGGTTGCGATCTTGCGGATCTCGGAGATGCCGCCGGTCCAGACGATGTCGGGCATGATGTAGTCGGCGAGGTTTCGATGGAAAACGGGTAGGAAGTCCCAACGGGTGAAGAGGCGTTCTCCAACGCAGATGTTTGGCTGGGTGTGGGCGCGGACGGTTTCGAGCCCGTCGAAGCCTTCGGGAGGGAGGGGCTCTTCGAACCACTCGATGCGGCTCTGGTCGTAGAGGTTGTTGGCGAGGCGGATGGCAGTTGGGACGTTGTAGTGTCCGTGGGCGTCGATGAGGATTTCGGTTTGTGGTCCAGCGGCGTCGCGTACGGCGCTGACGATGTCGTATCCGAGTTGCTCGCCGTCTTGGGAGATCTGGCCGGTCTGGTACGCGGTGTGGTAGGGGCGCATCTCGAGGAATGGGTCGAGTTTCATGGCCTCGTGCCCGGATTCGACAGTCCTTTTGGCTGCGGCGTGGTAGTCGTCGGGGGTTTCGCAGTCGACGAACCAACCGTTGGCATAGAGGCGGACTTCATCGCGGAATTTGCCACCGAGAAGGTCGTAGATCGGTTTTCCGAGGGCTTTACCTTTGATATCCCATAAGGCGATGTCGATGCCGCTGATGGCGGTGGTCGGGAGGCCGCGCGATCCCATGTAGGTGTAGCGGCGATAGAGCTTGTGCCAAAGGGGCTCGATGTTTACGGGGTCCTCTCCGACGAGTGCTTCCTTCATTGCGAGGACGGCCTGAGCGGTGAGGAAGCTTCCGCGACGGGGGCTGCTTGTGGCCTCTCCCCAACCGGAGATTCCTTCGTCGGTGTCGATACGCACGAATGTCCAGTGGCGGTCCATGGTGCTTCCGAATGCAGGTCCGGGCGGTTCGACCACGAAGGCTTTGATGTCGGTGATTTTCATTGGGGATCTTTCCGGGAATTGATATGTGGGTGATGGGGATTGATTTTAATGGCGGCAGGGCCGCTTTTCTTTTGTTTGGTTGTTGGCGCGTTTAATTGGGCCTTTTAGGCCTTTTCTTTTTCTTCCGAGGTTTCGGGGTCGCCGATATCTCGGTTTCTGGTTTTGCCGAGGGTCATCGCGAGGTTCTCTCCCTGCCGCGATCGCCTTGCGATGCGCCCTTCGGACTTACGGTGGCGGCCGAAGGAGGGCCGTGTGCTCTGCACGGCTCCTGCTTCGGAGTTACGCACT
>JAJEGY010000021.1 GCA_022819585.1 Dehalococcoidia bacterium | reverse complement strand
GGTTCTAAACCTCCGGCCTAGGGGCTCTCTGCCTGCTTTCACGCTTCTCATGTGTTCTCCGTCCGCGGTTTCATGTCATTTCAATCGACGATTACTGCCTCCAAGGGCGCGACCCCGGGCTGCGGCGATCCTCTGGGCGCTCGACGGACCGTCGTCTGTCTTGCGCTTGGTTTATTTATACAAACGTATTGCGTATATGTCAAATTGTTTTGTGGAATTTTCTTGAAGGCACATGCGAGGCTTATCGTGGGAAGTAGTAGAGAGACCATCTGACCCCTCGCCTTCACCTCATCCCGTCCGTCTTTGAGTGATTCAGAGCTCGGCGATGCGGATGGAGTTGAAGTATTGGGTGTCCCAGACTGCTCCCCAGCCGGGGCGGTTTGGTGGAGTTACATGGCCGTTTTGGGGGATCGGCGGGTTTAGCAGGCCGATTTCACGTCCGAGTTCGTCGCGTGATCCGCCGGGGAAGTATTCGTAGTAGGAGGTATTAGGGATGGCGCAGGTGAGGTGGGTGTGGACGAGGCCGAAGAGTCCTCCCGGGCCGTTGAGTTCGACGTTTGTGTTGCGGGAAGCGGCGTGTTCGGCGAGGTCTAGGAGGGCGGTTGTGCCATGTCGGGCGTGAGCGCGTACGAGGTCACATGCTCCTTGTTCGAGCCAGACCTTTGAGATTTCGGGTTCATGCATCAGAGTTTCGAGGGCCATCACCGGGATATTGAGCGTGTCGCAGAGTTGTCGAAGGCTGTTGAAATCTCGGTCGGGTATGGCTTCCTCGAACCACCGGTATCCGTGGTCTTCGAGGGATCGGCCAGCCTTGATCGCGTCCTCAAGGTCGTATCGGGCACCCGCTGCGTCGTGCATGATGTCGATGTCGTCTCCGCAGGCGCGTCGAATCTCACCGAACCAGTAGACGTTTTTGGCAACGGGCCATGAGAGATGATCTTTGACGGCGATGAAGCCGATGGAGAGAGCGTGTTGGACATCTTCGATGGCGGCTTCGAGCGTGCCTCCGCCGCGGTAGTTGTAGTAGGCGGAAGCGGAATCTCGGACCGCGCCGATCAACTGATAGACGGGCTTGTTTTCAGCCTTGCCGGCGATGTCCCAAAGGCAGTTGTCGAAAGCGCCGAACCAGCCGGGCATGGTGAAGACGTGGCGGGTGGCATGTCGGAGCTTAGATTCGAGCCGTTTCCTATCGAGCGGGTTCTCGCCGATGGCGAGATGTCGAAGGTGTTCGAGATCGATGGGACGCATCGTGGTGTAACGTGCGTCGCCGACGGTGCAGATACCTTCGATGCCGTCATCGGTGAAGACGTGAAGGACGTGGTACTCGCCTGGCCCGGGTCGTGTTGGACGGGAACGCCAGACCTCGCGGTTGCCGAGGGTCTCGGTTTCGAGATTGAAGAAAGGGGACTGGGTCGGCAGCTCGAAGACGGAGAGTCGGATGTCTGTGATTTTCAATCGACGCGTTTCAGGAACTAAGAGCGTTCCTGGAGTCTTGGGTTCGCCCACTCGTCAAGTCCTATGGAGGCAATGAACAGGCCGGAGAAGAGGATAACAAGTATGGCGACGGGGGGACCCCACCACCACCAGTAACCTATGACGACTGCTTGATATGACTGCGCCCAGTAGAGGATGCTGCCGAGGGTGTTGAGCGAGACTGGACCAAGGCCGAGGAAGAATAGAGCGATAGCGGTTCCGACCGATGCGATCACGGCACCGACGAAAGCGGCGAGTATGAACGGCATCATGTTGGGCATGAGTTCGAAAAAGACGATGTAGAGCCCTTTTTCGCCGGACATTTTCGCCACTTCAACGTATTGACGCTCGCGTAGCGACAGGACCTGGGCGCGGATCACACGTGCCGCGCCCATCCAAGCAAATGCGGCGATGACGATCGCCATCTGCTCCAACGTCAGAACATCGACGAGGGCTGTCAATACTACGAGCACCAACAGCCCCGGGATTATAAGCATAATGTCGGTGAAGTTCCGCAATACAGTGTCGACAAATCCGCCATAGTAACCGGCGACGAAACCGATGATGGCGCCCAGCATGACTCCTAATGCACCAGCGAGGAAGCCTACTCGCAACGTTTGTGGGATGGAAGAGATTAGCCATGCGAGCATGTCTCTGCCCTCTACCTGCGTTCCCAACCAGTGCTCGGCGTTCGGGGATTGATCAGGAAGCACAGATGCGACTTCGCCTCTTTCCAAGTCTACGAATAACGGGCCGACGTATCCTAGCAACACCACGATCAGGATCATGGAAGTCCCGATGATGAGCTTCGCGTTGATGCGGGAAGATCGCAAGAATCTCAAGCTGGGCATCGATCGCCGCAAGCTTGTTGGGGCGTTCTGTTCTGTAGTCGACAACTCCGAATCTGACCCGACGGATCCAGCGATTTGACTCGTGTCTGGTTGGTTTGCCATTTCAGGTTCGCTTGTATGAGATTCGAGGATCGATCAGGGGGTAAATGAGATCCATCACCATCAGAGCGAATGCGATAGCGATGATGATTATCAGAGTGATGCCCTGTATCACAAAGTAGTCGCTCCCGCCAATGGCGTCTCGCAGATGCCAACCGAGACCTGGATAGCTGAACACTATCTCGACTAGAACCTGCCCAGATACGACTGCTGCCAAGGCCAAGGAGAACGCTGTTGTCTGGGGTAACAGAATGTTGCGGATGGCGTATGTAAAGAAGAGTCGTCGCTCGCGCAGGCCTTTAGCTTCTCCTAAAAGCATGTAGTCTTCACCGGTCGTGTTGACCATCAACGCACGGGTTCCCAAGCCCCAGAGCGCGACTCCCCCGATGATGATCGCCGCGGAGGGAAGAACAGCGTGCTTGAAGAATTGCCAGAGAGTTTCGAAGTTCCAGCCGATTTGAAAGCCAAAGTCGATGGCGTGACTGGGTGGGAGAAGTTTCCAGTGGATAGCGAAAGCGAACTGAAGCACCAAGCCGAACAAGAAGAATGGGACGGCGGCTGACACCATAAGGACAGGAAGCAACGCTCGAAGCAAGAACCACGATTTGCGCCAAACAATCAGCGCGCCGAAAAGCAACCCTAACCCGGCAGACAGTACTGTGGTCACTCCAATCAGGCCGATTGAGTACGGGATCGCTCTCATAATGCGATCAGACACTCGGTCGGGATAGTACGCGAGGGAATGGCCAAGGTCTCCCCTAGCCACGTTGGATAGATAAGTCAGGTATTGGAGATGGAGTGGCCGGTCCAGCTGGAATCTCTTGCGATAAACATTGATGATCTCGTCAATGTTGCCTAATGTATTTCCGGCCTGAGCTTCGAGGGCAAGGACCTTGGCTTCGATGGGATCACCCGGTGCAAGTCTCGTGAGCAGGAAAACGATGGTGACACCGACGAGGACGGCTATGAAGAACAACGCGATGCGGCGCAATGCGTAATCTACGGTCATGTGGTTCCCTTGCTAATGCAACGTCCATTCGCGGTGCGTGTACTTTAATCCTGCATGGCAAGGATGTCAAGATGAGGGTGATTACACCATCAATCCCACAGCTTCTTTCTTGGCTTTTCGCAAAGAATGATGTGGAGTTAATCGAAGTATGCAGAAGACATGGTGTTTTTCATCTCAAACAGTAGTTGACAAACCGAGAGATTTCCGATAACTTTAGTGCGTCGTTCGAAATTTTCTGAGCGACGCCGTGCAGAAAGTTGCATAAGCGACCGCAGTAAAAATGTCCAAATGGACGGTGTCGTGACGGATATCGTCAGGAGGTCAGTAAAGTCATGCGATTAAAGAGGATGAGTCCGCTAGCCGTATTGGCAGCGACGGCATCGTTGATCGCCTTAACGGTATTGGCGGCTTGTGGGGGCACCGAAACGGTGATCCAAACGGTAGTCGTCAAAGAAGAGGTGGCGGTTGAGAAGGTCGTGACCGTTGAGGTTGAGAAGGAGGTCGTGGTCCAAGGCGAGACTGTGGTTCAGACCGTTGAGGTCGAGAAGCAGGTCGTGGTGGAGAAGCAAGTCACTCCTACACCTGACCCTGGCGCCTTGAAGGATGTTCCGCGTAACCGGACGCTGGTGATTACTCACTGGAGCGACTCCTACCGGACGCAGCACGACAACGTCGAGAATTTCAACTGGTGGCTCCCGGGCAACTCGCACGCTAGGCATGCTTCTGAGAAGGGGTTGATCGAGTTCCTCTTCTACACGAACCTAAACGAGGGAAACATCATCCCCTGGCTGGGTGAGTCTTTTGAGTACAACGACTCGCTTGATGCCGTTGATGTGAAGATCCGTGAGGGTGCGAGCTGGTCGGATGGTGTGCCGTTCACAGCGCACGACGTGAAGTTCACCATCGATATGGTGATCGCTAACCCTGAGTTGAATCGCTCTGCTTTGTGGGGAGATCAGATCGACAACGTTGAGGTTCACGACGATTACAACTTGACTATCAACCTGACGCGTCCTGATCCGCGCTTCTTCCAAGTGCAGTTCGGTTTCGGTTGGGAGAACCACACCCCGATCGTTCCAAAGCACGTCTGGGAGAACGAGGACCCGTTGGAGTTCAACAACTACGACCCTAATAAGGGTTGGCCGTTGGGGACAGGTGCTTTCAGACTGGCATTGTCCACTCCTGAGGTGCAGATCTACGACCGGCGCGACGATTGGTGGGCGTCGGAGATCGGTTTCAGCGACCCTCCGCAGGTGGAGCGCATCCAGTACATTCCGGTATCCGACGACATAGTTGCGTCGCAGCTGTACATCAACAACCAGTTGGACATAGGTCCGCCACTGCTGAAGCGAACGTTCGAATCTGCCAAGGCTTTCAATCCAGCTCTGAGATCGTGGAACTTTGAGGGCCCGGTTTGGGGTGCGCCAGATGGTTGTAACTTCGTGCTGATCCTGAACAACCAGAAGGAGCACTTCAATGACGTGAACGTGCGCTGGGCGATCAACCACGCGATCAATCGAGACGAGATTACCGAGCTTGCATATGCGGGAGGTGTCCCGCCCGTAGCGGTCCCGATTTCTTCCTACGGTGTGAAGCAGTACTTGCCATTGATGCAGGACATCATCGACAAGTACAACCCGAACGACCCCGACCCGGCGAAGGTCGAGGCTCGAATGACAGATTCCGGGTACTCGAAAGACTCGGAAGGCTTCTGGAATAAAGATGGTTCACGCGTGGAGATCACGCTAGAGATTCCGTCTTGGATGAGGCCGCAGGGTCCGTTCCTTGAGAAGCAGCTGCAGGATGGCGGTTTCGACGCTGTGTTCAAGCAGGGCGAGCCTGCGACTATCGGTGACCGTCTGAGGATGGGAGAGACCGAGGTCGTATGGGTGCAGTGCGGATCGATCAACGAGCCGTATGACACGTTCAAGTCCTACCACTCTAAGAACTCTGCGCCTCCGGGCGAGAACTATGCCGGCGCGGTCCAAGGTGGACGTTACGAGAACCCTGAGATGGACGCGATCTTGGACGAGATGGAGGCGATGCTCCACTCGCCGGACGACCCGCGATACGTTGAGCTGGCACGTCAGGCGATGGAGCTGTTCCTGCGTGACATGCCGGTGATCCACATTGCGGAAGAGTTGCACGTGATTGTTCACAACACGCACTACTGGACCGGTTGGCCCGGTGTTGAGGACCCGTACGTTGCGCCTTACCCGCCGTGGAATGGTTGGTACATGATCACGCTCAACTTGGAGCCGACGGGTAACTAGCCTAGTCGGATTCAGGTAACAGCGGTTCTAGTGCCGCTTAGAATCTGAGAGCGGGTTGCGACTCTAAAGTCGCAACCCGCTTTCTTGTGTGATGAGACCTCCATCAAGACTGATCCTGACTTACGCGGTTTTGGCGTCGATACCGGGTTTTGTGGTGCCCGTATTTGGGAGTTTCGTGTCGGCGCCGTTGATCGTTGTTGCGCTGCCTTTGTTGGTGTGGTGTTATCGATCCGATGACGAAGCGGTTGTCCAGAAGGGAAAGATCGGGTTGGGAATTTGTGGGTTGTCGATCTTGATGCAGGCGCTTTGGTGGTTGTTTGAGATTGTTGTCGATTAACTCGGGATGCGCCGGTCGTCCGATATGTTGCGTACGATATTTCGTGAGCGGCGTATTTGAAATTAGCATCTAGCGCATGCGAATATCTCTAATTCTTCCGATCGTAGTGCTAGTGATGATGGTTGGCGCTTGCCAGGCGTCGGAGGATCCGACGGCGACGCTTCCGCCGACTGAGCCTAGGACTGCGCCGCCTACGACAGAGCCAGTGACTCCGACGCCTGAGCCGACTGCAACGCCGTCGGTTGAGCCAGTGACGGTTGCAGGGATGGATCCTGTGATGCCGTTTACGAATATTGCGAGGAGGGCTTTGGGGGATAATGCGTTTGTGAATAACTGGCATCCGGGTTCGGCGTTTTTTGATTTTGATCGTGATGGGGATATGGACTTCTATGTGACGCAGGCGAACGAGGATTCACCGTTTCCTGAGTCGCCGGGTGGTCCGAATCTGCTGTTCCGGAATGATGGGGAGAATGTGTTTACGGAGGTCGGTGTGGAGTTAGGGGCGGACTTGGCGCTGTCGAACAGCACGGCGGTTGCGGCGTGTGATTTTGACAATGATGGGTATCAGGACTTGTACGTTGCTGGGTACGGGTTGATTGGTGATGAGTTGGACTATCGGTCGGCGGTCGGAGATGAGGCGTTGACGAATGCGATCAAGGACCGGATGTTGAGGAATGTTGGTGGAGAGCGGTTTGAGGATGTTACTGAGAGTGCGTTTGGGGATGATGTGAATGTGCAGTCGGCGATCACGATTGCTTGCGGGGATGTGGATAACGATGGTTGGTTGGATGTGTTTGTTGGGAATCGGTTGGATCAGGATTTCATCCGGTTTGATGATCCGCGGCATCATGGGCATTACAACCGGCTGTATATCAACAATGGTGATCTGACTTTCATCGACGTTACGGAAAGTGCGGGTCTGAAGAGTCCGCCGATCAAGATGTTGAGCCCTGATGGTGAGCCTATGGAGTGGGTGGATCCGGATACGGGGGAGATGGTTAGGGGATACGATGCGTCGTTGAGGGATGCGAATGGGAACCGGATCGGGGATCCGACGGGGCAGACGTTGGCGTCGATGTTCTTCGACCACGATTCGGATGGGGACTTGGACCTTTGGTTGGCAGATGACGGGGATACTTTGAAGGTGTACCGGAATGACACGCACGGAGGTGAAGTCCGGTTCAATTCGATCGAGGAGGAGATGGGGGTCGATACAGTTGGTGCTTGGATGGGGTTTGCGTTGGGGGACTATGACTCGGATGAGGATTTGGATATCTTCATCACGAATATCGGGTATCACTTCTTGCTCTACGATGTGCCGCCTGTTCCCTCGGGTGATTGCGCGTATAGCCATGCGTATGGTTGGGGGACCTGCTATCACTTTTTGCTCAGGAACGATGGGGTGAAGGAGGATGCGGAGATGGGCATGATTGGTGATTTCACCGATGTGGCGCCAGAGACGGGTGTGGCGATCAGCCGGGCTTTTCCTCCTGAGTCGTTGGATCCGAACAATATTCTTGCGCAGTGGGAAGATGCGGAGCAGCCGACGGGGTTGGCGGCGTATGACTTTGGATTCGGGACGGCGTTTTTCGACTATGAGAATGACGGAGATCAGGATCTGTATTGGCTAGGCGCGATGGGAGGTCGAGGTGAAGGTCCGAATGGGTTTAAGTACACGGGATCGGGGCGAATGTTGCGTAGCGATGGTGAAGGTGAGTTTGAGGACATTACGGTGGAGGCGCAGCTTCTGGATATTCAGGGCGTGAACTATGGTGTGGTTGATCCGAATAGTCCTGAGTTTGATCGGGATCGGCAGCGGATGGACCGTAAGTTCCATGAGAATGGGAAGGGTTTGGCGAAGTGTGATTTGAATGGGGATGGGACGGTGGATCTGCTGGGGACGAATAGCAATGGGCCGGTGTTTATCGCTGAGAAGACAGTGGACTTTTTCAGGGGGCCGCTGTTCCTTTGGATGAGCAATGCGACTCAGGGCAATTGGATATCGATGAAGCTGACGGGGCGTCAGGCCATCGACGGAACGGGCAGCAATGCTGATGGGATTGGAGCGCGTGCGAAGGTAACGGCGGATGTTGATGGGTCAGGGGAGTTGACGACCCAGGTTCAGGATGTGTTGGGGAGTTCGACGTTTTTGAGCATGAACTGTTTGGATCTGCACTTTGGGGTTGGATCG
Organism: Dehalococcoidia bacterium; assembly: GCA_022819585.1. Classification (GTDB taxonomy): domain Bacteria; phylum Chloroflexota; class Dehalococcoidia; order Lucifugimonadales; family Lucifugimonadaceae; genus Bin127. The sequence goes on along the minus strand of JAJEGY010000021.1, from coordinate 99,057 downwards.
GCGGAGAAGATTGATCGCATTGAAGTGCAGTGGCCGAGCGGGGTCGTGCAGGTCAGCGAAGATATCGAGGCGAACCAAAGCGTGGAGATCGAAGAGCCCGCGAGGTAGGGGTTGACGCAACCTCAGTTGACGGTTTCGGCGGGTTCGAACTCGGGGTAATGGAAGAATTTCCCTATGTCAGGATCTTCGACAGCGGGGCTCTCCGGGTAGAGGAAGCAGCTAGCTAGTTGGTTGTCACCGAGGATGCGGACAGGGGGCGCTGAAGCGGTACACTCTTCGAAAGCGAACTTGCATCGGGGTGCGAACTTGCACTGGTCGATGACAACGGAGGCTTCGTCGATGCGTTCAACGGATTCGTCGTCTTCTTCGCCCCATGCGGCCTTGGGATCGGGTTGGGGGACGGAGTCGATCAGGAGTTGAGTGTAGGGGTGTTTCGGGTTTTGGATGACCTCTTCGACGCTACCTGCCTCGGCGACGGTGCCGCGGTACATGACGATGATGTTGTCGCACATCTGGTAAGCGGTGGTGAGATCGTGGGTGATGTAGATGACGGAGATGCCGAAGTCTCGGTTGAGGTCACGGATGCTGCGAAGAATGGTGGCCCGTAGAGAGGCGTCGACCATGGAGACGGGTTCGTCGGCGAGGATGATGCGCGGTCGCAGGAGGAGTGCTCTTGCGACCATGACGCGCTGACGCTGGCCACCGCTGAGCTGGTGGGGGTATCGTCCCAAAGTTTCGTCGGGTTGAAGTCCGACCATTTGGAGGGATTCGGCGATGCGTTCGTTTCGTTCCTGCGCGCTGCTGGCGAGTTTGAAGTTTCGGATGGGGCGTTGCAGGACGTGGTCGACGGTGTAGAAGGGGTTGTAGGCCTCGAAAGGGTCTTGGAAGATGGGTTGGACCTCGCGTCGGAAGTCGAGCCACTCGCGTGAGGACATGCCTTGGATGTCTTGGCCTTTGTATAGGACGTTGCCGGAGGTTGGCGGGATGACGCCGAGGAGCAGGCGTGCGAGGGTTGTTTTGCCGCTGCCGCTTTCGCCCGCGATGGCGGTTATCGTGGGTCGGTCTTCGGGGATGGCGAATCCAACGTCTTGAACCGCGATGGTGACGTTGGATCGGTTGAAGAATCCTCCGCCGAAGATTTTGGATACGTTTTGGAGTTCGAGCAGGTTAGCCATTGGACTCCGGTTCGGTATGCAGGTGGCACGCGGCACGCCAGTTTGTTCGAATCTCGATGTCTAGCGGGTCGGTATCCCTGCAAACGTCCATTGCGGACGGACATCGGGGGAAGAAGGCGCATCCTGTCGGAAGATTCAGCAGTCGGGGCGGCATGCCGGGGATGCCGACGAACTCTTTCTTCTCGCTGAATGATGGGAGGCTATCGATCAGGAGCCTAGTGTAGGGGTGTTGAGGGTCTTCGAAGATCTGGTCGACGGGACCGAGTTCGACGAGTCTGCCTGCGTACATGACGCCGATGGTGTCGGCGAATTGGGCGACTAGTCCCATATCGTGTCCGACGAGGATCACAGCGGCATCAATGCCGGATTGCAGGCGTCCGAGGGTTTGCATTATTTGCCGCTGGACGACGACGTCGAGGGCGCTGGTTGGTTCGTCGGCGAGGATGACTTTGGGTGAGAGGCAGGTTGCGATGGCGAGGACGGCGCGTTGTTTCATACCGCCGCTGAGTTCGGGGGGGTACATGCGGCCGACGGCGGGGGATAGGCCGACGTTGGTTAGGAGGTCGGCGATTTTTTCGCGTAGTTCGGTACGAGTTGGTTTTTTGTTGAGAGCGCCGAACTCGTCGGTCACCATGCGGTCGGAACTCTCGGAGTTCGATCCATCAACTGGGGAATCTTCGACGACGTGATCCATGATGCCGTCGATGATCTGTTTTTCGATGCGTATGACGGGATTGAGGGAGTTCATTGCGCCTTGTGGGACTAAGGCGATTTCTGCGAGCCGAGCGCGGCGCATTTCAGATTCGGTCAATTGGAGGAGGTCACGTTCGCCGAGTTGGATGCTGCCGGAGACGATTCTTCCGGGCGGTCGCGTCATGCGCATGAGGGCGGTAGCCATCGTGCTTTTGCCACTGCCGGATTCGCCGACCAATGCGAGGCGTTCACCGGCGCGTAGGTCGAATGAGACGCCGTTAACGGCTTTTACATCTCCCGCCTCGGTGCCGTAGTAGACGTGGAGGTCGCGAACGCTAAGTACGACCTCATTGGACAGAGGTCGACTGGTTCCTGTGGTCGTGCGATTTGCAGTTGCGGTCATGTCTTGCTGTGGCGAGGCATGTTGTTTGCTGTGCGCAGTATACAACCTTCAACGGAAGCTATCTAGTGGGTTCTGGTTAGGCGGAATGGTGCGCGATTTTGGCGGTTGCAAGTGCATTAATATGGGATTCGAGTGACAGGAGCGGTATTAACGCATGAACAAATTGCATATCCCGAATGAGTTTGTCGAGTGGGTGTTCATCATCCTCGGCGTGACCTTTGCGGCGTTGGTCGGTGCCGGCCTCAAGAGCTGGTTGGACAACGCGCTTGATGGTTCAGGGGTCGAGGGTTGGGCACCTGGTGTAGCAGCACTGGTCGCGTTCTTTGCGCTGGCGGCACCGTTTTACTGGTGGGCGTCTCGGAGTGCGAGGGCAAGGGGCGAACAGTCGGGTGAGGAAACGCGCGAAGACGAAGTTGAAGAGTGATATCGTCCCGCATTGCGGAAGTAGACCATAGCTGGTCTGTGGATCGGAGCCTTAAGTATGCCTGAGTTAGTAAATCGACGTTGGACGTTGGCGAATCGTCCTGTTGGATATCCGCAAGAGAGCGATTTTGCGATTATCGAGACAGATGTGGACGACCCACAGCACGGTGAGATATTGGTTCGGACGCTCTTCCTGTCGCTCGATCCTTATATGAGGGGGCGGATGAGAGACCGTCGGTCGTACGCCGTTCCGGTGGGTATCGGAGACGTGGTTGTTGGTGAGGGCGTTGGTCGCGTGATCGCTTCGCAGTCTGATGATGTTGCTGTTGGAGATATCGTTGCGTGCCAGATCGGATGGCAGGAGTATGCGGTAGTGCCGGCGCACACGGCTAGGGTAGTTGACCCTGCGATGGCACCGATTTCGACTGCTCTTGGGGTGACGGGGATGCCGGGATTGACGGCTTATCACGGTCTTTTGGCTGTCGGTCAGCCACGACCGGGGGAGACGGTGCTCATTTCGGCTGCATCTGGTGCGGTCGGCGCGGTGGTGGGACAGATTGCAAAGATGAACGGCTGCCGGGTGATTGGGACCGTCGGGACGGATGATAAGGCCGCGTATTGCACGGACGAACTCGGGTTTGATGCAGCGATCAACTACAAGACTGAGGACGTTTTCGCGAGATTGACGGAACTCGCGCCTGATGGGATAGATATCTATTTCGACAATGTCGGAGGAACGGTCACGGATGCGGCGATCGAGAACTTGGCGTTGCGCGGACGGGTGCTCGTGTGTGGTCAGATATCGCAGTACAACCTTGAGGAGCCTGAGATGGCGCCTCGTAACTTTTGGAATCTGATCACCAAACAGGCACGGATCGAAGGGTTCCTGGTTTTCAATTTCCAGAATGATCACGAAGTTGCTCGAACGCGACTGGCTTCTTGGGTTCGTGACGGGTCGTTGAAGTACCGCGAGGACATTGTGGATGGGTTCGAGCAGGCACCGAGGGCATTCATCGGGTTGATGAACGGAGCCAACTTCGGCAAGTTGCTGGTGAAGATGTCCGATTAGCGATTGGGGCAGTTATAGGTTCCGGTTTTCGCCGGGATGACGGCCATAATCGGAGCAGGTAGGGAGTCGTCGGCCTGCATGATTTCATGTGATGTTGCATAATCAATGGATACGAGCGGAAGTAGCTCAGTGGTAGAGCATCTCCTTGCCAAGGAGAAGGCCGCGGGTTCGACCCCCGTCTTCCGCTCCATCCCCTTTCCTCTATCTAAACCTCGAATAAACGCGCCGAATATTGTTTCGGGTCACTCGAAATCGGGCATGATGCCTTCGGCGGCGTCTGCGGCGATTCGTCGTTGTTCATCCGTAAAGGATTCGTTGCTGGCGACCCATCTGAGATAATCGGGATCGATTTCGCTCATGTCGTACAGGGTGTGGCCTCGGTACTTTCCGAAATTGATGATCGGGTCGCCTTCGTCGGAGAGCGTGAAACGACCTTCGTCGTCGATATAGTTCTCAGTTTCTTCTTCAGAGGCCCATCGTTCCAAGGTTGTTGGATCGCCGGGGAGGTCCGGGTATTGGGTGAGTTGTCCGAGTAGGATTGCTCGAGCGGCGTTGACGGTTGCGTCGAGTCCCGAGGTTTTGTCAAATTCGCCACTGACGAATCTGCGGTACGCGTAGTCGATGTCTCTAGGTTCTAGGCGGTGGTAGATCTCCATGGCGTCCAAAACTACGCGGTTTCTATAGTCGAAGTCGATGCCTGCGGAATCGAATTCCTGCCTCAATACTCGGAGGTGGAAGCGACGGATTCCGAATCCTGCGAGGTCGCACTCGTCGAGGTAATCGTGCAGTGCTTTGGCATAGGCGATGAATGGCCTACATTCGGCGACGTCTTCATCGGTTATTCCATGAAAGTTCGTGGCACCGGGCGTTATAGGTGACATGGGGTTTATGAGGTGCGAACGAAACTCCTCGGAACCGTCTGGTTCGATGCGGAGCGTGGAGAGCCTGACGATCCGGGCGGTGCGGCGATCCGGCCCAGTGGTCTGGACGTCTATGAAGACGATGGGGCGCTCGAGATTGAGCGGCAGTTCAGGATTCGCCGAGTCTGATGGAATAGGGTCGTTTGGTGACATCTCAAAGTTCAATATCGGGTATAGGAGTGCCTTGGAAATAGGTTATCCATGAGCGTCACTAGTCGCAATCGCGGGTGGCGGCCGAGGCGTGCCAGAGGGTGGGGAGATCCGGCCCGCGGATAGAATTAGGGAAGTTCAGTGCCGAAGTGGCGGAATGGTAGACGCGAAGGTCTCAAAAACCTTTGGGCTTTAGCCCGTGTGGGTTCGACTCCCACCTTCGGCACCATCGCTCGAACTACTGAAAATCGTCTGCTGTTTCGATCGCACACGTCGAATTTGTGGAAGGTGACGGTTGAGGTCGGGGAAGCGCCAAAATTGGTGCCGAGGGGCGGACTCGAACCGCCGACACATGGATTTTCAGTCCATTGCTCTACCAGCTGAGCTACCTCGGCTCGGGGTGTGAACACTATTTTATCTTTCGGGGGTTGGTATAATCCAAACGGCATGTTTGCGAAGCCGATGAACATCCAAAGATAGCCTCCTGAGAGCCCAAATGCCGTCGATCATCATCTCGTCTATCAGTCAATCCAGAGGCAAATCGGCACTTGCGGCGGCAGTGATTTCCAGGTTGAGGTTTGATGGTGTGGAGGTTGATTCTGCGGTTGACACTGGCGAGTTGTTCGCGGGTGACGGGGGCGTAAGTCAGGTTTCGGTTGACAACATCGACGCGTCGGGAGATTCGGTTTCGATAATCGAAGGGTCTTCGGGAGACGCGGAGTCTGACTTGGGTCTGGCGGAGAGATTGGATGCGAGTATCGTGCTTGTCGCTGGGTTGGATGAGGATGTTGGATCTGCGGCAACCGCGTATGGCGATCGGTTGGCTGGTGTGATCTTGAACAAGGTGCCGCGTTACCGCGATGTTCATGCGGAACGGAAGTTAGCGTCGCTTGAGGAAGCGGGTATCAAGACCTTCGGCTGGGTGCCTGAGGATCGTCGACTGGCTGCGAATTCGATTGATTCGGTTGTTGATCATTTAGAAGGTCGGTTGGCGTTCGAGATCAACACGACGGATGAGTTGGTGGACAATGTCTTGATCGGTGGTCTGGTGTTGGACTGGGGGCCGTTTTACTTCCGATCGCAGGACAATACTTGTGTAGTGGTGCGTTCCGGGAGGCCGGACGTTCAGATCTCGGCTTTGCAGAGCGAGACGACTAAGGCGATGGTGTTAACGGGTGGGGAGAAGCCGATTGATTATGTCTTTTACGAGGCTCGGACCAAGCGTATTCCGCTAATCATGGTTGATGGCGATACGCATGCCACGATGGAGGCGCTTGATGAGATCGCACCGGCTGTGTTTACGCATCCAGACAAACTTGGGCGAATGAGTCAACTCGTCGCTGAGCAAGAGATCATTGAACCGATCCTTGATCTCGTCGCGCAGCCTCCGACGCGCTAACTGATCGACGAGGGTAGGGCAGTTACCATGTCGATGCCGCGCGAGACGTATCTGCATGGTCACCATCGCACGGTGCTGTCGGCACATTCGGCTCGGACAGCGGAGGATGCCGCGGCGTTTCTGCTGCCTTATCTTGAACCCGGAATGAGGTTGTTGGATTTTGGCTGTGGTCCGGGGACGATAACGGTTGGCCTCGCAGAACGGCTTGGTAAAGCAGGTTCCGTACTTGGAATCGATGTCTCTGAGGGATTGAGCGAGGAGTGGGAGAAGCGCCTTGAAGAGTCGGGGCTAGCGAATCTGGAGTTTCGGGTTGACGACATTTACGAGACCGAGTTGGAGCCAGGGCAGTTCGATGTGGTGTATGCACATCAGATACTCCAGCACTTGGGCGATCCTGTTGGCGCGTTGAAATCGGCGTCCCGGTTAGCAAAGCTTGGAGGATTGGTGGGAGTACGCGAGGTTGATTGGGGCACATTCGCTGCGTGGCCGGACTCTCAGGCGATACGGGATTTCCGGGAAGTCTACGATGCGGTAGCGATTAGGAATGGCGGGACGCCTCACGCGGGTCGGCATATGCTCAAGTGGATGGAGGCGACCGAGATGTTGGGTGACATCCAGATCACGACCAGCACTTGGACGTTTTACGAGGAGAGCGGAAAGACGTGGTGGGGCGAGCAGTGGGCCCAGCGGATCTTGCATTCGGATATTGCGGTGAAGGCGTTAGAGTATGGGATCGCTACACAGTCGGAGCTTGAAGCGATATCTCGAGGATGGTTGGAGTGGAAGGATATGCCCGGATCGGTGTCGTGCTTCACTCATTTTGAGGGGCTGGCGCGTCGGGTTTGATGGCGCTGTGTTGCGGTCTGGTTTCGCGTGAGTCTGGGCGTAACAATACAGAGTTTCGCGGTGCTGTGTCTGCAATCGGTAGAACGTAATATGAGAATCTTGTTCTAACATTGTGTTAGACACTCCAAAATGATCGACTATTCATGACCACGTTAACGACAAATGCGGAGGCTGTGCTTGAGGGGCTTTCTGAGGCTCAGCGGGTTGCGGCTTCGTATCTAGATGGGCCGTTGATCATCGTTGCGGGTCCGGGCAGTGGGAAGACGCGGGTGATGTCGCATCGGATGGCATACATCTTGGCGACGGGAGTGGCGCCTTGGCGTGCGTTGGGAGTGACGTTTACGAACAAGGCGGCGGCGGAGTTGCGTGAGCGTTGCAACATCTTGGCGAGTCGGTTCATCCCGAACGCGGCAGAGACGAATGTCAGCACTTTTCACTCTTTCGGCGCGCGGTTCCTTCGCATCCATCATGACGCGGCGGATTTGAGTCGTGACTTTACGATCTACGACCGTGACGATCAGGAGCGGATGCTTAAGCTGATCATCGCGGATATGGATGTTGACGCGAAGGTCGGAGAGGTGATTTCGTCGATAGAGAAGGCGAAGAACAACAACCAGACTCCAGATGATTTCGCCAGCATTGGGACGGGGTACAGGCATGAGTTACATGCCGAGATTTACCAGTTGTACGAGTCGGAGCTTCGGAAGTCGAATGGTGTGGATTTCGACGATTTGCTGCTGAAGCCTTATCGGGTTCTTGTGCAGGACGAGCACATCAGGTCTGAGATGCAGGACCGTTACCAGCACATCATGGTGGACGAGTTTCAGGACACGAACGCGCTTCAGTTCGAGTTGGTGAGAGTGTTGGGCGATGTTCATCGAAACATCTGCGTGGTTGGCGATCCTGACCAGTCGATATATTCGTGGCGGAATGCGCGGCCTGAGAATATGGACCGGTTGGCGGAGATTTTGCCGAGGTGCAAGATCTTCGAGTTGAGCGAGTCGTATAGATCGACGAAGACGATCATCGACGCGGCTTCTGGTCTGATTTCTCACAATGCGCGCAAGATAGAGCGTGTGCTTTTCACGAATAATGAGCAGGGTGAACCGGTTGAGATAGGCGTAACGGAGCATCCAGAACACGAAGCGTCGGTGATTTTGGATGTTGTGGAGCGCCAAATGAGGTCTTCGGCTGCCAAAAACGGCGTTGGCAATCTTGACAACGTTGCCGTGTTGTACCGGACGAACGCTCAATCCAGAGCCTTAGAGACGGAATGCAGCAGGCGGGGAGTGCAATACCGTCTGATTGGTGGGATGAGGTTTTATGAACGTAGGGAGATCAAGGATGCGCTGGCCTTGCTTCGCATCGTGGTGAATCCGACCGATGAGACGTCACTGAGACGAGTAATCAACGTGCCTCCGCGTGGGATCGGACCTGCGACGCTTCGGAAGCTGGAGGAGCACAGCTTATTGAACGACGTCATGCTTTTGGACGCGGTTCTATTAGCTTCAGATCCTAGGGATTCGCATCGGCTAGAGCTTGGACGTGCGGCGTTGAGCAAGGTTGGCGCGTTTGCCGATTTCGTGAGGACGTTGGTGACTAACGCGGAAACTTCATATCCGAATGATTTGCTGGACTATGCGTTGAAGGGGAGCGGATATAACGATTGGGTGCAAAAAGATGAAGAGACGAGGCATGAGAGGTTCCAGAACCTCGATGAGTTAAAGCTGTTGGCGGAGCAGTATTCCAATCCTGAGGATGGGGCCGAGCCGCGGCAGGCGTTGTCCGATCTGTTGGAGCACACTGCGTTGTTTGCGAATGTGGATGCGATGGATGAAGGGATTGGTGCGGACCAGTCGAATCTGCAAAGTCAGAACGACGCGATTGGTGCGATCACGTTGATCACGCTTCACCAAGCTAAGGGTTTGGAGTTTGACACGGTGTTCATCGCTGGTGTCACGGAAGGTTTGCTGCCTCATGCGATGGCGTTGAATGTGCAGTCTCAGGATGACTACGAAGCGGCTTGCGGTGAGGAGCGGCGATTGATGTACGTCGGGATGACGCGGGCAAAGCGGAAGTTGCATATCATGTGGCCGCTTTACACATCGGCATCGCTTTACAGGCGAGGCAATACACCGTCGCAGTTTTTGAAGGAGATACCGGAGGAGCATGTAAAGGAAAAAGAGTATGCCCGGGTTCCGGGTCGTACGGCACCTCCACCGATCGCTTTCTCATCGAGTTTCGGGATTGCGGTTGATCGTGATTCGTTTACGCCTTCGCGTCCGAGACGCGAGCGTGAAAAGTTCACGGAACGGGGCATTGCGAATCTGCCTGAGGAATTGCAGCTGAAGGCGGGTCAACGCGTCAAACACAGCCAGTTTGGGACTGGTGTTGTGGTCAACTCTCGACCGGTTGGCGATGATCTGCGAGTTACGGTGGCTTTTTCGGAGGAAGGGGTCAAGATATTGATGGCGAGTATGGCGAATCTGGAGAAGATTCAGGGGCGGTAGGATGCTTGATCGGATGCCGGATCGCACCTTCGTGTTTGCGGTCATTTCGTTGTTGCTGAGTATCGCTGCGTTTGCGTATCTGGTTTTATGGCCTTCGTTTGAGGTTGTGGAGAGAAGAGCCGACGGAGTCGCGACGATCCGATTTGTTGGTATCGCAGAGGCGAACGGATTGATCGGTCTTGGCATCGCGTTGATGCCGGTATTACTTACGTTGGGTTCGATACTGTCTGTGCCTCCGAACGGCGAATCGGAGCGTCGGCACAAGTTGAACTTGATTGTGGGCACGGTTTTGCTGTGGGTTTACATAGTGGCTTTTTCGGAGCAGATAGGTGTCTTCTTCGTGCCGGCGTCGACGATGCTGACTTCTGTTGTGGTTTTGATGTTGGTGCGTGATCGGGCTTGGGGGAAACCGGGTGCGCGTGAACGCACGAAGAGTGCGCGGGGGTTGAGGGAAGAGGCGATGCGTCGGGCGAATCGATCTCGCAATCAGGTAGGTAGACGGACTCGGCGTCGTCGCAGGTCGCGTTAGTTAAACTTTGTGAGTCGTGCAAACCTAAGCCGCGGTTCACGGAAACACATCGAATTGAGTTCGGTAATTACGGAAGAAATGCGATCATTCATCGGTGCGGAATCGCCACCGATCACGTATCGGGTTTCGCATCGTGAGATAGCCCGGTTCAATGCGGCTATACGGGGTGATTTGCCGCCAATTGAGAGCGATCCTGCTCTGGAAGACGGCGCGCCGCTTGAGGCAAATCCGTTGATACTCAGGTCGTTTATGACGGCTCCATTCGATCCTCCGTTTCCGGAGCCGTTTCACGACATTCTGGACGGGGGTAGTCGGTTCAGCTTCAATAGGCCAGTGGTTGCGGGCGATGAGATAACGGTGACGCGTAAGATGACCGATGTGTTTGAGAAGAGCGGCCGGCTGGGGCCCATGCTGTTCAAGATTTCCCTAGTTAGTTACATCGATGGCAAGGGTTGCTTGGTGGCTACACAGGAATCGACAACTATCACCTATGGAAGGCGCACAGGGCAAGCAAGTTGGTAGAAGATGGATCGAGGATGTAGGTATCGATGACAGAGATCGCGTTCCAAGACATCGAGGTTGGTGACTCGCCAGAACCTGCGACGCGGGTTGTGACTCCTCGTCAATTGGTGCAGTACGCGGCGGTGTCGCAGGATTTCACTCCGATCCACTACAACACAGCGTACGCGCAGGGCGCGGGGCATGACGACATCATCATTCATGGTGCGTTGAAGACGGCGTTATTGTCGGAATGGTTAGCTGATTGGGCGGGAGGGATTGGAGCCGTGAAGAGGCTTGAAACGTCGTATCGTGGCATAGATTACGCGGGAGAGGTTTCGTGTACTGGGACGGTGATAGGCAAACGAATAGAAGATGGTGTCGGGCTAGTTGATCTTGATGTCCAATTCCGCAATGCGGATGGAGCGGTCACGACGCCGGGGAAAGCAACTGTTGCGCTACCGTTGCGTGGCGAATGAATCTAGACACGACGAGATGATAGGAGCTTAGGTTTGCAGCTTGAAGGTAAAGTCGCAGTAGTCACGGGTGCTGGTCGAGGCATCGGCAGGGGAGTTGCCGAGGAGCTGGCGGCTAATGGCGCTAGCGTCGTGGTAAACGATATTGGCGCGAATTTGGATGGGACCGGCGGGTCGACATCGGTGGCACAGGAGGTGGTTGACAGCATCGTCGCGGCAGGTGGGAACGCGGTTGCGTCTACCGAATCGGTGACGACTTGGGATGGGGGCCAGCGGATCATAGAGGAGGCAGTAGACACGTTCGGCGGGATCGATATTGTAGTGACCGTAGCGGGGATATTGCGCGACCGGATGCTCTACAACATGACTGAGGACGAGTGGGATGATGTGATTTCGGTGCATCTTAAGGGAACGTTTACGGTGGTTCGGCACGCTGCGCCGATCTTCAGGCAGCAGCGCGGCGGTCGTATCGTCACGTTTTCGTCTGGATCGGGGTTAGTTGGATCGATTGGTCAGTCGAACTATGGAGCGGCTAAGAGCGGGATTGCTGGTTTTACCAAGGTGCTCGCGAAAGACTTGGGAAAGTACGGTGTTACGGCCAACAGCATCGCTCCGCGTGCGGAGACGCGGATGATCGCTTCGATCCCTGGGAATATCCAAGAGATGATGATTGAGCGGGGTGCCTTGCCGGCGCATGATGAACCGTCATGGGAGCCGCGGGATGTTGCGCCTTTCGTCTCGTATCTTGCTACTGATGGAGCTGCGCAGATCAATGGTCAGGTCTTCCTTGTGTACGGCGGTAATGTGACCCATCTAGCATTACCTCGTCGCGTGAATACGATCTACGCATCGAATCCTCCGGGGTACTGGGAACTTGACGAATTGGATGTTCTGGCTCCTAAGGTGTTGTTGCAAGGTTCGCAGAGCATCACGGGTGGAAGCGAGTTTGCCGAGATTAATCCCGGGTCGGGCGCGCCTGCTCCAACGGTCATCAAGTCGACGAATGGGAAGCGTCTCGATGGCAGGGTGGCGGTTGTGACGGGTTCTGGTCGAGGGATCGGCAGGGGAGTAGCTAAGCTGTTGGCGCGTGAGGGTGCATCGGTGGTAGTGAATGACGTTGGAGCGGCTCTGGATGGTCAGGGCGAGGACTCGACGCCTGCGGCACAGGTTGTTGAGGAGATCAGCGAGTTGGGAGGTCGTGCGGTTGCATCGTATCACTCAGTTTCAACGGCGGAGGGCGGGGCGAATATTGTTCAACAGGCTCTTGACGAGTTTGGACGGCTCGATATTGTGATCACGCCGGCAGGTATCTTGCGGGATCGGATGATCTTCAACATGAGTGAGGAGGAATGGGACGATGTGATCGCGGTGCATTTGAAGGGGACTTACTCGGTGGTGCGTCCGGCATCGGAGATTTTCCGCAGCCAGAAGAGTGGTCGGATCGTGACGTTTTCGTCGGTTTCCGGCTTGTATGGGCAGGGTGGACAGTCGAACTACGGAGCCGCAAAGGACGCGATTGCGGGTTTCACGCGGGTTGTTGCCAAGGAGTTAGCGCGTTACAACGCGACGGCGAACATCATTTCACCGGGTGCGAGTACGCGGATGACCGACAGCGTGCCGGATAGCACGCGGGCAATGCGCGCTGGTCCATTCCCGCCGCCGATCGAGGGAATGCTGACATCCGATCCTGATCAGGTCGCGCCGATGGTTGTTTGGTTGTGCACGGACGCTGCGGACGGGGTTTCCGGCAACATATTCCACTGCACGGGGAACCGGGTGAGTTTGATGAACCATCCCGTCTCCCATCGTTCGATCTACAAAGATGGGCGATGGACGGTTGAGGAGTTGGCCGCGGTCGTGCCTGAGACTATAGGCATGGACTTGATCAATCCTGCACCGAAGCAGGACTGATCAAAACAGTTTGACCGACGTGTTTCTGTCAGCAGACGTAGTTGACGCTGTTGAGGATGAGTTGTCGGAACTGGGGATGTTCGGTGCTGGAGCCGGCGTGACCTAATGCGATGTTGGCTACTTTGCCATCACCGTATTGATGCGACCAACCGAGAGGCCGATCTTCGTCTTTGACGACGCCGTACATGAATACGTCGATGCCGGGTTGGATGTCAAGGCCGCAGTAGCACTCGTCGTAGGTCCAGAACGGTTCGACGCCTTTTGCCAACGGATGGTCTGGGTTGTTCAGATGGACTTGGAACCAACCGAACGGAGGGTGCCAGCTTTCTCCCAAAATCCAACCGCCTCCGGTCATCTTCTTCATTTCAGGCCAGTCCGGTGTTGATGCCGCTGATATGTGGATGGAGACGAGACCGCCGCCCATCCAGACGTAACCCATTAGACCGTCCCGTTGTTCCTCGTCTAGGTCGTTTTCGGTTAGTTCCTGCCGAAGCGTGTTCATGACGATCGCGTCGTAACTGGACAGATCGCCCGAAAGTTCCGAGGCGCATTCGGAAACGTCAACATCGTGTCCGGCATCCTTAAGGAAGTCGGTGATCACCGGTGTGGTCTCTTCGTAGGGGTGCCTGCCGCCGGTGAGAAGTAGGAGCTTGGCCATCTCTTCGCTTTTCCCTCGCTTGTGATTTGGCGTGAATTAGTGTCTGAATGATACCTGCTGATTGAGTTCAGCTGTTCGCGGTGTGCCATTCGTGCGAGAGTATCTCCATCTGGACGAAACTTTTGCCTTCGCGCCATATATTGTCGTATGGCCGGAACCCGGCGTTTTCGAATGCTCTCTGTGCACGACGGTTGGATGTCAGCGTGTGGAGGTAGAGGCGACGGATGTTAGTAGTCGTGAATATGTATTCGACCATGGTTTTGACTGCATCGGAACCGTAACCGCGCCCCCAATAGTCGCGATCGCCGATCATGATGCCGAACTCGGCCTGCTTGCGCCTTTCGTTGTAGTCGTAGCACATGCAGTTTCCTATGTGGGTTCCGTGCTCGTCTTCGATCGCGAACTTGAGCGATTTTCGGTTCACCTTTCTCAGGTCTTCGCGGTAGAAGCGCTCAAAGTCCATGTACGTGAGATTGAGCGGGACTGCGGCATCAAGAGTCGAGAGTTCAGGATCGGTTCGCCATGTGTAGTCGTTCCAAGCGTCTGATGTTCGTTTGGATCGGATCGTTGCTAGTCGCCCTTTGATGTGAACCGCATCATCGAAGGTGCGGATCTTTTTGAAGATGCGGGCAGCGGAGCGTGCGATCTTGGCTTCGCTGTGGTAGGTCAGCTTTTGGATGGCTTTGTCCAGGTCCATCCAGCACGCGACGTCATACTCGTGATCATGACGCTCGAAGCCGCCGCCGTTGGCTTCCATCAAGAACCAGTAGACGGTTTTGTTGACTTTGACGTTCGCGTACGGATCGGCGTTGTCGCTGACTCGATGGTTGTTCTTTGATCGAATGAAGGAGTAGTGAGTGGAGTCGACTGTGGACAAGAGTTTGACGTCAAGGCCAGTCTCCTCTTGGACCTCGCGTATGGCGGTCTCCTCGATGCTCTCTTCGTAGTCAGGGGTACCTTTCGGCAAGGCCCAAAGGTTGTCATCTAAACGTCCAACCAACGCGATCTCGATGCGGTTTTCGTTATTTTCACGCGCGACGACCCCGCCAGCGGACCATCGCTTGACGGTTCTCATCGCTCTTGGCTTGAGGATGTTCATTTATGAGTTAACGACACTCTGGCAGGGGATTGTAAACGACACGTGATTTTCTAGTGTGAACGTATTCCGTCGTCGGATTTGTGCGAAGGTATCATTAGGTAACGAGAAAGATACGGATCTGGTGCAAATTGTGCGATTTGTGACGCACAATTGAAAGCGCACAAACGGGGAGACACACTCAAAACAAGATGACGGACAATCATAGCCAGGACTTCGTAATTCGGTTCGCTGGTGAAGGCGGACAAGGTCTTGTTACATCGGCGGACGCGATGGCTAGGGCGGCGGCCAACGCTGGTTACTACGTGTCAACCTTTTCGACATTCCCGTCGCAGATCATGGGTGGACCTGCATCTTCGCAAGTTCGCATCTCTACTACCCCGGTTCTGAGCTCTGGCGACAGCGTGGATGTGCTCGTCTCGTTGGATGAATACGCCTACAACAATCACCAAGAGGATCTATCTGAGAACGGCGTAGCCATCTATAACTCCGGTGAGTTTCAGTTGCCTGGAGGTGGACAGTATTTCGGTATTGATGCGGACGAATTAGCGAAATCGACAGGCAACACACGCGCCGCAAACATGGTTACGATTGGCGCGGTTGCCAATCTGATCGGGTTCTCGTTGGAAGAGATCGACGCATTCATCACGCAACGATTTACTCGTGGTCGTCCGGGCGATGAGGAGATCATCGAATCGAATAAAAAGGCGATCCGACTAGGCGCTGACGTTGCTGAGAAAAGCGGTTTTTCAGTTGGCAGGTTGGCATCACCAATTCCTCCCGACTATGAACAGATTATGATCACCGGCAATTCTGCCCTTGCGTTGGGAGCGGTAACGGCGGGAGTGAATTTCTACGTCGGTTATCCGATCTCGCCAGCTACAACCATCCTCGTGTGGATGGAGCAGAATCTTGTCGGTCCGGGTCGTTTCGCGCATCAGGTCTCTTCTGAGATTGAGGCGATCAGCGCGATTGTCGGTGCTGGTTATGCGGGCAAGAAGTCGATGACTGCGACTGCGGGTCCCGGGCTTTCGCTGATGGGCGAGGGAATTGGTTTGGCTTGGATGGCGGAGCTTCCTTGTGTTGTTGTGGATGTCCAGCGCGGTGGTCCTTCGACGGGTCTTCCTACCAAATCCGAGCAGAGCGACTTGATGGCTTGTTTCAACCCCGGGCATGGCGACATGAGCATCCCGATCTTGGCACCCGGATCAGTTGAGGAGTGTTTCGATGCCGGCGCTTTGGCTGTGAACTGGGCCGAAAGGTATCAGGGTCCGGTAATCGTGATGAGCGAGTTCGGCCAAGCTGAAAAAGGCGAAAACATTCGCAAACCTGACTTGGCCGATGTGGAGGTTGAAGATCGGTCGGTCTACCAAGGTAGCAACGGATACGCGCGCTATCAGTCATGGAACGGGGACGGCCTGTCCCCGATGCCGATACCCGGCGGACCGGGTGCGTACGTTGCCAACGGCTCCGAACACGATGAGATCGGCGACACTACTCATTTGCCGCGTCATCACATCAGACTGACTGAGCGCAGGTTCAAAAAACTCGGTTTGCTGAACGACGCCCATTACGAGATCGAAAACGAGGGCGCGATCGCGATGATCATGTCTTGGGGTTCATCCAAAGGCCCTGCACGAGAAGCGTATGAACGGTTGCGCGAGCAGGGAGTCGATGTCGGGTGGCTCTACTCGATGGCCTTAAATCCATTGCCAGATGAGATGAAAGATGCGCTTGAACGCGCAAATCTGGTCATCGTGCCGGAACTCAACTATATGGGGCAGTGGTCGGCGATTCTGCGCCAGCATGGATATCGTGCAGAATCGGTTACACAATATACAGGGCTGCCGTTCAAGCCAGCGACGTTGGTCGACCGTATAGGTGACCGCGTAGAAGAGCTGCAGAAAGAGAAAGGACTGGTTCTAGCGTGAGCAAGCGCAACCCGGAATATGACTTCGTCTGGTGCCCAGGCTGTGGAGACTTCGGGGTGCGACGCGCGTTGGAGTGGGCACTCGAGAGGCACGTCGCCGAGCACGAGATTCCGCAATCCAACTACGTGATCGTCGCCGGGATCGGCTGTTCCGGGAACATGGTGCACCTGATGGAGGGCGATCAACCGTTCGGGCTTCATGGCATTCACGGACGGACGCTTCCGTTGTCGTTCGGCGTCAAGATGGGCCGACCCGATTTGGAGACGGTGATTGTTGCCGGTGATGGAGACTTCCTAGCTATCGGTGGCGAGCATATCGGACCAGCGGCGGCGCGTAACGTGGACGTTACCTGCGTTGTGATGGACAACGGGGTCTATGGCCTCACTAAAGGTCAATCATCGCCGACGACCGAGATGGGTGTGATGACTAGTTCGACTCCGTACGGCAAGATCGAATCGCAGATGATGCCGCTCAAGTACTACTTGACCATCGGGGTGTCGTACATCGCGTCTCACTACTCGAGCAAGCCGCGAGATTTGGCCGATGTGATCCAAGACGCGATGAACCACAAAGGGTTCTCGATTGTGCATGTCCAGTCACCCTGCACGACCTACAACGACACGTATGACCTCCTGAAAGGCAACCGGCGTAAAGGCATCCCCGGAATGGCGTGGGACATTCCCGAAGATCATGATCCGAGCAGCCGTCAGTCGGCAGAGGATCTTCTTGACCGGCCAGGGATACCGTTGGGTTTGGTCTACAAAGAAGAGCGGCCCACGCTTCAGGATCGGGTTGACGAAATCGCGGAGTCAAATCCAAACCGGACTGCGGACGAACTTTTAGCGTCGTACGCGATTTAAGCCCAGGGGCACGGTCGCTCAAACACGGGATTGAACATGCCTGATCGTCCGAACGTTTTGCTGATCTGCACCGATCAGCAACGTCGCGACACGATGGCGTGTTACGGCAACGATTTCGTCCAATCGCCGAACGTCAATGCTTTCGCCGAAGAGAGTTTCGTATTTGAGAACTGCTATGTGACTGTAGCGGTGTGCTCGCCTGCGCGGGCTTCGCTGTTGACTGGTCTATATCCACACACTGCTGGCGTCATTAAGAACAGCGTGCCGCTACCAGAATCGTCGCCTACGATCGCGGAACTCACTCCAGAGGACTACAACACCGCCAAATTTGGGAAGTGGCATCTCGGCAACGATTTGATCCGGCAGCACGGTTTCGATGAATGGATCGCGACCGAGGACGAGCATGAATCGAATCCGACGCACACACGTCGGGAAGACCGTTTCCTGCATTCCGAATACTTCGAATTCTTGAGGTCACATGGATATGAGCCTCATACGAGAACAGACGGTGGTTTTGCCTTCTCGCAACAGCAGCGGAGCATGTTGCCGGAACAGCACACCATGTCGACGTTCCTGGGCGACAACGTAGCCGATTTCATTCGCGGAAGCACCGATCAACCGTGGTTGATGTGCGCTATGTTCTTCGAGCCGCATCCTCCATACAACGGACCGTTCAACGATTTGCACGATCCTGATGGAGTGCCGACAAGCCCTATTTTCCTGCGAATGCCGGATGCGAACACGCCTCTTTGGCATCGACGACGTGCTGAACTCAACTTGAGCGGAGACGTAACGGACATGTTTCGGGTTTATGAGGATACTTCTCCGGGTCTCGACTCTGGTGGTGAGGCGCGTCCTCTACGGACGGAGGATGATTGGCGGGCATTGAGAGCGCGCTATCTGGGCCTTGTGACGTTGATGGATCAGGGCGTAGGCAAGATTCTTGATGCTCTTGAAGAGACGGGTCAAGCTGACCGTACAGCGGTGATCTTCACGAGCGATCATGGAGACGGTGTTGGCGATCGGGGAATGCTAGGGACCAAAAGAGCGTTTTACGAGGAGATCGCGGGCGTTCCATTGCTGATGCGTGTGCCGTGGATGAGCAGTTCACAAAAGAGGGTTTGCGGGAGCATCGGTCATGTGGATATAGTCCCGACGATGCTGGAATTGATGGGTGTCGGTGCGTCAGAGATGCCCGAACATTTGCAAGGTCGTAGCCGGGTCGATGTGCTCAACGGCGACGCTGAACTATGCGATGACGTGTTCATGCAGTGGTATGAACATCCTCCTACGATCGCGCTTGGCAATGAAGACATCGAGCGCATGGCGCAGGTCTCATGGAGGTCGGTGGTCACGAAGGACAGGTGGAAGCTGAACTTAAGCCCGGGTGACCAATGCGAGCTTTACGATCTAAATTCTGACCCTTACGAGATGAGGAACCGTTTCGATGATCCAGAGTGCCGTGATCGAGTCCGCGATATGACGGCACGGATCAGGATTTGGCAACAAGCTGTGGATGATCGGTTGGTTTTGCCGTCTGTTTAACGTTCAGATTCGGCAGGACGTCGTTCTTCGATCTCGACATCGTCCAGTTCAACGTCTTTGCTGAAAAGATGGGCGTTTCGTTTGTGGAACCTGACGCTTTTCAGCAGCACAGCGAGAGCGAGGCAGGTGATTCCGACATAAAGTATCAAATATTCCGCACGCTCATTGCTGGGACTGGCAATCGCGATGGTCAACAGGAGAACTCCCCAACCGGTGACTCCCGCCTGAAGCGATGGGTGAGCGAATTTGTATCGCAAAGGTGGGAGGCCGAACACGATCGCGATTAGGACTGCCGGCAGGGCGGTCCACTGGAACAGACCGACGACCAATCCTCCTAAACTGGCGACACCGTCACCGCCTTTGAAACGTGTCATCGGCGAAAACCAATGCCCCAGGATGACGCCTATCGCTGGGATCAGGAACCATAGCCCCGAAATTTCGAAAGCGTATCGCGATATCTGCACCGTGATGATGCCTTTCGCGACATCGATGAGGAATACGATAAAACCAGTTTTGCGGCTGACATTTTTCCAGACGTTGGTCGCACCAGCTTGGCGGGAACCTACGTCGAAGATGTTGATGCCGTGAAGACGCGCGGCGAGATACGCCGCCGGTATCGCTCCGATGAAGAATGCAACCAGCGTCGAGTACGCGAGATTGACAATTTCGGGACTGGCGCTCATCTGGATTTGGCTTGAATTCTAGCACCACGGATTAAATACAACTTGGCCCACGAAAGCACAGCGGTTAGGAGGAGACGTCCTGGGAAGGCGAGGCTCGAAGTAGCGCGTCTGACGAGAACCTTGTCATCGCTTGAGTTGCGTAAGTTCCTGATTGGGACGGTCATCTGGAGCATCGGTAACCAGATGGTCACCGTTACTCAGACCTACGTCATATTCGACATCACGAAATCGGCGCTGCAACTGGCTATACTTGGCGCGGCGGTCGTGGTGTGTTCTATCTCGATGTCGGTGATTAGTGGGATTTTGGCGGATAGATTCCGTCGTAGAACCCTGTTGATGTGTGGGTCGGTGGCGACGGCGAGTTCGATGCTGGTGATCGGCATCCTGCTGCTCACGGATCGCGTTGAGCCGTGGCATATCCAAGTGGCAGGCGGAGTACATGGCGCGGCGTTGGCGCTTGATTGGACGGCGCGGTTTTCGCTGCTTCCGAATATGGTTTCGCGCAATATCCTGGCCAGAGCCATCTTCTTCGACAACTCGTTCTTCAACCTTGGACGCGTATTAGCCCCATTGATGTGGGGCGGCATTGTTCAGTTTTGGAGTTACGACTGGACCTACATAGCGATCGCTGTAGTGATGGCTACGAACTTCGTCGTTGTTGCGATGTACCGACCGATATCGACGCCAATCGGGGTCGCGCATCAACCCATCTGGCATGACTTCGTAGAAATCGCGGCCGTGATCCGGGGCAACTCGATCCTAAAGGGGAACCTGATCTTCACATTTGTAAACGCGCTGTTGATGGGAGGATTCATTTACCTGCTGACGCCGATCTCGAGAGAGGTCTACAACGTCGGCGCAGGTGAATACAGCCAACTTTTCGCGTCTGTGGGCGTGGGTGCGTTTATCGGCGGTCTGTTCCTCGGTTTGAGTGGAGGATTCAGGCAGGCCGGCTACGCGCTTCTCGTAACTAACATCTTGGCATCCGGCTCTGCAATCGTCTTCGCGCTGGTTTCAAGCATCTATCTGGGTTTCGCGTTCGCGCTTACTTACGGATTGATCAATGCCATCCATATAGGACTGGGAACCATCTCGTTGCAGATGGCCGTAACTGACAACGTTCGAGGACGATTGGCCGGGGTCTACGAACTTGCTTGGGCTGGGTTCCCGGCTGGAGGGTTCGTGTACGGGGCCTTGGCAGATTCGCTAGGACCGTCGTCGTCGCTGATCATCGGTTGCGGCTTCGTGATCTTTGTCACATTCGCCGTTGGTGGCTTCAACCAGCGATTGAGGCAGCTTCGGATGCGAGTGTGAAGGCCGAATAAGACCTTCTAGGCGTCAGGATTCGTGTCGAAGTAGTCGGGCTGGTAGGGCGGAGGTTCCACCTGCCCGTCCAACTCCATCTGCTCTTGTTCCGTCAGATACTTCGATGGGCAACGTACCGTCAGTGTTTCAGCATGAAGCACACCGTCTGAGCCGAGTTTTCCGTTGAGGATGATCTCCGAGTGGTCGTTGAAAAAGACCTGACCGACCTCGCCAGTGTAGACGACCGGCAATTCCATCGAACCGAACTCGTCTTTCAAGCGGAAGTTCGCTGTTACTCCGTCAGGAGATTTGATATATGAGCCGGGTACCAACTTGCCTAGGACACCAATGGCCTGTGCATCTCCGGGTGTCTCGTTCGCGACTACATCGTCGACGCTGGAGAACTGCACCGTGGCTTCGTTGAACGCTACTACGGCGAGGTAGACGACGCCGACTAAGAACAGGGCGGCAATGGCAAATATTTTCGCCTTGCCGCTCATCAGCACGGTAGATTTTGCGCTTGCGACGGGTTCGGTCGACGAGGCAGGTGTCTCTTTTTGTTCGGCGGTTGTCATTTGTGGTCAGGATGCACTGTTTCCATTATCGCCGCGTAGACGGGACAACTCCGCTGACAAAGTTCTTTGGCGCACGCCCATGTAGACGACATATGCCATGATGCCGATCCAAGCGATGGCTACCACCGCGAAAACGTAACCCAGATTGGTGTCAATGTCGGTGGATTGGGCTTGCACAACCGACATTGCCACACCGCTGCTATCAGACTGGACCGATATCTGGGACAAACGATTCTGCTGATCGCGCAACCGTGTCGCCGCTTCTTGCGGTGCAGAAGCCTGATCCGAAACCCACCTGTCAGCGACGCGGTTTTCCAAGCCGTACGAGGTGTTCGGGTTTGAAGACGACACAGTGAAACGCAGGTTGTTGCCGCCGCCGTCCACTATCGAGAAGGCGATCAGGTCTCCGTTCTCGGTTGTCTCCACATCGGTGACCACTCCTGTAGAGATATTGGGCGATTGAGCCAATGCAGGTGCAGCGAAGTATGACGTCGTCAGCACGATCACCGCGATGAGGATAGCCACTCTGCCTGTGCGGTTCATAGGATTTCAGCGACCTCGGTCTTTGCCATCGTGAATTTCAAGGTCTCATATTCGTTTTCCGTCCGCGCCAGACCGTTTCTGGTTGTCAGAAGGGAGAAGAAGAGCAGAGTGAACGCGATGACGCTGACCAAAAGTGTTAGCCCGATCTCCGCCGCGACCAAGTTTTCCTCTTCTGCGACAGGTCCGACCACCAAAGGCGGGTGCGCCTCCTGCCAAAGCACTGACGCGTAGTAGATGATCGGCGTATCGATAGCGCCAATGATGGCGATGATGGCTGACAACCGCATCCGTTGATCGCCGGGTGGGAAGTAGGCCCGGAACATCAAGTAGGCGACGTAGATGAAAAAGAGGATCAACGCGGTGGTGAGTTTCGCCTCGCCGGTCCACCAGACCTCCCACACGGGTTTGGCCCAGATCATGCCGGATATCAACATGATCGCACCGAACATGACCCCGACTTCGGCCATCGACAACGCCAGCCGATCCCAAACTTCGCGCTTGGTCACGAGATACAAAACGCTGGCGGCGGCAACCCCTACGATCGCAACCATGCTGACCCATGCGACAGGGACGTGGATGTAGAGGATCCTCTGAACCACGCCTTGATTGATATCCGTTGGTACCCAAACGAACATCATCCACAACGCGAATGCCATGGCAACTAGCGTCGCGACGTGCAACACTGTTTGGGCGCGGATTTTGGGGAATCCCATCAGATCTGGGCGATTTAACTCGGCGATGGAAACTTATTTAGCCGAAACTCAAGTCTATATTTCGGGTAGGGATTTGATCGTGGAGAAGCCTGAGCAGGCCGACGCTAATCATCTAGAACGAACCCGAACAGTAGAGCGGAGGCAGTAACAAACACCACATCATAAGCCACTGCCAATTGGATCCAAGGCAAGGATGCTGACCATGCCTCGTCCGTAGCTGCCGAGGAGGTGACGCGGATCGCGGCGAACAGCAACGGCGATACCGATGGGAGGAACAGCATTGGCAAAAGAACCTCCCGCGCTCTAGCCCGGAATGTCAGGCTTGAAAACAGCGTCCCGACCGCGCTTAATCCGATTGTTGCCAACAACGCGATCACCAATACCTCGACGTGCAACACCGAGAGGTTGAAGAGAAACGTGAATACAACGAATACGATCACAGTCGCGACCGCAAGAAAGATGAAGTTTCCTAGAGCCTTGCCGATGAAAAGCAGGTCTCGTGAAACTGGCGCCATCATCAACGCGCCTACGGCGTCGTTCTCCAATTCGTGAGAAGTTGCGCGTGTCAACCCCACAACCCCCGCAAATGTGACGGCGGCCCATAAGACTCCAGGTCCTGCTTCGATGGCTTTCCGAGCCGTAGGTTCAATGGCGATCGCGAAGATTGCGATCACGAGCGACGCAAACATCACGATAGCGATTGCGACATCGCGATTGCGCGATTCGATACGCAGTTCTTTACGCGTCAGCGCCCAGATTATCGACAGAGAGGCGACCAATCCACTACCTGCGTCAATCGGTGTTTTCCAACTGACCGTTGATCATCCGGTAACTGCAATCTGCTGAATCTGCGACAAAACCGACGTTGTGAGTCGCGATCAATACCGCACGACTTCGATCACGCCACTCACAGACGATCTCTCTGAGATCGGTCAATGATGCTTCGTCTAAGCCTGTCTCAGGTTCATCGAGTAGCAAGAGAGCGGGGCAGTGCAATATCGCCCGCGCTATCGACACCCGTTTGCGGTAGCCGTGGGACAGTCGTCGGACCCGTTCATCTAAACGTGGCGTCAATCTGAGGCGGGATGCGACCTCGATCACGCGGTTTTCTACGGAATCCAATTGGCACAGCGTGGCGAATAGTGACAGATTCTCTCGTACGGTCAAGTCCGAATAGAGCATCGGGGAGTGCATGACCGCGCCAATGTGGCTACGCGCTTCGGCAGCGCGTTTGACAGCATCGATCCCTTTTACGGAGTGAGATCCGGAAGTGGGAGAGGTGAGCGTTGCTGCTATCCTCAGCAGGGTCGATTTGCCCGAGCCATTAGCGCCAACGATCGCGACGACGGCACCGGGATCTATGGTCAACACGATGTTGTCAAGAACGGTTGCCGCGCCATAACGCTTGCTCACCGCATCCATCCGCAGTAGCGGATCGTGCGGTGCTTCGACCGTTTGGGTATCAGTGCCCGTGATGATGACCTACCAGATGTGGATGAGCTGAGTGATGCGGCGGATAGCGGTGGCCGTTGCGAACCGTTTCGATCGGCACTAGAAGCTGTTTGCCATGCCTGGTCGCGCCTTTCGCATCGGTCAACTCAAAGTTGCCTTCTAACAATCTGATTATCGACACATCAGCGTCGGCACCTACCCTAAGCGAACCAATGGTATCGGTCATCCCAATCGCGGATGAGGGACGTTGAGTGGAGAAAGCGATCACTTCATCGAGCGAATACCCGAGATAGAGGTATTTCGACAGGGTCGTCAGGAGGTCGTAGACGGGTCCTCGAATGTTGTAACGGTGTACGTCCGAGCTTACGGTGCCGGGACCGAACCCGTCGGCGGCGCACTTCTCAGCTACATCGAACGAGAATGATCCAGCACCGTGTCCTACATCGAAGTTAACTCCGCGGTTCATCGCGTCGTGTGCTGCATCTATCACTTTGCCGGTGTTATCCACGATACCCGGAGGATTGCCGGTGAAACTGTGCGTGACGATGTCTCCGGGACGCAACTGCTCAAGGTATCGTTCCACTGGATTGACCGTCCCGCCGATGTGGATCATCAAAGGCTTACCAAGTTGGCTCGACGCTTCTAGGGAGCGTTCCATCGCGGTCAGGTCGTTATGACCCAAAATCGCCTCGGATAGCCGTACTTTGATGCCTACGATCACCTCTGGGAAATTCCTCGCGGCTTCGACAGCCTTTTCGACGCGTGCCCACCTGACGTCTTCAAGCTCACCGATTTCGTTGTCGAGTTGCCCCATACCCGAGATGTGCAGGAATGCAAGGACTCGTGTATCGACCTGCTGCATGACGTAGCGATGGAAACCAGCGATGGTGTTCGAACCTGCAGAACCCGCATCGATGGCGGTTGTGACGCCTCGGTATAGGCAGGAGGGATCTGCTTCGACAGCAAGATGGGCAACTCCCCACCAGACGTGGACGTGTAAGTCGACCAATCCGGGCGTCACGATCAAACCGTCCGCCTCGATCACGTCATGGGTGTCTCCGTCGCTGATGTACTCCTCGACAGCGCGGATCTTGCCACCAGAGATCGCGATATCTCGTTTGTCGTGCAGTCCTTGGCTCGGATCTATTACCGTGCCGTTTTTGATCACCAGGTCCCAAGTCATGTCTCGCCTCGTTCCTAAATTAGTCAGATCTACTCGCCGACTACGCGTCGAAATCTCGAATGACTTTGCCCGGCGTCGTGCCTGTGACTTTGCCCTCTGCTATTGCCGGAACGCCGTTAACGATCACGTAGTCCATTCCTGTCGAGTACTGATGCGGATCGGTGAAGGAGTTGTTCTGCTTGACGTTGTCTAGATCGAACACGTTGATGTCGGCGTACATGCCGCGGGCGATGCGGCCACGACGCGTCAGTTGAAGCCGTTGTGCGCCTAGAGCCGTCATCTTGTATATCGCCTCTTCTAAGGACACCAGGTTTCGCTCTTTGACGAAGTTCTCAAGATAACGAGAGTTTGTTGCGTAGCTGCGGGGGTGAGGTTTGCCGCTTGACAATGCACCGCTGGTTCGCAGAGAACTACCGTCTGAGCAGACCGCCATCAATCGCCATTGCGCAATCGCGTCAACATCTACATCTTCCATCGAGTGTAAGACGTACGATCCGTCCGACTGCTCGTAAAGACGCAACGCGGCCTCCGAAGGGTTGCAACCCATCTCGTCTCCGATCTCTTCCAGGTTCATGCCCTCGTAATCCGGATTAGGTGGGAAATGAGCGACTACTGAACCGACCGCGCCGTGGTTGCGGCTGATGTAGTAATCGGTGTCGAAGCGCATCTTCGCGCGTAGGTCGTCATCCTGCAGACGATCCAGTGTTGCCTGCCTGCCTCCCGTCAGTGACCACCTGGCGAACATCGCACCGCTGAAACCTGTGCTAGACCACGAGTATGGATACTGGTCGCCAGCAACATCGATGCCTTCATCACGAGCACGTTCAAAGCCTTCAAGTATCTCCTGCCCTCGTCCCCAGAACTTAGGGCCAACCGCTTTGACGTGTGAAACCTGTATCCGACCTCCGGTACGGCGTCCTATCTCGATCGCCTCAGCGTGTGCAGGAAAGAGACCACAGAGGTCGTCTGCCTCCGATCTGATGTGAGAGGAATAGAGCTTGTTTCGGTCGGCAACAGGTTGGTTCAATGCGATGACTTCATCGGTCAGGGAATAGGAACCAGGGGCGTACCACAGCCCTGTGGACATTCCCAACGCGCCAGCGTCGAGGCTCTCCTCGACCAACCGCACCATGTGGGCAAGTTCGTCAATGGTTGGCCCGCGATTATCCATCCCCATTACCGCTGATCGGACCGTGCCGTGGCCAACCTGCGTCGCAACGTTGATAGTTGACCCGCGCTGTTCCAGAGCATTCAAATATCCGTCGAAATCTTCCCAATCGACTTCGAAGGTGCCTTCGCCACCTCGGGTCAGGCGTTCTTTGAGGTGATCTTTTGCCGCGCCGTAAAGGGGGGCGCAGAAACTCATCCCGCAATTGCCGATGTATTCAAGGGTCACTCCTTGTGTGAGCTTCGAATCTGCTAACGGATCGACTAGGAATGAGGCGTCGGAGTGGGTGTGCAGATCGATGAAACCGGGCGTCACAGATTTGCCGGTTGCGTTGATGGTAAGCGTGGCCTCAGCTTCATCGAGATCACCGACTGTCTCGATTGTGTCGCCTTTTATGCCCACATCGGCTTGCACCCCCGGTAGCCCACTACCATCGTGCACTGTCCCACCGACTATCTTGATGTCCAGCATGTTCCTCACCCTCGAAAATCTGGTCGCTCTGCTGTGTGGATTTTATCTGCAAACGTTCGGGATCAATCGAACCCGCGCTACTTAATCTGCTTGACTTACACTTGCGAGGAGACTTCTGACAATCAGCAACAAGGGAGCCGAAGATTGAAGTTCGTCAGATTCGATAACGGTGGCGGTGCGTCGTACGGCATCGTCGAGGATGGCAACTCCGTAACGGAGATTTCCAACTCGCCGATAGGCCAGTCCTACGAAACTACCGGTAACTCGTACAACTTGGCCGATGTCAAGATTCTTGCGCCGAACCCTAATCCGGTCAAGATGCTGTGCTTGGCTCGAAACTACCGATCACACCTTCTTGGCGCACAAGAGCCTACGCGTCCAGAACCGTTCTACAAGACACCAACAGCGATCATCGGTCCCGGCGACCCCATCAAACTGACCACCGATTCCGGCTTGGTGGTGTGCGAATCCGAACTTGTCGTCATCATGGGCAAGCAGGCCAAGAATGTCAGCGAAGAAGATGCTCTCGACTACGTCTTCGGTTACACGGGCGGCAATGACGTTAGCGCTCGAGACTGGCAGGGCGGCCCTGACGCCGATACACAGTGGTGGCGTGCGAAGTCTGCTGACACCTTCGGCCCGACTGGACCGTTCATAGTCACTGACATCGACCCGCACGACGTTAACATTCGAGGACTAGTGAACGGTGTTGAAGGGCAGAAGTGTCACTCGTCAGAGATGATCTTCAACATCAATCAGGCAATCAGCTTTATCAGCCGATACGTCACCCTTGAGCCGGGCGACATGCTGTGGACCGGCACCTCGGGCACTACACCACCAATCAACATTGGCGGAGACGTGACGGTCGAAATTGACAAGATCGGCGTGTTGCACAACCCTGTCGAAGCAGCGTAACAAGCGACTCAGGCCATTTGCGCTTCTAGCTAGCGCCGAAGTAGGTTGAGAGATCGCCTTCCGTCAGCCAGTAGAACACTAGGTAGGCTCCAACTACCGCGAGAATCACAGCGGAAACGCGTTCGACGTACTGCATCGAGCGCCGGAGCGGATTCAAGACCGCGCTCTTGAAGAGAGCGATTCCGATCGTCACGATCATGATAAGGAACGCCATGCCGCCGGCGTATGCAACGAACTGAATCAATCCCGAAAGGAATCCCTCGCGTCCAAAGGAACTCGTCACAACGCTAAGGAATATGGGCAAGGTGCAACTAAGCGAGGCGAGGGCATAGCTTATTCCGAACAGAAAGTAACCCCCAAGAGAGGAAACCCGCGGATCGCCAACTCGATCGGCCATTCTCTGCGCGACGCCGGTGTATATCTTGCCGCCCAGCAGGATATACGCGCCGATCAATGCCATGAGAATGCCCAACGTGAAGCCGATCCAAGGCAATGCCTCTTTGACGAGTTCCTGGCTCGCTGAAACCAAAAGTCCAGCTGTCCCGAACAATGCGATAAACCCCAAACCCATGGCCAAACTCACATAGACCGCTTTCGAGCCTCGTTTCGCGGCGCCTGCCAAACTGGTGTCGTCATCTACATCTGATGCGTCTCTGAGGTAGATCGTGAGGTACGCGGGCAACATCACGAATCCGCAGGGGTTCACCGCTGCGACCATACCCGCGACGAACGCGAACCCGAAGGGAAGCAGGTCGCCGAGGTTGGTTACCCAGGAAGTCGAGGTGCTCTGGATCCCGAGGACGTTGCCGACAGCGTCGTTGGCCCCAGGGCCTTGAACGACACCTATCGCGAAAGCAATCACCAAAAGAGATACGGCACCAATCGCGGCGACGAGTTGGGCCGGTGATGTAGGTTGGGCGTTTTCGCCTAGCAACTTCATGTCATGGCTCCAGCGGGCTAGAGAGGATGGATACGTTTACGGACCTGACGTGTGGCACCTGTGATGCTGCTAAAGAATAACGACTCAAACCGAAATTTGGACGCACAATGTGCAAGTGGGGGAGCGGTTTGTTGTCTTCGTGCGAGCATCGTGTGATACCATCGAACATTGGTTCCAAAGGTCATTTTGACGCTTTGGCGGCGCTTCGCGCGCCCAAGAAACGCAGAAAACACGACGTTCAGGAGATCACCCTAAAACCTTGACGACCGAAACCGTGGCTGTAGAGACAGAGGTCGCAGCTGAACAAATCGATGAACTAGAGCCTTTAACCGTTGAAGGGCTCTATCGCGCTGGAGTGCATCTCGGACATCTTTCGAAACGATGGCATCCGAAGATGCGAGATTACATCCGCCTAAAGCACCAGAAGCGTCACGTCCTTGACATGGATAAGACGCTAGAGGCGATTGAACATGCCAAAACGGCAGTCAGAGAGATCGTCGCCGGTGGTGGCGAGTGCCTGATGGTCGGCACGAAACCCCAGGCCAAGAACGAGATGGAGCGGTTGGCCAAATCGGTTGATGCGTCGTACATCACCTCTCGATGGCTTGGGGGTACGTTAACCAACTTCGCAACAATCTCCCGGCGTATTCAAGCCCTCATCGAGTTGGAAGAAGACTTCGCAAAAGGTGAGGTGCAGGCGCACACCAAGCGCGAGCTCTTGATGAAGCAGACCGAAGTGAGGCGATTGAACAAGTTCTTCGGTGGGATAAAAGAGATCTCGAAAGTGCCAGACGTAATGTATGTGGTCGGTATTGACCGGGAAAAACACGCCGTCAAGGAAGCTAATGATCTCAACATCCCCGTAGTGGCGATTGTTGATACAAATTGCGACCCTACAAGCATCACCCACCCGATTCCTGGTAACGACGACTCTCACGCGTCGATCTCTCTGATCTCGAGCCATATCGCCGCCGCCATCTCGGAGGGCAAGGAACTCGCTGCACAAAGGCAACGCGAAAGAGAATCGATGCAAGCCGAACGCGATGCGCAAGAAGCAGCAATGGCAGCAGCCCGCGCTGCCGCTGCAGAACGGCAAAAACAGCAAAATTCGGCAGAATGAACTTTCGGCCAATAGCACGAACCCAATCAATCGAAATGGAGCAGTCACGAAATGGCTAATATCAGCACCGCGCAAATCAAGGAGTTGCGCGACCAGACTGGTGCTGGAATCATGGACGCGAAGCGAGCCCTTGAGGACGCCGACGGCGACATGAAAGCCGCGACCCAGGCACTTATGGAGAAGGGACTCGCATCCGCTGCTAAGCGCGCCGGACGCGATGCCGCCGAAGGTGTAATCGAGGCCTACATCCACACGGGCTCTAGGGTTGGGTCTCTAGTGGAACTCAACTGCGAGACCGATTTCGTGGCTCGCACCCCCGAGTTTAAGGCCCTTGCACGCGACTTGGCGATGCAGGTCGCAGCGATGAACCCTCGTTACGTCGATAGAGATTCAGTTCCCAACGACGTTGAAGAAGTCTCTGAAGACGAAATCTTGCTCGATCAGATGTATATCCGAGACAACAGCGTCAAGGTCGCAGATTTGGTCACAGAGCTCATCGCAAAAGTCGGCGAAAACGTCAAAATTGGCCGAATCGAAAGGTTCGCTCTCGGCGAGTAAGCAAAGGAGCATCACAGCATGCGGTTGACGCCGCGCTACAGCCGCATCTTGCTGAAACTCAGCGGCGAGTCGTTTAAAGGTGCCAAGACCTCTGGTATCGATTACGACACCGTCAGGTATATCGCTGGTGAGATCAGTCAAGTCCACAATGCCGGTGTTGGGATCGGGGTTGTCGTAGGTGGCGGAAATATGTGGCGCGGAGCCGATTACGAGGCGCAAGGCATGGATCGCTCCAGCGCGGACCATGCAGGAATGCTGGCAACCGTGATGAATGCTCTCGTTCTGCACGACCAGCTTGAGCGTGACGGTGCGCCGGTCAGAACGATGACAGCTATTCCAATGCCGACCGTTGCAGAACCGTACGTAAGATCACGCGCCCTGCACCATATCGAACGAGGACGTATTGTCATCTTCGCGGCAGGAACGGGCAACCCTTTCATGTCCACTGATACGGCGGCAAGTCTACGCGCTCTTGAGATGAACGCCGGAGTGCTCGTAATGGCAAAAAACGGCGTTGATGGCATATACGATGCCGACCCTGCGAAGGACCCTGCCGCTAAGAAGTTTGATCACATCACCCATCACAGAGCGCTGGAGCTAGGACTGCGCGCGCTGGATTCAACCGCATTGTCGCTGGCGATGGATAACAAGATGCCCATCCTAGTGTTCGACATGTTTAAACCGGGCAATTTGGCAGGCATTGCCAGCGGTGGGCACGTGGGGACTCGGATCACTATAGACGCTGCTGGAGAGCAGCTGCACATGCCGCAACAGGCGGCGCAGGTTTACGCCTGAGACAATCAGCTGCTTTTGAGTAGTACGTTTGCAAACGTCGGCAATCGTCGTTCAGGCGATTTAACATTATCTTCCGACAAGCCAAGAGAGGTGCTCCGATGTTGGAAGAAACCTTGGAAGATGCGGAAAGCCGCATGAACTCTTCAGTGAGCGTTTTCCAGGATGACTTGGATGGATATAGGACCAACCAAGCGTCGACCTCCCTCGTTGACAGGATGCGTGTAAGCATCGACATGGGCGGTATGACTGACACGATGTTGATGAATCAACTCGCACTTGTCGCTGTGGAGAGCGCTCGGACGATCAAAATCGAGGCGTTTTACCCAGAAGCAGCCGCTGCAATAGTCAGAGCCATTCAGACCTCCGATCTTGGTTTGAATCCCCAAGTCGATGGCCAAACAATCCGATTGATATTGCCCGAACTTACTCAAGAGCGCCGCAGGGATATCGTGAGAATGGCTCGCCGACGTGCGGAGGATGCACGCGTGTCGATCCGAAATGTCCGAAGAGACGCCCAAAGCATGATTCGCGAAATCCAAAGTGAAGGCGAAGCGCCTGAAGACGATTGCATAAGGGCTTCGAAATCGTTGCAGGATCTAACTGACCAAGCCGTTGGCCGTGTGGGAGAGTTGCTATCCGAAAAGGAAGCGCAAATCTTGGCATAAATGGCCTGCTTGTAGAAACGGGTTGACGTTATTGCTTAGGTTCCTTGGGGCGATATGAGTTCGGAAAGGGTCGATTTCGACATTTCGGCGGTCTCGAATTCATCGAATAACGGGCCGCCGCCTGAAATCCGGATCCCGTATCACGTAGCAATCATCATGGATGGCAATGCGCGGTGGGCTGAGAAGAACGGGCTAACGGTAGCGCAAGGACACCGCGCCGGATACGAAAATATCGAACGTGTCACGAGAGCATTGGCGGAGAGGGGAGTCAAAGAAGCGACGCTTTTCGCGTTTTCGACGGAAAACTGGGATCGTCCCACAACTGAAGTTGATGCCATCATGGAACTCGCAACAGAAGCTGTTGGCTCCGGTATCGAGAGATTCCATTCGCAAGGCGTTAAGTTGCGCCATGTCGGTTACGAAAAACGGTTACCGGCCGAGATGACCGCGAAGATTAAAGAGGCCGAAGAGTTGACGCGTAAAAACGGCCGTTTCACGTTAAATCTTGCCTTCGATTACGGGGGTAGGCACGAAATCGTCAACGCGATCCGTCGAATCGTTGCCAAAGGCATTCAACCCGAAAATATCGATGAAGGGTTGGTGGACCGCCACCTATTCACAAGCGGCATCCCGGATCCTGACATGATCATCCGCACAGGTGGAGAATTCCGCATCAGCAACTTCATGATCTGGCAGTCGGCATACTCCGAGTTTTACTCGTCGAAAGCGATGTGGCCGGAATTCGGGGAAGAGCATGTCGACGAAGCGATCAGAGCCTATTCCTGCCGTCAACGACGCTTCGGCGGGCGCCCCGAACGGCGGCGATAGTTCTGCGAAACTAGTCGCGTGTCTAAGGCTAGAAATCACGCCGAACCCGAGCCTGGAAGCAAATTATCCGAGTTGAAGCTGCGGTTGATTTCGGCCGCGATCGGACTGCCGGCGCTGGGGTTGGTGCTGTTCTTGGGTTTCTGGTCAGTTGCGATCGTCGCTGTCATCGTCACAGCGATCGTCGGATTCGAAACCCGGCAGTTGGTTTCCGGGGTAAAGCAATCGATTAAGGCTCAGTTCTTTGCGATGCTGTCTGGTGGAGTCGTTGCTGGCGCTGGGGTATTTGCTGCCATGCTCGGGTATCTTGACATCGATTCTGTGATCGCGGACCGAACCGCCATCGCCATCGGCTTTGTGATCCTGATTTTGTTGGTCGAGATCGTAGCCATCGCAAGATTGCGACAAATCGACAAGATAAGGCAGAACCTGATCCTCTCCTATGGCGCTGCCGTGGCCTTGGCGGTAACGATGCTGCCATTCGTAGTCTCACTTGAAAAGGGCCGAGAAATTCTCGCCTTCGGCATCTTAGTCGTTTTCGCGACGGACAGCGGTGCCTTTTTCTTTGGTAGAACCTTCGGTAATCGTAAGATTGCGCCCAAAATAAGCCCTGGTAAGACTTGGGAAGGGTTAATTGGCGGTATCGTTGCGGCATTGATTGCATCTTGGGCGCTGTCAAATCTGCTGTCTCTCGAATATTCATTCACTAAAATCTTGTCAATGGGTTTGGCGATAGCCGTAATCGGCATTGCCGGTGACCTCGGTGAATCGTGGATCAAACGCCTTTCCGGGGTCAAAGATTCGGGCAGCATCATACCCGGTCATGGCGGCATCATGGATCGGCTTGACGCCCTAGCACCCAACTTCGTATTCATATACTTCATCGAAAGATGGCTCGCATGAAAAAGCGGATATCGATCCTAGGCTCGACGGGGTCGGTCGGTTCGCAGACGCTAGACGTAATCCGCCAATTCCCCGACGAATTCGAAGTTGTCGGGCTTTCCGCCGGCAAAAACATCGGCAAGTTGGCGAAACAGGTCGAGGAATTCGCCCCCCGTTACTTCAGCTCGATCGACGATTCGATGTCCGAGATCGGTTCTGCCAAACGGCTTTCGATAACCGATCTGGCAACTCATCCTGAAATCGATTTCGTGATGCACGCCACCGCTGGTTTTGATGGACTACCTTTGGCGTGTGCCGCACTCCGCGAGGGAAAGGCCGTAGGGCTTTCCAACAAGGAATCGATCGTGATGGCCGGGGCGCATCTCAAACGGATTGCTGACGACAATGGCGGCACGATTTTGCCAATCGATTCCGAACCTAGTGCGCTATGGCAGTGTGTAATCGGCGAGAAGTCCAGACCAAAGCGCTACATCATCACTGCCTCGGGGGGAGCGTTTCGTGACAAAACGCCAGACGAATTAGCGAATGTGACGCCAGAAGAGGCGTTGAACCACCCGACTTGGACCATGGGGAAGAAGATAACTATCGATTCAGCCACCTTGATGAACAAGGCATTTGAAGTTATGGAAACCGCGTCTCTATTCGACTCTTCATTCGACGAGATCGATGTTGTCATACATCGCCAAAGCATCGTTCACTCGTTAGTAGAAATGTCCGACGGTTCAATTAAGGCGCAACTCAGCCATCATGATATGCGTCATCCGATACAGTTTGCACTCTTTTACCCCGAAAGACGGCTCAACGATGATCTCCCAACATTCGATCTGCTCGAAGCGAGCGAATTGACGTTTGAAGCAATGGATCCCAGCAAATATCCCTGTTTCGATCTCGCCATGAAGTACGCACGAATCGGTGGCACGTACAACGCCGTGTTGGTAGGTGCTGATGAAGCTGCCGTTGATCTCTTTCTCGCACGCAAAATCAGATTCACCGATATCGCGCACGAGATCAAAACCACCGTGAAGGCCCATGACAACCAGCTTGACTTCACAGTTGAGGACGCAATTAAGGCCGCGCAATGGGCATATGACACGACTTACACCCGACATATCACACGTTGATCTCGCAGCAATGCTTGGATACGCCCTGACCAGATGAGTACCACTCTCATATTTGGCCTGATCGTTGCTCTCTTGATATTGGGCCCGCTGATCATACTGCACGAGTTCGGGCATTACTTCGTCGCAAAACTCAACAAGGTCAAGGTCTTGGAATTTGGCTTCGGGTTCCCCCCTAGGGCGTTTGGGATATGGACCGGGGTCACGACCGTTTACACCTACCCTCAAACTCGATACGACGCCATCGGCGGACGAGAAAATCTGAAGGTTGGACAGATGGTTACAGTGTGGGGCGAGGAACGTGCAGACGGAAAGGTCGATGCCGTCGATATTCGAGCGTTCGAATCCAGCGACGGCGCGACCGCCCAAAGCTCCGCGTCGGTTTTTGTCGGGAAATTGAAGCGCATCAACGCCGACTGCATCGTCATCTCCGAAATGGTCTGGTCCATCAACTGGTTGCCATTCGGCGGCTTCGTCAAGATGCAGGGCGAAGAAGACCCGGAGTCGAAGAACAGCTTGGCGAGTAAATCGGCGCTGGCACGGATATCTGTCATGGTCGCCGGCGTAGCGGTCAACGCCGTGATCCCATTCGTCGTATTCACTTTTGTAGTACTGATCCCGGTTCAATACATCGCCGGAGACGTCGTAGTCGCCAATGTCATGCCCAATTCACCTGCCTACGATGCCGGAATCAGGCCGTTGCAAAAGATCATCTCAGTTGATGGCACTCCAATCACAAGTTTTGGCGATTTGCAGAACGCGGTCATCCAAAAACTCGGTCAAGAAACGACTTGGGAGGTTCAGCGCGGTATTCCAGACCCATTCGCAAGACCAACTGAACCGACTGTCCACTATTTGGAAGATGACACGCAGTTCGTCACCCTGATCCCTCGGTGGGATCCGCCGCGTCACCAGGTTGTGATTGAGGTCGACGACCCTTCTACGCAAATGCGTGTCGGCGTCGCCCGCGTCTATAACCCTAGTGTCGGAGCAAACGATCAATTGACTGTAGTCGCTGACGGATCAGTTCGCAACGACCTCTATCAGATAGCACTCTCAGAGATCGCTGAGTTCCTTTCGTCAGCTCAGGTCGGCGACACGATCATGGTCACCGACACCCGCGACGGCAGAGGTTTGCACTACCTTGACGCTCGCAAGTTCAATCATGACCTCGGCTCGGTCACCTACCTCCAAGAAGGTGCTGCTGGAGTTCAGCTGCAACTTGTCAACACTCGCATCGAATCGCGCGGTGTACCCATTACC
Source organism: Dehalococcoidia bacterium (assembly GCA_022819585.1). GTDB lineage: Bacteria > Chloroflexota > Dehalococcoidia > Lucifugimonadales > Lucifugimonadaceae > Bin127. Next base: position 62,770 of record JAJEGY010000021.1, on the reverse strand, counting down.
CGAGCTATCCCCGAAGGCATCAACGAAACTCTGGAAATCATCACCCTTGCAAGGAACTCGATATTCGGCGCAATATCCGGCTCGAAAAACCCGCAATTCGATGGTCCTGTCGCTGTCGGCCCCGTAGGTCTCAGCCAACTTTCAGGGGAAGTCGCAACCGCCGACATCGCAATAAACGCTCGCATCACTATCATCCTGACCCTCGCCGCAACGCTCAGCATCTCACTGGCGGTTATCAACCTTCTTCCAATACCAGGTTTAGATGGCGGAAGATTGGCATTCGTTCTCATCGAGATCATCCGCGGCGGCAAGCGCGTCTCGCCCGAGAAGGAAAACCTTGTTCACCTCACCGGTTTCGTCCTGCTTATCGCCCTGATAGTCGTAATCTCCTTCTCCGATATCGCCCGGCTGATCGGCGGCGAGCGTTTCTTCTAACTGTCGGCGGCGAGCGTTTCTTCTAACTGATAATGGAAAGAACCATGATCGAACTCATAGACGCACCAACTTCACCGCGCTCCAAAACCCACCGTGTAATCGTCGGCGATGTCGCCGTCGGCGGTGGTAGCCCAGTCGTCGTCCAGTCAATGACCGACACCGACACTGCTAACGTGCAAGCCACGGTCGATCAGGTCAAACTCCTATCGGACGCAGGTAGCGAAATCGTTCGCATCACTGTAAACAACGACGAGGCTGCCAAGGCAGTCCCCGAGATCGCTAAACGCCTAGCTGACATTGGTTGCACAGTCCCGATTGTAGGAGATTTCCACTTCATAGGTCATCGTCTCCTCCGCGACCATCCGGAATGCACCGAAACCCTGGCTAAATTCCGCATTAACCCAGGCAATGTCGGACGCGGTAAAAGGCACGACGAAAACTTCAACTCATTCATTGAGATAGCACGCGATCACGGGAAACCCGTCAGGATCGGAGTGAACGCCGGTAGCCTTGATCAAGAGCTACTGGTCCAGAAGATGGACGAAAATGCACGACGCCCAAATCCGCTGAGCGGCGATGACGTCGAACGCGAAGCCTTAGTCGAAAGCGCAATCGCAAGTGCCGCCGCCGCCGTAGATGTAGGTCTCCCAGAGACGGCAATGATCATCTCCTGTAAAGTCTCCCGTCTCGGCCAGATGGTAGAGGCATACAGAACTCTATCGAACTTGACAAACATCCCCCTGCACCTAGGACTAACCGAAGCAGGGATGGGGCAGAAGGGCATCGTCGCCACTACCGCCGCACTCTCCGTTTTGCTCTACGAAGGCATCGGTGACACGATCCGATCCAGTCTTACGCCCGAAGTTGGAGGAGATCGAGCCAAAGAGGTCAAACTTTGCCAAGACATCCTTCAGTCGCTCGGAATCCGGACCTTCCGCCCATCAGTCACCGCCTGCCCGGGTTGCGGCCGCACTACTTCAACCCTCTTCCGTGAACTGGCGAGCGATATCCAGCAGCAAATCGACATCAACCTCCCAGACTGGAAAACGCGCTATCCCGGATCCGAGACGCTGAACGTAGCTGTTATGGGCTGCGTCGTCAACGGCCCGGGCGAATCACGCGCCGCCGACATCGGCATTTCACTCCCAGGAAGCGGCGAAAGCCCCCGAGCACCGGTGTTCGTCGATGGACAACGAAAACTTATGCTGTCCGGACCGACAATCGCTGAAGACTTTATCGACATGGTCAACGAATACGTCGAAAACCGATGGGGCGTATAAAACCCGTCGTACCTCAATTCGTAGAGAACCAAAAATCACCAATGCGAGCATCACAGTTCTATATCAAGACCACGCGCGAAGCCCCAGTCGATGCTGAGACCATTAGCCACCAATACCTCGCCCGCGCAAGTTTCATCCAGCAGATAGCCGCGGGCATCTTCAGCATCATGCCTCTCGGCCAACGGAGCCTCGAAAAGATCCGCAAAATCATCCGAGAAGAGATGAACGATGCCGGTGGCCTTGAAGTCACGATGCCTGTTGTGCAGCCCCGATCTATCTGGCAGGAGAGCGGTCGCGCCGACACTTACATCCCTCCGCTCGCACAGTTTCTTGATCGACGCGAACGTGAGATGGTCCTCGCACCCACTCATGAAGAGACTGTCTCAATGATGGGCCGTTATGGGATCACCAGCTACCGGGACATGCCGCTCATCCTTTATCAAATCCAGACGAAGTTTCGGGACGAAACGCGCTCACGAGGCGGGCTCTTGCGCGTCCGAGAATTCGAAATGAAGGACGCATACTCCTTCGACGTTGACGACGAAGGTCTTGATGCTAGCTACGAGGCGATGGCGCAGGCATATCACAACATCTTCTCCCGATGCGGCCTCAACGCGGTGATGGTCGAAGCCGATTCTGGGTCCATTGGCGGAAAAGACTCAGCAGAGTTCGTCCTATTGGCCGACAGCGGCGAGGACACTATCCTCATCTGCAACTCCGGTGATTGCGAATACGCCGCCAATCTCGAAAAAGCGGAATTCATCAAGAATCACAATCCGTCGGAAGAATTCGATGAAGTGGAGAAATTCGCAACGCCGGGAATCAAGACCATAGAGACATTAGCCGAGGCCGAGGGTGTCCTCACATCGAAGACCGCTAAGGCTGTCTTCTACACCATCGGAGACAAGGTCTATGTCGTCGTCATACGCGGCGATTACGAGGTGAACGAGACCAAAGTCAGAAACATGATGGGCGGCTCTGAGCCTCGCTTGTCAAGCCCTGAGGAAGTTGCTGCCGCCGGCTTCCCTGCCGGATCAGCCTCTGCAGTAGGCGTCCCCAGCGAATTTGTGATCGCAGACGATTCAGCCATCGAAAACGTAAACCTGTTGGCTGGCGCCAACGAAGATGGTTATCACCTCCGCAACGTCAACTACGGTCGAGATTGGAATGCCGACCACGTCGGGGACATAGCCTCCGCAGTCGAGGGCCACAAGTGCTCAAGATGCACAGATGGTCATCTAAAACAAAACCGCGGTATCGAAGTGGGGCACATCTTCAAACTCCGCAACATCTACAGCGATGCGATGAACGTCAAGTTCAATGACGCGAACGGCAACCTCCAATCCGTTCTCATGGGCTGCTACGGCATTGGAACAGGGCGCCTCCTAGCCGCAGCCGTGGAAGCCAACCATGACGACCGCGGGATGACTTTGCCAAGATCGATCGCACCTTTTGAGGTCGTCATAGTAGCCGTTAACATGCACAACAATGAAGATGTTCGCGATCTAGCCGAAGCGTTGGCCGAGCAACTCGAAAACGCAGGCATCGACACGTTGCTTGACGACCGCGATGAAGCACCAGGCGCGAAATTCGCCGATGCTGACCTCATCGGGATGCCGGTGCGCGTGGTTGTGAGTCCGCGAAGCATCCAGAACGGTGGTGTCGAAGTGAAACATCGCCTCACCGATCCAAAGGATTCGACCATTCACACCGCCGACCAAGCCTTGGCTGTGATACAGGCCGCATTGGAGTCCTGATCAAAACCAAATCGAAAACGTGATCGTATTGAAATAACGAGCGTCGGAACATTGCGCGAACATCACCTCAACGTGATAGAGTTGGATATATAAGAACGCGCATTGCTTCGGCTATGCGTTGAGGAAGTGGGCGGGTGCCCACTTTTTCTTTTTGGGGTTCTACCCGAAGCGAACGATGGAGGCCTGCAAAGATGAAGAGCGACATGCTGCTCGCAGTAATGCAGCTCTCGGCGGAACGTAGTCTTCCGCAAGAGTCGGTCGTCTCTGCATTCGAAGAAGCCATCGCAGCCGCGTACCGCCGTGATCCCGCTGCCGAAGACCAAGACGTAACAGTCAGGCTTGATCCCGAAAGTGGCGATGTAGTCATTAATACTGTCGTCCATGTCGTCGAAGAGTTGGACGAGATCGACCCACGTGGCCAAGTAATCGTCGAACAAGCTCGTAAACTCAGCACTGACGCCCAACCAGGTGACGACATCATCACCGGGGTGCTCGAATTTACGCCCCAGCGAATAGCGGCTCGCACAGTTACTCAGGTATTGATGCAACGCCTCCGCAGTGCCGAACGAAGGCTTGTTTACGAACAATACGCTGACAAGCAAGGCGAGATAATCTCTGCACCCATTCGTCGCATCGCTTCGAATCGTAACGTCGAAGCTTTCTCTGAACGACCGACAGTTTTCATCGATCTCGGCAAGGCCGATGCAATCATGCCCGGTGACGAGCAGAGCCCCAACGAGCGATACCGCCCTGGGATGGAATTGAAGTTTTACGTCGTCCGCGTTAGCGACCAAAACGCTGATGGCGAAGGTGCGCCTGAAATCATCGTTTCCAGAAGGCACCCGATGTTGCTCCGTCGTTTGATGGAGCTCGAAGTGCCCGAAGTCAAATCCGGCCTCGTAGACATCAAGTCGATCGCTCGCCACGCAGGTGCCAGAAGCAAGATCGCTGTCTACTCCAACAAACACGACATAGACCCCATTGGCGCATGCGTAGGTTTGCGTGGAATCCGAATCCAAAACATCGTAACTGAGCTTATGGGTGAGAAGATCGACATTCTGGAATGGAGCGACGACCCGGCCGTATTTATTGCCAATTCACTGGGACCAGCCCAAGTCGAAGATGTCGTCATCATCAACGATGACAACGTAGAGGCAATCATCCCCGAAAACCAACTGTCACTCGCAATCGGCAAAGATGGTCAAAACGTTTCCCTCGCGACACGACTGACCAATTACCACATCGAGATCAAGGGTTCTGCAGCCTACGCCGAGGAACTCATTGCTCGCCAGCGCGAACGAGAAGCCGAAGCCACTCGGATCGCCGCCGAAGAAGAAGCAGCAAGATTGGCAGCCGAAGCAGCCCTCGCCCAACAAGCAGCCGAAGCCAAAGTTGCCGCTGAGGAAATGGAAAGACTACGGCTCGAAGAACTTGAGGCGGCAGCGGCCACCTCGTCAGAGCATGAACTTGAGCCGGAAACTGAACCTGCCGAACCCGTGCTATACGTTCCGGAATCGGAGACCGAATCGGTCGATGAAGAATTTGTCGTCGCAGAAGAAGAGGTCACACCAGAGGTTGAGATCGTCGATGAACCGATCCCAGAGATGGTAGCCGAAGCTATCGACGAACCAGTTGTAGCCGAGGAATCGCAGCCAACCATCGAAGAGGAACCAGAAGAAGAGTTCCCAGCGGGTCCCATCCTCTTCGTTCCACAAGTCGATCGACCACAACCACCGACGCAGCCAGTCGCAGAAGAACCTGAAGAGGACCTCGACCTTGAACTGCTCGAGTTGGAAGAAAAACTACGCGAACTCGAGATCGAGGAACAAGAGCGCGTGGAAGCAGAGCGCGAAGCCGCCGAACTCGAAGCCTTGGAGCAAGATATAGATTCCGACGAGTTGTGGGCGTTACCCGGTGAATTCGAGGTAGCAACCGAAGCGCCTGAATCTGGCCTTCGTTTCGCCGAGGACATCTCAGGGTACCGCGACGAGGACGGAAGGCGTTCTGGCAGAGGTCGTCGTGGCGGCAGCTCACGCCGCAACCGGCGATAAAGCCAACAACCACGTCCGAAAAACGGGGAGCTGCATTGAATGTCGCGCGTTCGACACTTGCCCATGCGAACATGCGTCCTTTGCGGCGATAAAAATCCCAAACAGGAAATGCTTCGCATCGTCCGAACCGACATCAACTCGGTGGCAATTGACGAACACGGCAGCATGAACGGCAGAGGTTGCTACGTCTGCTTGGATGCGACGGGATTCGACCCAGGCAAAATAAACGATAAGATAAGGAGAGCGCTCAAGCTCCGAATGGAAGTCCCTGCAGACTTCATTGAGCAGTTGATAGCGCGCTTCAACTCTGGTTAGCAGGGTGTTGGGGACGGGAAAAAGAAACACTCATGGCGAGATCACAAAGAACACGACAACGACGTAACGGACGACGCAGATCGGGAAACGCAGTGGCTGATCGCCCTGCCGCCCGTCGACAAGCCGTTCAATTCACAGGACCAGTCGACCTACCGGCGGAGATCAGCGTAGCTGAATTGTCTGAGGTCATTCGTCGTTCGCCCACCGAAATCATCAAGGAGCTTATGCGACTGAATATGATGGTCGCAATGAACGACTCCGTAGATTTCGAGGTCGCAGCTACTGTCTCGGTTCGTCTCGGGGTCCGGGTCCGCAAACCAACTGAGGTCGAAGAATCCGAAGCATCAGACCGCGTCGGTGTCGACGAAGAAGAAAGCAACGCCGAACCACGCCCCGCTGTCGTCGCCGTGATGGGACACGTCGACCACGGAAAGACCACGTTGCTTGATGCAATTCGAGGAACCAACGTCGTGGAAGCCGAAGCCGGCGGCATTACTCAAAGCATCGGCGCATACCAGATCGACCACGAAGGGCAACTCGTCACATTCATCGACACGCCGGGCCACGAAGCATTCACCGCGATGCGGGCGCGAGGAGCCCAGGCGACCGACATCGCCGTGATCGTAGTCGCCGCTGATGACGGCGTGATGCCCCAAACCATCGAGGCCATTAGCCACGCAAAAGCCGCGCAGGTTCCCATCGTTATCGCCGTCAACAAGATGGACCTACCCGCAGCCGACCCCACTCGAGTCAAGACCGAATTGCTTGAGCAGGATATCATTGTCGAAGACCTTGGAGGCGACGTGCTTGCGGTTCCAGTCTCCGCAATAAACGGTGACGGTGTTTCGGAACTGATCGATTCCCTGCTCCTCCTCGCCGAAGTGTCTGAGTTTACCGCCGACCCTGATCGACCAGCAATAGGCGTGGTCGTTGAAGCGAATCTCGATAGATTCCGCGGGCCGCTTGCAACCGTCATCGTTCGTTCCGGATCCGTGCATACTGGTGACACAATCGTTGCCGGCGATAAATTCGGGCATGTCCGTCGGATGGTCGATGGTTTCGGCACCGAAGTCAAGGTAGCTGGGCCATCTGCCGCGGTGGAAATCCTCGGATTGAATGGCGTTCCTGAGTCTGGTCAACAATTCGAAGTTGTCGAAGACGAGCGTGATGCACGATTTAGGATCGATACGCGCCTCCGACAAGAACAGCGACGTACCGATTCAGGCCGGCCATCGACTCTTGCTGAAGTGCTGAGGCACCGCCAAAGCTACGATGCAGCCGAACTGAACCTCGTCGCCAAAACTGGTGCCCAAGGCACTATCGACGCCATCCGTCGTGCTGTCGATGGTCTTTCTTCACCCGACGTTCAAGTCAAACTGTTGCACGCCGCAACGGGACCAATCTCCGAGTCCGACGTAATGCTCGCCTCAGCATCCGATGCAATGATCGTCGGTTTTGAGACGTCCGTGGAACCTGCTGCCGCCCGCCTCGCCAACCAAGAGAGCGTTCCCATCAGAACCTACGACATCATCTACACGATGATCGACGACGTCAGACAAGCAGCTGCGCGCCTCACCGAACCTGAGCAGGAAGAGGTCGTCCTTGGACGTGCAACCGTTTTGCAGGTCTTCCCGCATGGCAGACGAGAACGCATCGCAGGTATCCGTGTCAACTCAGGTCTTTTGCGTCGCAATGCTCGGATGACCGTTACACGCCGTGGAGAGGAGATCTTCGAGGGTGCCGTGTTGTCGATGCGACATTTTGACGAAAACGTCAGAGAGATCGCAACCAACTACGAAGGTGGCGTTGTTCTAGACGGCTTCCACGATTATGAGGAAGGCGACATCATCACCTGCTACGAGATGCGAAACGTCGGAAGCACGTAATCCTCTCGCCCGTTTTCCGTACTCAAGATGGCTAGACGTATCGAGCGCGTTGAGAACAACATCCAACGCATCGTCGCAAAGATCATTGACCAGGAACTCCAGCCACCAGGCATGGTCTCGGTCATGTCCGTTACCTGCGACAATGGCTTGACCACCGCCAGGATAGCGGTAAGCGTCTACTCTAAGAACTCGGACGCGAATTTCACCATTGAATATCTTCAACAAAGGTCAGCATTCATACAACGCGAACTCAGCGCCAGGGCAGACATGCGACGAACGCCGAAAATCGAATTCGTCCTTGACACTTCGCTCGAAGACGGTCAGAGTATGATCGACTACATCTCCGACCTATCTGACCGCCGCTGAGCTATCGCGGTCGCTTCAAAAATGACGATCCAAACAGACCCGATCGCCGGGTTTTTGAACGTCGATAAACCCCAAGATTGGACCTCATCGGACGTTGTCGTAAAGCTGCGATCAGCCTTGCAACTGCGCAAACGACGCATCAAAATTGGACACGGCGGCACATTGGATCCTTTAGCTACCGGTGTGCTTCCTATCTGCGTCGGTTACGCTACCCGACTTTCCGAGTACCTCCTTTCTAGCGACAAGACCTACCTGATGTCCGCAAAGCTCGGGGTTGCTACCGATACCTACGACTCCGAAGGCGAAATCACCGAAACGTCCGATTACGCTGGGGTTTTGCGTTGCCGATTTAAGTCAATCGTTGACGGGTTCGTAGGAGAAATCGATCAAACCCCGCCAATGTTCAGCGCCATCAAAAAAGACGGTCAACCGCTCTACAAGCTAGCCCGCCAAGGTAAATCCATTTATAGGCCCCCAAGGCGCGTCAACGTCGATTCGTTGACGCTGACCGAATGGAATCCGCCTCATTTTTCGCTCCGAATCCAATGTGGCAGTGGCTTCTACGCCCGAAGCCTCGCCCACGACATCGGTCAATCTTTGGGCTGTGGCGCTCATATGACTTCGTTACAACGCGAGAGGGCAGGGGAATTCCGAATCGAGGACGCCATATCAATCAACGCCCTGATCGCAGAAGCCGACGAAGATGTTTGGAGCCGACACCTGCAAAAACCAGATACGGTGTTGAAGATGTTCGGAGCCATCGTGCTCAGCGGCGATCAGGTCTCAGCTTTTCGGCATGGCCACGAGATTCCGGCCCCGCATCAATCTGAACTCAAACAAGAAAAACTGGTCCGAATCTACTCTCCCAACGACGACTTTCTGGGGTTGGCTAGTTACGAACAATCCGTTGAAGTACTCAAACCCACAAAGGTATTTACTTAGTAAACCTCAATTTCACCCTGGACGCAGATATAGAATCGCGATCTGGCGAGACAATAAATAAGCGATGTTCGCGGGTGTGTGCTTCTTGCCCGGCGCATCGGCGAATTCAATCACCACCAAAACACCCGGAAATTGCACGGAGAATCGCTACTCTTCCTATCCGCCGAGTTGATCATCATGCTCTCGGTGATCCTCGTTGCCGCAAAGGTCGGCGGTGAGATTGCAGAGCGATTCCTCAAGATTCCAGCTCTTATCGGTGAGTTAACCGCCGGGATCATAATCGGCCCTCATGCTTTAGGCGGTATCCGATTCTTCGACAGAATTGGTCCGGTGTTTCGCGAAGTGGGGCCTTATATTTCAGAAGCCGCATCACACGCCGGCGACACAGTTGAACCAGCTATCCCATTCGCCCTTTACTTCGTCGGACAACTAGGCGCTGTTCTTCTCCTGTTCGAAGCAGGGCTGGAAACCGACCGTCAACGCTTCCTCAAATTCATCCGCCCAGCCACCGCAGTCGCTCTTGGTGGTGTCATCTTCCCCTTCGTACTCGGCGTACTCGTCACATTGTGGTTTGGCTACGCAACATTCGATTCGATACACGACGCAATTCCCGCTCTATTCGTAGGTGCCATACTGACGGCCACATCAGTCGGCATAACTGCAAGAGTGCTCAGCGACATCAGTCGCCTCGACTCGATCGAAGGCGTGATAATACTCGCTGCCGCAGTGGTAGACGATGTCCTAGGAATAGTTATCGTCGCTATCATCGTTGCAATTGAGGCCGAAGGAACCGTATCCGGTGGTTCCGTCGCTCTGCTTATCGTCAAGGCATTCGGTTTCTGGCTCGGACTTACATTGATTGGCAGCATTCTAGCGAACCGCATCTCCAGATTGACGATGTGGTTCCAATCCGACGGAGCAACCCTCGTCCTCGCCATCACCCTAGGATTTATCGCCGCAAGCGTTGCTGAGGTCTACTTTGGACTAGCCATGATTATCGGCGCGTTCTCAATGGGTTTGGCTCTCTCCGCAACTGTTCTCAAGGAGTACACCATCTTCGCCATTCAAAACGGCGGTAGCATACTGGTGCCAGTCTTCTTCTGCATCATCGGAATGCAGGTAGACCTGACCGCAGTCGCGGAATCGGACAACTTGGGACGGCTCGCGTTATTCGCGCTCGCCGTCACTGCCATCGCGATCATCACTAAGGTCGCAGGGTCTGGACTGCCAGTGATGGCAGTCGGGTTCGGCAGAGAACGCTCATGGCGTATCGGATTAGGCATGTTGCCCCGGGGTGAAGTCGCACTCATCGTTGCCGAAATCGGACGCGCCAGCGGAATCATCGGCCGTGACATCTTCACAGTCGCAATCGTCATGACCGTTGTCACCACAGTCATCGCACCGATCTTCCTCGTCAAAGCTTTCGGTGGCGGCCAGCCACGCCGCCGAGGGCAAGCCCAAGTCCGCGCGCACTAGCCTCGCTCGCCGATAATTGGAGGTGAGCCGTTTATCATTTACGGGCGCAAACACGCCCCCGTAGCTCAGTGGATAGAGCACTGGTCTCCGAAGCCAGGTGCGTGAGTTCGATTCTCACCGGGGGCGCCACCGAACATTCATGATTAAACAGTCCTTGAATCACACTTCGCTCGCCACAACTGCAAACGGCACGCCTTTGGTTGCGTACATAGCCAGCACCATCCGCCATATCCGTGAGCGATCGCCTCTTACTCGCATCGTCGTAATCAACCCTTCCATCTTTTCAGCCTTCTTTCTGAGGCGAGCTGTAACCGACCAGCTGTGCGTGAAAAACGATGACGCGCTTTTCAACGTCGAGTTCATGCGAATCGAAGAAGTGGCAGACCGTCTATTCGATGCCTTACCTGACCAACCGCAGAAGCCATCCATGTCCAGGCTGATAGCGTCCGAACTCATCCACAACGCGACACTGCAACTGACAACTCCCGGCCCGCTCACTGAACACGCCACCAACGAATCCACGCTCAACGCGATCCAAAAAACTTTACAGGAGTTAGAGCGGTTAGATAAAGGCTCCAGCAACGCCCTGCAAGAGCTCTCCAACCGGACCCAATCCAGACTATATCCGCAACTTGAGGAAATCCAACGAAACTACTCCGCCACCGCAGAGCAATATCTCACAAGAGAGAACAAAGCGGCCATCGTTGCCAAAATCGTCTCTCAAAACTCCGACATAATCGCTTCAACATTAGCTTCCCAGATCATCGCAATACGGGCACCGATGCCCCCAGATGCATATACGCGCCTCTGGGACAGCATGGAAAGGCATTCATCGACAACCACGATCCGCATCACGTCGGGAACAGACCAACACGGAAACGATGCTCACACCCCAACCGAAACGCGTTTCTACTCTACCGTGGGCGCCGCCGATGAACCCAGAGCGTTGATTCGAAACATCATCACCGATGCCAAACAAGGCATCAAATTTGGCGAAATCGCTGTCCTATACCCGACAAACGACTATGCCTCCCGCATCAAAGACGCCCTGAACACCGCGGGCATCAAGAACTGTGGCACCTCAACCCGGACCTTGGCCGAAACCCCAGCCGGAAAATTCGTCTCTCTTTTCTTACACATGGTCGCCGCCGAGATGCGCCGTGACACATTCACTACTTGGACCACCTCCGCGCCCGTCATTGATCCTACAGACGGCGATAGAGTCCCCGCCGTCCCATGGGAAGTCGCCTCACGCAACGCCAAAATATCCCGGTTCGCAGGCGACGACCGATGGCGACGCTCCCTCAAACGCTACTCAAGATCGATGCGCAATCGAGCACGTAGAGCGGAAGAATCTCCAGACGAAGACTATACCGTCGATCCTGAAGCATGGCGAGAAATGGCCAACGCGACCATCAGACTCAGCGATTTCGTCTCGAAACTAAACGATCTAATACAGATCGAGCATCCGCGATCATGGGCCGATTGGGCCGATTGGCTGAAAGAAATAATCGACAACTATCTGGCCAAACCACGAACACAAGATGACCATGCAGCGAGTGGATTAACTCGCGTCCAAGACGATCTAGCGCAAGTCCGAGATCTCGACAAAGTCGCTAGCACCTATGTCGACTTCAATCGCTTTTCCAGGACCGTTCAAAGATTCCTGCGGGCCATACTTCAAGGTGACTCCGGATGGGGCTCCACTGTATTCGTCGCACCCCTCGAATCAAGCATCGGCAACTCATTCCGTAGCATCCACATCCTCGGGATGGCTGAAGGCGGATTACCAAGACCCGGCAGACCCGACCCGCTCCTCTCAGATCACCTCCGCCGTATCTTAGACGCCGACGGCTCGACGCTGCCCACAACCATTGACCACATCGAGTTCGAACGTCAAACCTTCCAACTGGCGCTCCAATCCGCACCCTTGCGAAGACTCTACTGGAACAAAGCTCTTCTCGGAGCAACCAACGAATCCTACCCCTCCCCTTGGTTCGTAGATGAAGTCGTCAAATCGAACGGTTTGACCAGCGTTCCAGTCAAAGATCTGATGGACCCCGAAAGTGATTTCGTCGAATCGATCTCTCATTTGTCATCTCTCAGCGACTCAAGTCTCAACGCATCCACGGAGTATGAGTTTCAACTCAAAGACGTAGCGCTACGCTCGTCCGATAAGACCGAATTAAACCAACTGCTCACCGATCCAACTAACCGAGCCCTAGCATCAGGAAAACGAGCCACCGCTTCAAAACGAACAACCGCCTTAGGACCATTTGACGGAAACATCGCCGAAACGCGTCGATCCGCCCCACTCAACCTGCAAATATCCGCCAGTGCTTTGCAAAACTACGCCGAGTGCCCGTATCGATACTTCTTGGCTGCCGAACTCAACGTCGATGAACGCATCGACCCTGAAGACGCCTTAACCCTCTCCGCTCTCGACAAAGGCCTTCTCGTCCATTCCATCCTCGAGCAGTTCCTGAAAGAGTTTGGACCAGACTCAACATCTGAAGGCCTAAACCAGCTACGACAAACAGCTCTCGAAGAGTTTGATCGTTTCCAACGAGACGATTACATCGGTTACAACGCGATCTTCGATTTAGAAAAAGATCAGATCCTCCGACAGCTCGAACAATGGCATCAAACCAATCTCGACGTCCTATCCGGGTACGAAGGCGAAATGATGACCGAAGTCCCCTTCGGCTTCGAAGATCCGTTAGGCCGGATGACGCTTGAAGACGGTTTCACATTCCAGTTCCGAGGAAAGGTCGACCTGATCGCTCTGTCATCTGCAAGAAACCGAGCCCTCGTCGTCGACTTCAAAACAGGCAGATCCAGCAGCTACTCAGACATCGAGAAAGATGTGACCGCGTCGGGAACCAAACTGCAACTACCCCTCTATGCTCGCATCACAAATGAGCTTCTCGAAAACTCAGCCGATGTGGATGCAGCCTATTGGTTCGTATTCCAAAGCGGCAGCACCCGCCTACGCCCCAAAATCCCAGTATCCCTTGAAGCAACCGATGAACGTTTCGACGAAGTCATGTCCACTGTGGTCGACGGCATCCGACTCGGCCTCTTTCCAGCAAGGCCTGGCGACAGAGACACACGGGGGGACGGTCCCCCATGGAAGAACTGCAAATACTGTGCATACTCCGACGTCTGCTCAACCGATCGCCTGATCGCTTGGAACCGTAAGAAATCATCTCCAGCCTTGACCGGTTACGTGGCACTGGCCGAAGGCGAGTCACCATGAACGCAGTTACCACGCAAACACGCTCAGATGCCAATACCTTGTCGGCTATCCAAGATGACCTGTCCGCCAACATCTATGTTGAGGCTGGTGCTGGCACAGGTAAAACCTACTCCTTGGTTCAACGAATCGTCGCCCTGCTGAAGTCAGGAGTGGCAATCGACGAAATCATCGCCATCACCTTCACCCGTGCCGCCGCTTCCGAACTCCGCTCACGTATCCGAGGTGAACTAGAAATCCTGCGCGCCGATGACGCGCACGATCCTAATGTCAAAACCGCATTGGAGGGCATCGACACCGCCGCCTTCCAAACTATCGATTCTCTCGTCTACTCACTTTTGAGGGAATTCCCTTTAGAAGCAGGACTGCCGCCTGCGATCGAAGTTCAAGACGGATTCGCAGAAATCCAGATGTTTCGAGAACGATGGCGACAATGGTCATTGGAGAAGTTGGAAAACGAAAAGGAAGAGGACTTCGCTAAGACGCTATCGATGGCGATCCGTCTGAACCTTTCGAGCCCCTTCGAGACAGTCAGCGAACTCGCCAAATCCATGAGCGAAAAACACGCCGAACTGCGCACCGCGGTCTTCGCGCCTCCCGAAAGAATCGGTATCGAGACTATCCAAAACCTAGAGCCGATCATTGAAGACCTCATAGACCAAATGCACCGTTGCAGCGATTCAGGAGACAGTCTTTACGAGAAAATCGAAGAATCGATAGATTGGCACTCACGCTCCGTCGCAAGCCGCGTGATCGAAACCGAAGACGATGCCGACGATATCTTCACCACATGGCCAGGCGTCACCGCAACTGGCGGTCGAATGTCCAGCTGGGGCGGACGTGAAGGCAAAGCAGAAGCAGCCGATGCTCTCCAGTCGCTAATCGATGCCATCAAGACCGCTCGATCCGCAGCCCGCGAAGCCGTCACAGGCAAGTTGATCGACTACGCTGCCGAGTTCGTCGAAACTATAGTCCAAGAACGCCGACGCGCCGGAACCGTCACATACTATGACGCTGTCACATGGCTCATCGACATGCTGGAAAGCAACAGCGCTATCCGTCGCCGCATCCAAGAACGCTACCGTCGATTGCTCGTCGACGAGTTTCAAGACACTGACCCAAACCAGGTCCGCCTCGTTCGCCTGCTCACAATCCCACCGGGCGAAGACCACATAGCCCCCGGCTCGTTGTTCGTCGTAGGAGACCCGAAACAATCGATATACCGTTTCCGCGGAGCCCAAGTTCGAGTCAGTCAAGGCGTCAAGACAGACATCGTCAACGACAACGCAGGCGGCCAACACCTTACCCTGCGCGAAAACCGTCGCTCAACCACTGCCATCATTAACTGGGTCAACCACGTCTTCGGAAACTGGATGCGTGAAGAGGAAGGTCAAGCCGACTGGATACCTCTAGATGTGGCGGAAGATACTGCTGAATCAGACGATTTCGGAAGGGTCTACCACTTCGGCGAAGCAATTGACGTTAAGAACGTCGGCGAAGTACGAGAAGCCGACGCCAAGCGAGTCGCCGAAATCGCACGCGCCGTCTGCGCCGGAAAACTCACTGTTCGTGACCGGCACGACGGATCAAAAAGGCCTTCGCGTCCTGGGGACCTCACCATTCTCACCCGCGCCAGAACCAGTTGGGACCTCTACACCAAAGAACTCGACGAACTCCACCTTCCATACACGGCAGAAATCGGTGGTGCAGAGGTTCTCGATACTCAAGAATTCAGAGACCTCCTGAACTGTCTCACCGCCATCGACGACCCATCTGATCAACCCGCCACTGTCGGCGCTTTGAAGTCAACCTACTTCGGTTGCTCCGACGTCGATCTCTACTGCTGGGCAAAGGCAGGCGGCAAATTCGCTTGCACCATCGAATTCCCCGATGATCCGCAAGCCTCCGCCGTCCGTGATGCGATGGAAGTCCTGAGGAGGTACAACGAACTCCGTGACGAACTGCAACCACCGGTCCTGATAGAACAATTCATACGGGAACGCCAAGCTCGTGAATTGATGTTCCTTGAAGAAGACCCGGCCCCCGGGCTGCGACGCCTTGACTTGTCCGTCGAACTTGCAAGACTCTTTACCGAGGAAGGGGCTGCATCGCTCAGGGAGTGTCTCATCCGCTTCGCCCAGATGCGAGAATCCGACGAAGCTATCCGTGAGCAGCCCGCACTCGAGTTCGACGAAGGCAAAATCCGCTTCATGACCATGCACGCCTCGAAAGGACTCGAATTCCCGATCGCAATCCTCGCCGACCTGTGCGGTACCGGCAACACAGATACGCCCCAACTTCTGACCGACTGGGACTCCGACCTTGACGACACAGAAAGAATCGGAGTTCGACTGGGCGGCAACAAGAATGACGGATACTTCCAGACGGGAAACTACGAAACCATACTGAAACAGAACTCCACTGACGAAGACCTGGAAAAAACTCGACTCCACTACGTCGCCTGCACGAGAGCCAGAGATTATCTCTTCGTCAGCCGATTCCGCAAAGAAAAGGACACCGGCACCATCGCAGGACGCATCGATGAATACGTCGGCGGCGATAACCCTGCGCTCTGGTCCCCAACCCCCGCTGAATGGCAAACCACCCGGTACGAACCCAAAACCGCACCTGAAATCGCCGAAGATATCAGATTCGCTCAGGACCGCAAGACTTGGATGCGAGAATACCAAACCGTCATGGCAGCCGCCTCAATCAGACAGTGGCTCTCTCCGAGCAACCTCAAAGGATCGACAGACTCTGATGCCGGCTTGGAAATCGAGGAAAAACCCGACGACGCTCCCATCTCCGACTCCGAAGACTTTACAGGCCGAGGCCGTGCCGCGACAAAAATCGGAAGCGCGGTCCATGCCGCAATCCAACGCTCTCTAGAAATCCCGAACGTCGACATCGCCCAAATCGCCCGTAGCGAGGCCGAAAAACACGGGGTCACCGAAAACGCCGAAGAAATCGAGCGCTTAACAACTGCTACTCTCGAAACCCCGCTCCTCAAACACGCAGCATCCCTGAACCGCGAAAACATCTGGATCGAAACCCCAGTAGCCGTCCCAATCACCACCGCAGACGGCACAACCAAAACAATCGAGGGCAGAGTCGATCTCATCTATCGCCGCGAGAACAGAACTTTAGGCATCGCCGACTTCAAAACCGACCGCACTTTCAACCGCTCAATATCCGAAATGGCCGGACCATACGTCCCGCAACTCGGTGCCTATGCCTACGCCGTTCAAAAGGCCAGTGGCATCCCCGTTACAGAAGCCAGCATCCTCTTCTCGAGAATCGCCGCGGACATACCCGGCGAAGGCCAATACCAACTTCCAGATGTCCAATCCGCTATCGAATTGGCGTTAAAGTTGGCATCAACTCAATGAAATGGAGACCTGAAGATATGAACCTCCTGCAAGGCAAAAAAGCCCTCATCACTGGCTCACGGCGGGGTATAGGCGCTGGCATCGCCCGCGTCTTTGCCGAAAACGGGGCCGACATCGGCATCAACGACATCCAACGCGATGAAAACGCAGACAGCATCATGACCGAAATCGAAGCCATGGGGCGCACTGCAACTTGGCATAAGGCCGACATCGGAAACTCAGACGACCGGACCAGAATGTTCGACGACTTCCTCGAAGCCCATGGACAGATCGACATTCTCGTCAACAACGCCGTCGCATCCGCCGATCCCCACTTCACCAACATCACTGAAGACTTCTGGGACTTCCTCGTAGGACATGCCCTCAAAGGCTACCTGTTTTGCTCCCAAAGAGCCGTCAATGAGATGATCAAGCAGGGCAGTGGCGGACGTGTCATCTCCATCTCCAGCGTTCACAGCTACCGCGCATGGCCCCAAGACACCGTATACGGCATCGTCAAAGCAGGCCTCAACAGAATGGCGCTAAGCATGGCCGTCGACCTCGCAGGCACCGGCATAACCTCCAACTGCGTCGCTCCCGGATACATCGACAGCCGAGTCCTCCCGCCCGAACTGGAACACACCCGGGGTCAACTTGAAGGCTATGTGGACTACGCCCGCGACTACATCCCGAACCGACGCGGCGGCGTCCCCCGAGACATCGCCAATGCCTGCCTGTTCCTAGCCTCCGACCTCGGAGACTACGTAAACGGACAGACCATCACTGTAGATGGAGGCTTCCTATCAGGTGGCGTCCCGCCCGAATCCGTACCCCTGGAACCAGGAATGCCCGGTGCCGCCGAGCAATAGTCGACAAGGTTTGCAACTGATCGGAGACCAAAATTGCAGTCCATCCATAGCCACATCGAATCCAACATAAACCGCTCCCTCGAAACCCTCTTCACATTGGTTCGCCAACCCAGCGTCTCCGCTCAGCGACTAGGCTTCGACAAAGCACCTCAACTAGTCGCCGACATCTTTAGACAACACGGCTTCAACACTCAAGTCCTCGAAGCCCCTAACAACGGCCTCCCTTCTGTGTACGGATTTGCGCCAGCCGATACCGAAGCCTTTCGCCGCGCCCAACAATTCTCAGGTATCGACAACCCCGATGCTGAGCCGCCGACACTAATGCTCTACGTCCATTACGACGTCCAACCTACCGACCCTATCGAGCTTTGGGAAACAGATCCCTTCGAACCGACACGCAAAAACGATCGCCTATACGGTCGCGGCATGTCCGACGACAAAGGAAACATCGCCGCTCGCCTTGCCGTCATCAATGCCTTCCGCGAAGACTGGGGCGGCCTTCCGTGCAATGTGAAAATCTTCGCTGAGGGCGAGGAAGAATCAGGCTCTCCAAACCTGCCTGACCTGATTGAAAACCACAAGAGCAAACTGAACGCCGACGCCTGCATCTGGGAAGGCGGTGGTCGCAACGCGCAAAACCGACCCTTGATCTACCTTGGCCTTAAAGGCGTTCTAGCCGTTGAACTCAGCGTCGAACTGCTCAAAACCGACGCACACTCCTCATACGCCACGATCCTCCCATCCGCCGCTTGGACTTTAGTCAACGCCCTCAACTCCATCAAAGACCCGACCGACGACCGCATCCTCATAGATGGTTTCTACGACGACGTACGAGAATCCACTCCTGCTGAAGACCAAGCCCTGTCGAATCTTCCCGACGACTCCGACGAGTGGCGCACAACCTTCGGCAATGAAACCTTCGTCGCTGGCCTCGGCTCCGAACACCTCCCACGCAAACACCTCTTCATGCCAACCGCTAACATCGCCGGCCTCGATTCCGGATACCAAGGCGAAGGCATGAAAACCGTCCTTCCTGCAAAAGCCAGCGCCAAAATGGACTTCAGGCTAGTCCCGGACATGCGCCCCGACGACATTTTTGACAAGATCCGCCTCCACCTGGACCGCCACGGCTTCGAAAATGTCGCCCTCAACCTCATCAGCGGTGTCCATCCATTCCGCACCGACATGTCCTCGAAATGGGCGCAAATGGCCATCCAGACTTCCGAAAAGACTTATGGCAAACCCGCCGTGATCTACCCCACAATGGCGGGCTCCGGCCCCATGTACGACTTCGGCGGCACTCTCGGCATCCCCATAACCTCCGCTGGCATCGACCACCCGACTCACAAGATCCACGCCCCCAACGAGAACATAACCATCCAAGACTTTACCTTAGGTGCCAAAAATATCGCCAACCTGATTCAACGCTTCGCCGCCGAATGGGCATCTTGATTAGCAGTCATGTGACCGATCGTCACTCGGAAATTCCTCATTCCATTTGACGACTATTCCTCTTAAGGAATAAAATGTAACTATGTCGTGGCAGGTCGAATACACCAACGAGTTCGAGGATTGGTGGCACGGTCTGACGGAGCGGCAGCAGGACTCGATTGATGTTGGCGTCAAGCTGTTGATGCAATTTGGTCCGAGATTGCCCTTTCCGTACTCCTCGGACATTAAGGGTTCACGACACGGAGCGATGCGTGAGTTGCGCACTCAAAGCGGCGGTCACCCGTTGCGCACCCCGTACATCTTCGATCCTAGGCGGACGGCCATCCTCCTGATCGGGGGCGACAAGACCGGCAACGATCGGTTCTACGAGCAATTCGTTCCTATCGCTGACGGACTGTACGACAAATACCTCGAAGAAATACGAAAGGAAGGGCTGATCTAATGGCTGGACACAAACCATGGAGCGAACTCACCAAAGACTTCTCTCCCGAACGGCGTCGACGAATCGACGAGATGACTAGGAAAGCTCTCGCCGAGATGCCGCTGCACGAACTTAGACAAGCTCGTGCTATGACCCAAAAAGATTTAGCTGAGAAGCTGAATGTCAATCAACCAGCCGTCTCGAAAATGGAGCAAAGGACGGATGCGTATATCTCCAGCCTCCGCTCCTACATCGAGGCGGTAGGCGGCAAACTCAGAATCACCGCCGAGTTCCCTGAAGGCGAAATCGGCATTACGAACTTCGCCCAACTCGCCGATGAAGGCGAGGATTTCGGCGCGCGCGAATGATAGATCGCGCCCAACCTGCCGGGCAGCCGCACATCTAGAATCAAAACCTGCGAAACATCTCAAGATACTGTCCACGGAGCACTCCATCCCTTGGCCATCATCCAACCAACACCCAACCATGTCCTCGATGCCGCAACCATCGAAAAGCTAAAAACCGTCAACTCCACTGCGGTCGTCGACATCCTCGCACGTAACGGACATGACCCCCGTTACGTCTACATGGCCAACATCAAGACAATGAACCCCGGAGTTCGCCTCGTCGCCCGCGCCATTACCGTAAGGTTCCTCCCCGCACGGCCCGACCTCATGGCCGAAAAACCCGGAGGCGAAGAATCCCCCGAATACGCCGCATTCGAACTAGGTGCCCCCGGCGATGTCATCGTCATGGAATCGATGCGCACCAAGTGGATGTCCATCGGCGGCGACATCAAGTTCCTGCGTCTCAAACAGCGAGGAATCGATGGCCTCGTCTGCGACGGCGGAATCCGAGACATGCATACCGTCAAAGACTACGGCATCGCCCTCTACGGATACGACAAGACGTCAAGCCTCGGAACTCGTGTCGGAACCCCATACTCCACCAACGACGCTATCAACTGTGACGGCGTCCTCGTCAAGCCCGGCGATTACATCGTCGCTGACGACGATGGTGTCGTCTGCATCCCCCGCGTTGTAGCCCAAGACATCGCCCAAAAGGCGATCGAATACGACGATCTGGAAGAATGGATCCGCGCTCGCCTAGACCGCGAAAACCTCACCCCAGGCAAATACTACCCGCCCGACGACGCCGTGATCGCCCAATACCGGGCCGAACGAGACGCTTAAAGTTGAGTGCCGATACAGGCTGTCGCCACGGCCAACCTCGCTTCAATCCACTCGGATCTCGATCCTCATCCCGTCATAGGCGTATTGAATATCGAGACCGTCGCTGATTTTCGGATCGCGCAGAACCGCGTTCATCGCATAGTGATTGATCCCATGGGCCGCATCCGTTAACAATGTTTGCCGAGGTCGAATCACCTTCGCAAACTCCACCGCTTGCTCCATAGTCAAATGTGACCCATGCCTCCGCTCAGTCCTCAAAGCATCGATCACCAACGTATCAACATCGGCAATCCTCTTCAAAACCTCATCCGGCACATCCGAAGCATCCGAAATATAGGCCATGTCTCCGATCAGGTACCCATTGCACGAATAGTCCGGGCCGTGCGGGACCTCCAAAGGCACGATCTCCGTGCCACACACATCAAACGGATCGTCCCCGATCACCTGAAAATCCAATATCGCCACCGTCCCCCCGCTCGTCATCTGTGAGCGATCCACCAGGTAATACGCCGTCTTCGAAACGACATCCAAATCCATCTCCCTCAGATATATCGGTATCCGCGCATCCCGCCCACGAGCCAACAGCGCCGCATGTTCATCACCCTGCGCGAACCGCATCGTATTCGTCCAATCCCTCAAATCATCCAACCCGCCCGCTGAATCCGCATGAGCATGAGTCAACACCACCGCATCCACGCTACGTATCCCATGCCGAGGAAACAACTCAATCGCAGATTGATAAAAGAACTTCCCCACATCAACCACGATATTCACCGGCGGCCCATCATCCTGCTCACGCTGCACAACAAGCCCCGTATTGCGCCGACGATTCTTCGACCCAGGACGCATCGCATCCGTGCAAACTGGACAAGTCGGCGGATCAGCCGTCAGACACGTCACCCGAGGTATACCTTCGGATGTTCCGGTGCCTACAAACAGCACCGACGCCTTCGAATTCAAATTTGGCATCCCTAAAAGGGTACGACTCCAAGTCCCATTATTCTTGACTCCTAATACCTTGAACCACGGAGATTAATCCATTGATCACCTCCAAATCCGACCTCATCGCATCCCTAGACGACGAGTTCGACGGCATCATTCCCGAACACGACGAGCCAAATCACGCCGCCCTCGGTTTCGCCATCGGAAAATCCCTCGGCGTCCTCCAACCCGAGACCTTCGACGACGCCACCCACGCGGCGGCGAAGCCTTTGAATGATGTCATAGAACAGCCCGACCACGTAGTCGTTCTTCTCGTCGATGGTTTCGGAATGAACTTTGTCGACACGCTCCCCGATACTTCATATGTCCGCCGACAAACCACTCGTACGATCTGCTCGACCCTTCCCACATCGACAGGCCCTAACCTGATGGCCCTCGCCACCGGCAGATGGCCCGGAACTCACGGTAACTTGGGTTGGGACGTTCACATCCCTCGCCTCGGCGAACGCATTCAACCGCTTCCGTGGCGCCTCACTCGCACCAGCCAACCGCTCCACGAGGTCGGTTTCAGTCCGCTTGAACTGCTGTTCACGCCGATGATCCCTTTCCGCAACCTCGGCTCTTTTACCTTGGTGGTCGAACAAAGCCTTGCAACTTCGACAACAACGCAGATGTACGGCCAACTTCAAACCGCAGGCTACTCCGCCGAGGGCGACTTCGTTACTCAAATCACCGATCAAGTCCTTGATGCCATCTCCAGCGCACCAGGCAAATCCTTCACCTACATCTACTGGACCGAAGTCGACAGCGCCGCTCACACCTACGGCGTGACTCATCCAATCACTAGAACTGCACTCCATCGCGCTACCGCCCTAATCGAAGCCCTCGGATCTGCACTCTCCGGCAAGGCAAGGTTCATCGCCACTGCGGACCACGGCCATCTCGACAGTCCAAACGATGTTTGGACGAATCTGACCCCCTCAGCGCCTCTGAGCCAACATCTGACCTGTGTACCTGCCGGAGAACCCCGGACCCTCTTCTTCCACACCAAACCTGACTCTGATGGCGATTTCCAGGAATTGTTCGATGCTGCGCTGGGTGACCGGTTCAATTTGATGCGAAGCGATCAAGCGATCGAACTAGGTCTATTCGGTCCGCCGTTTCTCGTTTCGGACGCCGCACGCGCCCGAATGGGCGATTTCTTCGCACTCTCGAGAGGCAGATGGTCCCTCTACGCCTCAGATTCCGAAGAGGAAGTCACTTTACAATCGATGCATGGCGGCATCACAACCGCTGAATCCATCGTGCCATTGATCGTGGTCTAAACACAAAATCCAGAAAACCGGAACAGGTGAAAACATGCCCATCCGAGGCGAACTTAAGAAGAAACTCCAAGCAGGGCAGACCGTCGTCGGCCCATTCGTCATCGTCTCATCGGTCACGATGATAGACACCCTTGGCTACGCCGGCATGGACTTCTGCATCATCGACACTGAACACGGCCCAATCTCCGTCGAATCTGCCACCGACCTCGTAATCGCCGCCCAAGGTACAGGCGTCGCCCCGATCATACGTGTCGGCGACAACGACGAACGCCTAATCCTACGTGCCCTAGACATCGGCGCGGAAGGCGTACAAGTCCCGCAGATCAACTCCATCCCCGACGCCGAATCTGTCGTCCACGCCGCCAAATACGCGCCTCTAGGCGAACGCGGCCTATCCATCTTCACCCGCGCCGGAAACTACTTCGCAGACGACGGCACCGGACACACCGACCGCCAAAACGACGAGACCATGACCGTCGTCCACATCGAGGGCAAACGCGGCCTCGACAACCTCGAAGACATCATGACCGTAGACGGCATCGACGTCCTCTTCCTCGGCCCCTACGACATCTCCCAATCCCTAGGCCACCCCGGCGACGTCCGCAACCCCATCGTCGAGTCAGCCCTGCGAGAAGCCACCGCTAAAGCACGCGCTCAGGGCAGGGCAGTGGGCTCCTACGCCAAAGACGTAGAAATGGGCAAATGGCTCATCGACCTAGGTATCCAATACATCTCCATCAACGTCGACGCAATCATCTACAAACAAGCCTGCGAAGCCATCGTCACTGCCCTCAAAGAGTGATTCAAATCACAACATCCCCTCATTCAACCCAACCCCAAACCCCGACCCATCCCCAATCGACAACTTCCCGCCCTCAATCTCAGGTCCACCTACCCAAAGATCATCTTTATCCGCCCCCCGTGCGCCCATCACCAACTCCGCCAAATCGTCGCAAGCATCACCAGCCGCGATCAGGTGCAGCCCCCAAACTTCCCCACCGCGGTGAGGAACTACCGGCACCGCATACTCCTCAGCTAATTTACAGATCCGCAACCCAGCCGTAATTCCTCCGCACCAAGTGATATCCGGCTGCCAGATGTCGTACGCACGGTGCTCACCGATCTCCCTGAAACCCGCAACCCCAAACTCATGCTCGCCACCCGCCAAGTTGATAGGAGAGACCTTAGGCCGTAACTCCCCTAACTCCCGAATATCATCTGGTGTCAGCACGTCCTCGAACCAGTAGATATCGAAATCCGCCAAATCCCTGGCCATCCTAACCGTCATCTCAGAATCCCACGACATGTAAACATCAAACATGACTTTAGCCTCATCCCCCATCACCTCCCGAGCCTTCTCAGCCGATTCCACTGCATCATCCGTCGTCCCATTCCACCTATGGGTCAACTTCTGACCCGACACTCCAAGCTCCGCATACCACTCTGAATCCGGCCCCGTCGCATACACCTCGATCCGATCTTTACGCACTCCCCCGATCAACTCCGCAACCGGCTTCCCTTCCGCCTTCCCCAACGCATCCCAAAGCGCCAAATCGACCCCGCTCAAAGCCATCATCGCAATCCCTTTACGCCCATAAGGCAACGACTCGTAGTAGAGCCGGTCCCATATCCCATACACATCCTCCGGCGAGTTCAACTCCGCACCAACCAGCAACTCCCTGAAATGACCATTCACAATCGGCAACGACGCCAAACCTCCACCGCCGTACCCGTAGCCGACGATGCCGATATTGGTCCGCACCTCCACAACAATCTGCCAAAGATGAGTGCGCCACGATGAAACAACGTTCTCGTAGTTAGGATAGACCGCTTTAACAGATTCGATTTGCATACCAACGGTCCTCTAGAAACTCAAGACTCCCTGTTCCGACGATGGCTTTCTGGTACTCGACTTGGGTACCGCCGATCCATAGACGCCATCGTAACCCGGCTCCACATCAACGTTGTCGAACCGTGCCTGGATAATCGCATCAGCAATATCTTCACGTCTAAGTATCGCCATAATGTCAGATGCATCCACATTCAGCAACACATCCATCTCGCTGCCGATCGCATCGGTGAGAGCAGTGTAAGCCCCCATTACTCGCTTTGTCGTCTTCCCAACCCCTAACGCATACGACAAAAGCTCGACTAGCGGGATCAAATGACGATACGGAGCGTATTCACCATTTGGAGCACGCCATAAACCGTCATCATCTTTGACCGCTTGAACAAAATCCCCATCTGACAACGAACGCGCACGATTCAACACTCCAAGCGTCATCCCTCGTCCACACTCTGGACACACCCCATTAAGCCCCGCAGAGACTTCAGGGTGTAACTGGACATTACAGTTGCGATGTCCGTCGAGGTGATACTTCCCATGTTCAGGATGGAATTCATAAGTCTCAACAACATTCCGCTCTCGTAGAGCTCGAACAACCCCGTCATAGCTCATCTCGTCTACTTCCAGCACCGTGGCTTCTCTACCCAGTGAAGCTATCGAGTGAGCATCGGAAAACGACACTATCGAGCGGACCTTCGAATCGGCTACGGACCAATGCATCGACGGATCGCTCGATGGCCCCGTCTCCACCGCGAGTATCTCGTCAGTTGCATCGCCAAAACACTCGTTAAGCGAGTCAAATCCCGATTTGGAACCGAAAATCCCGTACCACGGCGTGAAGACGTGAGCAGGGGCAACTTCGGTTCTGGGATCCGCATCGCGAATGATCCCCAACAGTTCACGCGCCGATATCTTGAAGATCGGTCGACCGTCCGCTTCCAGATCCTGCAACTTTGCGAATGTCTCACACATGCGATCGACCGCGTCAAAATCCGGTGCCGCGATCAAGAAATGCACACGTCGCGAACGACGGTTTTCATTCCAGATACACGAAACCTCGCTCATCAGCATGAACTCTTTGCCATGCGCAGAGAAGATCCCAGACCCCGGACCAGTCTCGACCAACTCATCCCTCATCTCGCTCCGCCACGTCGGATGAGTGAAATCCGGTGCCGCAAGCAGATCAATTCCGACGCGCGTCCCGGCATCAGCCAGACTACGAATATCCAGCTTCGGACTGGTCGCCAGCGAGTAGCGGGAATGAAGATGCAAGTCGCAAATGATCCGCATCAGTGTCGCCTCAGCCTATGTTCAACTCGCGAAAGCATAGAATCATACTATTGGACTCACGGGGAGTGGCGCAGTGGAAGCGCGCCTGCTTTGGGAGCAGGAGGTCGCGGGTTCGACCCCCGCCTCCCCGACCATCACGGCAACAGCGCCGAATCTCAGCGGTGCACAAGCATCTCACCGCCGTCCACCACGATCACCTGTCCTCTGATCATCTCGGCATCTGGCAGACACAACATCGCCACCACCTTCGCCACATCTTCCGGCGTGACCGGGCGTCCTGCTGGAGTGCTCCTTGAGGCTACTTCTTTTATGCCCAGTTCGTCGGGGAAGGCGTCTAAGGCGTCAGTCTCGACAAAACCGGCAGAGACAGTGTTGACAGATATTCCTTGCGGAGCGAGGTCGATCGCCATGTATCGAGTGATCGCCTCTAGCGCCGCCTTCGAGACTCCTACCGCAAAGTAGCTGGGCAACACTCGCCCCGATCCCGGCGAGGATAGGTTTACTACTCGCCCTCCATCCGGCATGAACTCTGCCGCGCGTGCGGCTAACATCCATGGAGCCTTCGCGTTTATCGACTGCGTCCAATCCCAATGCTTTTCACTCAACTCTGTAGACGGTCTCATCACGCCCGAAGCCGCATTGTTGACTAAGATATCGATCTTCCCGAATCGTTCTGCCACTGCATCAACCAGTCCCTCTATTGCAGAGTCATCGGCGAGATTCGCCCTATGACGCAAGACGCTAACACCATGCGCCGCAAACTCCTCTTCTGCGGCCCGAGCAGCCGAATGGCTGCGAAGGTAGTTGAAGCAGATGTCCGCACCTCGCATCGCCATTTCCACTGAGATCGCCTTGCCGATCCCTCGCGAGCCACCCGTCACCAGGGCGGTCTTGCCGGCAAGCGATTTGTCTGCCGATCCCATACAGCCCTCTTAGATCGCTAACCCACCGTCAACGCGGATCACTTCACCCGTGATGTAACGAGCCTCTTCTTTAGTCAAGAACGTCACCATCGGCACGATCTCTTCCACATACCCGAACCTACCCATCGGGATCAAGTCCAGTAGAAACTTGCGTGCCCGGTCCGAAATCACTTCACTCGTCGCAGTAGCCACATATCCAGGAGCTACAACGTTCACCGTTACGTTTCGCTTTGCCAACTCCTTAGCTACCGAGTACGTAAACCCGTGTATCGCAGCCTTGGATGCTGAATAGTTCGACTGCCCCAAATTGCCGCGCAGCCCCACGATCGAGGAGATGTTGATAATCCGTCCCCATCGACCTCTGAGCATGCCCGGCACCGCCAATCGCGTGCAGTGAATAGTCCCCCAAAGGTTCGTGTTGATCGTGTGCTCGAGCTGCTCATCCTTCATCCGCAATAGCAGATTGTCCGAGATTACCCCTGCATTGTTGATCAAAATCTCGATCGGCCCTAGCGCCTCGACCGCGCCACTCACAATCTGCTTGCATCCCTCTTTACTCGCGACACTCCCACCAACCGCAACTGCATTCCCTCCAGCATCCTTGATCTCCTCAACCACCTCCAACGCCTCAGATTCGTGGGAGTTGTAATTGACCGCGACTGAATGTCCCATCGACGCTAGCCTGATGGCGATCCCCCGACCGATGCCGCGCGAAGCACCGGTCACGAGTGCGGTTCTTGGTTGATCTGAAAGGTCCAAGGCTAGATCTGGTTGCTGATAAATAGATGTCCTTCACGCCGCTCCGGCATGAAATGCAGCCAGCTCCTTTTGCTGCGCCGCGACTAAGTCGTTGTCAAAGACATGCTTTGCGGTTCTGATCGCCGTCGCCACACCCGACGACTCTGCCGCACCATGGCCAACCACCGCGATCCCGTTCACTCCCAATAGCGGCCCGCCGCCATATGTCGCCAGTTGGTTCGTCATCGACCTAATCTCCACCGCCAAACCCTCGTTGCCACTCTTTTCACGGACATGATCGGCAATCACCTGACCCAATCCCTCCGTAAGTTTCAAAACGATATTCCCCACAAAACCATCGCAAATCACCACTTCCGCCTTGCCCAAAGGCAGATCGTAAGGCTCGATCATCCCTACAAAGTTGAGATTTGAATCTTTGAGCAACTCGGCCGTTCCCTTGACCAACTCATTGCCCTTCGTCTCCTCTGATCCCACATTCAACAACGCAAGCCGAGGATTCTCTTGACCGTAAACAGTACGAGCCATCACCGACCCGAGCGTCCCGAAATCAGCCAACTGCTGAGGACGAATGTCGATGTTCGCCCCTAGATCGATGATCACAGTATTCGGCGCGTAACCAATGATCGGGCCTCCGAGGCAGCCTCTAGAGATTCCATCCATCGTTCCATACGTCACCGTCGCCGCTGCGATCGAAGCCCCGGTTGAACCCATGCTCACAAACCCCTGCGCCTTGCCCATCTTCACCAATCCAGAGCACACGAATATCGAAGCACGAGGCTTAGATCGAAATACCAATGCCGGGTTGTCCGTCTCCTCAACCACACCTTCGGACGGCACCACCTGCACCAACGGATGATCGGCAGCACCATACTCCGCCAAAACACTCGCGACCGATTCGGCGTCACCAACCAGCGCCACCGCAACCTCGCCGCTAGACATCGCATCAAGCGCCGCTGGTACCGTAACTTTAGGTCCGTGGTCGCCACCCATCGCGTCGAGGGCTACCACCATGCTCGGTCTTGCGCCAGCTGTCATTTCAGTCAAGAAAAATCAACCGCGTCGTCAGGGTTCGCGGTGCTCACACTAGTATATCCGCGTCCCCCGAACACCCAAACAGGCGCACTCTCACTCCAAAGGCACCGTCGCTGAACCCGTCAACGCCTTTTCTCCGTTAGGTCGCGTCACCGCCACATCGCACTCCACGAACTCATTACCGTCCATCGTCCGTAACCGCTTAACAGATCCTCCAACTACTACCTCTTCACCCGGAACTACCGGGGAGGTGAAGCGAGTCTTTACCGTCCCGCCTTTATGCCACGTAGACGGGTAGTTAATCGACATCATCTCCCACACAAACGCCAGACTCAACATCCCATGCGCGATTCTCTGACCGAAACGCGTACTCGCCGCAAACTCCTCATCGAGATGAATCGGATTGTGATCTCCAGACGCATGGGCATAAGCCGTTACCCGGTCTTGCGTAACCATCCGTCGAAATCCCGACAGTTCTTCGCCTGCTTTGATTGGTGAATTCAATTCAATCTCCCTCCCTCGTTTCTCCGCTCACGGCATCATGATGATCGTCGAACTCGAGACAGCGACTCGATCACCGTTTTCGCCAGTGAACGCGGTCTCGAAAACCGCCCAGATGCTGCCGCGCCGGTTAGAGCAACTCTTCAACGTGGCATTAGCGACTATCAAATCGCCCGGCCAGACCTGCTTGTGCACCGTCATCTGCTGTCCAGCATGCACCGTCTCGATCCTGTTCTCAACTATCCCGATCTCTTCGATCAGCCTGCTGAGCACGAACGCGTCGAGGTGCAATGGATGAACATGCTCCCCAAACCCATCCGGCGTATCGTCATCACCCGTCGCATCAAGATACGCCTGCGATTCAGACTGTGAAAAGTCAATGACATACGGACCGAATTCCAAGCCCGACTCCAAATCACTCAATTCCATCGCTCGACTCCCGCTTCCCGCGCTCCTCGCGCTGCGTTGCATATCGATCGCTTCATTCACCAGATGGTTGGCAAGATCGAAAGATGCTGGATTGTCGAAATCTAGATCCGATATCGCCAACACTCGATACAGCAAGCCGGTCGAAGCCAGTACCTCCACGGCGTCTCCCGACGGGGGAACATCCACCCCTAGAGCCACCGCCATCGCCGATGCTGCATTGATGCCCGAACTGTCCAACGACACGCCGGTCAGCACGTCGTCTCGATACAAAAGCAAGACCGCTTCGTCGGTCTGCTCGAACTTCACGCGAAGATGTGCCCGCGGCGTTTCAAGCAGCTTGTACGCCGCTTCCATCGCTTTGGACCGTTCTTCGCTATCCATTTGCGGTTCCGCGGGGCGCCGAACCTTGGTATTCACGCCGCTTACGGCGAAATTAACCCCATCTCCGCCAGCTTGTTCCACACCTTCTCGGCACTCTCTTCGGGAGCCTCAAGATCTGATCGGAAAACTATCTCCGGTTCGGTTGGCGGTTCATACGGGTCAGATACACCAGTGAAGTTCTCGATCCGACCTTCAAGAGCCATCTTGTAAAGGCCCTTGACATCCCGTTCGATCAACGCGTCTAACTCGCACGAGGCAAAAACCTCGACGAAGTTCTCATGCTGATCTCGCACCTCGTCCCGAATCGCCTTGTAAGGCGATATCGCAGCAACGATACAGATCACCCCGTTGCGTGCCAGTAGTTCACTCACGAAGCCGATCCTGCGGATATTCGTGTCTCGATCCTCTTTCGAGAAACCAAGCCCGACGCTAAGGTTCGTCCTGACGACGTCACCGTCCAATATCTCCGCCTTGGCACCGTTGGCGCGCAGTCGCTCCAGGATCATGTCACCGATCGTGGTCTTGCCAGCACCGGACAGTCCGGTGAACCAGAGGGTAAATCCCTTATGTTCCATCTTTCACCCGTTCGTTTCGCTGAATTTCAACCTTTAGATTCTAATTTCCACCAATCCCTATAGCCGCATCACTCATCTCCGTCAGCACCTCGTCCAACGACTGTGATGTGTTAGGGCCATTCACTTTTCGAACTATCTCGCCTTCAGCATTGACGAAGAACTTCTCAGGGATCCCTTTAACCCCAAACTCAACGGCGATACCACCGTCATCATCAATCGCATTCGGATACGCAATCCCGTGACGCATCACAAAATCCCTCACTTCATCTTCATCATCCCAAATCGAGATCCCCACGAACTCTACCCCGAGTTTCGACCATCTCTCGTACGCCTCAACAAGAACCGGAGCCTCGGCCCGACAAGGCGGGCACCACGACGACCAAAAGTCCACCATCACGATCGATCCCCGCAAATCGCTCAATCTCAACTCACGCCCATCCAACGTCGTCACAAGAAAATCCGCGTTCTTCTCCGTCGTCACCGCAACCTCACCCAACTTCTCATTCACACCTGGAGGACCACCGTCTCGACCAGATCGCACCATTCCTACCACGAGCACGACAACAAAGATCAGCAGGGGAATACCCACTACCAACAGAGGTTTTGCACGGCTTGGCATCAGACCCCAGGTGAATCATCCTCAGCGTCAATCACCTGCTGCACCAATTGCCGTCGTCGACTCATGTACTCCGCTTCCTCAATCTTCCCAAGCTCATGCATCTCATCCAACTCCGCAATCGCCATCACCAGATGAGATCGAGTATTACTCGACTCACCATCCGAAACAACGCCTCCAGCAGCGGACGTTCGCGCTTGCCGCCGCGACAACACGACTACATAAGCAACGATCCCCATCATCGCGATCACAACACTCGCCACAATCGCAATCCTAGCCTCGTTGCTGCCCAGAAACTCGAAAAACTCGCTCGTCACATTCGGTCGCGGCAACCCCGTAATCCGCAATCCCAGCTCCGCGCGTCGCTCGAAATTCGATCCTTCATATTGCACGTAACGGGCATCGCCGATCACTGCCGTGTCTGCTCGTGTCAACCCCAGACCCGTCACTTCGCCCGAACCTTCAGGAATCAACACCGTCACATTCTCAGCCCCGAACGGCAACCGAAACGGATACTCAAACACGCCATCAGCAAACGACGCGCTGTAACTGATCACCATGCTGTACTCGCCCGGGGGCACAGGGTTCGAGATCGCGAAACCCGTATCAATCTCCATCACGTTCCCACTTGGAAGATCAGACTCCACTGTCAACTGCTGGAAACCCGTCGGCAGATTGAACCTCATCAGATTGAAACCGGTCAAGTTCGGATCAGTCAAATCGGCCATGTAGACCTCATCCCCAGAATTAACCAGATTCACCGCCGCCAACACACCTAAAACCTCATTGTCCTCATCAATCGCCGGAATCACTATCGAATAAGTCGTCACTGAAATCTCATCAAGCGACACCGTCCGGTCATAGACCGTCAACGTTATCTCTTCACCAGCATCAGCTGGCAACAGGTCCACAAACGGCGTATACACCCCGTCATCCGCCACAACTCGATAGAAACGTCCCTCAGAAACGCTCTTGACATCGATAGCGAAACTCCCATCCGCCTCAGTCATCGACTTGACACGCTCGACAATCGATTCCGCATCCTCATCGATCACCAGCGCAAAAACCGTCAATCCCGCTGGCGCTTCTCCTCCCTCAGTGCCATTCACAATCCGACCTGAAAGCGTCGTCATTTCCTCGGTATCCTGAGCCGCCACCGCCGTCGCAAAGAAGAATAACGGCATAAAACTTCCTAACACAATCGCTACGAAGATTTCGACGATAACCCTTCGCATAGATAACAACGCCTTATCTCTCCCCTTCATCATCACGTACATCGCCAGCAACCCGCACCTGCCGGATCCGTTGCACTTCCCGCTCAAGCGCCAACTCAGCCTGCAACAACTGCGTCCGACGCTCAGCACGATCCCGCATCAACCGCGCAGCCCTCTCACGCAACTCAGCAAGCTGCTCCTCATACTCATCACCTGTGATGTTTCCCGACTCAATCTCATTGCGCAAAGTCACTGGTTCTTGATAAAGCAGATGCCGTAGCGTATCCGCCGACGCCACACGCTCTACCGGACCCACACCATCCGAAATAGCCCGACGTCGCCCAACAAACGGGTAGACCAACACAATCACGATGATCACGCCAAGCAAGATTCCGACGAACGAGGCCAACCTAAACTCCTAAGACTCCAACGCTACAGCAGGTTCACCCGTCGCAACCCTCTCACCCGATCTTCGTCGCCTCGCCACTCTTTCCAACGCCGGATGCGGCCACAACGCCACGACCGTCCCCACCAAAAAGATCGGCCCCGCAATCCAAAGCCACATCGCCAACGGATTGATACTCACCGCCAACGACACCCGTTCATCCTCAAGAAAATCCCTCGGAATCACATAAAGGTCCTCCACAGGACTGGTCTTAATACCTGACCTAACCGAAACCTGATTGAAATTCCTGAAAAACTCATGACTCGGATCCAACTCGCCCACCAACCGATCACCCGGCCTTTCCTCCGTCACAACCGTAAACCCCGCTTTCCCAATCGCATCCGCCGCCGCCTGTTCAACAGCATAATCCGACGGATCGATCTCGTACACATCGATCCGGGCCCACTGCGCCAACCGGTCCGGCCGATCATCAATCCGCTTGTCCACATACTCGATCCGATAATCATCCAGCACTAAACTCTCACCCAATCCAATCGCCGCATCGTACCGCTGGTCGAAAAACTGCGTCCCGATAACCCCAATCGCCACCGACAACACCGCCACATGCACGATATACCCCCCATGCCGAGGTCGATTCCCATTGATCAGCCGCCACCAAGCAACCCAAGGCATCTCCCCCATATTCACAATCCGAGCCCTCGCACCCATCCACCACTCCTCCAACACCGCAACCAAAGCAAAAACAACCGCTGCGAAACCCAAAACCGCCCAAAACTCCCAAATCCCGAACGCCACCAACCCAATCACCGTCAACGCCGCCGCACCCAAAGGTGCCATCAACCATCTCTTCAACGAACGCGTGCTCGTCCGACGCCAAGGCAGCAACGGCCCAATCCCCATCACTATCACTATCAACAGCAGCACCGGACCATTCACCCGATGGAAATACGGTGCCGAAACACTAACATCCACATCCCGCGCCAAACCCGAGACCAACGGGTACACAACACCCCACAACGTAATCGCCGTAACCACAAGCAACAGGAAGTTATTGACAAGGAACGAAGCCTCTCTCGACATAAACGACTCAATCGCCCGTTCACTCCTCAACCGCGGATACCGCCAAACAAACAACCCGAACGCAAACACCAAGCTCAACACCATGAACGAAAGGAACAGCAACCCCAACGACGACTCCGCGAACGAGTGCACCGATACCACGCTCCCCCCTCGATTGATCGACATCCCAAGCTGAGCCAACACAAACGCAATACCGATTAAAACAATGTTCCACATCCGAAACATCCCCCGCCTCCGCTGAACCATGATCGAGTGAATAAATGCCGTCAACACCAACCAAGGCATCATCGCAACGTTCTCAATCGGGTCCCAACTCCAATATCCACCCCAGCCAAGGATTGTGTACGCCCACCACGCGCCGAGCAACATACCAATCCCAAGGATGCCCCACATAACGATTGCGAAGATCCGCGCGATGTCCACCCAATCATCTCCATACTCACCCGAAATCAACGCGCCTGACGCAAATGCGAACGGAATCGTGATCCCGACCAACCCTGACATGATCAACGGCGGGTGGCTATACATTCCCGGGTGCAGCAGCAACGGATTGATCCCACGCCCATCCGGCGGAACCACCGACAACGTCTCAAACGGATTCGCCAGCGTAGCCATCGTCCCAAACAGAAACGCCAACACAACCGCAAGAATCGCAACTGTGTAGGGCATCGCCGCCGAAAACCGATGAGGTGCCAACCGGACACTGATCGACGCCATCAAAGCCAACGCCAAAGTGATGTAAAGCAACGAACCCTCATTCGCCGCATAGAACGCCACCAGCGTATACCCGCGTCCCATCACAATGTTCGAGTTATTAGCGACGTACTCGATGCTGAAATCATTCGTCAAAAACGCCACTATCAACGCCGCCGACCCCACAAACGCCACCAGCAACGCCATATACACCGCACGCCGACCACTAACCACCAACTCACCAACCCCAGCCCTTGCTCCAACCAACGAAGCAACAACTGCATACGCCGACACAGCGACGCCCAACCAAATCGCAGTTGTCCCGATCTGATCCACTACCCCTTATCCTCGCCTTTAGTCATCTCACGACGCCCAATTGCCACCGTCATCTCCCGATCCGCACGCTCTAGGTATTCACCCAATGAATCATCAACATCTACCGTCGCCTCAACATCATCGACCGCCTCACCTTTCACTGAACTCTCACTTCCCGCGCGTCTCTGCCGCCGCATATTCAAAAAAGCGTTTCCCACCAGCAACGCACCACCCACGAAAATCACCAACGGCATCACCCAAACAACAAGATTGAACCCGCCGGCATTCGGAGACGCCAACACGACCTCTCCATACCGATCCACAAAATACTCTCGAATCTCAGCATTGCTCTCACCATCCTCAACCTTCCGCCGAATCACCTCCTGCATATCCAACGACAACTGAGCCTGAGATTGATCCAACGTCTGCCCATCGCAAACCGGACACATCAACTGCGTAGACAACTGATAAACTCGCTGATCAGTCGTCAGATCCTCCTCCCACACACATGCCCCAACAACCCCAAAGACAACCGCCGACACAGCCAAAACCAGACCGACCCAAAAACGAAGTTTCGAGTGTCCTCGGACTAGCAGAATGGTTCGCGTCCACATGGCGATGGGTTCATCGAACGTCAGCAACCCCACGCTTCAGCGAAGACCCTTCGACAAAAATGACGAAGGAATGAACCAAAAGGCTCGTATTCAGCGACCAACACCGTTGTTTTGGTCGTAAATGTAAGTCGCGATCTCGCGAATGTCTTCCTCAGGAAGCAGGTTGCCGAACCTGGGCATGACGATCACACCGTTTGTGATCAAGTTGATCATCGCTTCTTGATCATACGTCGCCCGTTTTTCGATCAGATCTGCAGGCCCGACGTAAGGCGAATCATTCGTCTGTGCCCAGTAGCTGTGTGTAGCAGTGATATGCTGCGCCGCCGGCCCATCACCAGTCCCCGACATCCCATGGCATGTTGCGCAGTTGATCCGATACAGCTCCCGAGCCCGAGCCGCATCATAAGGCCGCTCTCTGAACTCCGGAACTTCCAATACATCTTCCGTCCCAATCTCCACAAACGGCACCGCATCCGCAACTGGCGCTAACCGCGGCGGCTCCTGCATCCGCGTCGACTGAGAGTAGTGCATCTCCGAGAAAATCTCAACCGGATACGTGTTCGACTCCTGCACCGCACAAGCAGCCGCACTGACCGCGACTAGCAAAACCGCGATCAACGGCAACACGACGCGCCGTGCAGTCTTCGAAAAGTTCTGACCGATCAAGAGCTTCACGCCTGTTTGATCTCCATCGCACCAGCGCCATTCAGCGCCGCAATCGCCGTATCCGCCTGATCATCTTCAGTCGTAATCACAACCCCGATCAATCCCTCAGTGATCCGCGGGTCATAAACCCCAGGATTCACATTCGGCAACCGAGACTCGATCACAATACCCACCACCGTCGAAATCACCGCCGAAAGCATCGACATCTCATACAAAATCACCAGCATCGCAAACAACGACAAGATCGGTTTGCCGCCCGTGACCAGCGGATAAGCGATCTGCGTCGCCGTCGTCAGGAACAACGCCAGCGTAAATCCGATGATCGCCCCGAACGCCGGGAACCTGAACAATCGATGCTGAGGAACATGCTCGCCGAACGCGCCCTCAGGATAGGGCGTACCCGTCAGGACATCGAAGGTCCCGAGCGGGAAACCCGCCGCCTTCAACGCATCCATCGCATCAGCAGCCTGGTTCGCATCGTCGTATAGACCAAGTACGCTCTTGCTCATCTCGTATGTTCCCTCAGTCCTCTAACTAAACTAATCTGCCTCGCGGACTATCGCAGGCACTCTCGCACGACCGATCTTGATCGAATCGCCAAACGTCTGACTTTCTTTCTGCTCGAACAACGGCACCAACGGGAAGAAGCGCGAGAACAACAGCATCAGGAACGTCACCCATGCCAACGACCAGAACAGGATGAACCACTCCAACCCGCTCGGACGATAAGCCTCCCACGTGTAAACGAACGGCGTCTTCCTCGCCAGTCCCGGAACGATGATCATGAACCTCTCAAGCCACATCCCGATGTTCACGAACAACGACGACCAGAACATCAACGCAATGTTGTTACGCACACTCTTCTGAAGCCACATTCCAACCGGGATTATGTAGCCCGTGAACACGAACACCACGAACAGCAAGTTCCAAGGCCACTGGAATATCTGCATGTCACGCAACTCGATCTCTGGTGCATCCAACCCGTAGACCGCAAAGATCAGCTCTAGGAACGTGAACGCCAACCAACCCGTCGCAACCACGATCAGCAACCTAGCCAAAGCGTCGAAATGCTCCGGCCTGATGAAGTCCTCCCACTTCCACAACCACCGCATCAACGCCATCATCGTAACCACCGCCGACACACCGGAGTGGACTGCACCGATAACGAAGTAAGGCGCAAAAATCGTCGAGTGCCAACCCTCGACCGCCGGAGTGACCGCAAAGTCCCACGACACGATCGAGTGAACCGAAACGAAGATCGGCAGCATCAGCGCCGAAAGCAAAATCCCACCCACCGTCTGCAACTTCCACTGCCTCGGATTCCCACGCCAGCCAAGCGCCAAGATCGTGTAGAACGCCTTCTGCCAACCCGTGGTCCTGTCCCGCAAGTTGCCAAGGTCCGGCAACAGCGCGATGTAGAGGAACAGCGTCGAACCCGTCAGATACGTGCTGATCGCTACCGGGTCCCAA
The DNA here is from genome assembly GCA_022819585.1 of Dehalococcoidia bacterium. GTDB lineage: Bacteria > Chloroflexota > Dehalococcoidia > Lucifugimonadales > Lucifugimonadaceae > Bin127. The sequence continues at coordinate 24,626 of JAJEGY010000021.1, read as the reverse complement.
ATCAAAGGCGACCGCACATTCGGCATGATCCCACGCGCAAAGTCATACGGCACGATGTAGTAGATGATCCGCCAAGGCCTACCAGCGTGCATCAACGGGAACATCAACGCCGTCAGCAGCGAGAATACCGTCAGCAACTCCGCCGCACGCGTAACCGGACGCCGCCACTCAGCCTGCGACAAACGCAAAATCGCCGAAATCATGATCCCCGCGTGGCTGATACCTACCCAGAACACGAAGGTCGTGATGAACAGACCCCAATAGACCGGCCTCGACAAGCCCGTCACACCCAGACCCTTGTTCACCATGATCCCGATCAAGAAAAACCCGATCGCAACAATGATCCCCAAAGTGATCACCGTCGGTGCCCACCACTTGGGCGTGTCCAACTGACCGTTCAGCAAGACACGGTTAGTGTGGATCTGGTCTATTGTTCTCCGTTGTTGCATATCGGATTAATGCGCTCGTAGCCTGTCTAGATTAATCAGGTTTCCCGATCAAAGATACCTTCGTCTTCATGTAGTCCACAGGTCGGTACAGCAGGTTGAACTGCTGAACATCCCAGACGCTCAATATCGGCAACACTCGAGTAGCCAGTATCACCAGCAACACCGATGCCGCAACCGCGCCAACCATGATCAAGATGTCCATCACATCCGGATAGACCGTCCCCGGATACTCCGTCAAGAACCGCTCGTGTATCCGTTCCTCTGGCACCGACCAAGCCGCCACATACAACCTCACCCGGTCCAAGAATACCCCCGCTAAGATCAACCCTGCGCCAATAGCCGTCCCGTTGTAGCTCCTCCGAACCTTGTTCCAGATCAACCACCACCAAGGAGTAAACCAGATGAGCAGCACCGCCCCGATGAACACCCAAAAATACGGGCCCAAGATCAAGAAATCGATCCACATCTGGTCCGATCCGCTCCGGCCATACCAGAACACGATGAACGCCGAGATGAAGAAGTAGCCCCACAGCAGCGTGAACGCAAACATCAATCGACCAATCGACCAGAACTGGTCAAGATGCAGATACTTCTCCAAGCCCAGATACTTCCGAGCCGCCCAAATCCCAATCACCGTCACCGCCAATCCGGCCTGTATCGACGAGATCGCGTGATACATCGGGAAAATCGCATCACGCCAACCCGGAACCAGACTCATCGCAAAGTCCGTGCTCAACATGAAGTGAATGAACACGAACGTGAAGAAATACAACGTTCCCATCATCCCGATACGCATCCGCATCGTTCGCCACTGGACCGTCGATCCGATCCAACCGCGAGCCGCCCAATTCCCAAACCTCTGCTTCCAACCAGTCCCATGATCACGCATCACCGCAAAGTCCGGCATCCCATACGCCCAGATCAAACCAACTGAACTGATGATCAACGTCGTCAACGCCACTACAGCCCAGATATGCGGCGAAACATCCGGTCCCTCAAACCAGATCGACCGCCGACGTGCCCCGTCCACTATCAGCATCGGCAAATTCAAAATTAGCGGGATCATCCAGATCGAGATCACTATCGAAACCAGCGAACATAGTTGAGCGAAACGAGCAACAGGGCGTACCCAGTTCGCCTTCGCTATCATCGGCGCAATCGCCACCAACGGCGCTCCGCCAAACGCGCTGAACAGGAACGCCACAATCGCCGCCGTGTAACCCCACTTCGCCTGATCGCCCCACTCGATCCCCACCTTCACACCAAACGATACGATCCCCACCAGCGACAAAATACCAAGAATCCAAGCCCACGTCCGCACCGCCGAGCCGTTCGCCTCAGTAGTCGCGACAAGCTCAGACAACGCCACATCCGGATCGACACGCGCCGGGAGCTCGTGATGCCCCTCTTCGTGCGCTTCCGCGTGAGCGCCTGCAGTATGTATGACTTCGCTAGCCATGCGATGAACCTGCCGACCTGTCAGTATCGATCTGCGCTAGATAGACCACATTCGGGTCCGTTGCAAGATGCGGAAGCAAGGTGTAATGACGGTCGTCATCCTTCATCTTCGACACCCTGCTGTCCTTGTCGTTGAAATTCCCAAATACCAGCGCATCCGTCGGACATGCCTGCGTGCATGCCGTCTGAATCTCACCATCCTGCACTTTCCGTCCGTCGCGCTCAGCATTCCGCACCCCGCGCCGTATCCGCTGCACACAGAACGAGCACTTCTCCATAATTCCACGACTGCGAACCGTCACATCCGGGTTCAGGTGGTTCCTGAAAGCCTCAGGCCACACCGGTTCCCAGTAGTTGAAGAAACGAACGATATACGGGCAACCGTTCGCGCAATACCTCGTCCCGACACAACGGTTGTAGACCTGAACATTCAAGCCTTCATTGTTGTGATACGTCGCAAAAACAGGGCACACCGGCTCGCAAGGCGCATTCTCGCAGTGCTGACACATGATCGGAATGAACCGTGCCTTGATGTCCGGGAACTCGCCCTCCCAGTAACGCTCAACACGTATCCACTGCATCGCCCGAGCGCGCTCGAACCTGTCCTGCAAGTTCAACGGCACGTTGTTCTCGGCTTGGCAAGCCAGCACGCAAGCCTGACACCCGGTGCACTTGTCGACATCGACAACCATGCCCCAGCTGTAATCTCTCTTTTCACGTTGCAGTGTCATGTAATCAATCCACGTTCATGGCTTCCGCTTTCGCGTCATCCAACGAAACGATCAGTGGCCTCCTCCCGCATCTTCCTCTGCGGGTTCGCCGCTGTCTGGTAGCAAGAAGTTCTGCTGGTACTCGTGATGGTTCGCAATCTCTGCGTCGTGCGCACTCTCACCCGGAGCCACCACCAGAACCGGCACGCCAGGCTCAACCGGGAACGCCGTCACTTCACCTTCGAACTTCGGAACCTCACGCTTCCGACCAGATCGAGCCACCTTGACTCGCGTCCCTGCCCAAGCAAGTGATCCACTTGCAGGCTCAATCTGCGGAGCCAATATCTTCAACACGTTCGCGCCCAAGCCCTCGTCATATCGACCGCCATTCTCATGCCCAAGCCCGATCGGAACACCGATCACACCCGGACGTCCTCCCGGAGTTGGATACGCCAAAGCCTCGATCTCGCCATATTCGCTCTTGATGAACAGAACATCGCCCTGTCGGATACCGAGATGATCCGCTTCTTGGGCATTGATCTCCGCCCAAGTCGCCCAAGCCGCACTGCTCATCGGGTCCGGGTTCTGCATCGCAAACGGCGTCGCAGACAAACGACCCTCATACAAACTGTTCGACAAGAACGGAATCAGATGGAAATCCGCACCATCGCCCAAGCCATCCGTGCTCGAGTAGTGCACCGCGCTCTCAAGATCAAACACATTCGGCGGCGTATGATCTTCCGGCGTCTCCACCGTCCCATTCGTGTCCCACCAACCGCCACGCTGCAGCACGCCTTGCCTGAACAATCGACTGTTCGGAGCCGAGACAGAACCCCGGTTCAACTCGTATAACTGGTCGATCGACGAATTGACCAGCTCTTCCATGTCATCCGCACCCAGTTCGCCAGCCGCCAGCCTCAGCAACTCATCCCCGAAACCGCGTGCATCCGAAATCAACCCATTCCCGCTGAACAGTTCGGTATCCCCGATCACCGGCTGCTGAATCGTCACAACCTCGTAACCCGGCGCAGGATCAGGTATCGTCGATCCCCAAGTCTCGAGGAACGTCTTCTCAGGCAAAATCAAATCGCAGTTCGCAAGCGTGTCATTCATCACGCTACCGAAACCAATCACATTCGGAACTCCGTCCATCGCACCAACAACATCCACAGAGCTCGGCATCCCATGAACGATATCCGCACCACGGATAATCACCGTCTGCACATTCCCGCCACGCCACTGCGCCAACTCTACTTCCCAATCGCTGAACGAATCCCCGCTGCACCTTCCCGTCAGACCGTCCAACGCCGAAAGCGGGTTGTACTTCACTCCGCCTTCCGCGCCCACCGCACCCACTAGCGTGTTCAACGCATGAGTAGCCGCGATGTTGAACTGACCATTCGTGTGCGCTCCAGCGCTGCCGCCGGCAAACGCCACACTCGGTCGATGCTCCGCAAAGTAACGTGCAGCCTTCCGAATCTTGTACGCCGAAACTCCAACTGTGTCCTCAATGTCCTCCGGACGGAAGCCAACTATCGAAGCCGTTGGAATCTGGTTGAAGAAACGCGCGATCTCCGTTGACGACGCTAACCGCTCCTCAAGAATCACACTGGCGACGCTCATCGCCAAGTGGCCCTCATAACCCGGCATCACCGGCAACCACAGATCCGCATTCGCCGCCGTCATCGACATCCGAGGCTCGGCATGGATCAAATACCCGCGCTCGTACTTGGATCGGAAATCACCGTACCTCACCGAATATCCGACCGACGACTGCCAGGTGCTCAACCAGTCAGCACCAATCGAAAGAACCGTGTTCGCATTCGCAATGTCGTAATACGGCGGATCCTCTTGCTCATACACGAACCTGATCGCATCCTGCATCACGCCCTGTTCCGTCGGATCGAACTTGATGTGCCGACCGCCGTTCAACGCCGCGAAATTGATCGCTACCCACTCCAGATGCCCGCCTAACGGGTTCGTGACAACCGACATGTTGTCCTTGCCCGCATCAACCGATTGCTGCAAAATCTGCTCCGCACGCGCCCAAGAAATCGGATCGAACAACCCGCCCTTGCTCTGACGCATCATCGGTTCTTGGATGCGGTCAGGGTGATACGTCAACTGAATCGCCGCGTCGTGCCGCGCGCTCTGCTTCCCACGGTTCACCGGATGGTCAGGGTTGCCCGCGATCTTCTTCGCACGACCCTGCATCACACGCACGATCAGACCATCACCACCCGGCATGTCCGGCCAAGTCGTCGCGTACCAAGCATCCTCGCCGCGCACCAGATCCTCCGGCATATCCACCGGACTCTGCACGATGAGTTCGCGTTCCGGCAGACCGCAGGCCGCAAATATCATCGTGCCCGCAGTCGCTTTCGCGCCTAGCGCTAGGAACTCTCTTCGACTTATCTTCATCTCGTCTCGGTTTTACCCGTCTTACTCTTATCTTCTCTAGTCAAATCTAGTGGTGACACGACGCGCAGTCCGTCGGCGCATTGTTGTCGCGGTGGCAATTAACACATTGTCCCATCTTCAAAGGCTCCACCTGCGTAACCGTACGCTTCATCGACGCCACATCGCCGTGACACGTCGAACATACACTCGCCGCTCCAATGTTCGTTCCCGTTGAGGTGCCGGTGATCTTGTCCGGGTGATCCAGCAGATATCTGACATGCGGCTCATGCACGAACCTCACATGGTCCGGCATCCTGTGAACCCGCCTCCAGTTGATCGGTTGCGGATCGTCGCCGATTATCCCCGCAGACATGCGGATCTGCGTCAATGGCTCGCTCTCGTCTTTGCCGATCACTTGGTGGCAGTACGTGCAGAACTGCACTGGAGGGATGCCCGCATTCGCTTGCGTAGTCACTGTGCGATGGCAGAACGTGCAGTCCATTCCCAGTCCCTGCACCTGGTCGCCCAATGAGTTCTCGTAAACACCCGTTCCCGCGTGGATCGTGTGAGAGAAGGGAATCGGCTGCTCGATGGATTGATCAAACCCCAGAACCGGTATCGGCTGACCCAGCCACGCGGTGATGACGAACGCCAAAACCGCGCCTAGTACCGCCACTACGCCAAGAGAACCGACCCCTAGGACTGGTATCAGCACCTTCAACCACACAGGAGTCGTCCGGTGCTTCTCACGTAGGAACTCAAGCAACGCTGAAAGCAAACTTCAACTCCTGAGTTCCTGAGTTAACTGGTCGGTGCAACGGTACGGCCAAATCATTCGTCGGTATTGTAGCTGTCATCACTGCCAATACCTGGGATACAACACTTCGAGCCACTCCAAGTTGATGGCCGCGAACACGAAACAAACGATTACACCTATGACTGCAACGATCCCGATGAAATAGAAGACAGGCCGAAGGTTCGACCAACCCGATGGAATCGTGTTGGTATCCACCAATGACGTGATCAGCGCGTGAGCGGTGAGAAGGCTGAAACCCGCTACGATGGCACATCCCAATGCTGCCCAGAGAAACTTCAGCGCGGTGCCTATCTGTGCCCATTCTGAAGGGCTGAGCGGTTGTGGATCCATTCGCCGTTCTCTTGTTAAATCTACGGGCAGACGCTCTCGACCTGCCGGAATCTCTTCAGTTGCTCGCTAAACGATATCTTTTCCAGCAGCGCAAGTCTTCGCCGCGCGCAACCATCTATCTTATTTCTGTCAGCGCGTCACTGTCAACGCGCAATTCATGCCACGAATCACGCATTCTAGCAACTATTCCGCTATCCGATGAATTCCACTTCAACCAACGACGGAAGCAACATGTACGGTTCCCCAAACTCCTCCGGCGAAAACAACGACCACTCACCACCGATCTTGTAGGAACGTAGCCGAATCCCATGATTGCCCCCGTAAACCAGAACCGACTCCCCAGCACCAGAATCACCGACTGCCACAACCCTCACCTCGCAAACCCCATCATCCGACCAACCCACAACCTGGCACCTGCCCTCAACATTCGCGTGCGAGTCCAAAACAACACTCGAAGCAACCCTCTCAATTCCCCGAACCTCAAAAGTCTGCATCGGGAAATACCCGCAGTTGTCATTATCCTCAATATCGATCCAAACCTGAGCCATCACCAATCTCCTGACGCTGTTACCCAACCAAACCGAAAACCCATTCTAACCACCCCGTCATTTCTGTGTCCCCTACACGTCATTCCTGCGAAAGCAGGAACCCAATGGTGGAGGGGAATGGGCGGGGTCACGCCCCTTTCGCAAAGCGAAGGGGGCGCGGGCGAGCCCAAAAAAGAACGACAACAGAGACCGCGGGGATGCCCGCCGAGGCGGGAAACCACAAACAACCCAACACGAAAACCACCACCCCATCCGTCGCCTCAAACGCACCAGACCACGCCATCCGCACGACCCGTCCGTGAACAACAGGGAGGCAATCTCGTAGGGGCCGTTCGAGAACGGCCCGGGGAGGGGCTACGAAGGAAGCGAAGCGCCCTTCGCAGAATGATGGACTCACCCAAAAACCACATCTTCCTTCCCACACCCCCAAAACCCCAACTAAATCCTCCTCCAACTATGAACAAATCCCCTCTCCCGCTCGGCGGGAGAGGGTCAGGGTGAGGGCGAGGGGTGGATCGGGGCCAGACGGACTCCCCCATCTCAACCCCGCCTAATCCACAACAACAAAATCCCAAGAATCCCCCCAATCCCAAAAATCCCAGTTCAGACAACACTTGACAACACTCCCAACACATGTTTCAATAAACAACAAGCGTTCAAGCCGACGGCCATCGGTCGAAACGCCAGAGGATCGCCGCAGCCCGGGGTCGCGCCCTTGGAGGCAGTAATCGTCGATTGAAGTGACATGAAACCGCGGACGGAGAACACATGAGAAGCGTGAAAGCAGGCAGAGAGCCCCGAGGCCGGAGGTGTAGAACCCCGAGGCGCAAGGCCCGATGTCACGCTGCGCGCCTATCGCGACGGTGCCCGTCAATGTCTCTTGTTGCATGGAGCGACGCGGTAAACAACGGTTAAAGGAGAAGGATGTAGCTGCAAGGTTCAGGCGGGGCGATGTACTGCTTAAGCCCCAATACGAGCCAGACGACGGCAGAATCACGATGCGAGACGCGACGCGGAAGGTCGGAACCGCCTCTTCCATTCAGCGCAGAGACGGCGCGCAAGGGATGCGCACGGGAAGGCGCAGACGCGGAGAGACAGGGACGATGACGCGGGGAGGGCGCAAAGGTGAAGCTCAGGTGGCGCAGCCCGCCGCTTTCGCCGAGTGCGAAGAAGCGAAGAACGACCCCCGCCGAAACGTCGAGCATGTGATGAAAACCGGAGTTCAAGGCCTGGACGAGGTCTTCTCCTATCCACACAAGCCGATCCCGCTTCGTCGTGCGGGAAGGCCAGAGCGCCAACGCGGGGCAAGAACCAAGTGATGGCGTGCGGGATGCAAACTCAATCCGCACGCCGGGCCGTCGGTCTGGCGACGACGGCGACGCTCGAAGTTTTTGAAGAAATAGGAAGTTATCGCAAAGCGATCCCCAGGACCGCGGCGATGCCTCGAACAACCCTCTCTTCTCACCCCCTCCTTCAGGAGGGGCAGGGGGAGGCCCGCCGCAAGGCGGAAAACAACAGCAACCGCATGAACAAAACCTAGACCAACAAAAACAAGACCGACCAACCAGAGGGCAAAACCCAAATCACCCTCCCAACGCCTCCCGAACACCACGCGAGGCGTCTAAACACGCCCAGATGCGTCATTCCCGCGAAAGCGGGAATCCAGAGAAAAGCAAACCTTGCCGCATTGAGCGCCAAAGGCGCTTCCCCTCTCCCGCTCGGCGGGAGAGGGCTAGGGTGAGGGCAACCAGGGCGGACAAACGGGCGGGGCAAGGCAAACAACCAACAACAAAATCCCAAAAATCCCAGTTCAGACAACCCCTCCTAGTTCACAACCCCGCCGAAACCTCCACAATCGAATCCTCAACAGCATCGCAAAGCTCGTCAATCTCCGATGCCGATATCGTCAAAGGCGGCGACAACGGCAAGATATACGCACCGACCCGGATCCAAACCCCACGACGCTTCAAAGCCTCAGTCATCCTCATCCCAATCCCAACCTCCGGCGCAAACGACTTTTTGCTCTCCCCATCAGCAACCATCTCCAAACCCTGCACCAGACCAATACCCCTAGCCTCGCCGATCATCTCATACCGATCCTCCATCTCCTTCAATCGGTCCGACATCTGAGCACCACGCTCCCGAGCGTTCTGAATCAAACTCTCACGCTCGATGATCTCCAGATTCTTCAACCCAGCAGCTACACCACCAGGATGCGCCGAATACGTATACATATGGCTCCAAGTCTTCTCCGGACCACCCGCGAAAGCATCCGCAATCCGACGATCACCGATGCAACCGCCCAGAGGGAAATACCCGCTCGTAATCCCCTTCGCAAACGAGATAATGTCCGGCTGCGTCTTCACAACCTCCGCTCCGAACCACTCGCCAAGCCGGCCAAAACCCGTGATCACCTCATCAAATATCAGCAAAACACCATACCGATCGCAGATCTCACGCACCATTGGCCAGTAATTCTCCGGCGGCACGACACCCCCCATCGGCTGCGTCACCGGCTCACCGATAACCGCCGACACAGACTCCGGCCCCTCGCTCAAGATCGCCTTCTCAATCGCCAGCGCCGCCAACTCGCCACACTCCTCCGGCGACTCCGAGTTGAACTCGCAGCGATAGAAATGCGGAGCCGCAACATGCACCGCACTCGACGGCTTCGGCTGATAGTCCGTACGCGGAAAACCCGGATGCTCACCCAACCACATCGTCCCATATGTAGCGCCATGGTACGACCCGCGCCGCGAAATCACCTTGTATCTCCCACGCTCTCCCATCCGCACGTGATAAGCCTGAGCCAACTTCAAAGCCGACTCATTAGCCTCCGACCCGCCCTGACAGAAGAACGTCCTCGACAAATCCCCCGGTGCCAGCTCCGCAATCTTCGCCGCCAGTTCCACCGCCGCCGGCGTCACACTCGCATACACATTCGCGCTCAGATCCGATATCTGCTCATAGATCGCCTTCGCAATCTCCTCCCGGCCATGCCCCACATTCCGGAAATACATCCCCGAAATCCCATCGATATACCTCGTCCCATCAACATCCCAGACATAGATCCCATCCCCCCGCTCTACGATCAACGGCCCGCCCTCCTCGCCAAGCATCGCATGGTTGTTCATGCCGATGAAGATGTGATCGAGAGCGGCCTGCCTCAATTCAGATGGAGTTAGGGACACGGTTGCAGATTGCATGACGGTTGCCTCTTGCCAGACACAGCGATCAATTCAATCTCACTCTATCGCATCCGCATCATCGATTCCCCACAGCCCAAATCTAGAGCCCAAATCTAGAATCCCAAACCATGAAACGCTGCGTCAAATTCGGCGCCATCGCAGGCTTCGCCCTCGGCACCCTCATCTTCATCGGCTACATCATCACCTCATGGTGGGTATGCACAACCCTCCTCGACTGTCCCGGCCACTGGCTCCCATACCTCCTCATATTCGCCATCGGAACGACCATCACCACCATACTCGGAGCAACAACTGCCTTCATTCTCCGAGGTCTGTACGAGTTCACCCGCGTAGACGGCTGAACCTAGAGATATAGACTCGAATCTTGTGCTTATCGAACCTCGTCCCATCTGAGGAAAGCTGAGGAAAAACCCCGAATGACCAACTCCGATACCGCCTTCGATCTAGTCGTCATCGGTGCCGGACCCGGCGGTTACCACGCCGCTATCCGAGCAGCCCAACTCGGCCTGAACGTCGCCATCATCGAAAAAGACGACGGCACTGGCATCGGCGGACTCGGAGGCGTCTGTCTCAACTGGGGATGTATCCCTTCAAAGTCCCTCCTCAAAAACGCCGAACTCGTCAACGAGATGAAGCACGCAAGCGACTGGGGCATCGAGTTCGACAACGTCCGCTTCGACATGGCCAAAGCCGTCGACCGCTCCCGCCGCGTCTCCAACACCCTCACCCGAGGCATCGGCTACCTCATGCGGAAGAACAACATCACAGTCATCGAGGGCACCGGACGCCTAATGTCCTCGACCCGCATCCAAATCGACGGCGACCAATGGGTAACCGCGCAGAACATCATCATCGCCACCGGAGCCCGCGCCCGATCCCTCCCCGGCCTAGAAATCGACGGCCAATCCATCATCACATCAAGGGAGGCCCTCGAACTGAGAGACCAGCCAGAGGCTGTCGCCATCGTCGGCGCATCAGCCATCGGCTGCGAATTCGCCTACTACTTCAACGCATACGGCGTCGAAGTCATGCTCTTCGAACTCCTACCCCGCATCGTTCCCAAAGAAGACGAGGAAGTCTCCGCCGAACTCGAGCGCCAATTCAAACGCCAAGGCATCAAAATCAGCGCCGGCTCAATGGTCAAAGGCGTAACCAAAAACGACGACGGCACCGTCACCCTTACCTACACCGAAGGCGAAGACGGCGAGGAGCAGACCTTCACCTGCGACAAAGTCCTTCTAGGCGTAGGCGTCCAACCCAACTCCGACGACATCGGCTTGGCAAACGTAGGCATCGAGACCTATGGTCCCGGCTTCATCGAAGTCGACGGAAACATGCGCACAAACGTCACCGGCGTATACGCCGTAGGCGACGTCACCGGCAAACTCCCACTCGCCCACGTCGCATTCGACCAAGGAATAGTCGCCGCCGAGACCATCGCCGGCCACGACCCCGAACCAATTGACGACTACCTCGCAATGCCGAGATGCACATACTGCCACCCGCAGATCGCCTCCATCGGCATCACCGAAGCAGAAGCGAAAGACCAAGGCATCGACTACAGCGTAGGCAAAGTCCCCTTCCAAGTCGCCGGCAAATCAGTAGCCGTCGGAGACCCCAGCGGCTTCGCCAAGATCATCGTAGACAACGAAACCGGCGAAGTCGTCGGTGCCCACATCATCGGCAGCGAGGCCACGGAGCTGATCCAAGAAGTCGGAATGCTCAGATACCTGGAAGGCACCAGCGAAGAACTCCACCGCGTTACCCACTCCCACCCAACAATGTCAGAGGTGGTAAAAGAAGCCGCCGCCGCAGTCACAAACGAGGCGATACATTTCTAACGGATGCGGGTACCCGAGCTGAAGACAAGAAAGCAGTCACAAAAATGCCCAATCAAGTACGCGTCGGACTCGTAGGCGTAGGCCAACGAGGACTAAACCATCTCCAACAGTTGGTGAGATTGCAATCCGAGGAAATCGGTTCGTTCGTCGCATTGGCCGATCCCTTTGCTGAGAACCTAAGCCCCGAAAAGATCCACCAATGGGAACCCAACTACGACGACCGGGGCATGTTGCTGTTCTCCTCAGCAGACGAGATGATCAGCTCCGGCGAAGTCGACGTCATCTGGTTCGCCATGCCGCCGAACCAGCACCGAGGCGAAATAGAACGGGCCGCAGAAGCCGGCATCGCTGTCTTCGCCGAAAAGCCCCAAACCCTCTTCTTCGAAGAAGCCCTCTCACAAGCCGAGGCCATCGACGCCGCAGGCATCCCCAACACCGTCGGCTTCCAAATGCGTTTCCACCCCGCGTACAAGGCAATCCGAGACCATCTATCCGACAAATGGACGGCAGCCATGATGATGGTCGCCGAAGGCGCTGTCGAAGGTCACGGCGTCAAACATACCCACACCGAGGAACGTGGCGGTCCTGAAAACCGTATCTGGACAGCAAACCGCGCTTGGTCGGGAACCTCAATGGTCGAGGCAGGCATCCACCAAACCGACATCATGCGCTACTGGTCCGACGACGATGTGGAGTGGGTCAGAGCATCATACGTAGAACGTCCAAAGCATCTCTGGCAGACCGAAGGCGACAACCCCATCTACTACAACGTGACCTACGGCTTCAAAAAAGGAGCAATTGGCACGCTCGTTTTCACAAAACCCGGCAGGTCCTACTACAACGGACGCTTCGACTGCGTCATCTGGGAACACGGCACGATCAAGTTCGAAGGCAACCGGATCATCGACTACCACTACGACGGCGATGATTGGTCACCAGCATTGCGGCCGGGCATCGACGAAACCCGAAAGGTGATCTGCGAGGATCCAGGATTCGACGGTATGGCGATACCGAACACATATGAGTTGGCAAAGACATTCTTGGAGTCGATCATCAAGGAAGACGACTCCTTAACCCGGAACACCTACCGATCGTCATTAAACTCATTGGCCTCGGTATTGGCGGCTAACGCATCGAATGACCTCGGCGGCGAGAGGATCGACATCGAGGAGTTCATGTTCGGAGATAGGTTCTCGAGGTTTAGGGCTAGGCCGACAGGAGTTTGAGTTCTTGGCAAGCCTAGCTTTCACCACGTCACCAACGACCCGTCCGTCAAAGGGAAAATAGGTTGGTTTTTGTATACTTTGGCGGTTACGCGTGTTCGGCTTGGTGGCAATCGAGGCGGGGCGCTGTGATCCTTAGTCGAGTCCTCCGAGCGTATCCCATTGTCAGACATCGAGGTAGCGCGTCATTCTTGGTTGGTTCTGACGCACCAAGTTAACGAGGTCAGAGTGTCAACCCGAGTATTGTTCGTTTTGGTGCCGTTGCTGGTTGTGATCGGCATAGTCGGATGTTCCGGCGGCGATGAAGTGATCGATCCGACAGCCGACACCGTAGAAGAACCCACAGTCACGCCAGCCCCTGTCCCAACCGATCCCCCGGAAACTGCTGCAGCCGATGCCGAGTCGACCATGGAGGCGGGAGCGAATGGTCAAGTAACAACAGAAGACGTGCTTGCAACCGCATTCGACGAATTTGGCGCAACCTGTCTAAACGCCGCATATCCACCTAACGCCCCAAAGCTGGACGATGTTGATGAGGCTGATTTATCGACCGATCCCAACGGGTTGGAGTTCGTGACGATCAAAGAGGGCGAAGGTGCACAGCCTAAGCTGGATTGGGAGGTGGATGTCCAGTACACGGGCTGGCTCGACGACGGTTGCATTTTCGATAGTTCGTACACAAGATCGCAACCAGCCGTTTTCCCGGTAGGCGCAGTAATCCCAGGGTGGCAGATGACCCTAACTCAGATGAAGGTCGGCGAACGTCGTCGTGTAGTGATACCTCCAGATTTGGCGTACGGCGCGGCCGGGTCACCACCGGTGATACCCGCGAACGCGACCTTGACATTCGACATCATCTTGGTATCGGGCATCAATCCCGATGCGGCCAATGCTGCCGCGACTCAGACCGCAGATGATCTGCTGGTACAAGCCACTGCGTTGGCAAAGACCTATGACGCTGATACCGCACCCTTCGAACCCATCTTGGTCGACTACGTGACCGATCCGCAAGGCTTCTTGGCTTCACTGCCCGAAGGAGAGGTCACATGCATGATCGCTTACGCGGGCGACCCCGATACGATGTCGCAATTCTTTACGGTAGGAGCCAGACCGCCTATCGGTCTGTTGGAACAGTTCGACGAGTGTTTGAGCGACACCACTACTCGTAACATCGCCGCGGGTCGGATCGCGATCGTCGGAGCGAACTTGTCGGACGAGACGCTTGACTGCGTGGGAACTACGCTGGAAAACCCAACCATCAAACCGCTGTTCGGCGTGTTTGACGCCGCGCAGGTGTCTGAAGAGTGGATCTCAGCCCATTTCTGCCTAAGCGACGCGGAGCGTCTGGAATTCGAAGAGGCGTTGTTTGCGAACCAGCCTGACCGAGCAGAAATCGGTTCTGGCATGACCTTCATCGATGTGCAGGAATGCATGGTCGATGAACTAGGTCCTGAACGCTATTTCGAACCCGTTCAACAACCGAACACCGCCGACCGCGAGGCCATGGAAGCGTTCTTCAACAACTTCACTCCCTTCTTGATCGCCGACATCAGGTGCCGTCAAGGTGACGCCGGTTACGCAATCGCCGACGGTACCATCATGCTGGAGAACGATGCTCGATGCGTCGCTGATGCCCTCGGCCCGATCCGGTTCGGCGAAGTCTTCTTGGACCGCATCTGGGTACCCACCAACGAAGACCACATAGAAGTAGTGACGGCATTCAGTGATTGCGGAGTGGCTACCGACTACCTCGATCTGCCTGACAGCGTAGGCAACGTTGAGGGTTCCGAACTCTCTTGCCTGATCGAAGAGCTGACTAACTCAGACGATCCCTCACAAACCTCTGTGCGTGCCTTCGCCGAGTTTGGCGCTCGCAACCAGATCAAAGCAGGCGACTTTGTGACCTTGCTCTTCGGCGCGCAGTCCTGTGGTCTGGAAGTAGACGGAATCTCAGACAGCGCCGAGATCGGAGACACAGCGGCGATGTGCATCCTCGACAAGGTCGACGCGTCGCTCTACGCGGGAGGCCCAACAGCAGTGCTCCCTGCCTTCGATACGGCCGTGGCAGCCTCATCCGACTGCTTCGCGGACCAGTAGGACATAGCGAGCGAACTCGGTTCTTCAAACTCGCGCGCAGGGCCCGAATTGGTCGATCGACATTTTTCAGAACCGAAGCTGGCCGAACTTTACGACGCTTTCTGCGCGGGACGACGTGATTTCGACTTCTACCTGCCGAAGGTTATGTCAGCCGATTCTGTGCTGGACGTGGGTTGCGGAACCGGCGAATTGCTGCGATTGGCGAGGCAAAAGGGACATTCGGGAAGACTGTGTGGCCTAGATCCAGCAGACGCAATGCTTCAGCAGGCAAGGAAACGGTGTGACATCGAATGGGTCCAAGCTGACATCTCATCCGTCGATTGGCGAGAGCAATTTGATCTAGTCGTCATGACAGGTCACGCCTTCCAAGTGCTGACCGAGGATACCCAGCTTAGGGAATCCCTTGCAGCGATTCAATCTGCGCTCACCCACGATGGCCGTTTCATGTTCGAGACGCGCAATCCGCTAGTCCGGGGTTGGGAGGCATGGGTGCCCGAGAATGCGGTCACGATCGAAGTTGGCGGGACCAAGGTCACAATGTCGCATCAAGTTGACAACACAATCGCTGGAGACCTGGTTTCCTTTACTGCAGCCTATTCCAGCCCGAGTTGGGACAGCCCAATCGTGAGCAAAAGTACTCTGAGATTTTTAGACAACGAATCTCTGTCGAAGTTTTTGTCTGGCGCTGGTTTGGCGACTATCGAGCAATACGGCGACTGGGATTGTCGACCTTACACAGATTCCAGTCCTGAGATCATTACAATCGCGCGTCGTGTATGAAATCCCTGTCCGACGGTCAGGCAGAGCATAGCTTTCTAGCCAGCGTCGACAGATCGGGAACGACCAAATCAGGTTTGGCAACAGTTTGCCGCGTCCCGCCACCGCGATCCTTGCGATTAACCCACACGCTCGCGATTCCCAGCCGGTTCGCCGGTTCGATGTCATGGAAAAGACTTTCAGCTGCATGCAGCCATCTACCCTTCGCCGCTTCCATGCGCTCCTCCGCGACGTTGAAGTTGCGGAGATCCGGTTTGTAGCTCCTAACCTGTTCCGCCGTCACAACCACATCGAACTCGACCTGCAGCGCCTTCGCAGTCGATGCAAAGAGGTCATCATCCACATTCGAGATGACCGCTAGCTTGAAACGACCTTTTAACGTCCTCAACGCTTCAACTACATCAGGGAAAACCGGCCACCCCGCCAAGGATTTGGCGAGGCTGTCCAAATCATCTTCCGAAAACGATAGATTGAGTTCAGTCCCGATCATATGCATGACCTCGTGCAAGACATCTCGATACCTTAGGTAACCGCGCGCTGTCTGCACCCGAGGCTCGATCTCAGAGAACATCGCCAAAATCTCTGGCGTCGAACGGTGTACTCCATGACGGGCCAAGACATTTGAGACGGCATCGCAGATGCCAGATTCCCAGTCGACGAGAGTGCCGTAGCAATCGAAACTCAGCCATTCGAACTGATCACTGTCGAACAAAATTCACCTCCTGTATCCAGCGCCCCTAAAGGACTAGATCAAGCCTCCTAGGCAGACCGTAAAGCTCATCCAGCGTTGGCATCGTTGCTACACTGTAGCAATGTCAGAAGGTGTCTTGAATGTTGGTGATATCGCCATCACGTCGCTGAGTGATGGTCAGTTGGTCTTTGATCAGCGGATTACGTTCCCGGATACTCCGTTGGAGCATTGGGAGCAGTATTACGACATATTCCCCGAGTATTTCTCCAAGCCGTATTTCTATCTGAATCTCGGGGTGTTCGTGATGCGTTCGTCGGGTAAGACTCTGGTGGCGGACACAGGGTTTGGTCCGCATGGGCAGATGCTCGGGTCGGATACTCCAGCAGACCTGATGAACGATTTTGCGCGGAAGGGGATCGGGACAGACGAGATCGGTACAGTATTCCTAACGCATCTGCACGGTGACCATGTCGGATGGAACACGCGGCCGGAGGAGCTGTCTAAGCCGACGTTTGAGAACGCTCGCTATCGAGTGCATCGTGATGACTGGGAACATTTCACGTCGCCGGAGATATTGGATGGTGATCCTATCCGTAGTGAGGCGGTGAAGCGCAGCGTCATTCCGTTGGATGAGGCCGGAGTTTTGGATCTGATAGAGGGAGAGACGGAGCTGGCGCCAGGCATAACAGCGATACATACGCCCGGCCATACACCGGGACATATGAGTCTGTTGATCTCATCAGGCAGGGAACGGGCGCTGTTGATCGGCGACGTTCTAGGATCACCGATGCATGTGACTGATCCAGATTTGACGTACTGGCCAGATACAGACCAAGAGTTGGGCAAGAAGACTCGGCATCATCTCTTAGACATGGCGGAGCGTGAAGAGATGATCGTCTTGGGCAGTCATCTCAGTCAGCCCGGATGGGGGACTCTGGTCCATTGGGAAGGTAAGCGCTACTGGAAAGGATTTTGACATTGAGGCAAGAGGTCCTAGATGTCGGAAGCATAAAAGTAACGTCCCTGAGCGATGGAGGTGTGGTTTTTGATCCGCGGCTGATGTTTTCTGATACTCCGTTGGAGCACTGGTCTCACTATTACGACATATTCCCCGAGTGTTTTTCTGGCCAGCACTTCTTGATGAATCTAGGCGTGTTCATGATGTCGTCAGCAGGGAAGAACGTGATCGCGGACACGGGGTTTGGTCCGCATGGGAGGATGTTGGGCTCTGAGACATCGGCTGAGTTAATGGACGATATGGCGAGAAAAGGCATCGCCACCGATGACATCGACACTGTCTTCATGTCGCATCTACACGCTGACCATGTGGGTTGGAACATCGATCCGGCCACGAGTAATGTCCCTACATTCAGCAATGCCCGATACACGGTGCACCGTGCAGACTGGGAGCACTTCACCGTTCCGGACGAAGACAGCGAGTTCGGAATGGAGCCGATCGAGCGAAGCGTCATACCTCTCGATGAGATCGGCGTTTTGGACTTGATGGATGGCGAGACGGAACTGGCGACCGGCATAACAGCCGTCCCAACCCCCGGCCATACCCCCGGCCATATGGCACTACTCCTTTCATCTGGCAGGGAACGGGCGCTGTTCGTAGGCGACATCCTGATTAATCCGATGCATGCCACAGACACCGATCTACCGTTCGCACTGGATACGGATCCGGCCGAGGCGATGAAGGTCCGACATGAAGTGTTGGATCGTGCGGAGCGAGAAGGCATGACCGTGTTGGGAAGCCATCTCAGCCCGCCGGGTTGGGGGACGATCGTTAGGTGGGAAGGTCGACGTTACTGGCGGGGCATGGGATAGGCTGGCCGTTTCGCCGAGTGGCATGATAGCATAAATGACCATAGTCATGACCATAGTCATTCGAGGAGGGCGCGATGGACAGTGTTGAGGTTCATCAGGAAGGAATCGCCGGGAAAAAGATTCGCACCTTCACGGCATCCGAATTCAAAGCGAAGTGTTTGAAGATCATGGACGAGGTGGCGGAGACCGGGGAGCGGGTTGTGATCACCAAGCGCGGGAAACCGGTTGCTGAGTTGTCTCAGCCCCGTGAACTGCGGAAATCGATGTTCGGTGCGATGCGCGGAATGATCACGTATAAGGGCGACATCATTTCCCCGATAGACGTTGAGTGGGACGCGATGAAATAATGAGCACCGTCCTTGATACCAACGCGTTGATTTGGTTCGTGGATGGAGACTATAGCCTCGGTTCAACGGCTCGTCGAGCAATTGATCAGGCACTGTGGGAAGGAAGTCTGTTCGTGTCTTCGTTTTCCTTCTGGGAGATTGGGATGCTCTTAGGAAAAGGTCGCCTACGCATGGAGGTTTCGGCTCGGTTTTGGCATCAAACAGCGTTATCGCTGGGTGTTGAGGAAATCCCATTAACAGGGGAAATTGGGATTCTGTCAACCGAGGTCGAAGGGCTGCCGAACGATCCAGCGGATCGAATAATCGTCGCCACGGCTATGACTCTTGGTGGGACCTTGGTCACCGCGGACGGCAGGTTGTTGCGATGGGAAGGTGATTTGCAACGGCACGACGCGAGGGTGTGAGGATGTGTCGGGTAGCCGCCTCGGTTTAGTCGAAAAACCCTTTATCCTCGTCCAAAAGGTGTTTCTTCGCTTCGGGGATGTTGAATTGGACGCCTAGTCCGGGAGTGTCCCAGACTTTGATATGGCTATCTTCGACGATCGGGTCGGGCAGTCCGTCGATGATGCCGTACCACCATTCGGGTTTGCCTGCCGGATATTCAAGGGCGATGTAGTTCCGTGGGAGAGTTGCGGCAAGATGGACGTGCGCGGCCACTCCGATCAGACCGTCTGCAACGCCATGAGGGGCAATCATAATGCCATGCATGTCCGCGTACTCTGCGATCCACTTGAGTTCGGCCAAGCCGCCGACGTCGAGGGGATCGGGGCCGATGACTCTCACAGCTTTGGTTTCGATTAGGTCTTTGAAGTTCTGGCGGAGATAGATCTGCTCGCCGGTATGGATCGGCGTGGAGGTTTGCATCTGAACTTCACGGAAGAGTTCGGGGAGGACGTACGGCGTGTAGTCGCCGGTGATGGTGTCTTCGAGCCACATGATGTTCAGCGGTTCGAGTGCTTTGGCAAGCCTGAGTGTGTCGTGAACCGTCATTCCGGGACCGCAGTCAAGGGCGAGTCCGACCTCATCGCCAAGCACATCCTTCATGGCCTCTACGCAGGCGATGGTGTGTTTCAGCCCCTGCTCGGTGAGTGGTCCTCCGACCGGGGGACGCACCCCACCGCGCGGCGGCCCGCTATATTTCGGCAATTCGCCGTAGAAGTAGTTAGGCACCTCAGCGGCCATCTGGGAGTGGAACGAGATGCCCTGCTTGATTATGGAGAAGCCCTCTTTGAACTCCTTCATCGCGGCCATATTTTCGGCATAGTGCTCTGGATCGTTGCCTTTAAGCGGAACGCGCACTCCGCCGTTGTAGACACGCACCTTGTCTCTGACCTTGCCGCCGAGGAGTTTATACACCGGCACTCCAGCCGCTTTACCGGCGATGTCCCAAAGTGCCACTTCGATGGCGCTGACCGCAGCGCCCCAGGGTTTGAAGCTGCCAAGCCTGCGAATGCGACTCACGACGCGTTCCACATCGGTAGGATCTTGATCAAGGATCGCGTCCTTGTAGTAAAGGACGAATGGCTTAAGGTAGGGTTTTGTCCACTCCGCCTGGCCGAAGCCGTCGATACCTTCGTCGGTCGTGATGCGGACAATGGGGTTATCGCCGATGATGGCGCACTTGAGATCGGTGATCTTCATCAGGGGACTCCTTATATTCCATAGGGAATGATAAGGGAGGCTTCGCCGTGACGGAAGGGATCAGTCGATAGGTTGGTGGAAGTAATAGCAGAGGCCGTCAGGAGCTACAACGAAAAAAACTTGGAGTCTGCGGCCGTCGCGTTCGTCGATGCGCCAGTTTGATGTTTCAACGCCGTTGCTTTCAAGCTCCTCTTTGGCACGGTGGATGTCGGATACTCGGATAGCGGCGCCATCTTGAGTGGGATCGCCACCGTTGATTGCGAAGCCAATGCGGGTATCGTCGCGTTCCATGATGACGGTTCGGACAGGGGCGTCGTGACGTTCGACTTCGATCAGGCCGAAGGCCTCGGCGTACCATTTAGCCGTGTCGTCGATGTCTGAGACTGGGAGCGCTAGGACATCGTCTTGGAACGGAAAGGCGGCTTCGTAGAGGCTCATAGACTATCTGCGTGTGCGAGTTATCGATTTGGCGCGATTCTACGAATTCGAATTGGGGCAGAGAGAAGAAGTGGCGACCCCGAGCAGATTCGAACTGCCGATCTCCTCCTTGACAGGGAGGCGTGTTAGGCCACTACACCACGGGGCCGTTTTCGGACGGTGACACTGTGCGAATTCGCTCCAATGCCTGACATTTAAGGTTAACTCAAGGACGGGTTTTATTCAACGGAGCGATGACCGTTCCGAGGCCTTCAATACTTCCTGAAGAATTCTCCCCAAGGGGTTTTCAGAGCTTCTTTGACGCGTTTGCGGCCCACAAACCGGAGCCAAAATTCGTTGTGATAGAGATTCGAGGCCACAAACGCCCAAGGAGTGATGGGTGATCGCAGCAACATGCCCTCAAGTGGTTTCAACGGTCCCCAGTAGATGAGTTTTTGACCCCGGGATGCAAAGGTGTTTTCGTTTGGGGAGAAGTCCCATTTGACATTGGCGATGTCGTCGCCCTTGATTTCTATTTCGGCGGGGTTGCCGATGCCTAGTCCCATTTCGTGTGCGATGCGGATTTTGGGTATGGACATAGGATCGAAACCCATGAGTTTGGCAGCTACTGCGTCGATCGCCACCTGATCCGCCGAGGCGAGAATGATGTTCTTCGTGTGGATGCGCATGGCTCGCGGGCCGGGACCATCGCCTGCAAATGTCCCATCCATGACGGCGAAAAGGCCGCTGTGAATCTCGCGTTGGATCTGCAAAAGGTCAACGAGGGTTTCGTGTATCTGGGCATGAGTCCAGTGACGGTATCGGTGCAATAGACCGCCGAAAGCGTTCTTCATGGCGCCGGTCATTTGGGTGAAGACATGGGTCTTGACGGTCGGGAGTTGGATGATGTTGGTCCCGAGAAGCATCTCGGGGATGTAGATGCCGTCTTTGTAGATGTCGTTTAGTACGAGCATCTCGGCTTGGGGTTTGTAACGCACCCACTCCATCTCAGGAGTGTCGAGGATGACGTGCGGGATGTCGAGCCGATCTTCGACACTGGCGTGTTTGTTTTTGATACGGCCTTCGACAGGATCAACGACCACTGTCCCGTTGTGTGCCGCGGTCAGGTCATCAAAGCCATCGGCTCGCAACTTATTCGCCACCCCTTCAATCTGCCAAGGGGCAGTTGAGCAGGCGGGGTAGTAGTGCTGCCAAGAGATGTTTACTTTCAGGAGAGTGGGAATGTCCGGTGTGAGCGAATCCCGGTATCCCGCCAGATCCATCAAGTCGGCATAGTCGCTTAGAACGGTTTCCGGTTTGGTGTAGAGAACGGCGACCGTTCCGAGTTTGGGTTCAACGTGCGGAATGTCGGGCGCGGTTACTAGACGTTCCTGCGAAGTTGTGCTGATCGGCGCTCTCATTGTTACGCCTTCATGGCGATGGTGGTTGTGGTAGATCAAGCCGCTTCGTAGTGGTGTTCGCCTGCTAGGACGTAGCCATACGCGGAGAGTGCAGCGATGGCACCTTGTGATGCGGCAGTAACGGTCTGTTTGAGAGATGTGCCGTCGGTCAGGTCGCCGGCGGCGTAGACGCCTGGCATGCTGGTCCGTTGCCCGCGGTCTACGTGCACTTCGTCGGTCTCTTCGTTGAGGTCGAGTCCGAGCATGTTGGGGATTTCCAGCCGAGGGTCGGCACCAGCCTCGATGAAGATGCCATCAAGGTCGATGACGTCTTTGCCGTGGTCGTCTTCGCGAGACTTGTTCATCGGCTCGGTCTGGTCGGGATGGATGTTGACGGTCTCGTTGTCGTCCATCGGTCGTGAGATTCGGATGGAAGTCAATCCGGCGAGGTCCGTCCCGATGAGTTCAGTGACCGTTGTGTTCAACAGGACGCGGACGTTAGGGATTTGAGACAGAACTTTTAGCTGAATCGGCTCTGGTCGCCAGAGTTCGTCTCCTCGGTAAATGAGATAGACGTGTTTGGCGTATCGTGCGAGTAGGATCGCGCCTTCGGTTGCAGCATTACCGCCACCGACGACAGCAGCGGCTTCCTTGTTTCGGTAAAGGGGCGCGTCGCAAGTGGAGCAGTAGGAGACGCCTTTGCCGGTCCATTCCTCCTCGTTGGGCAAGCCGAGAGTTCGGCGTTCGCGGCCAACGCAGAGGATGACGGAACGTGCGTCCACGATGTCACCGCCGTCGAGGGTGCAGATGAAACGGTCGCCGCTGGGTTCGACCGCTTCAAGGTTTCGAGTGATGGTGGGGACTTCGAGCTTGTCGACCTGCTCTTTGAACTTGAGCATGAGATCAAAACCGTCGATGTCTGGTGCGCCGGGGTAGTTTTCGATGAGTCCGCCGATGGCGGTCTCACCGCCGAAGGATTCGGAGACGATGACGGTGCTGAGTTGGTATCTGGCGGCGTATAAAGCAGCGGCGAAAGCAGCGGCACCTTGACCTGCGACTAGAACATCGGCTTTGTGAGTTTCGAGCATTTCAAGGACCCCGACGAGGAAAAATACGTTGCCAATTGGGACGGTGGCTTCTCTCTTATAAAGTCTATTTCATAGGGTGATTTTCGCCTTTGAAGAGTAAGCAGGCCAATACCGACAGCGTAACGAGTGTCGGTTGAGATGTAAGCAATGTCTAACGATAACGATCTGACGATAGTAGACGGCGGCGGTGTCGCGTCGGCACAAGGTTTCAAGGCCGGTGGTGTCTTCGCCGGCATCAAGACGCCGGGGGAAGACAAGTACGACCTGGGTCTGCTCTATTCCGAGCGAGATTGCACCGTTGCCGGAACTTTCACGCGGAACAGCATCATGTCCCCCTCGGTGACAGTGTCGAAGGATGTAGTTGCGCGTGGTAATGCGAGGGCAGTTATCGCGAATAGTGGGTGTGCGAACTGTTCGGTTGGCGAACAGGGATTGATCGATGCGCGAGATGTGGCATCGATAGGTGCCTCGCAACTCGGGGTGAATGCGAATGAGGTGTTAGTGGCATCGACCGGCGTGATCGGCGTTGAACTCCCGATGAATTTGATCAGGGACTACACGCCGCGGATTGGTGTTCGAGCCGGCGACGATGCGGGTCTGGAGTTCGCGAAGGCGATCATGACGACAGACACGCATCCCAAGCAGGTGGCGGTGCAGTATGAGGCGAGTGACGGTTCCACAGTGACCGTGGGTGGATGCGCTAAAGGAGCGGGGATGATCCACCCGAACATGGCAACGATGCTGTGCTTCATCTCGACGGACGCTGATGTTGAGCAATCGTTCCTCCAGTCGACTCTTTCGGAAGCAGTGACGCTGAGCTTCAACCAGATCGATATCGATGGCGATCAGAGTACGAACGATACGGTGGCTATTCTGGCGAATGGTGCGTCGGGTAGTCCTAGAGTTGCTGGTGGAGATGCTGACTCGGCGAAGTTCGTGAGTGCAGTCAAATATGTCAACCGTCATCTCGCCATCGAGTTGGCGCGAGACGGAGAAGGTGCGCGGCACTTGATCACCGCGATTGTGGAGGGCGCGTACTCGGACGCAGATGCACGCAAAGCCGCGCGTTCGGTGGCTGCATCGTTGTTGGTGCGAACAGCGGTGTACGGTCGAGACCCGAACTGGGGGCGGATCATGATGGCGGTAGGTAAGACCGGCATTCCGCTCGTTGAATCGAAGATCGACATCTTCGTGAACGGGATTCAGATCGTGTTCGAGGGCAAAGCGATCGCATATAACGTCCAGAGCGTGATAGCGGCGTTGGATCATCCTGAGGTCGAGTTGCGGGTCGATCTGCACTGCGGCGACGGCTTCGGCGAGGCCTGGGGATGCGACCTGACTGAGGAGTATGTG
>JAJEGY010000042.1 GCA_022819585.1 Dehalococcoidia bacterium | reverse complement strand
CAGGCGGCTCCGGGCTGGCGGCGATCCAGATCGGCAGGGCCTGGGGCGCGCATGTCATCGCGCTCGCCGGCAGCGAGGAGAAGCTCGCCGTCTGCCGCGCCCACGGGGCCTCGCAACACGAGTCATACGGCCCAGCCAGGGCCGTCGAGGGCGGTCAGTTATCCGTGGACGCGTAACGTCGATCCCATATCGTTGCACGGGAGAGACCACGGCGTGAGCTGGAGTACAAGCCAGTGATTGACACCGCCCAAATATTCAATCGAACTACCGATCGGTTGACTACAGGCGAGGGTCATGTCGTACGTTATGGCGACGTGCGACGCGTGCGGAAGGTACATGTCGACTGCTCGGCATCCCGAACCCTCCGGGGCCAACCCCCGGCGCACAATCTATCCGGAAACGTGCGCCGGACCGAGACTGTTAGAAACAGGCTCACCCAAAAACCAACAACCAAGCCTCTGTCGTTGAAGACGGCAGAGGCGCAAACCCAAGAACCGAGAAATCGGAAACGCAAGGAGAGGGGCTAAAACCCCAAATTAAACGCGCCCACTATCGTTATTCCCGCAAAGCCCACGTCATTCCCGCAAAAGCGGGCGCTTCAGCGGGCGGAACGCCCATCCAGAGAAAAGCAAACCTTGCCGCATAGAGCGCCGCAGGCGCTCTTCCCCCTCTCCCGCTGGGCGGGAGAGGGCCGGGGTGAGGGCGAGGGGAGGTGCGGGGCCAGACGAACTCCCCCAGCGCATTCCCCCAAACAACCAAAACCCATCCTTAAAATCCTTACCCCATCATTAGCATCCTAGTTCAGAACACAACCAACACCCCAAACAACCAGAACCAAATCCCAAGAATCCCACAAAACCCCCAAAAATCCCCGTTCAGACACCCATATAATCGCAACCAAACCCAAACTAACCATCTAACCATGACTTCCTCTACTCAAACCACCACTCGCGAACCCCTCATCCTAGTCGTCGACGGCCACTCCATGGTCTTCCGAGCATGGTTCGCTCTCTCTCGCGGCGGCGGACTCACAAACTCCGAAGGACAGCAGACGCACGGCGCATACGGATTCCTCCGAAACCTCATCTACACCATCCGCGAATACTCGCCCACACACATCGCCGTCACCTTCGACACCCGAGGACCCACCTTCCGTGACGAACTCTTCGACGAATACAAAGCTCAACGCCCGCCCATCGATCCCGAACTCCACGCTCAGATCCCCATGGTCGAGTCCGTACTCGAAGCCATGCACATCCCCGTATACGCCATCCAAGGCTTCGAAGCCGACGACGTAGTCGGAACCATCGTCCGTAAAGCCGAAACCGAAAACATCCGATCCCTCATCCTCACCGGCGACGCCGACCAGCTCCAACTCGTCACCGACGAAACAAAACTCCTCATGTACTCCGGCTTCGGAGACACCCGCGTCTACGACATCGACGGCGTCAAAGACCGCTACGACGGACTCGGACCCGAATTCGTAGCCGAGATAAAGGCCCTCGAAGGCGACCCCTCAGACAACATTCCCGGCATCGCCAAAATCGGACCCAAAGCCGCACGCACCGTCCTAAACCGCTTCGGACACTTCGACAACCTCTACGAAAACCTCGACCAAGTCGGCGAAATCCCCTCCAAGGAACTCCGAGGCTCCAAGTCCATCATGAACCGCCTACGCGACGGCAAAAAGATCGCATACGACGGACTCAAACTCACAACCATCGTCACCGACGTCCCCATCGAAATCGACTTCGACCACTGCCGCATCGGAGGATACGACCGCACCGACGTCGTCGCCGCACTCACGAACCTCGGCTTCGGCGAGACCATCGTCCGCAGCATCCCAAGCGCCGAAGACGCCGAACGCGGCATATTCCCCCAGCCCATCACCGGACGACAGCAAGGCGACCTCTTCTCCGATAACGCCACCTCCGCAACCGCAAAACCGGCCGCTTCATCCGACGGCCCCCTCGGAAAATACACCGTCATCACCACTGACGCCGAACTCCAAGAACTCGTCAACCGCCTCGCAACCGCCGACGGCTTCGCATACGACACCGAGACCAACGGCACCAACGCCATGCAAGACGGGATGGTCGGCATGTCATTCTCAAACGCGGAAAGCGTTGCCTGCTACATCCCCTTCGGTCATCGCTCCGGCGAACAGATCGACCGCACCCGCGTTCTCGAAACCGTCGCACCCCTCTTCGCCGACCCCAAAGTCCCCAAAGCCGCACACAACGCCAACTTCGACATGATGGTCCTGCGCGAAGCAGGCATCGACATCAACAACGCCAACTTCGACACCATGATCGCCGCAAGCCTCTGCGGACACAACCGAATCGGCCTAAAAGATCTCGCCTTAGAACTCTACCGCGCCGAGATGACACCCATCACCGACCTCATCGGCACCGGACGCAAACAAATAACAATGTCCGAAGTCGACATCGAAGCCGCCGGCCCATACGCCGCCGCAGACGCCGACTTCACATACCGCCTATGGAGACACTTCGACGGTGAACTCGACGGGCACAACGCACGCAGCGTCTTCGAATCCATCGAGATGCCCCTCCTCCCCGTCATCATCGAGATGCAGCGCACCGGCATGGTCGTCGAAACCGAAGTCCTAAAGAAATTCTCCGCAGCCCTCGGCGAAGAGATCGACCAAATCAAACAGGCCACCAACGTCCTTGTCGGCGGACGCGAATTCAACATCGCATCCACACGCCAAATCGGCACCATCCTCATCGACGATTGGGGCGCACCCCCGACACGCCGACTCAAAACCGGATGGTCCATGAATGCCGATGCCCTCGACCGCATGAGGAACACCTCCGGCCTCGACGACCGCATCTACCAACTCATCGACGCCGTCCTCCGCTACCGGGAACTCTCCAAACTCAAGTCAACCTACGCCGACGCTCTCCCCAAGATGGTCAACCCAGCTACCGGACGCGTCCACACAACCTTCAACCAAGCCGGGTCCGCCACCGGTCGCCTAGCCTCCAACGACCCCAACGTCCAAAACATCCCCGTCCGAACACCCCTAGGCCGCGAGATCCGCAACGCATTCTCAACCATGTACGACACCGGATGGCAGCTCCTCGCCGCCGACTACTCCCAGATCGAACTCCGCATCCTAGCCCACATGTCGCGAGAACCCGGATTGTTGGAGTCCTTCCGCAACGGCGAAGACATCCACGACGCCACCGCTCAAGCAATGTACGGCGTCCAAGACGTCACAAGCGAACAACGCCGCATCGCCAAAATCCTAAACTTCGGCGTCATCTACGGCCTCGGACCACAAGGTGTCGCACGCCAGACCGACCTCTCCGTACAACAAGGCAGAGAGTTCATCGACCTCTACTTCGGCAAATACCCCGGCATCCGAGACTTCATCGAATACCAGAAACAGACCGCCAAAATGCGAGGCTACGCCGAAACCCTCAAAGGCCGCCGGCGCTACCTGCCCGACCTGCGCTCAGCCAACCAAGGACACCGCGCCGCCGCCGAACGCGTCGCCGTAAACATGCCCATCCAAGGGACCGCCGCCGACGTCATAAAGATCGCAATGATCAACATCGCCGACGAACTCCACCGCCGCGGCCTCGAATCGCGCATGACCGCACAAGTCCACGACGAACTCATCTTCGAAGTCGCCCCCGGAGAACTCGAAGAGATCACATCTCTCGCCCACGACATGATGCCTGCCGCAATGTCCCTAGAAGTACCCCTCCTAGTCGAAACCAAAACCGGCGTCCGCTGGGGCGAACTCGAATGACAACCGGCCACGTCTTCATCGCAACCAGCCTAGACGGATACATAGCCCGAAAAGACCACTCGATCGACTGGCTCGAAAACCAAGGCACCCTCTCAGAAGAGCACGGCTACACCCAATTCATCGACTCCGTCGACCGCATCATATTCGGTCGCAAAACATACGAAGTAGTCCTCAACCTGACCGCCGACACCGAATGGCCCTACCCAAAACCCGTAATCGTCCTCTCCAGCACCCTAACCAACTCCGACATCCCACCCCACCTAACCGACAAAGTCACAATCACCAACCAAACCCCTCACGCCCTCTTCGAAACCCTTGACCAAAAAGGCTGGAACCGCGTCTACATCGACGGCGGAATCACCATCCAATCCTTCCTCAATAAAGGCCTCATCGAAGACCTCATCATCACCACCCTCCCAGTCCTAATCGGCGAAGGCATACCCCTATTCGGCAACACCCCCAAAGACATCCACCTCCAACTAATCAAAACAACCCAATACCCCTCAGGCCTAGCCCAATCCCACTACCGCGTTATAAAGGAAGACAGCTGACGAAACCTCACACTTCGCCCTAAAAATCTGCCACGGATCCCACCTCCAACCCCATATCCCGCCGAACAGCAGCCGAAATCCTATTCAACCGCGTCCCATTCAACTCCTCTTCCTGCATCGTATCCGTAATAATCGCCACCGAAAGCCCATTCTCCGGGTCCCCCCAAGTTATCGAACTCCCCATACCTCCGTGCCCAAACGCCGAAGATCCTGAAGGCGCACCCATTCGGTTCGGCTGGTCATCAAACATCCAGATTCCCTGTCCAACCCGAACCCTCGACATTTCTTCGATGTTGTAAGCCGAGGCATGAGTTGCGAACACATTCGCCGCCGCTCCCTGACTCAGCCACACCTCACCATCACAACCAACACCACCATTACATACCGCCGCATACAACCTACCCAAATCCCGAGCCGAAGTGATGCAGCTAGCCCCCGGCGAGACAATCTGATTGTCCAGCAACCAGTCCATCTTCATCGGCATCTCCAAATCGTGATAATCGTCAGCCGTATACAATCTCTGCACCCGACTCCGAGCATCAACATCGTCGGCACCAATCGAAAATCGAGTATCGACCAGCCCCAACGGATCCCTGACCTCCCGATCAAACAACTCCTCAAACGCAACTCCAGTCGCCCGACTAGCTATCTCCCCAACTAGCAACCCAAAAGTGATCGCATGATAGTGAATAACCTCCCCAGGCTCATACTCCAAATCCATTGAAGCCAATATGTCACTCATCCGACCCCAATCTCCCCAATCAACGTCGCCCCGACCATAATCCCGAGGCAGCCCCGCGGTATGAGTCAACACATGCCGGACCGTAACCTTCGATTTGCCACGCTGAGCAAACTCCGGCCAATAATCAACCACTGGCGAATCAATGCCCACGACACCCGCATCCAACAACCGCCAAATCACCGCCGCCGCCATCGCCTTACCCGACGAAAACGCCCGGAACAAAGGCTGCGGCTCCGGAGTTACACCGCTACCCGTATCCGAACTCAGATAAACCAGATGCTCCTCGCCACTCTCATAAACTGCCACCGACGCATTCCGATGCAACCCCATCGCCAGTTGCGATTCCAACTCGCCAAACAGCTCCGGCAACTCCACCGAAGGCTCCGCCAATCCAACCTCCTCTTCCTCGACCTCAACTGCATCGCTAGCAACCCGTTCCACCTCGCTATCCACACCATTCCTTTCTCCCTTGACCGCCGCTTCTGCCACCGCGTCTAACCCAGCGAAAAAAGCAACATAATCAGACGCGATAGATTCCGCAACATCCCCAAGTTCCTCTTCATCTATACCGCCGAGCGGCGATGCCTCTTTCTTTGCCTCCCTGTCTGCTTCTGTCCGCTCGAGGCTAGCAGCCACCTCTTGTTCAGCCAACATCCGCCGATACGCCCCAATCTGCTCCTCCAATTTCGCAAGTGTCGCTTGGATATCCGCCATGCCCACGGACGACGCACCATCACTCTCGCCGCGAGCCGCACCTGACTCCGGAGACACCGCCTCCGCGTCTTCGCCTTCGGATCGGTTCCTCGGCTCCTCTGTCAGGCGAAGTTCCTCTGATGACAACTCTCTAGCTCTGCAACTACTGGCTATCGACGAGATTTCGAACGTTGAACGTCTCTTGCAGCTTGTTCATACCCTCCAACCAACTCGCCTGTGTCTCCTGCGACCAGGTCGGATCAAAATCCGGGTACTTGTCAAGCACCTTTAATGCCAATTCTCTCATCGTCAACGCACCCGCACCACTCTCGACACCTACCGAAACAGCAGCCTCGTTTCCATTGTCCGTATTCTGCTGTCGTGTCGCATTCCGAGAAGCTCTGGAACTCGAACGAGAACGTGCCCCCGACTTCCGATTCGACCTCAGATACGGCGACAACGCAATTCCAGCATGTTGAGCCGCATGGATAAAGAACGTCTCGCACTTGATAAGCATCGATTCCGTACAGCCAAACTCCCGCATCGCCTCACGGAACTGCGCCTTCGTAGCCCTTTCCAAATCCAAACGGAAAACCGGAGTGTAATAACTCTTCAGGACCTGTTCCAGAACCTTTTGGTGCTGGTCGCCCTGCGTTCCAGCCAGCAACCTGAGCGCTTCGCTTGGCCGGCCTTCAGCATCGATGAGTTTTAGCGACCTCAACGCGCTGTTTATCTGCGAGGTCGCCGTTCCAGAAAATTTGGAATCGAACACCGAACGGTCGATTCTATCGGGCACGCTGATCGCAAGAGATTCCAGAAAAGTTCGGAATGTCCGATAAGCGACGTACGGCGGATTCAGATTTGGCTCAACTGCCATGATTTCAAACTGAAATTCCCACTTGTTCTCTCAGCTAACGCGAGTATAAGCCAGTCATTTTCCAAATGCAACCAGAACAATGGAAAACACTGTTTCCCGTTTGGACACCAAAGGGACAGTTTCTTTTCAATACCTTTCTTGGAATACAGAATCTCTCATAACACGACGTTTCGGACAGCCTCAGGGCTTAGCAGACAGGACGTTTCTGATGCGAATCGCGATTGAAAACATCCTCCCAGACCCAAACCGGCCAGCCTACGACAAGGCCCACAGAAAATGGGCGCGCCGACGCCGACAGCGACGCATGCCAGTCGTTCTCGCCGAAAAAGGAAAGTTCTACCTGCTATGCGGATACAACTCCATCGACGCCGCACAGCGGGCCGGCGAAGACGTCATCGAATGCGTCGTCCGACAAGGCGTTTCTGACGAAGAGCGCGAGGAATTCCGCATCGCCGATGAATACTTCTCATCTCTGCTGCCCCCCATCAAGATGGCAGAGTCGTTCATCAACTTCCGAGAAGATTTCCACGTCACTCAACAAGAGCTCGCCCGACGGACCGGCATAACCGCCGGTACCGTGCATCACTACGAAAGCCTCCGCAAAACCCTATCTCCAAAATTGCAGCTGCATGTCGACCGCGGCGAGTTGACATTCAAGGAAGCTCGGTGCATCGCTGATCTCAAAAAGTTCGATCAGCAAGAAGAATTGGCTCAACCATTCATCGACCGAAAACTCAGCAGCGTTCACGTCGAGGACTTGGTCGCAAAAGCAAAAGCAGAACCATCTAAGGCCTCCTCAGACTTGATCGCTGAATTCGCGCCCAAGATGCCGCAAGTCAAAAAGCCAACGATCAAACCGATTGTCACAAAACACAAAGAGAACGGTCACAAACCTATACACCCCGCGCGACTTAACGGAGCACACAAAGACGATTTAGAGGGAATGCAGGAAGACGCTTTCATGTTGGCCGGCACCCTCGAAAAACTCGCCAGCGCTGAAATCCCCGAATATCGGCGCCTGCGATTGGTCAGCACCTTGAGAATTCTCTCCAGTCGATT
Source organism: Dehalococcoidia bacterium (assembly GCA_022819585.1). Classification (GTDB taxonomy): domain Bacteria; phylum Chloroflexota; class Dehalococcoidia; order Lucifugimonadales; family Lucifugimonadaceae; genus Bin127. The sequence continues at coordinate 8,037 of JAJEGY010000042.1, read as the reverse complement.
GAATATAGCCCTCGAACACCTCAATCGATATAAAGCCAACGGCACCGTACGAAACCATAACCGTAGTCGTACGCGGTACGCCGAAACCGTTAATGCCCGGTGATGCCCAATGAATGGAGACATCCCGAAACACACGCATCGAACTGCATCAGAGCCAGAGCGCGAAATCCTAGTTGGGTGTAAAATTCGATTCAAAGCACCCGACGCATTCCAAAACTGGCCCAAAACCGGCAAATAGCCATTAATTAACTCCCACATATTTGTCGACGGCAGGGCGACCATTCGGCACGGAACGTCCAAAAAATGCTGTCGAAACGGCCACCAAGTGTCCCTATCCACGGAACACAGGCCAATACGAGGGTGGGGTGCTTTCTAAGCCTCCTTAAGCACCCCCTCCCTCATCACATCTCACATCTTGTCGCCTTAGCTATTCACCCCTCGAAACACGCACTGGCGTTCATTCTAGCCACAAGCCTTTTACGCAGTCTAGCCCCCTACTGCAAAAACACCGCCATTCCGGCACGGCGAACCGTCCCCTCTCCCGCTCGGCGGGAGAGGGCTAGGGTGAGGGTGACCGGGGTGGATAAAGGGGAGAGATACGGCCAACCATCCCCAACCATCCTCCATCCCTACCAGAACTCGGCGCACGATGGTATAGCATTTCCTCAATCGCTCGCGAACCACCGTCATCCCCGCACTCCCCATGTCACTCCTGCGAAAGCAGGAACCCAAGGGTGGACGGGATGGAGGCGCGGGCCCGCGATTAGCGACATGGACAAACAAACAAAACAACCCAGGTGATGCCCAAAAATGCTTGAGAGATTTCATGTGCCGGAGGATGAAGCCGTCCGAGTCATGCCCGACCGCATGCGCGACGCCACCAACACCATCTTCTCCGCGATGGGACTGTCCGACTCCGACGCCGAGCTTTCAACCGACGTCTTGATGTACGCCGACCTAAACGGCGTCGACACCCACGGCGTTTCCAACATGCTCCGAATGTACGTTCAGGGCTACCAAGCCGGAAACATAAACCCCAATCCCGAAATGCGGATCATCCGCGAGACCAACGTCACCGCCTCCTTCGACGGCGACGGCGGCTTGGGACTCCACCAAGCGCCACGAGTTATGGACATCGTCGTCGAAAAGGCCAAAGAACACGGCATGGCCGCCGCGACTCTCATGAACTCCGGACACCTCGGCGCTGCCGGATACCACGCCGTCAGGGCCATCGAACACGACATGATCGGCGTCTGCATGACCGGCGGCGGTGGATTCGCAATGCTCCCCACCTTCGGCGCAGAACCCCGCTTCGGAACAAACCCTCTCGCATGGGCTGTACCAGCGCGCACCCAGCCATACTTCATCTTCGACGCCGCAACCACTCAGGTCGCCGGAAACAAGATCCGTTTGCTCCAGCGCATGAACGCCCCGATCCTGCCCGGATGGCTTGCGCGCGATGACGGCAGCCCCATCATGGAGGAGGAGCAAGTCCCCGAAGAAGACATCCGAGGCGAGCGCCGTCACTGGTACATGCTCCCATTCGGCGGCACGCGTGAAATGGGCTCGCACAAGGGCTACGCCATCGCCTGCATCGTCGACATCATGACTAGCACCCTCTCCGGAAACGGACCCGGCTTCGTCACCGAAGGCGGCGGACACTTCTTCTCCGCATACCGAATCGACGCCTTCACCGATCCCGACAAATTCAAGGACGACATGGACCTCTTCTTGGACGGCTTGGCAACCACGCCGCCAGCCCCAGGCCACGATCGCGTCGTATACCCAGGTTTGATCGAAAGCGAGGAACGTGAAGATCGTTCGGCAAATGGCATCCCATACCATCCCGAAGTCCTCGAATGGTTCGACTCCATCAACGCTGAACTAAATCTCGGACTTCAATTGCCGTAGCTCTTCCGAATCTCCTGTCCTCCCTTTGGAAGGTAGCCGAACAACTCTCGTTTTTCCCCTCTCCCGCTCGGCGGGAGAGGGTCAGGGTGAGGGTGACCGGGGCGGACAAACGGGCAGGGTACGGCAAAACACCACCAACGAAAACTCCGACCAACATCCTAAACTTCCTGCGTTCTTAGCCTTGATAGTTACAAAACAGTTCCCCCGATAAGAGATGCCTACACCAGACTCAACCGCGCTGCCATCGGCCGTCGAACTCCTGCAGCGGCTGATCCAGTTCGACACTTCAAACCCGCCCGGACAAGAGCGAGAATGTGCGCTCTGGCTGAAAGCCCTTCTCGATGACCACGGCATCGCGAACGATCTCCTGCACCCGCCAGGAATGCCGGAGCGCCCCAGCCTAGTCGCCCGAGTGCCCGGACGTGGCGATGCGCCTCCATTGCTGCTCCAAGGACACATCGACGTCGTCGGAGTCCACGGACAACGATGGAACCGTGACCCTTTTGCTGGCGAGACCGCCGAAGGATGTGTCTGGGGACGCGGCGCAGTAGACATGAAGGGCGGCTTGACAATGATGCTTCACGCCCTTCTACGCGCGCATCACTCGCCGCAACCACCGCCGGGCGATTTGATCCTGGCCGCTGTCGCAGACGAGGAGATGGGAGGTCGACAAGGAGCAGCTCACCTCGTATACGAGCATCCGCATCTCTTCGACGGAGTAAAGCACGCCTTCGGTGAACTCGGCGGCTTCACCGTGCATATTCGAGGGCACCGCTTCTACCCGATCATGGTCGCCGAAAAACACATCTGCCGAATCCGGGTGACATTCCTCGGACAGGGCGGACACGGATCCCAGATCCACCGCGACACCGCCATGAGCAGGGCAGCGCGATCCCTGCGACGCATGGAGCGACGACACCCTCCGTTCAAGATCGTAGACGCCACACGATCCATGCTCGAAGGCATGATGGAAGTGATGAGCACTCGAGAAGCGACGGTTTTGCGCATGGCCATGAACCCGGCCACAACCGGCATGGCGCTCGCCATGATGGGCAACCAGACCCGCAGAATGCTCGAACCCATGTTCCGAGACACCATCTCTCCAACCATCATCACCGGCGGACAGCAAGAAAACGCCGTCCCTTCAGAAGTGCAGCTTCTCCTAGACTGCCGCCTCCTTCCCGGATCCACGCAATCTGACATAGTCCGGCAGGTCATGTCCCTAGTCGGCGACAACGCAGAAGTCCACGTCGAACGATACGAAGACGGACCTCCAACCGTCGACATGACCCTCCTCCCATACCTCTCCAACCTCCTCGAAACCGCCGACCCCGGCTCCAAAGCCATCCCATTCATGGTCGCAGGCGGCACCGACGCCAAATGGTTCCACAACCTAGGAATCGACACCTACGGCTTCACCCCGATGCGCCTACCCGACAACCTAAACTTCATGGCCCTGTTCCACGGACCCGACGAACGCATCCCAATAGACGCCCTAAACTTCGGCACCGCCCTAATGCACCAAGCAGTAAACAACTACCGAGGCTAACCGCCCGCCATTCCGGCGATTACCCCCGTCATTCCCGCGAAAGCGGGAATCCATGGGTGGAAGGGTGGAGAGGAGGGGGCGCGCAACCCTTTCACCCTCCCCATTCCAAGGAGAGCTTCAGAGGGCTTCCCACGGGGGACGCCACCTCTTTTTCCACCCCCTCCTTCAGGAGGGGGGCAGAGTGATGGACTCATCCAAAAACCACCACCTGATCCCACAACCTTTTTCTCCAACCAACCCGAAAAACCACCAACACCTTCCAATACCTCACCCAAAAACGCGACCCTAAACGTACCCTTATCCTTAAAACCAATGGCCACAGAGTCGAAAACACCCAACCCCTCGGACGACACCATCATCGCCCCCTGCCGTGGATGCGGTGTCGGTATCCCTTCCCATCCCCGCGACGTAATGCGGGCTTACGATAAGGAAGGCAACTCGACGATCGTGATGTCGTTCAATCAATGCGACGACTGCAAAGCCGAACTCGAAAAACGGGTAGCCGAAAGTAGGGTTCGTCGGGCCGAGGCCAAAGCAAGATACGAGAAAAGCCTCGCCGATCTCATCAACAGCATCCCCAAAAAGACCGAAAGGCAGATCGGTCTAGACATGGGGCTTGACTAAAGCCAGCTTCGATCCCGTCATTCCGGCGAAGGCCGGTATCCAAAGGTCGACAATCCGCCTTATTCCTAAACGTCGATCACTAGATCAGCATCTTTCTGCCGTGCCTTCCCCCCATGCACCGAAGGCTCCGCACACCACTTAGCAGCCAAACGCCGCACACCTTCGTAAATCTCTTTGTCGAACCCCAACAGTTCGCAGATGACAAGCTGATCTAACACGGCACGGTTATAGTCAGCATCCGCGAGATAAGCTGGCTTAAACTCTCGCTCACGAAAAGCCTCAAAAATCTGCTCAGCGATCGCATGTTGCTCGTCGCTTAACGAACGCAAATCCAAAACCGGTAGAGTTTCTGCTAGGCGAATCGTGACCCTCCCTCTTCCTTGGTGTTGGCATCTAAAGTAACCCTATTCCAGTTTGCTCTGTATTTCCAATATCTTCTTTGTCGCCTGGCCTTGGGTAGAGGAATACGGAATCTTCTTGGCGGCCCTCGCTGCTTCCTCGAACGAACCTCCATGGGCGGCGCTGATCGCCACGAACTTCAGGGTTTCGGATTTGGAGGAATCGTAGGGGTCAGCTTCCCCTGCCTCGATGGCCTTTTCGTATTCTCCATGCTTTACTGCGTGCTTCGCTACCAGTCGCAAAGCACCGCTTCGGTCAGAGTCGTAAGCAACAGATTTGGCGGAGTCCAGCATTTGTTGCAAACTAAGGGAGGTGTTGGGGGTAGCTGGAGGCAAAGTCGTTGGAGTAAGCACTGGAGCAGATGCTCTGTTGGGTTTGGCGACTGGCTCGTCATCGTTGCCTGAACCATCCAAAGATCGAAAGAATCTGGATCGCACATGATACTTCAGTGTCACAACCACCGCCAGAACCAGCCCCACAATGCTGGCAATGGCACCGAAGTTCGCTAGTGTTGAATCGAACGGCAACAACGGATCTGGCCCTCTACACGAACCCCATTTTACATCTGACGGGGCCAAAGGCTTGATCGGCATTTTTGACAAAGGACATCTTGGCCAACGGCGGAACGCAACGCCGTACACCCTGAGTTTTTCAGGGAGTCCTCAAGGTCGAGAAGAAGACACCGCTGAATACTCTACCTCATTGACGAACAGAAACTTCAGTCCTCCTTCTGCCTATCGGATTACCGCGGACCCAGATACGCCGCCCCCATTTGTCCGTTCGAAAGCACCTTTTTGAGGCTCTTTGCACCCCTAATGTAGGTTGATGTTGAAGCCAGCGAGTCAATAGTCACGCGCTGGTCGTTGAAAAAATGGTACGATTAGTCCGTCGACTTATCGCTGTCTGTCTTAATACGATGTCCGATATGGGCAGTGCCGACAGACGAGTCTTCGGACGCAATATACGCCGCATTCGCGACGCTCTCGGACTGACCCAAGAGGATCTGGCTGAGATCTCGGGATTGGACAGATCGTACATCGGTGGAGTGGAACGAGGGGAGCGCAATCCGGCTCTGAACGCGATCTTGCGCTTGGCATCGGCGTTAAACGTGACCCCAGCCATGCTATTCGATGATATTGGTGATGATGTGACTCAACCCCCAGCTCGAGACGCAGTGGAGGCGATTCCAACGGTGGATGGGCTACGGATTCGGTTCAAATATGACCAATATGACGCGGAGTATTCGCTATTCGGAGCAACGAGGAGCCAATATGATGAAGTAATAGGCGTGCTAAAAACCGGATTGGCTTCTGGGGAGAAGCGTTCGGATGTGGTTGCAAGGGCTTTCCTTCGAGCCGTCAAGGTTTGGCCGGAGGCCAATGCATCCGATCTATGGACTTTTGTGCTCAATCGTAACTACTGTGACCGCTCCAATCATCCCGACACCAACGCTCGTCTCAATCTAGAACAAAGTTGGAAACGCACGAGTGGATGGGCCTTGGAGCGCGTCTTGGTTGCTCACTACGGATCTTTCTTGATGAAGCATGGAATATCCGCCAAGATTGCTAGTAGAGCAGAAAAAGAAGCACTATTAAGGGGTATTGACGACTCTCGGATCATTCCTGATAAGGCAGATGTACTCCTTACCTATGTTCACAATTGCGAAACGCGGTTACTAGGAGTGGCCCATGTGAAGGCCAGTATCGCAGAAAGACGAACTGACGATGTACCTATGAGTCAGGCTCTGCTCCAGGCTGGATACTTGTCAGTTTTTTGGACAATGGACTCCAAAAGCTTCCCAAGCCAGCGACCTGTCAACCTGGGTGAGTTCGGCGATGCCGCTGAAAACCAAGCAAGCGACAAGCGCCGGGACTTCGAGGATAACGGATATTTTTCGGCTTGCTTTTCATACAATCGAAACACGATGCCGACAGCAAGAAAAACTGTCGCCGCGCGCGTATACGTTTGTGACTTTATAAATCCAAACGACCATTTCTCTCAATTCCTAGTGGACTCTTTAGGTCAGCATGCCCCTTTTTGATTTGATTCCCTGGTTGCCGTCCCGCCTCTGACAATCTAGATCTTGATTCTGAAACCTGTTCCGGGTCAATTTCGAACCCGATATAGGTGCATCCTAGTCGTACAGCAGCCAAGCCCGTAGAACCCGAACCTGAGAATGGATCCAATACCACGACATCTTTACCAGTTCGGCCGTAGGCTTCTATGCAACGCTGAGGCAGTTCAACAGGAAAACGTGATCGATGTTGGAGCCCCTTAATGTGCTCGTTGGCAAACGTCCAGACAGTGGGAACAGGTGGTATGGTTCGAAATGAATGCTGTTCGCTACGGGCTAGGAGATAAATGGGTTCGTGCTTGCGGTGGGGACGTCGGCAGCGTCCCTCTGGCATAGCGTTCTTCTTGGCCCAGATCACTTCACCGCGATATAGGTATCCCAAGTCGATTAAAGCTATGAGCAACCGTTGGGGAAGCATCAACAAATTGCCATACTGCAACCAACCAGCCGTCTCGTCGATAAATGCTTTTCGCTTGAAACGAGGCTTGGTGTAGGCGGCATTGTCTGGCTTGAATCCTCTACGATCGGCTCCGAGGGAGCTGTACTTGTGGTCCTTATGCCCCCAGTTGATCGGCGTGTTATACGCATCACCCATGTTGAGCCAAACGATTCCGTGCGGCTTAACCTTGGGCAGAAGAGACTCAAAGACTTCCCGTAAGAATGTGATGTAATCTCGGGGATCTTCTTCTGTCCCGTTGCCTAATGATTGTCGCTGCCCCCAGTACGGCGGACTTGTGACGACTACATCAATGCTGGCGTCTGGCAGGCTCGGAATTAGCTGCAAGCAATCGCCGTGAAACACGCTGGACTGTGTAACGAGTATTTGGTCAGAAAGCGGGATAGTCATGGTCTGGTCTCTCCAAGCTCCATTATCGCTGTTATGTCGTTCGACGTAGATGTGCGCTTCACAGCCTAACCTGCAGACTGGGGGTGACCGGGGCGGAAGGGAGGGGCCAGACGCACTCCCCCAGCGTAATCCCTCCAACAACCAGAACCAAACCCCAAAAATCCCACAAAGCCCCCAAGAATCCCCGTTCAGAAAACAACTTGACATATTCACAATACGCATGTATAAATAAAACCAAGCGCAAGACAGACGACGGTCCGTTGAAACGCCCAGAGGATCGCCGCTGCCAGGGGTCGCGCCCTTAGCAGAAGCTATCGTCGATTGAAGAACATGAAACCGCGGACGGAGAACACATGAGAAGCGCGAAAGCAGGCAGAGAGCCCCGAGGCCGGAGGTGTAGAACCCCGAGGCGCAAGGCCCGATGTTTCACTGCGCGCCGATCGCGACGGTGCCCGTCAACGTCTCTTGTTGCATGGAGCGACGCGGTGACAACGGTTATGGAGAAGGATGTAGCTGCAAGGTTCAGGCGGGGCGATGTACTGCTTAAGCCCCAATACGAGCCAGACGACGGCAGAATCACGATGCGAGACGCGACGCGGAAGGTCGGAACCGCCTCTTCCATTCAGCGCAGAG
>JAJEGY010000008.1 GCA_022819585.1 Dehalococcoidia bacterium | reverse complement strand
TCTCGAAGAGGGGATGCGATTCATCCCTTACCTGCCGTCCGAATTCATCGGGCAGGCACGCCAAGTCGTTCTAGGCGTCTTGCTCGTGCTGCTGATGCTTTTCAGGCCGCAAGGTCTGGCGGGGAGGTACAAGCTATGACTACTCAGAACATCGATCTCAACGAATACTACGGAGTCCAGACCATCGGGATCACTAAACAGTTCGACGGTGTTAAAGCTCTCGATGATGTCTCGTTGACGATTCCGATTTTCGGGATCACGAGCATAGTCGGGCCAAACGGTTCAGGAAAATCCACCCTCGTCAATCTCATCACTGGTGTGTTGCCCTATGACGAGGGCACTGTGGTGATCGAAACCAACGCATTCAAGGTCATCCACGCCCACGAAACGCCTGATCACGGTATCACCCGCACCTTCCAAGAGGTGCGGCTCTTCGATCAGATGACCGTGTGGGACAACATAATGGTTGTCCTGACCAACCGCAAACTCTTTCCTTCGATGGCCGAACGTTCCAAGTCCGAGCACCACGAAAAGGCCGAAGAGATATTGAAGCAAGTCGGGATGTGGGAGAAGCGCGAGGCCATGGCGGAAGACCTCTCATACGGTCAACGAAAACTGCTCGAGATCGGGCGGGCCATGGCGCTAGACGTGCAGGTGTACATACTTGATGAACCGTTCGCTGGCCTCTTCCCTCAGATGCTTGAGCGTGTCAAGGATCTTCTCCGAGAGCTGCGGGACAACGGTCGCACCGTCGTCTTCATCTCGCACAACATGGATATCGTCCGGGAGCTTTCCGACCACATCATAGTTCTCGAAAGCGGCAAGTTCTTGTTGGCAGGTGAGGTCGAAGACATCCTTAACCGACCCGAGGTCATCCGGGCGTATCTGGGCACCTGACATATTCTGAGAATCGTCCGAACTATGGTTGCCACACATCAAGACACAGACGTCGACGCTGAAAACGGCGCTCAAACAGACGAGAATCTTTTAGAGCTGATCGACATCTCTGTGCATTACGGAGCCGTGATAGGGCTTGACAAGGTGTCGCTCGCGGTCAATCGGGGTGAGTTGGTGGCGGTAATGGGTCCGAACGGTGCGGGTAAATCGACCGTGTTGAAGGCAATCATGGGGTTGGCTCCGGTAGTTGGCGGTACTGTTTACCTGCGGGGTGATCCTCTTGACGTTGCGACACATGAGATCGTTAAACAAGGGATCTCCTTCGTGCCTCAAGGCAGGCGCGTCTTCACCCATCTCACTATTGAAGAGAACCTCCGTTTGGGTTGCCTGCATGTAGACAATCGTGACGAACAGGAGCGACGTCTGGAGTCGACGCTGGACCTTTTCCCCATTCTCCGAGATAAACGCCGCGACTATGCCAGTGCGATGTCTGGCGGACAGCAGCAGATGCTAGCGATTGGACGTGGCTTGATGGCGGGGCCAGACATCCTTCTTCTCGACGAACCGACTCTAGGCCTCGCTCCGATCATCGTCACCGAGGTATTCGAGAAAGTCTCCGAGATCAGCCAAGTCCTGAGGACCACTATCCTCGTTGTCGAGCACAACATCAAAGGCATTTTGGACATTGCCGACCGGGCCTATGTCTTGAATAACGGGCGTGTGGCGCACGACGGGACGCCGCAGACAGTTCAGGAAACGGACATCTTGACTGATGTGTTCTTGGGAAGAGTTGCGGATGGGGAGAGTTAACCTCACGCGTTCTTTTCTTGTATTTGCTCTTTCGCGTACCGCTACGACATGGAAACACTGCCCGACGGAATAGATCTAGCGGCTCGCGTCATCGCCGACTCTAAATACGTCGTTGCGATGACTGGTGCTGGGATGTCGGTTGAGAGCGGGATTCCTCCGTTTCGAGGAACCAATGGATTGTGGACGAAGTACGGAACTCCGTCGATGGACGGTTATCGGCAGTTCAGGGCGGACCCCGAAGCCTATTGGGATCGGCAGATTAATGCCCAGATCGACGAGCACATTCTTGAACTGCGAGAGGCGTTGCGGAACGCCAAGCCGCATCCGGGTCACTTCGCGCTTGTGGAACTGGTCAATCTTGGGCACATCAAGTCGGTTATCACTCAGAACATTGACGGATTGGATCTGAAGGCCGGAATGGGCGACCAGCTAATCGAGATCCATGGCAACCGCTCACGCCTGCGTTGCATCGGATGCTCAAAGCGAACTGACCTCAACGATTTTGTGCCGCTGTTCATGCCGGATCCATGCGATGAGTGTGGTCAGCCCGTCAAGTTCGATGCGGTGATGTTTGGAGAGCCAATCGTGCCCGAGGTGATGGCAGCGGCTAGGGAGGAGATCCATCGTGCGGACTGTGTGGTGGCGATCGGGACTTCGGCGACAGTTCGACCGGCGAGTGGTTTGCTTTGGGTAGCGCGGCATCGTTCGAAAGGCGAAAGAAGCAATGGTTCGGCAGCGGTGGAAGATGCGAAACTGATCGAGATTAATCCAAGCCCTACGAAACTGTCCTCAATCTGTGATGTAGTGATCCGTGCAACGGCAGGCGATGGCGTTCCCGCGCTCGTTAGAGCGCTCAGGACAATAACGGCGCCCGCTGTGAATTGAACCGATTGCGGGCTACGCTACGCCAAGTGCGCGTCCTTTTTGCGGATCAACATCATGCCGTCTCGAACCGTCAGCATCACGTTGACGACACGATCATCGTTCTGGACGACCTCGTTCAACGACTTGATCGACCTAGTGGCATCTTCCTCCATCTCCCCTTCTGCATCATCGGGTCCTAATACGCGCCCGGCCCATAGGACATTGTCGACCACGATCAGTCCACGCGGTGCGAGCAGTGCTAGTGCCTTTTCGTAGTAGAGGTGGTAGTTCTTCTTGTCCGCATCTATGAAGACCAGATCGAAAGGCGGGGCCAACTGCTCCAGAGTCTCTGTCGCTGGGGCCAAGCGCAGGTCTATCTTCTTGCCCGCGGGATGCCTGGCCCAGTGTTTTCGAGCGATTGCGGTGAATTCCTCGCTGACGTCACAGGTGATTACTTCGCCGTCCTCGGGCAATGCCGATGCCATCATCAATGCGCTGTAACCCACGAAGGTGCCGACCTCCAGGACGCGTTTCGCGCCGCTGATCGTTACCAACGTGTTCAGGAAGTAGCCGACCGTTCGGCCCGACATCATTCCTTCCGCACCTGTGGACTGCACATCCACTGCGATGTCGTCAAACACGCTGTCCGGTACCGTAGTATGCGCCGTCGCGTATTCGTCGATCCCTGCTGGGAAATCGAGCATAAACCCTAACCTGGTAGTCCTTTAGATCGTTCGCTTTTGCCCGACCTAAGTCAAGGCTCCAATCACGATACCCGAAACGGTGACCAACACCGCAGCGTGTCCGCCTTGGATCCAGACCAGGCGGTTTTTGTTGGCGAACATGTAGTGGGGTGCGATTGTCATTCCGGCGATGCCAATTCCCAATAGCAGGCCTACGACGAGGCCGTTCACGACGCCCCCGCCGACGTTTGACAATACCAGTGCAATTGTGACATTGGAAATGAGAGCCATCACGAAGGTGATGATGTAGATGACCGGTGATCCCGTGTCCTGCAAGTCACTCTCCGACAATCCCTCATCCTCCATCCACGCGTTGCCGAATACCTGCGGCATGTACCAGATGAAGGAAAGGACCATGTATGCCACAGCTCCGATGGCTACACCGATCCATTGCTGCCCCGAAATCGCGAATTCAAAATCCATTTCGACCTCCTTGATAGCCTCAGCCCATTCTTAAGAGACACGAATATTCTAGCCCAATTGCGCGTTGAGGATCGAGACCGAGATCCCTTGCGATATCCCCTGGAAGAATCGGTTTTCTGGCACCGCGCGCGTAGGAGCATTCCTATAAACTGATTCCATCTATTGAGATGCCATAGATTGCGGAAATCGCAAAACCTCAAAGCGATTTTTCCGAATAGGTGTAACCAACCTCGCCGATGCGTCGCGAAAAGGAGGAATGTGATGCGAAACATGTTCCGGCATGATGCCCGAACGTTGCTGTTGATCTTCGGGAGTACCTTGCTAATCCCCCTTGCAGCGTTCGCCGCGATGGCCTGCACCGACGACTCGGGGCCCGCGGCAGAAGGTACCGTCACTATCGCAATAGGCGAAGTGCCACCGTTGATCCAGGAGCCTCGTCGCGACATCCGTGCAACAGGAGGGATTGGCAAGGACCTCTCGATCTACGAGACGATCGTGCGAGCACCGCATGTATCGCCGCCAACCCCGCCGCCGCAAGATCACACCGCGTACTCGCCCTCTGACCTAGGACTAGCAGAGTCTTGGGAAGTAGCGTCTGATTTCAACAGCATCACCTTCACGATCAGGGAGGACATCCCCTGGCACAACAATGGAGGTGACTGGGGCGACCTGACATCCGAAGATGTGGCTTGGTCATTCAACTCTGCCTTCGCGCCTGACTCTGTCAACAACGGTGCGGAAGAGATCGGCCCTGAGATGAAGGTCGGTTTCGACGTCATCGACGATCGAACGGTTCGACAGAATATCGAGCCTGGCGGTTTCGACCCGACATGGGCATGGCTGCAAGGCAATGCTGGTTTCAACGGGATCGTTGTTGTCAGCAAGATGGCGTTTGACGAACTGGGTGCAGAGGGTTTCGGCACCACTGCTGTAGGTACCGGCAAATATCGAGTGTCAGAGTGGGTGGCGGACGACCAGGTGGTTCTCGAATCGGTTCGGGACCATTGGACAGGTATCGAACCGTCGGTGGGCACCGTAAAGATTGTTCACATGCCTGAAGCGGCGTCTCGTGAAGCGGCTCTGCGAGCAGGCGAGATCGACATTGGCGAACTCAGCCCTCAGGTCATCAACCAAGTCGTGAACGACATCGGAGGTTCTGTCCAAGAGATCGGGATTGCCCGACCGCAAGGCTTCCAGATGGCAGGAAACTACTGGTCTACGAATTGTTCCGACTGTGAAGGCGGAGAGATGCCACGACCGGGATGGGACGAAGGGATTGCGGAAGGTTTTCCGTGGATCGGTGATCCTTCGGATGCGGCATCAATGGAGAACGCTCGCAAGGTCCGATGGGCTATGGCCATGGCGGTTAACCGAGAGTCGATCATCGAGAACGTCCTAGACGGCCTCGGCCGTGTGATCTACGCATGGCAGAACATTCTTCCGGACGACCCGAGCCACAAAGCCGAGTGGGTGATCCCTTACGACGTTGCAATGGCGAAGCAGTACATGGCAGATGCCGGCGTGGCCGATGGTTTTGAAATGGAGATCTGGGTGCCTAGCACCTTCTCGCCAGGCACGATCGCCGCGGCTGAAGCCACTGCCGAGATGTGGCGAAGCGACCTAGGGATCAACGTCACGATCGACCGGACTGAATATGCGGCTCGAAGGCCACAGACCGTAGACAAGACGATCAACGTTCCGTTCACGCACGGCATCAACTGGATACCGGGTGCGACGTCGGCGAGATACATCTGCGCCGCCGCAGGACACATCGTCGGCTTCACTATGGAGCAAGAGTACTGTGATGTCGGGTTGTCGAATGCGACCGAGCGATCGTTGGATCAGCGCATAGCGAACAACATCGCGGTCCAGGACTATCTGTCTCACCAGATGCTCTTCCTGCCGATGTTCCAGCACAGCGCCAACTTGTTCGCGGTTGCTGGCACAGTGGCCGAATGGGATCCGTACAACTCTCAAGACGTGCTGCCCAACCGGCCAGAGTCGATTGTCCTAGCCTCTGAATGAGCAACACTTCGGCCTGTCGTCAATCGAGACGCCCCAGTTCTCCGAGTCGGAGGCATCGGGGCGAGGAGATGGGGGCGACGGGCCGAGTGCTATCAGTTAGCGTAGACTGTGCACACCACCGCATGGGATTGGTTGCGGTTGGTTTCCGTTTGATTGGACGCGTCCCTTGGTAAGGTTTCTGGCACGAAGAATCATCTACATGATCGCCGTGATGATCGGCATCTCGATGATCGTGTTTGGTCTGTCAAGGCTTACGGGCGACCCGCGGCTTCTCTACATGACCCAAGGGACCCGTTGGTCGCAAGAGGTCTGGGATGCGCGAGGGCGTGAACTCGGGCTCGACAAGCCGATGGTCGTCCAGTACCTGGTATGGGCCGGGAATGCCGTCCAAGGGGATTTCGGCGATTCCCTTTGGCACAAGCGAAACTCTTTGCGGATCATCATCGAGAAGGTCCCTGCGACGATCCAGCTCTCCGGTATCTCGTACTTGATGGCTGTGGTTCTCGGCGTGACACTTGGAACGATATCCGCGGTTACGCGAGGATCGTTTATCGACATCGGGGTCAGGTCATTCGCTCTGGTAGGGCAAGCGGCACCACCGTTTTGGCTTGCTCTGATCTTGATCTTCATCTTCGCTGTTCATTTTGATATTTTGCCCACCTCGCGGCGCGGCGATTGGACACACTTCGTGCTGCCAGCCACGACTCTGGCTTGGTTAGGGTCAGCCGGTCTCGCGAGGTTGACCCGGTCATCGCTTCTGGAAGTACTTGATAGCGAGTACATCAAACTGGCTCGGGCAAAAGGTGTGTCGACCTCGAAGGTGATCTTCAAACACGCGCTGAAAAACGCGTTGATAGCGCCGCTGACGGTTGCCGCGATCTTGCTCGCGAGTTTCTTGACTGGTACGGTGGTAGTGGAAACTGTGTTTGCGTGGCCGGGATTGGGCAGGCTTGCGGTGGATGCGACGAAGAACAATGATTTTCCGCTGGTGACAGGGATAACGGTGATATTTGCGGCGATGTTCCTCTTTTCGAGCCTTTTGGCGGACCTGCTGTACGCGTATATCGATCCTAGGATTCGTATCTATGATTCGTGATACTCCACTGCCGGGAGCATCTGCTGACGAATCTCGGATCCATATTCCGGTTGTCAGCACGCTTTATCGATGGATACGGCGATATCCGGTGTTGCCGGTGATGATCGCGATCGGTCTTGCGATCATGGCGATCTTCGCGCCTTGGATTGCGCCGAATCACCCTCTGGAGAGTGAGTTGGACCATCTTGCTGATCCTCCGGTTTGGATGGAAGGAGGCAGTTGGGACTATATCTTGGGCGCGGACAAGATTGGACGAGACCTTTTGAGCCGGATCATCCACGGGTCGCGGATTTCACTCTCGGTGGCGTTCATCGTAATCATCTGCGGCAGCATTATCGGGAGCGGTATAGGGATAGCGTCGGGGATGGCTGGGGGGATTTGGGATGAGATAGCGATGAGGATCGTGGACCTTGTGTATGCCACTCCGTTTTTGTTGATCGCGCTTGTGGCCGCGGTGGTGTTCGGAGCGAGTCTGCAGCTTGTGCTGATCCTGTTGACGATCTTCTCTTGGCCGATCTTTGCGAGGCAGACGCGGGGGTTGACGCTTCAGCTGAAGAATATGGACTATGTGGCGAGTGCGCGGGTTACCGGCGCGTCAGAGATCAGGATCGCGTTCAAGCACATCCTCCCAGGGGTGGTGAACACGGTGGTCGTTATCGCTACGTTGCAGATCGGATCGCTGATCTTGACAGAGTCGGTGCTTTCGTATCTTGGTGTTGGCATTCCGGCCCCGCAGCCGGCCTGGGGAAGCATGGTTGCTGATGGCAGGGAGTTCATCACCACGGCTTGGTGGGTTCCGGTGATGCCGGGGGCGGCGATCTTCCTGACGGTGTTCGCGTTCAACTTCATCGGGGACTGGTTGCGGGACTATCTTGATCCGCGGTTGAGGCAGATCAACTGACTCTCAGTACAGGGCTATAGATGGGTAATTGACAAAGGGTGGAATTGTGTAGCGCTATGATTCTTTGGGCGATGATTCTTTGGGCGTAAACTAGTCGCATCTGATTTACCGAGCATGAAAGATCGAGGTATCCGAGGACATGAAGATCACAGACGTCAAAACCCATGTTGTGAAGATGCCAACCACGATGCCGTGGGTCTTGGTCAGCGTTGAAACCGACGAGGGCGTGACTGGCTGGGGCGAATGCACCGACTACATCGCAAACCCTCAGCTGGTCCGGGGGATTGAGGCTGTCAAGCCGTTCGTGATTGGGGTCGATGCTTCTCATATCGAGGAGATCTGGCAGCGGATCTTTCATCTCTATTCGGACTTGAACGGACGGGGGTTTGTGTCGCACTTGATCAGCGCGATCGACATTGCGCTGTGGGACATCAAGGGAAAGGTTTTGGATCGTCCGATATACGATCTGTTGGGCGGACCTGTGCGCGCTTCGGTGCCTCTATACACGCATGTGAGCGACACTTCGCAAGGCTCAACGTTTGATGAACACCTTGCGGGAATGATGGAAGATGCTCGGCGCACGAAAGAGATGGGGTTCGAGGCGATCAAGACCGACCCGTTCCCATCTCGCCGCGAGTACGGGAAGTTCCGGGGCGCGTTCATGGTTGAGCGGCTGGACCCTGCGGCGATTCATGAGGCGGTGCGGTGGATGGAAGGTCTGCGTGAAGCTGTGGGTGACGACTACGAGTTGATGGTGGACGCGCATGGTCGGTTTGATGTGGCGTCGGCGATCGAGGCGTGTCGGGCGCTTGAGCATATCAATCTTGTGTGGCTGGAGGAGCCGATACATGTTGAGAATCACAATGCGTTGAAGCATGTGCGGGAGAATGTGAATGTGCCGCTCTGTATAGGGGAACGGCATTTCACGAGGTGGGACTACTGGCAGATCATCAACGACAGGTTGGTGGACTACATCATGCCGGATATCGCCTGGTGCGGCGGGATCAGCGAGATCAGGAGGATCGGCGCGATGGCGGAAGTCGGCTACATCCGCATCAGCCCTCACGATGCGCTTGGACCGATTGCGATTGCGGCGAGTTTTCAGGTGTGTATGACGATGCCGAACTTATATCGTGAGGAGTGTGTGCATCACTGGTTCTCGTCGTTCGAGAAGCTGATCGAGCCGATGTTCGATGTTCGTGACGGGCACATCCATCCGAATGGTCGACCGGGGCTGGGCATCGAGCCGATACCCGAGGCTCTCGAGGAGTATCGGGTTGATGTCGATGCTCCTGAGGCTCAGCGGACGGACTGGTATGGGTCGTTTGGGGATGAGGAGGAGGATTAGGGGGAGTTAAGAATCCATCTTCCCCAACACTCACATCCCCTGTTCAGTCGTCTTCGCGCGAAGTCTGGAAACCTAGATTACGACTATTTGAACGATCAATCCGCTCTAGGATCTGTTGCATCTCGTTCATCTGGGCGATTATTGCTTGTTGCGTAGCTTGGATGCTGTCAAGAAGCATGCGAGTTCGCACGTACTCCTCTTTGAACTCTCCGTTCAATTCGGCGAGTTCGGCTTTTGATGCCATGTGCTCGTACGCGCCTTCGAGCTTTGAAACTCTTTCCATGTCAGTGGATGCCAATTGATGCTACCTTTTACGGCTGACTCAAATTCTTGTTTAGATGATGTTAATGATAGCAGGGGTACTCTCCCCCCTCTCCCCCAAAAGGCCCGTAAACAGCGGGAGAGGGGTTGGGGGTGAGGGCGAGGGGAGGACGGGTGGGGGTTGTGGAGGCAGGACGTAGATCGATGCGGGTTAGTTGGTGGTAGTTGTTTGGAGTGCCCCTCCCCCTTTGTCCCCCGGTCACCCTCACCCTGACCCTCTCCCGCCAAGCGGGAGAGGGGGAGCCCCTCCTCCCTTCCGCCCGTGCCCCCTCACCCCTCCGCGTCTTAGGTACACAAAAAAAGGGGCAGGCTTGGTGCCTGCCCCTTTTTGGGTTTGATCCTTTTTGGATCTGGTTGCCTATCCTAGCGGCTGACGCTTCGGTTTCGGCGTCGGCCTAGGGCTACCAAGGTGCCTAGGCTGACGATTGCGATACCGAGGATGAGGGCCCATAGCGCGCTGTTGGACGATGGTGCGGTTGCACCGGTGTCGGGGAGCACGGGTTCGGGCTCTGGTGTGGCCGTCGGGATGGCGTCTGGTGCGCCTTGGCTACCCACTGCGACGGTGGTCGGCAGGTTGCTGACGTTACCGCAGACCTGCGTGGCGCTACCGTCTATGCGGACGCTGGCAGCGTGGATAGTCAGCGAGCCATCGCTGTTGATGCCTACCAACGCTAGGTCGGAGATCCTGGAGCGGAGTTCGTCCGGCAACGGGACACAGACCTGTGCGGGGTCTTCGAGCGCGTAGCTTGAGATGGCCGCCTGCGAGGCGTCAACGGCGTGGATGCCGTACATGTTCCCGCCGAGCGTGTATCGCTGGTGCGTCATGCCGAGGTTGGATGCCGCGCCGCCATCGGACATTCGGATGCCGATGTACTCGCCGTTGGGCACTGCGCCTGACGGGACGCTGATGGAGTATCCCTCGCCCGCGTCGAACGTACCGCCTTCGACCGGAGTGAAGACTGCGTACTGGTTGCCGTCGGAGTCAGGGATGATCTCGGGGATGTCGCCTGGCGGGTTCACAGGTTCGGGGTCGGGTTCCACCGGTGCCGATGGTCGCTTGACCCGAACAGTGATCGAGGCATTGCAGTCGTCTTCGCGCGCTTCGGCGTCAGTGCGATCGCCAAGGTCAGGCTGGCAGTCGCCGCCGCCTAGCGAGGCGGTGACGGTGTAAGTGCCTGGAGATGACGGGACTGTGAAGTCGATCTCACGAGTGTTACCCAGATCGCTGTCGGCTGTGCCGTTGACAGACCATATGAACATCCCACCGAGTCTGTTGTCCATCACGCCTTGCAAACCGTAGACGTTGACCGACAGGACGACCTCGTCGCCAGAGGAGGCGGTCACGCTGCGGATTGCAGGCTCGATGCGGGAGATTTCGCCTGGGGAGCCAGTGACCGCTGTGGTTTGGCCGCTGACTCTCATGTCGGCATCACCTAGGCCGTCGTTAAAGTTGGCTCGAACCTTGATCGTGTTACCCGCGTCTCCTGGTTTCAGATCGTAGGACGTGCCTGTGCCGAGGGGATCGCTGTAATCGTCGTCATCTCCATAGAACCATGTGTAAGTGATGTCGGTCTCTGCTGGAGATCCGTCCGTATCCGCGATAGAACCCTTTTCTACTCTCAAGGTTTCGCCGACTTGGGCAATACCACTTATAACCGGCATGCCGGTCGCGTTGTTCGGACTGTAGACACGACCGATGTCTTCGCTGGAGATCGGGTCCGATGTCAGCTCTGAGACGTCATCTTCGTTGCCTGGCGTCCCGTCAGGGTCCGCCGCGTTACGAGTGACGTACGTCGCTACCAGAGTGATCTCATCCGCAACGTCATCGTTGATCAACTCGTAAGTTGATCCCGTACAGGCATTCGTGTCGACTGCTGCATCGCGTGCCAAAGCAGTAGTGGGATCGGCAAGGGTGGCGCGCCTCTGCTCGCCTTGGGTACCGCCGGCAGTATCAGATGCCGGGATACATTCCATGATTGGATCGCCGCTGCGGGTCCACGTGAACGTGACATTATCCATCGTCACCGTGGTTCTGGCGGTAGCAGCCAGCGTAGGATCGGCATCCTGCTGGCCATCATTGTCCGCATCATCATCGTCGAGGTCGACCGTGATATTCATTCCGTCATCACCGATCAGAGTGGTAGCGGATGTCACATCGTTGGCCATCGATAAGGTCATACCAGAGACGTCTCGGGTGAGAACCACGCCAGGTTCGATACGCATATCGTCGCCTGAAGGGTCGAGAGAGCCAACGATGATGAAAGGCTTGGCCTCGTTGTAGGCGACAGTGGCTGTGCCGTGAACACCAGCGGCAGGCCTGTCCAAGGTAAAGCCGTTGCTGTTCTCGCCTTGAACGGTAGTGGCGGCATCGGTGTTTGCATTGCCGTTACCGTTACCAAAGTTGTCGGATGACCAGACCTGCACCGTAAACGTGTCG
This sequence comes from Dehalococcoidia bacterium, assembly GCA_022819585.1. Lineage (GTDB taxonomy): Bacteria > Chloroflexota > Dehalococcoidia > Lucifugimonadales > Lucifugimonadaceae > Bin127. The sequence continues at coordinate 45,440 of JAJEGY010000008.1, read as the reverse complement.
CCGACATCTTCGTCTGTCAGTGTGTATGTGCTCGAAGTCGCTCCCTCGATAACGGCGTCAACGTCATCGGCTGTAGTTGATCCGTCATTGAGCCTAATCCACTGATACACGAAACTCGGTGCATCCCTCGCGGCTGCATCGTCAGTGGTGTCTGCAGTCAAGGGTTGATCTCCATCAACGACCGCCGAAGTGTTAGCAGTGAGGACGTGTCCGACTTTGGGGATGAAGCCGTCAATCTTCTGGGGTGGGTCTTGCTCGTCCTCATCTACCGGCATGCCTGCCGAATCGTTGACATCAATAGTGACAGTAGTCGGGCTGGGGGCTTCGTTGTCACCGTCGTTGATGTTGATCGTTAGAGAACTTGTTTCTCCTGCGGCGTAACCAGAGGGCAACGTGCCCAAACTTACCGTGAAGGATTCCTGCGGTTCATCGAAAGCTGTGTCGGTGCTGTCATCAGGATTTGGCGTGTCGATGGTGGTTACCGTGTATGTGGCGGTGGCACTGCCTGCTGAGATGGTGACTGATGTAATGTCAACTGGCGGCGTCGCACCGTCGTTGGGGATAGTGAAGTCTGTGCCCTTCATTGCAGTGCCGTCCGTGACGGTAATCGGGATAACCACGTCCTCCGCGCCAGTTTCGACTGCTGCGCTCAACGTGACTGTGAACACCACGGCAGTGCCCTCAGGGACGATGTTGTCAGTGGCGTCCGAAGAGATGGTCACCGTTGGCGTTGTAGTTTGCCCGAGCGCTCGCTCCTGTGTAATCGTTACGGCGCTTATGACGACGGCGAAGATTGCCGACAAAGCCAGCATAACGCCCACCGCGTTCCTGAACCTGATCAGTGATGTAGGGGATTTCATCACGTTATCTTTCCTTTACAAGCTTGACTTGTCGCCAGTCCGTCGTTAGCAGTTTGTGTGTGCGCGTGAATCGAAACAAGCGCGTGCCATTCCGACTTACGCACAACATCTTACCAGTGTATACCACACCGCGCAATAACTTCACGGGTAGGATTCGACGCGATTTTACAAGGGATTGCGGGGGAGTGGGGGTTGGTGGTGAGGGGGAACCATGATTGCCATGATTTGGAATGATTTGAATGATGGGTTGTTCTTCCTTATATATAGGCGCGGGGAACCATGATTGCCGTGATGGGGGAGGATTGGGAGGATGGGGGTTGTGGCGGCAAGGTTTGCTTTTCTCTGGATTCCCGCGTGCGCGGGAATGACGGGGTTGGTGGGTAAGGATAGGTTTTGGGTTGCGTTGTTGGTGGTTTGGGGTGCCCCGCCCTTTTGTCCTCCCCGGTTGCCCTCACCCTGGCCCTCTCCCGCCGAGCGGGAGAGGGGGAATGTGCGCCTGCGGCGCTCTGTGCGGCAAGGTTTGCTTTGCTCTGGGTTTCTGGTTTCGCGGGGATGACGGGGGGAGTACGGGGGTGCCTGGTGATAAACTCGCGGGCTATGACAACCGTAGACAAATACCGCTCAACGTCGTCATCGTTATTTGATCAGGCTCATGTTGAACTTGAAGCTGGCGATCTGATCCAGGCCTCTGAGAAGTTTTGGGGTGCGGCGGCACAGTCCCTCAAGGCGATTGCTCAGCAACGTGGGTGGGAACACGACTCTCACGCCCACTTCTTTACCATCGTTCGAAACATCATTGACGAAACCGACGACAAAGAGATACTCGACCTCTTCAATGCCGCCAACCTTTTACACGTCAATTTCTATGAGGGGATGCTGCGCGAAGACGAGGTGCTCAGGATGTCGGGGCGCGTAGGTGAGTTGGTTAATCGGCTTGACGAGATTTTGAACTAGGGTGGGAAGGATAAGGATGGGGTAAGGATTTTAAGGATGGGTTTTGGTTGTTTGGGGTGCGCCCCTCCCGTTTGTCCGCCCCGGTTGCCCTCACCCTGGCCCTCTCCCGCTGAGCGGGAGAGGGGATGCGCCTTTGGCGCTCGATGTGGCAAGGTTTGTTTTTCTCTGGATCCCCGCGTTCGCGGGGATGACGGAGGGCTTGCGGGAATGACGTGTGAGGGGCCACCCTTGGGTTTCTGGTTTTGCGGGGGTGACGTGGGGTTAGAGGCTTTTGCGGGCGGCTTGGAGGGTTTGGTTGATGTCTTGGGTGGTGTGGGCTAGGGAGATGAACCAGGCTTCGTAGGGGGATGGGGGGAGGTAGATGCCGTTTTGGAGCATTTTGTGGAAGAAGGTTTTGAATTGCTCGTGGTTGTTTGTGGAGGCGGTGGTCATGTCGGTGACGCTGTCTACGCCGAAGAAGAGGGTTAGCATTCCGGTGGTGTGGTTTATTGTTGCCGGGGTTTCGGATTCGGTAAGGATCTGTTGGAGGCCGTTTGCTAGTTGGGTGGTTTTTTTGGATAGGCGGGTGTAGGTGTCGGGGGATTGGAGTTGTCGGATGGTTTCGGCTCCTGCGGCCATTGCTACTGGGTTGCCGGAGAGGGTTCCGGCTTGGTACATGGAGCCGAGGGGGGCTACGTGGGACATTAGCTCGGTGGATGCTCCGTATGCTCCTACGGGGAAGCCTCCGCCGATGATTTTGCCCAGGCAGGTGATGTCGGGGAGGATGCCGTAGATTTCTTGGGCTCCCCCGTATGCGGCTCGGAAGCCGGAGATCACCTCGTCGAAGATCAGGAGGCAGCCGTCGTCGCTAGTGATGCGCCGGAGTCCGGCTAGGAATTCGGGATCGGCGGGGACAACGCCCATGTTTCCGGCGATGGGTTCGATGATTACGCAGGCGATGCGTTCGGGGTGGGTTTCGAAGATGCGCTCTATGGCATCGAGGTCGTTGTACGGGGCGACGATGGTGTCTTGAGCTAGTTTCGGGTTTACTCCGGCGGAGTCGGCAATGCCGGAGGTTGCGAGTCCGGAACCGGCGCGGACGAGTAGAGCGTCGTCGTGTCCGTGGTATCCGCCATCGAATTTGAGGATCATGTCGCGTCCGGTGGCGGCTCTGGCGAGTCGCATTGCGGACATGGTGGCCTCGGTGCCGGAGTTGACGAATCGAACCATCTCGATGGATGGGACGGCGTCGACGATGAGTTGGGCGGCTTCGATTTCGTATTGGGTAGGTGCGCCGAAGGATGCGCCTTTCGCGGTGGCGGTCTGCGCGGCTTGGACGATGTCGGGGTGGGAGTGTCCGAGGATTAGCGGTCCCCATGAGCAGACGTAGTCGATGTAGGAGTTTCCATCGGCGTCGGTGATGCGTGAGCCTTGGCCGGATTCGAAGAAGAGGGGAGTTCCGCCGACGGATCGCCATGCTCTGGCGGGGCTGTTTACGCCGCCGGGGATGAGTTTGGTTGCGGTCTGGAAGAGGGTTTGGGAGTTGGTGTTGGGCGTGGTGCGCGAAGTTGAGGTTTTCATTGCAACCATTGATGGTAGCGCATGGGGGGGTGAACCATGATTGCCATGATGGGGAATGATTTGGATGATGGGGGTTGTTGGTTGTTTGGGTGCCCCGCCCGTTTGTCCGCCCCGGTCACCCTCACCCTGGCCCTCTCCTCTCGCCTACCCTTAGGTTCCCGTTTTCGCGGGAATGACGGGGTTTTGAACTAGGATGCTAAGGATTTTTGAAGGATAGGAAGGATGGGGAGAACCATGATTGCCATGATGTGGAATGATTTGAAGGATGGGGGTGTTGGTTGTTTGGGGTGCCCCGCCCGTTTGTCCGCCCCGGTTGCCCTCACCCTGGCCCTCTCCCGCTGTTGATGGGCGTTTTGGGGGAGAGGGGATTTCCGTCCCCCGACGAGGGATAGTTGCGAAACTGTATTCAGATGCGATGCCTGACGTGTTTGCGTAGCAGGCCCCCTTTGTCCTTCGGACATTTCCCCCGCGCAGCGGGGGAAACCCAGCCACCCTACCCCGGGCATCCCCTGCGATCTCGCTTCGCTCGCTCGCGTCCCCTTACGCTTCGCGAAGGGGAGGGGCCCTCCCTTTAGCCCCTCCTATAAGGAGTGGGAGGTTTTTTTAGCGTTTTCGCTGTTTGAGGATTTGGATGGGATCGGCTAGGATGCGTTTGACCATTGAGCGGGTCATTGCGTCTAGGGCTTTGCGGGTGTCGGGGTCGATGTTTTCGAGTTTGGTGAGGGTGCGTTGGAGTTCGGCGGTTCGGATGCGTTCTGCGGATTCGCCGATGTCTCGTAGGAGGGGTTGGATTTCGATGTCGGTGATGAATTGATCGGCGGCTTGTGCGACGATCTCTTCGGCTTTGGCGCTGGCCTCGGCGATTTCGGTACGGTGGTCGACTTCCAAGCGGTGGAGGTCTTCGATGGTGTAGAGATCGACGTTGGGGATTTCGGCAACAGTTGGATCTACGTCTCGGGGGAGGCCGAGGTCTAGGATGTGGAGTCGGGATGTGCGTGAGGTAGTGGAGTCGGCGACATCGGACTTTGAGATGACGTGGGTAGTGGCGCCGGTGCATGTGATGACGATGTCGACTAAGGACATCTCGGTAGGGACATCGTTCAGGACCACGGTTGCGGCGCCCATGTCGGTGGCGAGTCCGTGTGCGCGTTCGGTGGAGCGAGAGGCGATGCGCATATCTTTGACGCCGGCTCGGACCAAGGACATCGCGGTTAGGCGTCCTGTTTCTCCAGCGCCGATCAGCAGCGCGGATTTGCCGTGGAGGTCTCCGATTTCACGCTCTAGGAGTTTGACACCGAAGGATGGGATGGAGACTTGGGACCAGCCGAGTCCAGACTCTTTTCGTGCGAAGCGTCCGGTGCGGAATGCGACGTGGAACATCCGCGAGAGTCGGGTGTCGGTCGGGTTGTCGATGGATCCGAGGGCTTGGAATGAGCGAGAGACCTGTCCGGCGACTTGGTGGTCGCCTTGGACTAGCGAGTCTAGGCCGGTGACGACTCGGAAGAGGTGGTGAACGGCCTGGAACCCGGTTTTCGCGTAGATGAATGGCGCGAGTTCGGTTCGGGCATTGGCGAGGTTTGAGTTTTTGCGTCGGGCACCTAGGAAGGAGAGGTATGTGATCATCTCCTCGATAGCGGCGCCGGGGTTTTGTGTGACGGCGTATAGTTCGGTGCGGTTGCAGGTGGAGAGGATGGTTGCCGAGTCGGAGTCGTCTAGGCGGTCGGTGAGGTCTCGGACGCGATTAGGTAGTTCTTCCTCTGAGATTGCGACGCGTTCAAGGATAGGAAGGGGCGCGTTTTGATGGCTTACGCCGGTGAGGATGAAGGTCAATGTGAGATGGAGAGGTGCGGTTGGGGGCTAAGTCTCTATTATCTATATGGGGACTGGGATGGGAAGGAGGGGGAACCATGATTGCCATGATGGGGAATGATTTGAATGATGGGGTTTGGGGTTTTGGGCTGGGTTGCGTTGTTGGTTGTTTGGGGTGCCCCTCTCGTTTGTCCTCCCCGGTAACCCTCACCCTGGCCCTCTCCCGCCGAGCGGGAGAGGGGAGAGCGCCTTTGGCGCTTGATGCGGTAAGGTTTGCTTTGTCTGGGTTCCCGCGTTCGCGGGAATGACGGGGTTTTGAACTAGGATGGGAAGTATTTTGGAAGGATGGGTTTTGGGGTGTTGGGCTGGGGGAGTCCGTCTGGCCCCTCCCGTCCCCTCGCCCTCACCCCGGCCCTCTCCCGCCCAGCGGGAGAGCCTGCGGCGCTTTGTTCGGGGGGAGTGCCTTTGGCGCTCGATGCGGCAAGGTTTGCTTTTCTCTGGATTCCCGCGTGCGCGGGAATGACGATGTTTTGTACTCGTCTCCGATGGGGGGATCGAGTGTCACAGTACAATCGAGTTTGGTGCGAAAACCAGCAGAGATTCGGCGACTATGGCAGTAGAGATTCTTCCTCCGAATGAGCGTGGATATGTGGATGCGGGCATTTTGGTCACTACCGACTGGCTTGCGGAGCATATCGATGATCCGAATGTAGTTGTTGTGGATACGGATGATCCTAACGAGTATGTCGAGGGACATATTCCGGGAGCGTCGAATCCGCCTGACAACTACTACAAGACGTCGTGGGATGACCGGACGCATATTCAGGGTGCGGATCAGTTCGCGGAGACGATGTCGGCTTTGGGTATCGGAGACGATTCGCTGGTGGTGGCGTATGACCGGACGGGCGGTTTGTATGCGTTGAGGTTGATGTGGGCGTTGCACTACTACCGGCATACGAATGTGAAGATGCTGGATGGCGGGTATCAGAGATGGGTTGCGGATGGTAGAGAGACCTCCACGGAGGCTTACGCATCGGATGGCTCGACATCGTTCACGCCTCGGGAGTCGGACGGGTCGATTTATGCGGGTATGGATGATGTGCTGGAGGCGATCAATGCCGGTGACACGACTTTGTTGGATGTGCGGACGGATGGCGAGTGGGAAGGCTCTAACAAGCGCGGAGGGAAGCGCGGGGGTCACATGCCGGGTGCGATTCATCTGGAGTGGGTGAATTTCCACACTGGTGGGGATGTTCCGACTTTGAAGACAGCGGTTGAGATCCGGGAATTGCTGGCCGCGAGCGGTGTGCCGACGGATGGCGGTGTGATCACGTATTGCCAAGGCGGGATCAGGGCTGCGCAAGCGTATTGGGTGTTGAAGTTAGTTGGTGTCGACAGTGTCAGGAACTATGACGCGTCATGGCGGGAGTGGGGGAACAACGATGACGTTCCGATTGAGGATGAAACTTAAGCGTCGGGTAGCACCGCGCGGCAAGTAGGTTCGTATATCAATGCGTCAACAACGATGGCTCGGCGTTTTGTGGTCGGGTATAAACGCTCTTGCGAATGATAATGATGCGGAGCAGGAAAGGGTGGACTGAAAGATGAGTTCGATGTGGAAGCGGATCTGGGGGGCGAGGATTCGACCTTTGACGATCAGCGTCGTAGTCGTGTCGCTAGCATCGACGTTGGTTTTGGTGGCCTGTGGCAGTGAAGAACCGACGGTTGCACCTACGCCGGTCCCGACGGAAGTGCCCACGGCGACGCCTGAGCCGACAGAAGTGCCGACGGTCGCTCCTCTAGCGGTGAGTTTCGAGGATCAGCCGCGTTTCGACAAGGATGTGACGGATGTGGACGCTTGGATCAACAGCGATCCGGTGACGATCGCGCAGCTGGTGAATGAGGGCAATGTGGTGCTGGTGGATTTCTGGACCTACACGTGCGTCAACTGTCTTAGGACGCTGCCGTTCCTGCGAGACTGGCAGGAGAAGTATGCGGACAACGGTCTGGTCATTTTGGGGGTGCACGCTCCAGAGTTCGACTTTGAAAAAGAGTTGGACAACGTGCAGATGGCGGTAGATGACGAGAGTATCGAGTGGCCGGTGGTGTTGGACAACGAAATGCACACTTGGCGTGCGTTCAACAACCGATACTGGCCAGCGAAGTATCTGATCGGGGCAGGTGGCGAGATCCTGTACGAGCACTTCGGCGAAGGCGCGTATCGGGAGACGGAGCTTGAGATTCGTAAAGCTCTTGAGGGTGCAGGGTACGATGTCAGTCATATTCCCGTAGGCGAAGTCGAGAACACGCCACGCGATTCGACGGCCCGGACGGTGACACGTGAGTTGTACGGGGGATATGACAGGAACTACAGCGTGTACGGGCTGTACGCGGCACAGGATGAGTACTACGTGAAGCCGGATGTCGAGAGGGAGTACGAGGACAGGTACGCGGAGCACAGCAACTATCCCGCGCAGCAGTGGGTGGTACAAGGTCTTTGGCGGAACGAGAAGGAGGCGATCGTTCATGCGCGTGAGACGGATGATCTGAGCGACTATCTCGCGTTCCGCTTCCAAGGTCGGAGCGCGAATGTCGTGATCGATCCACCGGAGCCGGATGAGTTCAACGTCTATGTCGAGATCGATGGGCGTCCGTTGATGGAGAGCGAGGCCGGGGTCGATATCGAGTTCGACGAAGAGGGTCGATCGTTCTTCCATGTCACCGAAGGGCGGATGTACAAGATCGTGGAGGTGCCGGAGTACACGAACCAGATACTCAAGTTGAGCAGCGACTCGGAGAATTTCGCGATCTTCGCGTTCACGTTCGGCATCTATGAGGGTGGCTTCTGATGTTGCGGTCCGCTACCGGTAGATTGGTCGGCCACCGAGCTTTGTGGCTGACCGCAGTTGCGTTGTCGGTGGTGATTGTCATCGCGTGCTCGGCAGATGAACCGACGCCGACGCCCGTACCGACGGTTGCGCCGACGGCTACCAGTGTTCCTACTGCGACGCCGGAAACCGAGGCGCGACCGGAACCGAGTGGCGGATTACAGGAGCCGGAGCAGGAATGGGTGATTCGGAGGAACGATGAAGAGGTCAATTTGATATTGGCTACTCCTGATCTTGCGCCGGGGACTCGGCGGTTTGCGATGGTGCTGACCGACAAGTCTGGTATCGTCGCTTTTCCCGTTGTGCAGGTGGAGTCCTTCCGGTATCCCGACGGGGCTGAATCTCTTGACAATCGTGAAGGTCCGATCGAGAACACTCTAGCCCGATACTTTCCGTTTCCTTATGGCACGCGGGGCATCCACGTGACCGAGCTGAACTTCGATGAGGTCGGGACTTGGGGCGTTGAGGCGAGTGTGCCGAGACCGGACGGGAGTGTGGCGACGGTGGAGGTGATTATGGAGGTGGCCGAGAGAACCTTGTCTGTGGACTTAGGGGAGATTCCGCCGTTGAGCATGTCGCGGACGATCAAAGACGTGTCTCATATTTCTGAGTTGACGACCGGGTCGAGTCGGTACGACGCTCTGTACCAGACCTCGATTGCAGATGCGCTGCAGAACGGGAAGCCTACGGTGGTTGTGTTTGCGAGTCCTGCGTTTTGCACCAACGCGGTGTGTGGCCCGCAGGTCGAGGTTTTGAACAATCTGAGCAACGCCTATCGGGGTCGGGCGGACTATATCCACATCGATCTGTTCACCAATCCTCAAGAGATACAAGGCGATCTGTCACGGGCAGTTCCTAGTCCGTTGCTGGAGGAGTGGGGTCTGGTGTCGCAGGAGTGGACCTTTGTGATGGATGGCGGCGGGAAGGTTACTGGTCGCTTCGAGAACTTTGTGCCTGAGGAGGAGTTGGAGGTGGCCCTACTGTCGGTTCTCGGCGCAGAAACCGCGGCGGAAGAGGTTGCATCTGATCCCACTACGGCCCCGGAGACGATGCTCAGACCTGAGGAAGAGGATCTGGAAGGCGTGTCGCCCACAGAATCGGAAGCGCCTGACTTCGTCATCGACGAGACGACGATCTGGTTGGATGCGTACGCCCTGTTGAGTGATGCTGAGCAGAGTTGCATCCGAGATGAAGTGGGTGATGTGGCTCTGGATTCGGTCCTTCGTCAACGGGTAACGCAAGAGGGTCAGCCAGAGGAATGGCAATATGCCTTCTTCGAGTGTCTTGAACCGGCCACATTGGACTCTTTCTTCTATACAACCACGCTCGGAATGGTTGGTAATCAGATGTCGATGGAGGGTCAGGTCTGCGTCCGAAACCTGATCGAGAAGTCTGACGTCCGCTCGGTGCTAGCTGGCGAACGTGCAGATGCTGACGAGGAGGAGATCGCGGCGGCTGGCGAATACTTCGCGGGAATGATGGCTTGTTCGCTGGCGGAACAAGTCGGTAACTCAGAGACCTGGGATGAGGACCAGCAATGTTTGGCTGACTTGCTTGAAACTACCGATTTCGCGAAGGTCTATGTCGGTGGTCGTGAAGGAGCGAGCCCCGAAGATGTTACGGCAGCGGAAGCGTTTATGACCAGGTTGTTTGATTGCATGAGCGGGATCATGGAAGCCGAGTTCCAGAACGCGGCGGGGAACTAACCTCAACCTATCGGTCAGTAGCGTGCTTGAGTAACTTAAACGTCGGTAACTGAGACGACTAATCAGAAAAATCCTGTAGCATTCTAGGTAATCACTATCTCTTCGCGTGCGCCGAAACCGCACGTACCCATATCTATTTTCCAGTTGCGATCAGTTGCGATGACGAGTAGCACCCATAATGAGCGCGATCCTGTCCGGGTCAGTTCCCTATTTGTGCCTTTAGATGGGTCGGAGTGGCATGAGCGGGCGATTCACTACGGAGTTTTGCTCAGCAAGTGGTTCGGTTCGACGTTGGACTTGTTCTTCTCGCTGGCCGATGTGCCACCGCTGACCAGACATGGCGAGTGGCGGCAGCGTGCCCATCTCTCAATCGAGACCGGCGAAAACTCGCGGCACCTTGACCAGTCATTTGTCAATAATAGCGCCATCCATGAGTTTGGGAAGATACTCGCCAACGATTATTTGAACGAGTTGTCTCGCCGTATCGACCACTTGGGCATAGACATCGCTACGGACCTGAGCGCCGGGAGCCCTGCGCACATCCTTTCGTACAAGGCGCAGCAGTCCGAGAACTCGATGATCGTGATGTATGCCCGTCCGCAGCATCGCTTCCGCCGATATGTGCGCAAGAAGATGGCGGAGGAGCTGTTGGAAGTTTCCACTGTGCCGATCTTGATGATCAATGACGACCCGGACGTTGATATGGGGGATATCCAACTCACGCCACCCTTCGTCGTCGTGCCGTTGCGAGTAAAGAGCGCGATGGAGGCATGCCTTCCGTACGCCGTAGCGATCGCACAAAAGGCGGGAGTCGATATCCGCCTGTTTGAAAGCAACCTTGACTATCGTCGAAATCGCGAGTTGTTCGATGAGTCGCGGGAATACACGATGAAATATCTCGACGAGAGTGACATAGATTATTCGATCAGGTCGATCAATTTGGGAACGTCCGACACACTAGCCGTGGCTCATCGGCACTCGCCGTTCTCGTGGATCGTGATGGGTTCTCGGATGCGTCGTGGTTTCACTCGACGATTCTTGCCCGCGGTCGCCGACAACATCAGGCGGGAAGTTACTTGTCCAGTGCTCGCGGTTCCGCAAGCAGACATCATCCCGAATCGTCAGAAGAGGCTAGACCGATGGTTGAAGGATTGGCTGGCGCATCAAGACGGCGAGATGTTGCCTGAATCCCGCTTTCCGAGCAGCGCAAGACCTCCCAGTTTTTCGGAGCGATTCTCTTCGCTTAATGCGCGCACCACGTCGAAGCAAGACGAGCATCAGGACACGGCAGGATGATATGAACGCGCATGTGCCAAGGAGATCCTCTTGATCAATCCGCAGCCTTGCTCTCAGCCTTCGAACGCATCAGAAACGAAACCAATGCCCCGATAGTCGCTCCGAACCACGCGTACGGCGCTATCGCAATTCCTACCAACGCCCAGAACCACGTCGGCGCTCCCAACAGCTTCTCGGTGTCGCTTACCTGCCAATAGGTGATGATCGCGGCTGAGGGTATCAGCATCAACGCGCCCACTATCAGACCGAACCATACGATCTTCATCTCGTCGGCCTTTGCGATTCCACCGCCGATGAACCCGGCCACGAATGGACTGATCGGGATCGCTACGAAGTGAACGATGGGTACGGGAATCGCCACCAACATGATGGCGAAGGCGACTAAAGCTCCTTTGAGCATGGCGAATTCAGGGTTCTTGGGCTTGCGACGGTACGACGAGAAAGTATAAGTTCCGCTCTTTATCGAGATGGTATGATTTGCGGTGACTTATCGGTCTGCACGAGCGGATAGCCAGGCGAGATTGAGCACCACAATTACACATCCTCCCACCGACATCCTGGTACTCGGATCTGGCGCGTCCGGAGCGGCGGTTGCTTGGCGACTTTCGAACCGCGGCTTCAACATCGTGTGTCTTGAACAGGGCCGTTGGATAAAGCCTGAAGAGTACCCGAATGAGCACGCAGATTGGGAGATCCAAGCGCGCACAAATTGGGCTTTCGACCCCAATGTTCGAGGATTGGATGAGGACTACCCGATCAACGTTGACGAATCGCCTATCGATCCCTTGATGTTCAACGCAGTCGGTGGCAGCACTATCCACTGGACCGCGCACACGCCTCGTTTCCATCCGTCGGACTTTCGCGTCAAGACCCTCGACGGCGTCGCCGATGACTGGCCTTTGACGTACGACGAGTTGGAACCGTTCTACGACACGTACGACGAGTTGATGGGTTGCTCGGGAATCAACGGCGATCCAGCGAATCCTCCGCGCAAAGAACGTCCCATGCCGCCTCTGCCCATTGGTCCGGACGGCGAGCGCATAGCAAAAGCCTTCGATCGTCTTGGTTGGCACTGGTGGCCATCCGATAGTTACGTAAATTCCGTTCCCTACAAGGGGCGTAAGGCCTGTAACAACTGCGGCAACACCGGACTCGGATGTTCGCTCGGGGCTAAAGGGCAAACCGACGTCGCGATCTGGCCGGAAGCGATCAAGAATGGCGTGGAACTTCGCACCAATTCGAGAGTGTTCCGCGTCGACACCGACGAAAACGGTCGAGCGACGGGCGCGAGCTACTACGACGCCGAAGGCAACGAGAATTTCCAACCCGCCAAGGCCGTCGTACTAGCCATGAACGGCATCGGTACTCCCCGTATCATGCTCAACTCGGCCTCCGAGGTCTACCCAGACGGCCTCTGCAACTCGAGCGGTCTCCTCGGAAAGAACCTGATGTTCCACACTTATGCGATGGTCAGCGGTCTGTTCCAAGACGACTTGAAAACCTACAAGGGCGCGCTGGCTAACATGATCTTGTGCCAAGAGTTTTACGAGACCGATCAGTCGAAGGCCTTCGTCCGTGGATACACATACCAAGTAGCCAGGAGTTCGGGGCCGATTTCTACCGCATGCGGCCACATGTTCGGACGAGTCCCTTGGGGAGCTGAGCATCACGCCCAGTTCGCTAGACGTTTCAGCGATGTGACCGTCGTCGGCGTCATTGGTGAAGACCTCCCAGAAGAACACAACCGAGTCGAACTAGACCCCGATCTGACGGATTCGAATGGCATACCGGCTCCCAAGGTCTACTACGAGCTGAGCACCAACTCGCGAAAGCAACTCGACGACGCAATCGAAAACGCTGAGAAGGTGCTGCATGAGGCAGGCGCGGCGCAGATTCTCGCCACTCCCTTCTTGAAGGTCGCAGGATGGCACCTGATGGGCACCGCACGGATGGGCGACGATCCCAAAGCGTCAGTCGTTGATCGTTGGGGACAGGCTCACGATGCCGACAACGTCTTCATCGTTGACGGCTCGGTATTCGTGACATGCGCGGCGGTAAATCCGACTCCTACCATCGGCGCCCTAGCACTCCGCACTGCCGACTACATCGACAGGGAACGATCAGACCTGAAATCTTGAAGGCGAACATTGATCATGCCTGATACAGAGTGCAAAATCTCAGATGCCGACCGCTTGGTATTGTCGGCCGTGATGGATCTGATCGTCCCACCCGTGGATGACCTGCCGGGCGCAGGCGAGATGGGTTTGGCAGGGAACGCTGAAGAACTCGCAGGGCGGATTGCAGATTATGGAGAAGCGCTGCATCGCGTTTTGGAAGCATTGTCATTGGACCCATCGGCGCGCGCCGAAGGAGGCTTCGTGGCGCTCGAAGAGGATCAGCGCATAGCCGCATTGACCGCTTTGGAATCCTCCATGCCGAAGTATTTCGACAAGTTCGTCGATCTCATCTACATCGTCTACTACAGCGACGAACGCGTCCACAGGCACATCGGATGGCGGAGCGGACCATTGCAGCCATTGGGTTGGGAACTCCCACCGTTTGACCCGTCCATCCTGGAAACGGTCTCAAGACGGGAGCCGTTTTGGCGTAAGGCGTGACATCCGGCATCGAAAGAACGACGCTTCCGCGATAACATCTTTCTTCATCGAGACCTCGCGAATCAGTCGGAATACCGATGCCCAAACTGCAACGCCTCCTCTACATCAACTCCGAGAGCACACACCCGCAATCCGCGGCCCTGTCCGCCGCCGTCTACGAACCGGTGGCAGGCTCAATAACGCAAGTCGATCCGACTAGCGAGGGATTGCCATACGCATCCGTCCACGCCGCGATGATCGACGGATGGCGGGTGATTCAAGCGCCCGATGTTTGGGCTGGAATTGGGACCGACGACGCTGGTGAGGTGATCGGGTTCCAGTTCATCCTCGAAAAGATCGAGGATTTTGACTAAGACTGTTAGACCGTGACACCGATTTCCATCAAGGGCACCAAGAAATGACTACCGCCACTGTAGCAACCGACCACCGCCTCTCCGATGACCAGATGGCATCGTTCGTCATCAACGGCTACCACATCCTTAAGCCCGATCTTCGCACGGGCTTGAACCAAGAGATCTACGATGCGCTCGATGCCATGTCCACAAACCCGGGCGACGGGGTTCTCGAAGCAGTCCCGCAACTCAATCAGGTCTGGAACTCGCCTGAGATGGTCGGCGCTCTGACCAGTCTCCTCGGTCCTGACTACGAGATGTTCCCGCATCGACACTGCCATCGCAACGCGCCGGGGACACCGAGCCAGCAGATACACCAAGACAACTTGAACGACCTCCGCATCGACGGCGGCCAGATCCGCCAACCCGACCGCATCGACCTCATCCTAGCCATGTACTACCCGCAGGACGTGACGAGCAACATGGGGCCGACTCTCATTCTTCCGGGCACCCACGTTCTCCAAGCCCTCCCCGAGCGCATGGCATCCCAAGGCAACTTCCGCGACCAAGTCATCGCAACAGTCGAAGCAGGAAGCGTAGTGATCCTCCACTACGACATCTGGCACGCAGGAACCGCCAACACAAGCAAGACCGTCCGCTACATGCTCAAGTTCCTGTTCCAGCGCACGAGCAATCCGTCAGTACCTTCATGGAACCACGATCCGTCGTCCGACGCCTCGATACGGCGACGCTTGGAGTCGGAAAACCCGATGTCCATGCAACGCGGATTGTCAGCTAAGCAGCGACACCTCCGCACAAGAATGTGGAACCGACTCGCCGGCGACCAAGCGCTCGACCTCTCGTACCACGACAAATGGGTAGGCGGATCATGGAATTAGGCACAGTTTCCTGATGGCCTCATCCGACTCTCCCACATCCTCAATCCGCGGCTCTGAACTCGCCAGCGACTTCACCGCCTCGCTGGACATCGACCGCCGCATGTACCGCGAGGACATCGCAGGATCGATAGCCCACGCCGAGATGCTAGCCAAACAGGGCATCATCTCGGAATCCGATGCCAAATCCATCATCAACGGCCTTAACCAGATCCGCGATGAGATCGAATCCGGCGAGTTCAACTGGAAACCCGAACTCGAAGACATCCACATCAACGTCGAGGCCCGTCTCTACGAACTCATCGGAGACGCCGCCGGACGACTGCACACCGCCAGATCCCGCAACGACCAAGTAGCCACCGACGCTCGCCTATACGTCAAACGCATCGCTACCGAATGCCGCGCCGCGTGCCGACATCTCCAACGCGCTCTCCTTGACCGCGCAGAAGAAAACATCAACACCATCGTCTCCGGCTACACCCATCTCCAACGCGCCCAACCCGTCTCCTTCGCCCATGTCCTCATGGCCTACTACGAGATGTTCGGGCGAGATGCCGAGTCCTTTACTCAAGCCGAAGCATCAGCCGACATCCTTCCCTTGGGCAGCGGAGCCTTGGCAGGTGCTACCTACCCCCTTGACCGAAACTTCGCCGCCGAACGATTGGGCTTCTCCGCCATCAGCGCAAACTCCATGGACGCCGTATCTGACCGCGACTTCATCCTCGACTTCATCTTCGCCGCTTCCAAGACTATGACCCACCTCTCCCGTCTCTGCGAGGACATCGTGATCTGGTCATCCGAAGAGTTCGGCTTCATCCGCCTCAGCGACGCCTACTCCTCAGGCTCCAGCATGATGCCACAGAAGCGCAACCCCGACTACGCCGAACTCATCCGAGGCAAGACCGGACGAGTCTACGGATCGCTCATCTCCGTCCTAACCACGCTCAAGGGTCTACCCCTCACCTACAACCGCGACCTCCAAGAAGACAAACCTCCTCTCATGGACGCCGCCGACACCGTCGCTGCAAGCCTAACCGCGGCAACCGGCATGATCGCGGAAATGACAGTCCGTATCAAACAGATGGAGACAGCATCTCAAGGACGCGAAATCTTAGCCACTGACTACGCCGACCACCTAGTCCGTGAACAAACCCTCCCCTTCCGCGAAGCCTACGTCCAAGTCGCGGCGTACACGAGAGGCGAGTCGGCGGACGAAATCGACCTGCCAAACATCACTCCCGCAGATTCGATAGCCGCCCGCGATATCCCCGGCGGGACAGCGCCAAGCCAGGTTCGACAAGCCGTTATGCACGGCTATGGCGAGCTTTGGTCCGCAAGATTGCGAGGAGAGTGGTGAGTAGGCGATCAATCGTCGAATATAACCAACCCCAGCATTCACTTAAATCTCGGACTCGTATAGTTAGACATCAGGCCAGGTTTTCAAGCGAACCAACACCAGTCAGGGCACTCCCAGATTGTTCAATGCCATAGCAGCCAGCGTCGCTTCTTGGCGCGGCGTCGCAGCGATTATCGTCGCTTGGATCGTCCTAGCCGGTGTCATTCAGACCGTCTCTCCAAGCATCGAAGAAGTCTCGACAAACGAGGAATCGGAGTTCCTGCCCAACGGCACCGAATCGTTGCAGGCACTCGATATCGCCGAGGAAAAGTTCCCGACCGCCCGCGGCGCGCCTGCAGTAATCATCTACCGAAACCCTTCCGGCATCACGGACCAGGACATCGCCAAGGTCGCCGAGATCGATGCCTTGATCCGTGCCAACGACGAGCATGAAAACATCCAACTCGTCATCTCCGACCTCGGACCGTCCCCATCAGCCGAAAACGCGCCGAACCAACAAGGCCCTCCCGGCAATGACACCGCCGCCGAACCCGAGCTTTCACCTGACGGCACGGCGATAACCATAACCGTTCTCATCTCCGGCTCCCCAGCGGACGATGAGTTCGCAGAAACAGTGGAATGGCTTCGCAACCTCGATGACGCCGTGATGGTAGAAGTCCCGGCAACAGTGCACGTCACCGGACCCGCAGGCATCCTTACCGACGCCATCGCCGTTTTCAGCCAATTCGACTTCCGTGTGAGCGCCATCACTATCGTGTTGGTCTTGGTCATCCTTCTGATCATCTACCGCTCGCCGCTCCTCGCGCTCCTGCCCGTCATCTCCGTCGGCGTGGCCCTGATAGTCGCCCAGTCAATCGCAGCGCTTCTAACCGACAACCTCGGACTCGCACTCAACGGTCAGGTAACCGCGATCATGGCCGTGCTGATGTTCGGAGCAGGCACCGACTTCACTCTCTTCATCGTCTCCAGATACCGTGAGGAACTGCCGGTACGGGAGAACAGATTCGAAGCCATCGCCGTCACGATGCGAGCCGTCGGACCATCGATCGCATCCAGTGCAGGAACCACCGCCGTCGCAATGATGGCACTCATACTGGCACTGTCCGGTAGCCTAAAGACGATGGGACCCATGCTCGCGATGGCTATCGTGGTCATGCTCATAGCCGCGTTGACACTCATCCCAGCCGCACTCGTCGCAATGGGTCGCGTCGCCTTCTGGCCAATGAAACAGTTAAAGGCCAGCGACGGACAATCCGGCTTCTGGAGCCGCGTCGGCGCACTCATTTCTCATCGTCCCGGGACCCTCCTCGCCGTGACCATAGTAGCGATGGTGGCGCTTGCTGCGGGGCTGTTCGAGATAACCCCGACATTCAGCTTCGTCGACGGCTTCCCTGACAGCGTCGAGTCAAAGGCCGGCTTCGAAACACTTCAGTCCGCCTATCCGCCAGGAGAATTGGCACCGACAAACATCTACGTATCCAAAGAAGGAGAGTCGATACTCGATCATCTGCAAGCCGTCGAGGACATCTCAGCGGCTCTGGCAGCCGATCCCGTGGTCGACAGCGTGACTTCGCTCACCCGTCCATTCGGACAACCTCTACCCGTAGATATCGCACAGGTGCAACCTCTCGTCGCCATGATGCCGGAAGATCCGAGCCAGACCGGCGAACTGCTCGCCACTCTTCCACCAGAACAGGCGCAATTAGCTGGAGCCTTCCTAGCTGGACAGCGATTCGTATCTGACGATAGAACCACGACCAGACTCGCCGTCGTCCTGAACGAAGATCCGTATGAGACCGCGGCGATGGACGTGATACCGCGTCTCCGCGAGACGACGCGCGACACTGTCGATGCGTCGACGTTAAGCGGAGCAACCGCCGTCGTAGGCGGTCCTACCGCGACCAACTACGACAGCCGGGCGGCAACCAATCGAGATTTCGTAGTCATCTCTCCCATCGTCATCGCCGCAATCTGGATCATCCTCGCTATCCTCCTAGGCAGTGTCATCGCACCGACCTACCTCGTCCTGAGCGTCGTTCTCAGCTTCGCCGCCGCGCTGGGCATCTCGATCGTCATCTTTGAATACATCTTCGGACACAACGGCATCGGCTACAACGGCATCGCCTTCATCTTCGTCTTCCTCATCGCCCTCGGCGCAGACTACAACATCTACATAATGTCCCGCGTCCGAGAAGAGACCCGCAAACGAGGCCTCGCCGAAGGCACCCGCTACGCCATAACCCGCACCGGCGGCGTCATCACTTCCGCCGGCATCATCCTCGCAGGAACATTCTCCGTCCTAACCACATTCCCCCTCCTAAACCTCTTCCAACTCGGCTTCACAGTAATGCTAGGCATACTCCTAGACACCTTCGTAGTCCGAGCAATCATGGTCCCCGCCATAGTAATGAAACTAGGCGAACTAAACTGGTGGCCCTCCAAAACACCGCGCGCAGTTGCAGATGAGACTTTAGCTACCTGATGAGAGCCCCTCTGCCACTCGACCAGAGATGGCTAAGGTTAGGGCACGCCCCCGCCTACTCCGCCAGCAACATCCGTCCGCGCTTCAACAGCGTCCGAATCTCACGAGCAGTCAACTTGATCCTCTGCTCCTGACCATTCACCAGCACGCGCCGAGTCTGCAAGTTCGGCTTGAACTGACGCTTCGTAGCATTCAGCGCGTGGCTGCGGTTGTGACCGAATTGCGGCTTTGGCCGCGGTCCCAGCTTCAAAGCGGCTCTGATCTGCTCTTCGGACATGGACATGGCGGGGTTTCGACTTCGTGGTTCAGGGATTCGTCAACAATGATTAGGATAACATCGCGCATAGTCTCAACTACCCACGCGGAGGACTCTAGATGACGATGGCAACCACCACGAGCAACGGTTATCTCCTGCGCGACTTGGCAAAAGCCGCACTCGCCGCAATCGTCACCAACCAGAACCAGCTCAACGCGCTCAACGTCTTCCCCGTCCCCGACGGCGACACCGGCACCAACATGGCCCTCACCATGCGAGGCATTGCCTCCGACATGGAAACCACCGCCACCGAACACGTCCCCACAACCGCCGCGGCCATGGCCCGAGCAGCACTATTAGGCGCACGCGGCAACAGCGGACTCATCATGGCACAGCTCTTCCGCGGCCTCCGCGACGCCATGACCGAGGCCGAAGAGATCAATTCCCGAAACTTCGCCCACGGCCTGACCATCGCCGCCGAATTGGCCTATGGCGCCGTCCCGAACCCGGTCGAAGGCACCATGCTCACCGTCATCCGCGAAGCCGCCGAAGCCGCAACGAAATCCGCCGCCAGCGTCGAAATACATGAGGTCGTCGAGGTCGCCGCAACTCAAGCTCTTGACACCACCGAGCGCACTCCCGAAATGCTCGAAGTACTCAAAGAAGCAGGAGTTGTAGACGCCGGTGGTTTCGGACTCACCATCATGCTCATGGGCATGTCCCAATACCTCAAGGGCGAAGGCGACGGCTCCATCCACGTCACTGCGCCCGGCATCGAGAATCTCGTCGGCGAAAGCGGCGTCATCGTCGACACCTCATCTCTCGAAATCGCCGAGGAGGAAGCCTGGGGATACTGCACCAACATCGCCATCGAAGGCACCGCCATCGACATCCCTCATCTCTCCGAGGAGTTCAACCGAATCGGACGCTCTACCGTAATCGCCGGCGACGAGACCATCGCCAAGATACACGTCCACATGGAAGACCCCGGCGAAGCCGTAAGCCTAGCCGTCCAAAACGGCGCGCTCACACTCGACGTCAGCATCCAGAACATGGACGCTCAAACCGCCGAGTGGGCCGAGAGCCGACGCACCGACGCCGCATCCACCGAGCAACCCACCGATCCAGTCGAAATCGCCGTAGTAGCCGTAGTAGCAGGCGACGGCATGGCCAACTACTTCCGACAAGCCGGGATGGGCGCAACCTTCATCGTCGAAGGTGGAGACACCCTAAACCCCAGCGTCAACGATCTCCTGCAAGCCGTCGAAGCAGCTCCCTCCGACCAAGTCGTCCTCCTTCCCAACAACAAGAACATCATCGGAGCAGCCGAACAGGCTTCCGACCTCACCGAAAAATCATCGTTAGTCATCCCCACACGCTCGATGCAGGAAGGCATCGCAGCCATGAGCGCGTTCGATCCCGAGATGGAGCTCGACGAAAACGCCGAGGAGATGGCCGACATGCTCGAAGGCCTACACGTCGGCTCCGTCTTCCGAGCCTCCCGCGACGCCACCATGGGCGGCATCCACGTGAACCAAGGCCAATTCATGGTCCTAGTAAACGGCGAAACCGTAGCCGCATCCGACGACGAACTCGAGATGCTGATCGCGGGCGTCAAATCCGTCATGCACCACGGCGCTCTGGTGGCCGTATACGTAGGCGACGAGATCGACGCAGACACCGCCAGAAACGCCGAGACGCGCCTAACCCAAGAGCTAACCCACTACAACCGAGTAGACATCCAGTTCATCCGCGGCAACCAACCCCACTACGCCTATCTCTTCGCGGTTGAGTGAATCCGTCAATCAACCAAATGCGCTGTTAGGTACTCCCTATCCATCTCGATACCGATCCCCGGACGATCCGGGTCCAGGTGGATCTTGTCCCCACGAATATCCAACGGAACATCCATTAACACGTCATATGCGTGCAGGTCCGCACGGCTAGTCTCCACTCGGTAACAGTTAGGCACCGTGATCATTACCTGTGCACCCGATATCACGTTGATAGGCCCACTGGCATCGTGCGGCGAAACCGGAATGTAGTAACTCTCCGCCTGCGTGCAGATCTTCTTCAGCTCTGAAATCCCGCCCGTCCAAGTGATGTCCGGCATGATGAAATCGGCGAGGCCCTGCTCCAAGATCGGCACGAACTCCCACCGAGTGTGAATCCGCTCTCCAACACAGATCGGCACATTCGTCGCGTCCCGCACCTGCTTCAACGCGGTATTCGACTCAACACCAACCGGCTCTTCGAACCAGAAGATGTCATACGGCTCCAACGCCTTCGCCAACCGGATCGCCGTCGGCACATCGAACCGAGCATGGTTGTCGATCAATATCTCGATGTCCGGCCCAACAGCCTCACGCGCCGCCGCGATGCGCTCAACGCCTAAGTTCTCCGCCTCTTCGCTCAGTCGTCCCGACATGTACCCATCTACCTCGTCGGAGTGATGCGGGTGCCAAGGATCCGTCTTTAGCGACTTCTGACCCGTCTCTACGATCGCCTTGCAGTACTGCGCCAAGGATTCGGGCGTCGCACCATCCTCGGGATGGCAATATACATCCACAGCATCCCGAACCGGGCCGCCCAGCAACTCGTAAACCGGCACGCCGAGAACCTTGCCTCGAATATCCCAGAGAGCGATGTCGATGCCAGATATCACGTTAGTCGTCGCGCCCCGAGAACCCATATACGTGAAGTGCCGGAAGACTTTGTGCCAGATCTTCTCGATGTTCTTCGGGTCATCTCCCTCCAAGATGTCCGACGTATGCCGGATCAATGAAGCCACCGCCCGGTTCGCCTGATCTCTCGTGCATGTCACCTCGCCCCAACCAGTCACTCCCTCGTCGGTGTTGACCTCCACGAAAAGATATTCCCGGTTGTGTCGCCTGCGATTGCTGTCATCAGCGGTCGGCAGAAACGGCGATGGTGCCGATATCAGGTATGGCGTAATCTTCGTTATCTTCATGTTTATTCCTCGATCTCCCTCAAGATCGCGTCTAGGATCTGCGACATGTTGTCGAATTCTCTTGCGCCTCGAAACTGAAGCCTGACCTCCTCGCCGTTCTTGTCGACATATGCGAGGAAAATCGTCGGCGTCGATTGTACGCCTAGAGCCTCGCCCCGAGCGCGGTCAATCTGCCAAGTTGCGTTGTGACGACCGGACAGCAGACATTCATTCAACGCCACACGATCCAATCCCATGTCGTCCGCTAACCTTGCCAGCAATGGCAATCCCACTTCCTCCTGGTGTTCATAAATCCCGTCCACGAACTCCCAGAACTGCTCCGAACCCTGTTCGCCTACGCAGTCAGAATATTCTGCAGCAAGTGCCGATTCCTGAGCCAAGATCGGGAAATGAAAATATATCGATCTCACCAGTCCATCTGCGATATACGTCTCGCGCATCTGGGCAACCGTCCCGCGGTGCCAACTTCCACAATGCGGTCACAAGAAGTCCGAGAAATCGAACATCGTGATCGGAGCATCGTCTCTTCCCATCACGTTGTAGCCTCGGTTGGCCACATGGACACGAAGCGCCTCGTCGTCGTCAACCTCTTTAACAACCTCAACGGCTTCAGTAGCAGTAGGCACTGCCGTCGCAGTCGGAGGCACTGTCGCAGCAACAACCTCCTGCTCAGCTGGCGGCACTACCAACTCGGCGGTCAAAACTGGCTCGCCACCCAACTCGCCATCATCTTCTGAAACCCCACAGGCACCCAGCACGAGCGCTGTCAACAGCACCAACACTACAAGGGCTGAAGAGCGAAACGACATTCGTTGAATTCTACTTTCTGAACACTCCAACCACATCACTGTCAAGGCAGGTGCTCACATCGAAAACGAAAACAGCCTCACGACTGATACACTGTTTCACTCCAATATGGTTGTTAACACCATCAGCGTAAATGTGTTATATTGCCAGACTGCGATCTGAGCATCTCACAGCCAAATCAGGCTATAACTATGCAAATCGATTAAAACAATTCCGAGAATTCTCAGATCTAATCAGATCGGTTGAGATCCGTAACCGAAATTGTTCGGTCGCTTGTTCACGCACGCTTCCGTAACCTAGAGCAACCGACATCATCGTCCAGCAAACGTTTCGCCATTTTCACTAGCATCTTGGGATGCGGGATTTTGGCATTAGGCGCATTTATTCTCACTCAGCAACTCATCGCTGCTTCCGAAGATCGAGGAATACCCATTCCCGATGTGACCTGCGACATTTTCGAATCTTGGGATGACGCTAATCGCCATTTCGATGATCTCGACCCCCATTTGATCACCAGCCACGCGCTAGATTCCAATAGCAACGGCATTCCGTGCGAAGGAATGATCCCGCTGAACCGAGCGCTTCACGAAGAGTTTGACGTGGTTTGCGATGACTTCCAACACCGAGAAGAAGCTGAATACTTCGTCGAAACTCATGACCAAACTGACGCCAACCTTTACGGCCTTGACCGCGACCTCGATGGACGTCCTTGCGAAACGATCCCTCCGCTGGATAGCACCTCGCGAGTTCTCAATCGACTGAATCGGCAATGGCGCCAAGACGCTGGTTTCGGCGGCGATCTGAACTGCAACGATTTCGAAACGTGGCAAGAAGCGAACGCCTTCTTCATCCAAGCGGGCGGACCAACATCCGACCCTCACCGCCTAGATGGCAATAACGACGGTATCCCATGCCAATCGCTCCCCGGTGCGCCACGATAGCATCTTCTGACCTTTCAAGCAACAGTCGCTCCAACGTCTTTCCACCTCAAACTGACTGACACATCACGTCTATCCGAGAAAGCCTTCCATATAATCGCAACGAACAACGTCTCACACCTCCAAATTGAGGAACCCCATGAAGATCGAGCAAGTCGAAACGTTCTTAGTCGACCGCTTCTTAGTAGTCCGCATCACGACCGATGACGGAACCCAAGGCATCGGCGAATCATGCTACTGGGCATACCCCAGAGCCGCCGAAGAGACCGTCAAAACCCTCGGCGACGCAATCATCGGCATGGACCCCGCCGACACCGAGCACATCTACAACTACATGCACCGCTATAACGGCAGCTTCCGAGGAAACTCCATCGCCGCCGCTATCTCCGGCATCGACATCGCCCTCTGGGACATCAAAGGCAAACGCCTCGATGCGCCCGTTTGGGACCTTCTCGGCGGCCGCGCACGACAAAAAATCCGCGCCATCTTTCTAGGCGTCGGAGGCGAAACCCCCGATCAATGCGCGAAAAGAGCAAAAATCGCTCTCGACCGCGGATACACCGCACTCAAATTCACCCCTATGCCGCGCGAATTCCAACTCCTCAAATACCCGCGCCTCGTCGACAACGCCATCGACATGCTCGCCGCTGTCCGCGAAACCGTCGGCCAAGACTTCGACATCGGCATCGAAATACACCGCAACATGCGGCCCTCCGAAGCCGTCGTCTTCTGTGAAAAGGCGATGCCATTCAACCCATACTTCATCGAAGATCCCATCGTCCCCGACGGCGTCCTTGCAATGTCCGAAGTCGCCACCAAGATGCGCCTTCCCCTAGCCGTCGGAGAGCGAAACGCCCACATCTGGGAGTTCCGTGAATACGCCCAGATGACGAACTGCTCATTCTTCAAGCCTGACATCGCAGTCGCCGGAGGCATCACCGGCGTCAAGAAGATCGCCGCCATCGCCGAAGCCCACCACATCCTCATCGCACCTCACAACTTCCAAGGACCGATCGCAACCGCCGCATGCGTCCAACTCGGAATCTCGTCGCCTTCGTGGGACATCCTAGAAGCAGTAGACGAAGACAAACCGCCGAGACGGGATATGGTTGACGCTCCGATGAATGTAACCGACGGTTACTTCACCATTCCCGAAGAGCCCGGCCTAGGCGTCATCTTCAACGAAGAATCGCCCAACCTGCACCCCTACGACCCGGCAAGAATCCCTCCGCCAATCCGCGAAGACGGCAGCGTAGGCCTTAGATGAGCGCCGCGAGCCACGAACCAAACGAACAACCGTTACCCCCGCTCCAACGCCTAGCAGCAGACCGCGCTAGGGAGAACGAACTCGGACAATCCGAGAGTTCGATCCGCGCCCAGAGCGCGGCGTTTGGGTTCTTCGTCGGAGGATTCCTGGGTCTCTTCATCGGTCACATGGGACTGCTCACCCTCGAAGCCTACGAAGAATTTCTACTGACCTACTACTGGACCCGCGAGCTGATTAACTTTGACAATCAGCTTCCCCTGATCCCCACCTACTTCCTAGGAGGCGGCCTCGTCGGCGCACTGGTGAGTTACCACTTCTTCATCCTCCGATCCCCAATCCCTAGCTTACGAAGCTTGGCCGTCGGCACCGTCATTTTTGCCCTCGGCACCGTATTCCTCATCGGCTACCTCGCGTCACTGATGATCGTCAACTTTCTCGACCCGATCCCCGGACCGAGCCTCGGCTACGGAGAACCAAACGGCGTATTACGGTTCGCGCTATCGCTGTTCGGCGCGATCCCATCGAGCCTAGGCGTCATGGGAGGTGCCTACTACGTCGGCTTCTTAAGCACCGGGATCTTCGTAATGCTCTGGGCCGGCACTAAGACAGCACTCGAGCGAACATCCCACATCTCACCTTTAGCCGGTCGCATTCCCTTCGCCACGGTTATCTACACAACCGCATCCGCCCTCGCCCTAATCCCATATGCAATCTCAATCCTGAGCCCAGAATCAACGATCAACCAGCTAGTCTCACTACTTTCATCGCTGGAAACATGACAACCCAAATCACGCCGTCCACAACACCGAACCAAAGTCCCATCCAACCGAATCCGCTATGTTCAGGGCCATTCGCTAGGATGGGACTCTGAGGTCCCGACAACCCCATGCGATCATCCGGACGACGATACTTCAACACCGAAGGCATCGTCGTTCGCGCACGAGACCTCGGCGAAGCCGACCGCATAATCATTCTCCTAACCCCCAATCGAGGCCTGGTCTCCGCCGTAGCACGGAGCGCCAGAAGAACAAAATCCCGAACCGGCGGACACGTCGACCTCCTCCGACACATCACAGCCCAGATCTCCGAAGGCCGTTCCGACCTCCACACCATCAGCCAGGTAGAAACCATCAACGCACACCTTCCACTCCGAAACGACCTCGACCGCCTCACCCTAGCCTCGCACTTCGCCGAGATCACCGAACGGTTTGGACTCCCAAACGCTGCAAACCTTTCTTTATTCACCCTCCTCAAAGACGCCCTGACCTATACCGAAACCACACCAAAACCAACTCTCCCCCTCCTGCGTCTCTGGCACGAATCCACTCTCTTGACCGCGGTAGGTCTCCAACCCCAGCTCCACCGCTGCGTTCGCACGAACGTCGAGATCCCGCCCGGCGACCACTTCTTCTCGCCCGCCGAAGGAGGCATAATCAAACGCCCCGACAAAGCAGACAACTCATCAACCCCTGACCCCGTCTCATTCGATAGCTCCGAAGATGACTCCCAGGCCATCCCAATAATTCCCGTTCCGCTGAATACGATCAAACTCTTACGTCACATCGCGCGAATTCCCGATTGGGGACGGTTGGCGAAGTTACGAGCTGATACCCGGGATATTGATGGGGGTCTTAAAGTGATCGGCGCGATGCTGAGATATCAGCAGGAAAGAGGAGTGGGGCGCGCTGAGCGAGTAATGGGTGAGGTAGGCAACTCTTCGGGTTGACATCCGGCCTAAGCCGAATTTTTACCCCCCCACATACTCCCCATCCGCACTAATCACACCCTCAGACTGCAGATACTTAAACAGGTCCGAGTCCAACTCCAAAACGATCAACGATTGCCCATCCACGATCTTCTCGTAAGCCTCCAGCGACCGGCGGAACTCGTAAAACTCCGGCGCCTTCTCCAAAGCCTCTGCCAAGATAGTGATCGCTTCTTGCTCCGCTTCACCCCTTAGCCTAGCCGCAGTACCGTTTGCAGTCTCCAAAATAATCTGCACATCACGATCCACCTCAGCCCGGATCTCACGGTCGCGCTGAGTACCCTCTGCCCGCAATCCCTCGGCAATTCTTGCGCGTTCCGCTCTCATGCGGGCGAAGACCGATTGTTCGATCTCCGTCGGGAAGTCGGCACGCTTGATCCGCACGTCCACGATCTCGATTCCGAGTTCGTCTACAAGCGGCTGGAAATAGCCCGCAGTTGCGGTGCCCATCAGGTCAGGACGCGCCTCGCGTTGTAGAGCGTCCAACTCCTCGTTGGTGGCTGGCCGACCGCGAGTAGCCGTACCTTCGGGTGTCAGTTCTGTGATGATCACCGTCAGACGCGGGTCTCGCAGGTTGTTGTTGAACAGATCCAGAGCCTGCTGACGAGTAATCTCCGATCGGTTGCTCGCATCGGCAACACGCTGCATCACCTGCTCACGAGTCTCCGAAATCACCTCGGACTGCGTATCCAACGCCACTTCCCGGCGAAGCTGAGAGTTCACGATGTCAGAGACACGAGACACCGCCTCCGTCTCTGTGCGTAAACGCTGGAAGAACTTGAGCGGGTCCACGATCCGGTAGCGGGCATAAGCGTCGATGACAAGGTTCCGCTTGTCAGATGTCAGCAACGATGCCGGTTGCGCGTCCACGCGGAGCAATCGGCTGTCCATCTTCACAACCGTCTCAACGAACGGCTGCTTCACATACAGGCCGGGACTTCGGTAGTCGCGCTGGAAAGCACCGAACCGAGTGACGATCGCCAACTGCGTCTCGTCCACGGTGAAAAGCGCCTGCGGGATCAGAATGAACGCCGCAACGATGATGATGACTATGGTGATTATCAGGCGAGGCATCGTGCTACTGGCCTCCGCCTGTGTTTGATGTGCCGCTCAACGAGTTGCCCTGCAATGTGCTCAAGCTGTCAAGTGGCAACAGCGGCAGAGCATTGGAACCAGAGTTGATGATGATCTTCGACTTGCCCGCCAAAATACGCTCTACAGCCTCTAGGTAGAGGCGCGTACGGGTCACATCAGGCGAAATATCGTAACCGATCAAGATCGCCTCGAAACCATCCGCCTCACCACGCGCACGCTCGATACGACCTCGCTTGAAACCATCCGCTTCTTCCACGATCTGCGCCGCCGCACCAGTCGCTTGAGGGATCTGAGCCGCTTTGTAAGCCTCCGCCAAGTTGATATCCCGCTCCCTGTCCTCGCGTGCCCTTACCACGTCCTCAAACGCGTCCTGCACCTCGGCCGGCGGGTTGACGTTCTGCAACAGTACCTGGAGCACATCGATGCCCGTGCTGTAGTCACGAGTCAACTCTCGCATCTTCTCCAAGATGCTCGCCTGCACCTGCTCCTTCTCCGTCGTCAAGACATCGTCGATATTCCGCGCGCCAACCACCTGCCTGACGGCCGTTTCGGTTACGTCTCGCAGGGTTTCGCCATCGGGATTGCCGGGTATTACGCCACGGTCAGGATCACCAGGATCGTCTACTTCAAACAAGAAATCGCGCAGGTTCGATATACGGTACTGCACAACCACCTGCACATCGACGATGTTCTCATCGCCGGTGATCATCTCAGACTCGATCTGTACCGGAGTGGTCGAGCCGTTAGGCGAACTTCGGAAGCCAAGTTCGAGACGTCTGGTGTTCGTGACCGCAACCACGTTACGCGTGCCGACCGGACCCGGCCAGTGCCAGTGAAGACCTTGGTCAGCGATAGCCACGAACCTGCCGAACGTCCGCAACGCCGCCTGCTCTTCAGGACCGACGGTATAAACACCCGTAGCCAGCCAAACAATCGCCGCTATCGGGATCAATGCAAGAACTATCACCCCGCCAGACCGACCAGACGGCCCGCGGCCACCCGATTCACCGTCCCTTGAAGACTCATCATCGCCACCGCCGAAACCCGGGACGCCCGAGAACGCCTCCCTGAGACGCTGCATGATGTCGCCGAACGTAACCTCCGGCTCTTCGTCACGCTCCGGTGGGCGATACATCAGCGAATCGTCCGAACCTTTGTCGGTGGCTGATGCTTGTGGGGAGTTGGACATTTAGAGGATTATCGCGCCGTGGATCACTACCAACAGTTGCGAGATACGTCGAATGCGAAGGGGAAGTTTTCTCGGAGCTCAGATCCGTATGCAATAAGTTGAACTGCGTCCTTAATTATACGTAACCAAAAAAGAAACTCCCCCGGCTCAACACCGAGGGAGTTCCCTAATCCGAGGATTGCTTGATCGTTTACGCCTCGTTCTACGAATCGAGCGCCGCAACGATCCGGCCAGCGTTCATCGGCGCTTCCCGCAACCGAATGCCAATCGCATCCTTGATCGCGTTGCCAACAGCTGGCACTGGAGGCACGATCGGAACCTCACCGACACCACGCACACCGTACGGGTGAACTGGGTTCGGCACCTCAACGATGACCGTCTCGATGCTCGGAAGGTCGAGCGAGGTCGGCATGCGGTAGTCGAGATACGACGAGTTGGCCATCACGCCATCGTCGCTCATGTAGTACTCCTCGTTCAGCGCCCAGCCGATGCCCTGCGCTGCTCCGCCTTGCATCTGACCTTCGACGTAAGACGGGTGAATCGCACGACCAGCGTCCTGCACGATGGTGTAGCGGACAACATCTGTCTTCCCGGTCTCCGGGTCGATCTCAAGGTCGCAGATGTGCGTTCCGTATGCCCCACCAGCCGCTTCAAGATCGACACTGCCGGTCGATGTCACTGGTCCCCCGGTGTCGCCAAGCTTGCCAGCCAGGTCCTTGAAGCCAATACTGAGTTCAGGATCGGATTTCGAGGAGAAGACACCGTCCTCAAACTGGACATCGTCCTCGTCGATGCTCCACAACCGAGAGGCGCGCACTTTAAGCTTGTCGATCATCTCGATCGCAGCGTTGTACGCAGCGTAACCAGTTGCGTATGTCACTCGGCTACCGCCTGTCACCGCGGTGAACCCGACGGTGTCGGTGTCTACCACAGTCGGGTTGACGTCTTCTGCCGTGATCCCGAGAGTCTCAGCCGCCTGCATGGCGATCGAGGCACGGGTTCCACCGATGTCTGTTGAACCTTCAACTAACTCGACGGTCCCATCGTCGTTCAAAGACAGGTTCACCGACGACTGCAAGCCGACGTTGAACCAGTAACCGCTCGCAAATCCGCGACCTCGAACCCGTCCAGGAGACGCCTCGCCGATGTCGGAGTTCCAGTGGTCGGTCTCTTTAGCCGCGTCAAGAACCTCTTCCATACCGATGCGCGGGAAGATCGGGCCGTCACCTCGGCGCGTGCCTTCCTTAGCGGCATTGTCACGTCGGAATTGCCACTTGTCGAATCCTGCCTGCTCGCAAAGGTCGTCGACCAGCGTCTCGATCGCGAATGCCACTTGAGGAGAGCCCGGAGCGCGGTATGCCGCCACCTTGGGCTTGTTGACCAGCACGTCGTAGCCGGTGATGCGCATGTTCGGGATGTTGTAGCACGCGTAGATGCACATGCCCGACGCGCCTACGAGCGAACCGGGGTAGGCACCAGCCTCCATGCGAAGCGTCGAGTCGGCAGCTACCAGCTTCCCGTCTTTCGTCGCACCCAGTTTGAGGTTGATCTTGCCGCCAGCCGCAGGCCCGCTACCCTCGAACACGGAGCGTCGCTCCATGATCATCTTGACGGGCACGTTGCCTGCCTTGCGTGAAAGCGCAGCCGCTACCGGCTCGAGATAAATCGGAATCTTCCCGCCGAAGCCACCGCCGATCTCAAGCGGAGTGACACGGATCTTCGACTCGCTCATCTGCAATACCGCAGCGACCTGCTGCCTGACAGTGAACGCGCCCTGTGTGCTTGTCCAGATCTTTAGACGACCGTCCTCATCCCAAACCGCAGTCGCGTTGTGCGGTTCAATGTAGCCCTGGTGCACCATCTCGAGGCTGAACTCGGCTTCGATGACGTGGTCGGCGCCGCCGAACGCCTCGTCGGGATCACCGAATTCGTGGACAAACTCCTTCACATGGTTCGCGTGACCACTCTCTTCCGCCCCTGGTGAACCGACGAACTCTTCAAGAATCGCTGGCATGTCCGAGGCGATCGTGTCGTCTACGTTAGTAGCTGATGGAAGTACCTCGTACTCCACCTTGATGGCACGCGCCGCCTCTTCAGCCGTATACCGGTCAACCGCCGCAACTCCAGCTATGGCGTGCCCTGCATAAAGCACCTTGTCACTCGCAAGAATGTTGTCGACAGCCCACTTCAAGTTGGTCGCACCTTCTCCGAGGTCCACCATCTTGTTCTCGGCCTTTGGCAGGTCGGCATTTACCACCACAGCGTGAACGCCATCCATCGCCTCGGCAGCGGAAGTGTCAACCGACTTGATCCGCGCGTGTGCGTGAGGGCTGCGAAGGACCGTGCCCCAGATCATGTTCGGCAACTTGATATCCGCGCCGTAGATTGCACGGCCCGTGACCTTGTCCAAACCATCGTGACGGATCGGACGTGTGCCGATTACCTTGTATTCGCTCTTGGGTTCAAATGTTGCAACCATGGGCAGATCCCCCTATGCTGGTCGACTGTGTATCGATGTTGGTGTCCAACAAATTGCTGGTCAAACGGCCGGTGCGCTGGATAACCAACACATCGACCGTCGTATAAAACTGTTACGCCATCTCGGCGGATGCCTTCTGCACTGCGCGCACGATCTTGTCGTATCCGGTGCAGCGACAGAGGTTGCCGGCGAGCCAGTGGCGAATGCGGTGCTCGTCCGGGGCAGGCTCGTTGTCGAGCAATCCCTTCGCGGCAACCAAGAAGCCCGGAGTGCAGATGCCGCACTGCAACGCAGCCTCCTCCAAGAAGGCCTGCTGCAACGGGTGCAACCCCTCAGAAGTCGCCATGCCCTCAACGGTCTCGACCGACTTGCCATCGATCTCAGCACCGAGCACTAAGCAGGAGTCGACGATGCGACCGTCGAGTGAAACAGTGCAAGCACCGCAGTTGCCGTCTAAGCACCCCTCTTTCGTGCCGGTAAGTCCTACGATCTCACGCAGAGTATCGAGAAGGCTCATGTACGGCGGCACAAGAAACTCGTGCGAGTTACCGTTTATCGTCGTACGAACGTGTACCCGACTTGGACCGGGCGTTACCTGTGTTGTCATCTACCTTTAACCTCTCGCTCGCTCTACGGCTTTGTTAATCATTCGGCGGGTCAATACACCTGAAAGGTGCTTGCGCTGCGCAATCGTCCCGCGCATGTCGCTGATCGGCGATGCTGCATCTGCGGCCGCCGCCGCTGCTGCCTCAATCGTCGCCTCGCTCACCGAGTTGCCAACTAGCGCGGCTTCCGCAGCCGGCACAACGAGCGGAACCGGCGCAACCGCGGCCAACGCCACTCGCGCCGCCTCAAAAGTGTCTCCCGCATCGTTCAGCTTCACAGAAACACCAGCGCCAGCGACGGCGATATCCATCTCGTTCCTCGGGATGAACCGCTCGTACGCCGCTCCAAAGTTGTCGCCCGGGTTCGGAAGCACTAAGCTCACCAAAATCTCGCCTCGGCCCAAAACGTTGGAACCCGGCCCCGTGCAAAAGTCCTCAACCGCAACGTCGCGGTGACTGTTCTCGCCGCCCGGCGCTGCGATGTGGCACACCGCGTTGTAAGCGATCAACGGGCAGATGCCATCCGCGCTAGGTGAAGAGTTGCAGAGGTTACCCCCCAGACTCGCCCGCGACTGGATCTGAATGCCGCCGATCATCTCAACCGCGTCGATGATGCCCGGGAACGCGTCCCGTATCTTCTGGTCTTCGTAGATCTGATAGCACGGAACCGCCGCACCTATCGACACGCTCCCATCCGGGTAGTGGCTGATCTGCGTCAACTCAGGAATGTTCTTGACATCGACGATCGCGTCAAGGTCCCATCTATTTGCCCGCGCCTGTACCAGTACGTCAGTCCCGCCAGCGATCGGGCGCGCGCGGTCGCCATGCTTGTCCAGCAAAGCGACTGCTTCTTCGATCGACCCGGGAGCCTCATATGCAAAGGGATGCAAAAGCCCGCTCCTTCTTGCCTGTGTTGTCTAATCAGCCCACGCCGCCAAACCAACTTGACGGCACATTACCGATTTTCTCGCATATGAGTTTAAGTGACATTACCCCCAACTGCAAAACGAACCCAGAAAGTCGGACGTGGTTCCGCAGCGGACAGACGCTTGCCCCAGCGGCCATCTACAACCGTCGCAAAGCAACCAACCACACTCCCACAGTAGCCAACACCGCCATCACTCCTGCGACGCCAAACGCGAACGGCGCACCCCACAACTGCGCCAACGTCCCCATAAACAACGCGCCCACTGCTTGCGCGCCCCAAGTGAAGTTCATCAGACTCATCACACGACCGCGAAACTCATCGGTGACCAGCGTCTGAACCACCGTTGTGCTCATCGTCCCTTTAACAACACTCAATGCACCGACCACTCCCGCAATCCCCAACGCGAACATAAACGCGTCGACCGCACCGAACGCAAAGTAACACAGTCCCACCGCAACACCGCCAATCGTCAAATACAAAGGCGGCTTCGCTCGTGTGCCAATCAACGTAATCGTGAAAGTCGCCACCAGACCACCGATACCCACTGCCAGCAAGAACCGCCCATACGTTTCCGTATCGCCCTGATACACCTCCTGAGTAATCACTGGCAGCAAAGTCTCGAACGGCGTAGCAACAATCCCAATCACCACTCCGTATCCGATCAACACAGCAATCGCCGTCTCACGCCGAACATACTTGACACCCTCCACCATGTCCCGCACTCGCGCCCTCGCACCTGATCCAATAGATGACTTTTCGGTTGCCGTACCGTCATTCCCCCCGCGCACGCGGGAATCCGGAAGCACAGCGCGAGGCTTAACCTCGTGCAAACCATGATCCATCCTCATCAACGTCACCACGGTCAAAACATAAGACGCCGAAACGATAAAGAACAGACCCTCCATCCCAACCGCCGACACTAGTGGATGAAACAGCGACGGCCCCAATATCGCCGCACCACCGAAAACAACCGAATATAGCGATATCGCACTCGGCAATTGCTCCCTCGGCACCAACGACGCAACCATCGCACCACGAGTAGGAATATCAAATGCCAACATCACCCCCGTAACCGCCGAAATCGCCAGCAGATGCCACGCCTCAATGATCTCCGTAGCGATCAGAACCGCAGTAACCAACCCCGCCACCGCAAACAGAAACCGCGTAAAACGCAACAACCTCAAACGATTCACCGTATCCGCAACAACACCTCCCCAAACCGAAAAGACCATCACCGGCGCCATCGTCGCCGCAGTTACCAACCCCAACAAGATCTCCGAGTCTGTCAAAGTCCGCATCAACCACAGACGCCCATAAACAAGCGTCCACATCCCAACATTAGAGAACGCGGCCGCGATCCAAAACAGCCGGTACTCCCGATAGCCGAAAACGGCGAAGCCGGTTCGTCTCAGCACCCGACGATTCCGGCAGCGCGATCTATCTCATCCTGAAATCCTCGAACCTTCCCCGACACAACATCCTCAATCTTCACCGCCTGATGCGCCTCACCAGATTCCATCACGCCATAAGCCAACGCTAGCGCCGCCATCCCTTCATCACTACCCACCTCCGGCGACCTGCCATCCATCACAGCACCCGCAAGATCCATGTACTCGATCGCAATGATCTTCGCATCGATCTGACGAAAATCCATCTCATAAGAAGACATCCTAAGCTCTCCATCCCAAAGCGACGACGTAACATCATCAAGCTCCCAATCAGGCACCAACTCCAAAAGATCATCGCCTTCTACCACGCTCCCATCATCTCTGACAATCCGAGGACTAGACCCTCTCCGGCTAGGCGGACGATACAAAGTGCCCTCACTCCCAACCACAACCGAATCCCCAAGCCCATACCCATGCGAAGCATCCGAAATGATCATCTGTCCCGCCGCACCAGACTCGAACCGTATCGACGCAAAAGCCGTATCCACCGCATCCTGCTCAACAACATCACCAACCTCCTCGCCACCCGCTTCCCTCCGATGCGTATATATCGCCGCCAACCCCGGAGCCTGATCCGACATCGGACGCAACAACCGCTCACGATCATTCACATCCGTCTCCGCAAACACCCTGACCGCTGGCCCCATCAGATACAAAAGCAAGTCCGCATTGTGCACCCCAGCATCCAACACAACTCCACCGGCCTGATCCTTCTTCGCCCGCCAAACAGTGCTGTGCATCACTCCCCGATTAGCGCTACCGATGCTGAAATCCAAAGCAAAATACGCATCCCCGATCGCCCCCGCATCTAGCAAAGCCCTCGCCAAACGATTCATCGGGTCCCGTCGGAAATTCTCCGAAATCGACAGCACCCTCCCCGTCGACTCCTCGGCCTTCTGCATCAACCGACAAGCCGTCAACGTCAAACCCATCGGCTTCTCAACCATCACATGAAGCCCTGACTCCATCGCCTCGATCGCCAAAACATGATGCGCTGGCGTGCTGGTCACGATATCAACCGCATCCAACCCGATTTCCTTCGATCCCATCGCCTCCGCCAAACTCGAAAACACCTTCGGCTCTTCCGGCGTCCCCTCCACGATCACTCTCGCAACAGCCTCAGCCGACTCAAGATGTGGATCACACACAGCAACCATCCGAACATCATCGAGATACTTTCTCAACTCGATATACCCAGTGGCATGACGCATCCCCATACCGCCAGCGCCAACCAAAGCAACATTCAAAGCCATCGAGTTCCCCGCCTAACCCGCCAACCGCGCCGCATCAATCGCTGAGTAATCAACATCAGTCACACCCGAAGTGATCAGATCAGCCACGATCTTCCCCGTCAACGGCGCATAGTGCACCCCCTCCGACCAGTGCCCCGAAGCGACGAACACATTCTCCCATCCCGGAGCCTTCCCGACATACGGCTTCCCATCCGCAGGCATCGGCCTCAAACACGCAGTGTGATGAGTAACATCCGCTTCCGAAATCCGATCTGTCAGCCGCCGCACCCGCGGCAAAATGAACTCCCACGCATACCTCGAAGGTTCCCTGTCATACCCGACTCCATCCTCCTTAGTCGCACCCAACACAGTCCTCGATAACCGACGCGTCAATATCACCCCACCTTCATCCATGTTGTGCATCGTAGCCGACGGACGATCCTGCTCCACATCTCCCGCTTCATCTTGCGGCAGATGCATATAAAGCAACTCCCCCTTCTGCGGCACCACCGGCACATCATATCCGAGCCATTCTCCAGCCATATTCGTCCAAGGTCCCATAGCAATCACCACAGCATCCCCTTCAACAACACTTCCATCCCTCAACTCAACACCCGACATCTTCCCCTCAGCACCTGACAACCCGACCACCTCACCAGCCTGCAACCGCGCACCTGATATCTCCGCCGCCTGCATCGCCGACTGCGTCAACAACCTCGAATCAACTGTCGGCTCAACACTCGTCATACAAGCCCCAACAACCTCATCCGACAACCAATCACAAACCTCCCGCGCCTCATCCCCAGTCAACCACTCGCCATCCAATCCCTCCGCCCTGCGATCATCCAAAAACTGCCTAGACTCCGCCAAACCCGCCTCCCCGAAACCACACCTCAGATACGGCTTCAAGTCATACCCATGATCAATCCCCGTAACCCCCGGCAACTCCTCCCACAACTCCGCATGAAGCCTCAACGAAGCCGCAGACAACCCCAACAGCCCAGGATCATTCGACCCCGAATACGGCGTCAAAATCCCAGCGGAATACCCACTTGCGCCAGACGCCACATGATCACGCTCGACAACCACCACATCCGAAACTCCGGCGCGCGTCAGATAGTAAGCCGTCGCACACCCGATAACCCCACCGCCAACAATGACGACGCGAGAAGCAGACGCGCCGTCGGACCTCACGGCCCCGTCCGCGATCCCGATGTAGCTATCTCCCGACCATTCAACGCCTGCAACGGACGGTTGTTCGCGCCCGTAAGGTTCTGCAACGCATCAACCTGCCCTTGCGAAACCGTCCCTGTCTCAAGCATCACAAACCAGTCCACAGGTTCCGCACACGGAGGCTTCGTCATTGACCCCTTGTACGAGTAGTAACCAAGGTCCTTCGTCATCAATCCCCGAGCATTCAATACCCCGGTGACATCCGCAGTCCCAACCTCTGAAGGCATGCTGTCGACGATCTCTTGCACCAAAGGATTTTCATCCCCAATCTCAAACAGCATCGACACCACCGCAACATCGCCAAACGTCTGACTGTGAAGCAGCTGCAACTCCAGCGGATACGACTTCCCGTCTACATGATGCTCACTCGGAGTGTGAGCCGTAACCGTCTCCAACTGATACGTACGCTCGCTCAATCCCAGTCTGTTGCCCGACGGATAATTGACCGTAATCGCCGTCCCGGCATTCGTTACCGATTCAGCCTCTTTCCGATACGAAAACGAGATAGGCGGAGAATCACCCTTGGCGTATCCCGCAATGTCGATCGGAGACTGCTGTGTCCCGCTCCCGCATCGCTCATTGTCCGCCGAAAGCGACGCCCAGTTCGCCGGGCCTCCCTCTCCCGAATAACTCCACTCCACCGACGATTCCACCTCCTCCACAACCTCTTCACCGCCACATGCGACCAACACCAACGGCAAAGCAACCGCGACCGCAATCAGCGACGCGCCAATATATCGTTTCACCGACCTCGAAATCATTCTTTCCCTCGGGTTGTGTGTCTAATCCAGCGCTTACTTACTAGATTGATTGTAGGTTAGACACCGCACTACTCGTCAGGACACGAAGTTCCCCTCCCCCTTGATGCCCAAGGGGGAATAGAACGGGGTTTAGAAACAGCACCAGAGCATATCCTTATCTCGCCAACTATTTTAGGTCTGCTCGTCTGGACATTCCGTCTGCGAACCCTCCGAAAGCAACCTATCAACCCCAAACAACGACATGTCGTAACCCGCGTCCCCCTTCGTAGCCATATCAGCCACTATCTCACCCACGACCGCCGCAAACTTGAACCCATGCCCTGAACATGGACTACAGATAATCACGTTCTTGTGCCCAGGATGCCAGTCAAGCAAGAAGTGGTAGTCCGGCGTGTCGGTATACAGACACACTGCCGACTTCAATACCCGCCCATTCATCTGCGGAAGAATGTCCGAGATCGCATGACGCAACGACCGTTCATCCTCCTCACGAACTGCACGGTCCAATTCCACCGGATCGTCGAACATATCCCCGCCATGGTGGAAAGCCGTCTTCACACCCCCGCCAAAGTCAGGCTGTACATACAACCCGTGGTCCACGTTGTACTCCCACGAGTGGTTCGGACAGTTCTCCGGCTCGAATAGCTCAGGACTGCTAGCAGGCTGAAACCAAAACAGCACCTGACGCTCCAACCGGAACGGAAGATTCAGCTTCGACACAAAACCCGGATTCCAAGCCCCCGCAGAGAAAACGATCTGATCCGCCGTATACTCCCCCCGATCCGTAAACACCCTCACCCCTTCCCCATCCGGATGCCAGCGACGCACCGGCTCGTTGTAACGAAGGTCCGCACCCTCATTAACCGCCGAGTCGAGATGCGCAGCAACGCACTTCTCCGGGAATAACACTCCCGACATCGGATCAAACCCGCCAACCTGATCATCATGCGGCTGAAATTGCGGCCACCGATGCCGGATCTCTGACGGATCCAGAATCTCCAGATCCATATCGTGAGCCTCCGCCGCACGCTTCACCCCTTGGATGTTCTCAGCCTCCGCACGTCCCACCGTCAAACCGCCAACGATCCGCAACAACTCCACAGCTTCACCATGCTCCGCAACCGTCTCCTCCAACTCTCTCCAGACCTCATACCCCCGAAGCATGATCGGCACATAGTCAGGATGCTCCGCATAAATCTGACGGATCACCCGCGTATCCCCGTGACTCGACCCCAACGTGTGCGGCGGTGTAAACGCGTCGAACCCGATCACCGACGTCCCACGCTTCGCCAGCTGCCAAGCCGACGCGCTCCCATGGGCTCCTAACCCGACAACGATTACATCTGCTGAATTGCTACCCATCGGACCCCTTCCTATCTGCACAGTTCAATTAACCGAAAGCGGCGCCACCGAAAACACCACTTGGAACGGTTTGCAGTATATGACCACGCTGCGGTAGTCGTCCACGTTCACATCATTAGGTATCGGATAGTTCTGGTTCCCGATGTTCCCCTTCAACTTCCCGATCTCCACATACGTCACATCATCAGCATGGACATCTCCCCGACCCATCGGGTCAGGATGCGTCGTCAACAACACCCGCAGGTCAGGCCCGTTGATCACGTTGAAATCCTCGAACCGCAACACAAAACCATCCGTCCCCAAATCCCAGATCGTCGCACTCCCGCTCCCCTTGTGGAAACTATCCCCATCTCGGAACATGCCCACCTTCACCGCATCCGGCGCCAGCATCGCTCCCATCGCCTCCATCATCTCCTCCTCAACCTGCCTTGGAGAGTCCATCGCCACTTCCATCGTCGCCTGAGCATCGACCATCGCCATTCCAGACGGCATTACCGCATTCTCCAACGCCGGAAACTCCTCATCCACCGTCACATCAATAAACAACGGCGACCCCAGCCACCAAGCAAGCCCCAACCCCGGCACAACAATCACGGCAGCAATCACCGCCGAAACAGCCTTATGACCCTTAATCCAATCAACGATCTTCTGCATCGCAATAACCTCGTCTCGTTTGCCTATCTAAAACAAGATACGTCGCAAATGCGATTCTAGTGCTTCGGTTGTGAAAGCGAGTGCTGATCGCATCGCCTTGATTATTTATGATGATAGTGCTAATATTTAGACTGTCAGAGATTCTCGTCGCACATCGTGTTGAAAGGAACTCATATGTCGTCTCACACGCAGCAATTTGGCGGTGAACATACCGATGAAAAGCTGAAAATATTAAGATTGTACTTAGATTATTTCACTACGGTACTGAAAAATCAACCATCTGCGTCACAACCTTTTCAACTCTTTTACGTCGATCCCTTTTGCGGTGCTGGTTATTGGGAACCTCGAGGCGAAGACTCGGAACGGGAAGGCTCACCGCTGATCGCGTTGTCGATCGATGAACGCCCATTCGATGAATTGATCTTCAACGACAGCGATCCGGAAAACGTTTCCTCACTTAAGAGCATCGTCGATCAAAATTACACCGACAGGACGGTTCGATTGAGTGTTGAACCCGTGGACGAGTTCGTAGACAGAGTTTCACCCAATCTGAGTAAGGCAATACACCCTAATATCCGTGGTGTCATTTTCTTGGACCCTTTTGCCACCCAGTTGGGTTGGAGTTCCGTCGAAAAAATCGCAGGTACTCAAACTTTGGACGTGCTTCTCCTCTTTCCTCGCCAAGCGTTGGCGCGTTCGAGCCCTAATCGACTTCGACGCGGGGAAGACCACCGCTTCCAGTCTGTGCTTACACATGTCTTCGGCGATGAATCTTGGCGCCAGTTGTACGACGACGAATTCATCCGCGAGTTCGACGCAGTTCGAGCCCAGGCCGGCGACCAAACTCCAACTCTCTTCGATCTAGCAGAAATCGAACCGAATCCTGAATACGAATTCAGAGCTCACACGTCCGCAATTTCGTATCTTTATCGAGAAAAGTTGAGCACCGTATTCGCCGGAGTTTCGGAAACACATGCGGTACTCACCAGCAACGGCACGCCGATTTTCGAGGTTCACTTTGCTGTCAGCAATCCATCTAGGAACGCACAAGTCCTTGCGCAAAGAGGCGCAAATTACATCCTGAGGAACTTCAGAAATGTCCAAATCCAAGATTGAATGGACCCAATCCACTTGGAACCCCGTAACCGGTTGCGACGAGATCAGCCCCGGATGCGACAACTGCTACGCTGCACGCATGACCGTCCGCCTTCAAGCCATGGGCGTCAAAAACTACCGCAATGGCTTCAACATAACCACGCACGAGCACATGCTCGATCGCCCATTACACTGGCGGAAACCCCAACACATATTCGTCAACTCAATGAGCGACCTTTTCCACCCAGAAGTCTCCTTCGACTTCATCGCCAGAGTTTTCGAGGTCATGCGACAAGCTCAACAACACCGCTTCCAGGTCCTTACAAAACGTCCTAAAACGATGGCCCACTACGCTAATCAAATCACCTCAGACGAACTCCCAGAAAACGTCTGGATGGGCACCAGCGTCGAATCGCCGGAATACCTCTGGCGAATCGACGCCCTCCGCGACGTTCCGGCTAAAACCCGCTTCCTATCGCTCGAACCGTTGCTCGAAGACCTCGGAGATTTCGATCTCGAAGGTATCCACTGGGTCATCGTAGGCGGAGAATCCGGCCCCGGTTCAAGACCGATGCACAAGGATTGGGTCCTTAACATCAAACAGCAATGCGATGATGCTCATGTCCCATTTTTCTTCAAGCAATGGGGCGGTGTCCAGAAGTCGCGAACTGGGCGCGAACTTATGGGACGCACCTGGGACGCAATGCCTGCTCAGTGTTGACCACCCCTTCCCTCCCATCCATACCTAATACAATCTCCCCCATGCCAACCTACCCCCACATTGAGACCTACTACCAAGAACTCGAAGACATCATCCAATTCGGCGGCTCCGACAACGAATCGAGCATCCGCGCCGCATTCCAAAACTGCCTATCCCAATACTGCGCCAACCACCGCGAAAACCTCAAACTAATCTCCGAACTCGCCGGACCTGGAGGCATCCCCGACGGCACCGTCAAAGACACCCTACGCATGGCTCGCGGCTATTGGGAAGCCAAAGACACCCACGACGACCTCGACGCCGAAATCCAAGCGAAATTCAACCGCGGATACCCGCGCGACAACATCCTTTTCGAAGATTCCGAAACTGCCGTCTTATTCCAAAACCGGGAAGAGGCGATGCGCGTCGACATGACCGACGCCGCGCAGTTGAATCGCCTCATTCTCCGCTTCCTCAATTACGAACTACCCAACATCGAGGAATTTCGTGCCGCACAGGAACAGTTCAAGACAGACCTTCCCACTGTCCTCGAAAACCTCCGGCAATCCGTAGAAGATGCCGAGGCGAACAACCCAGACTACCAGCAACACGCCGCCGAGTTCCTCGAACAATGCCGACAGAGCATCAGCCCGGCTGTCTCCGAAGCCGATGTGCGCGAGATGCTCCTGCAACACATCCTCACGCAGGACATCTTCCTGCGCGTATTCGCCGAAGACCAGTTCCACCGCGAGAACAACATCGCAGCACATCTCACTGCACTCGAACAAACCTTCTTCACCGGCGACGTCCGCCGACAGGCCATCGACCGACTCCGCGCCTACTACGGCGCCATCGGTCGCGCCGCTGACGAGATCGCCGACTACTCGGAAAAACAGCAGTTCCTCAAAGCCATCTACGAGGACTTCTACAAGACATACAACCCCGCGGCTGCCGACCGTTTAGGGGTCGTCTACACCCCCAACGAGATCGTCGACTTCATCATTCGTGGCACAGACCATCTGCTCCAGAAACACTTCGGACGAACTCTGGCAGACGACAATGTCCAGATCCTCGATCCCGCAACCGGCACCGGCACCTTCATCACCAGCCTCATCGACTACCTCCCCGCCGACCGTCTCAAATACAAATACCTCAACGAAATCCACGCCAACGAAGTCGCAATCCTCCCCTACTACATCGCAAATCTGAACATCGAATACAGCTACCGTGAGAAAACCGGCGAATACCTCGAGTTCCCCAACCTTTGCTTCGTCGACACCCTCGACAACATGGACTGGCAGCAGACTGGCAGCACCAGCGGCGCAGTAACCCGGCAGGGCGGATTCAATCTCGGCGGACTCTCCGTAGACAACTGGATACGCATCCAAGAACAGAACGAAAAGCCCATCAGCGTAATCATCGGCAACCCGCCGTACAACACAGCCCAAACCAATTTCAACGAATTCAATCCCAATCGAGCGTACCCGGTCATTGACCAGAGAATTCGAGAAACCTACTCAAATGCCAGCACTGCCCAGAATCGCAATCAACAGTACGACATGTACAAGCGGTTTATTCGTTGGGCATCGGACAGACTTGCGGACGATGGGATTATCGCTTTCGTCAGTAACAGAGCGTTCCTAGATTCAAGGCAGGATGATGGATTTCGTGAGGTCGTCGCTGACGAGTTCAACGAGCTATGGGCGATCGACCTCA
Source organism: Dehalococcoidia bacterium (assembly GCA_022819585.1). GTDB lineage: Bacteria > Chloroflexota > Dehalococcoidia > Lucifugimonadales > Lucifugimonadaceae > Bin127. The sequence continues at coordinate 2,181 of JAJEGY010000008.1, read as the reverse complement.
AAGGGAACGCCCGGACCAGTGGTCAGCGAAGACGCCGAGAAGGTGGGAACATTTTCGACGACAAGATACGCGTGGGAGTAGCTATCTACTTCCTCGTCAGAAAGCAAGGACAAACCGCGTTCAAGGTTTTTTACGATGCCGTTGACGACTACACGAAATCGAACGAGAAAGTCCAATTCATTCTAGACAGAACGCTACCGTCTTTTGGTTTTTCGGAAATTGCTCCCGACGAACGCGGACTTTGGCTCAACCAAACGGATACCGATTTCCGTACTCTAGTTCCCCTTGCTTTTCGCACGAAGGTTCGTTCCCGAAAATCCGAGAATGCCAACGCGGTATTCAGTTTGTACTCGAATGGCATCAAGACACAGCGCGATGAATGGGTGTTAGATTTCGATCGTAGTAATCTTGCTTCGAAAGTGAAATTTTTCACAAACGTTTACGAGAAACAACGTCGACGTTTATCCGGAACCGACTTTGAGGATGTGGATCTGGGAACGGCAATCAAGTGGGACTACGATTTGCGCAGACATTTGCAGCGGGGCGTTCCATTGACATACTCGCAAGATCATACCGTCGAATCGTATTACCGCCCATTCACGAAGAAAAACCTATATTTCTTGCCCGAATTGATTGGTCGGCGATACCAAATGCCAAAAATGTTCCCAAATGGGTACGCTCATCAAAACCAGATGATTTGCATTAAAGGACCTACAGCCAATTATTTCGTTGCTCTTGCTTCGGACAGGGTTGTTGACGTTAAGTTTACGGAAACTGGTTATGGACCAACTTTCTGCCTCCCCCTGTACCGCTACATGCAGGAAGGAGATCGAGTCAGCAACATCACCGAGTGGGGACTGCTCCAAGTCCGCGGGCATTACGGAGACGACGACATCACCGCCGAGGACATCTTCTCCTACACCTACGCGGTTCTGCACGATCCCAAATATCGCGAAACCTACGCCGTTGACCTCCTGCAGGAGTTTCCTCGCTTGTTTTTGCACGACGACTTCGACGCGTGGACAAGCCTAGGCCAGCAACTCCTAGACCTCCACATCGGTTTCGAATCGGCATCACCTTGGAAGCTAAATCGTGTCGAGCAACAAAAACCATCGGGCAACCCCCGACTTCGCGCCGACAAAGAACGCGGCACCATCACCCTCGACAACCAAACCACACTAACCGGCATCCCCGACTCCGCATGGGAGTACCGCCTCGGCAGCCGCTCCGCACTCGAATGGGTCCTCGACCAGTACAAAGAGCGCAAACCCAGGGACCCGACCATCCGCGAACGCTTCAACGCCTACCGCTTCGCTGACCACAAAGAACACGTCATCGACCTACTAAAACGCGTCACCACCGTAAGCGCCGAAACCGTCCGCATCACCAACCAGCTAGCCGAACTCTCCAACATCCAACCAACCCAAGACCAGCCATCGGAGCCGGAAATGGTCACCCTGTCAGCCCCGCAATCCTCTCCGAGTAAATCATCAACCCCAAACCCTCCGCGAAACCCAGACTCCAACCAAAACAGTCACAGGCTATGAACGAAATCCCCTCTCCCGCTCGGCGGGAGAGGGCCAGGGTGAGGGCAACCGGGGCGGACAAACAGGCCGGGCACCCCAAACAACCAACAACGCAACCCAAAACCAAACCGCGCAACAACTAACACCAAATCCCAATAATCCCACAAAACCCCCAATAATCCCCGTTCAGACAAAACGCGCTTGACAACGCCAACATCCGTAGTAATATAGTAATCAGATCGACGGATCGAACACAGTGCTGCGCAGACGTGTGCAGACCCCCGACCCAGACAGTCACAGGGAGAAACGTGAGGACATGAAGGCAAAGATCGATACACAAAAAAGCGCGAACCACCGCGCAGTATCCCCGCGTCTACATGCACTCTGGTGGCGTCCCTCGACGGATCGGAAGTCCGTCGCAAGACCGCGAGGGTCCGTGCAGAAGCGTGGGAGGCCCAGTTCCCGGAGCGCGACGCATCAGTCCTGCGCCGCACAACGAGCCAGCAGGCATCCTCTCAAGCCCCTTTCGCGAAGCGAAGGGGGCGCGGACGAGCGAAGCGAGTCCGCGGGGGATGCCCAGCCAAGGGCCGGGAGACCGCACGTGGAGCCGACGGACGTCTACTCCTGCCCATCACAGGAGCGAGGCTACAGCGCG
>JAJEGY010000038.1 GCA_022819585.1 Dehalococcoidia bacterium | reverse complement strand
AGTTTACGGTCTAGATTTCACTTTCCCCGATGCAATATGGCAAGAATCCACGTTGCTGGTCCAACCCGAAACATCAGACGAGATGGCGGTCGAAGTCGCAACCGACCACAATCCCAATCATCTCCAAACATCCCTCCCGCGACGCGGGAGGGACTAAATTCAGGGGCCTACGAGAAACTCAGTTCTCGCAGTCAGGATGCCCATCTTCCCAGCGACCAAACGGGATGTCGTGCTGTCCACCCTGGTTGATCTTCGACATCTGCTTGCGGCAGTCCATCCACATGTCATTCCACTTCACCGGATCTCGCAGTTCCGACTCAGGATTGGATCGGCTTCGAGCGACGAACTCGGGGAATGCCACGCGACCAGAGTGCGCGCCTGTGTTGTGGTACCGAAGGTCGAATGACCAGCGCATGTTGTCGCTAAGGTTCGCCAGAGAGCCGTGCACAGTCCGCTTGTGCATGAAGATCACATCCCCACGCTCAGTCGGCAACGGCTTCGCCTCCAGATAAGGGAACAGCTTCTCCGGTATCTGTCGGCCCGCGACCATCGTCGTATTGAACGCATAGCTGTTGCAGTGCGTCAACAAATCACCGCGGTGCGTGCCAGGTACTACATTCAACGGGCCAGACTCGACCGGCGTGTCCGTCAGCGAGAACCAGACCGTGACCATGTTGGTGTCGTCCGCTTCGGGTACAACCACGCCGTGGTCCTGATGCCAAAGCGTAGCTCCGATCAACGGCTGACCATTGTCGTCCTTCGGTAGATGCTTCTCCGGCGGCTTGATGCGAACATGCTGCACCGGGTTCGAAGAAATCTCCGGCCCGATCAACTGCTCAAGAACATCCAGCAGGTTCTCGTTGACGAACGCATTGAAGACCGCTGGCCCGAACCAGCAAGGAGTGTCCTCCTTGACATCTTGGAACGGCAACGAAAAGTCGAAATACTGCGCGTGCTGCCGACCCGTCTCTTGATAGATCTTCAGAATCCGCGCATCGAAAGGCAAATCCTCATACTCCGACTCGATCTCGCCAGCCTCGTATAGGTCGCGAGCCAAGTTGTCGAGGACGCCTTCATACTCCTCTATGATCGGGTCGAGCACCGTCTTCGGGTCAAGGACACCCTTGACCTTCACGAATCCTTGCTCTTGGAACTCGTCTACGACGGATTTCGTCGCAACTGCCATTTCAATCCTCCGTTTTTCGGATTCATTCGTTTAATGGCAAAAGATTTTACACCTTAACGACACGAAAATCCGCCGATTTCAAGCACCATTTCACAAATGCCTCAACCCCGGTTGTTGATGGGCACCAGCCTAAAACTCCGCCCGAATACAGGCCACCTCATGCCGCTTCGTCAACGAACCTGTGCTCCGCATCCGCGGCACAATCTCAGCGCAGTCAGATATCGCTATCGGACACCGAGTCCTGAACACACACCCCGACGGCGGATTCGCCGGACTCGGAATATCCCCCGTCAGCACGATCCGTTCCCGCTTCCTCTCCGTCACCGGATCCGGCATCGGCGCCGCCGAAAGCAACGCCTGTGTATACGGATGCAACGGGTTCTCATAGATCTCATCCCCATCCGCCATCTCCACTATCTTTCCCAGATACATCACCGCCGTACGATGCGCCGTGTGCCTCACCACCGACAGATCGTGCGCCACAAAGATGAACGCAAGATCGTGCTCATCCTGAAGGTCCTCAAGGAGATTGATCACCTGCGCTTGTATCGAAACATCCAACGCCGAAACCGGCTCGTCCAGCAACACCAACTGCGGATTCGCAGCCAACGCACGCGCAATCGCTATCCTCTGCCGCTGTCCCCCTGAAAACTGATGCGGATACCTGCTCGCAACTCCCGGATGTAAACCCACCATCTGGAACAACTCTCCAACCCGCTCCCGATACTCATCATCCGTCTCAAACACCCGATGCGCCTTCAACGGCTCCCCAACAATGTTCCCCGCACGCATCCTCGGATTCAACGACCCGTAAGGATCCTGAAACACCATGCTCATATCCCGTCTAGCATCCCGCAACACCTCGCTCGGCGCGCCCACCAACTGCTCTCCCTGAAAAAACACACTCCCCGACGTCGGCCTCTCCAACTGAATCACCGCCCGCACCACCGTCGTCTTACCCGATCCGCTCTCACCGACGATCCCCAACGTCTCACCCGGATTCACATGAAAACTCACCCCATTCACCGCCCGGATATGTCCTACCGTCCGCTGAACGATGAATCCCCGATTAATCGGGAAATGCACATGCAGATCCTGCACCGACAACAAAGCCCCCGCCGCAAGATTAGCCACCGCCAACTCACCTACCGATGCAAGCGCGCCTAACCTATCCGGCGCGGTAGCTACGGCGGTGGCTAGAGAAGTGGACTTCGCTGCTGCGGAGGGCGAGTCACCATCAGAATCTAATCGAACATTTTGGATTGCCATGGATTGCTAACGAATCCAACCATCTTCACCGCGTTGTTCAAGATATACGTCAACTGAGGCCGGATCGACCTCAAACATCTCTAACAACATCACAGCGCGGTCTAGAACCAGTTGTGAGTTTCCGCCGCCCTCCAACCATCTGCCATTTGGCAACTCGAAACTTCGATCAAAAGGCTCGTGATCGTGAAATGGAACATCGTTTACAAGATAGCGGTCTCCACCAATCGGTACAGGACCGTTGACCTTGCCTTGCATCACTAACCAAGATGCCACTTGGGCATACATGTCATGCCACGTGCCAGCCTCGCGTTTATCCCCATTCGGAAACCGGACCACCGTCGGTTCGGGTCCGAGCAACTCGGGATACACAGAAACCAGCGACGACCACTCATTCGCAGGCGCACCATCGGCATTCGCCTGTTCTCGGCGTTCTTGACCAATCGTCATTTGATGATTCCGTTCAGCTAAGTTGAGACTCTTTTTCAGGCAGATTCAACTCTAGGTACGCGGCGGAAAAGCTCCGATTCCAAGTTTCGGAACGATATCTTATCCAGTTGCTCCGCGCATTTATACAGATTATCAGCCCTGATCTCCGTTTCGCCCATATTGGCTACCAGGTCCGTCCAATGCCTAGAAGTATCGAACGCCTCCCAGCGGTCTCCGTTCGTCACGACTGCATATTTCGAGCCGCTTAACCGCGCATACCCATAAGCCTGATCTCGCATTCCATCCGTCAACTCCACACCGTACCGTTTCGCTTCCACCGCGACTCGCAACCGACCTCCCACCATGAGTGCGTAATCCATCCGACCACGACCTGACGAATGCTCAAGACTCACCCGACTCGTATCCTCAATGTCCCATCCCAACGCCCGAAGCAACGGATCCACAAGTAGCTGCCGCGTCGGAATCTCGTTACGTGCCAGATACTCTCCCCGGAGATCAATCCGCTGTTTGAGCATGGCTAAGGTCTCGATAAGCAGTTCAGAAGGCATAGGTATGCTTTAGCGGCTACGCGGCGAACTTCCAAAGGTTGCGCACTGATCACCTAGAGACAGGGCAACTCACGAACTCTCGGTCAAATCACCGCGACGATCGCCGCCGTTTGTTCCTCTAAGAGTCTGGCCGCTTCGAGTTCTCTTACTACCCTGTAGGTATCGAACATCATCGCGCAGATTTTACGTCTCCTCGTTGCAAAGACTTTACGTTCACAAGAAGCATTTTACAGCACACACGCTCTATCTTTAGACGAAGTGGCGAACCATCAACGGCCATCGTAGACGAGGTCATGTCTAGGGTAGAGCATTCATCCTCAAACATCCCTAACTCGCAAGCACGGACCTGTTGTTTCGAAATCGATGTCGCATTACGGGTTGTTGTCAAACGTAACGACGACCGAATGCGAGTCGACACCACATTCATCCAACAGAGAACACGCAGCATTCACTCCGGACCTGGGTGTGTGGTCTAGTTCCACATAAACACCGTCGCCTACTTCATACTCTAAGCCGAAATCCCGCCGATTGTCGTGCCTCGGACGATCATTGGCAACGTACTTTGTTCTTGACCGATATGCCCAAATCGGAAGTTCTACCTCGTCTAGTGCGACATAAATGAAACCGAGATAGATAGCCACATTCCTGACCAACTCCGAGGCTGACGACACCAATAAGGGCATCACGTATCCGTCCGGAAAATAGAGCCTTGCAGGAATCGGGGGATTATTCAACTCTCTGAGGCTAGCCAACGTTTGTCGATCATTTCTAGGTGATTGGCCCACTGAGACCTCTACTTCAGATTCCGATGCCCGTGCCAATGCAGCTGCAACTTCGGATTTCCAATCGGCAACTTGAGTTTTAGGGTTGGCGAAAAGTTGGGCATTGATCGCGCTGATTACTGCGTCTCCTCGTGAGATCGAGAATTGAGCTACTTCAAGCGGTGGTATGCCATCGTCGTCCTCGTATTCATCATCTTCGTCGTAATATTCGTCGTCCACTTCATCCGCAAACGTACCTACATCGACATTGAGCAATACCCAGTCATCTCCATCGGTAACGATCGCCGCTTCGACTCCTTCCGCATAGCAATAATTCGAAACTTGGCCTCGCGCCGTACCTAAGTCCGAGTTAAGGGACTTCGCCTCTACCATGACCAACGGCAATCCAGTATTCCGATCCTTCAAAACATAATCTGCAACTCCAACTCCCCTGCCTGTCTCAAGCGCTACCTCAGCTGGGTCACCTACATTCCACCCCAACACACGCAACATGGGGTCAATGAGACTGGCTCTAGTTTGTACTTCGTTTCCTTCGAGATTTTCTCGGAATCTAGCCATCGCCGCGCGCAACTCGACAATGACACGAACAGTTTCTTCAAGCTGGCCCATTTCAGTACCCCTTCCAAAGAATCTGGTTGCATACATCAAATCCCTGAGCGATTGTAACTAAGATGCTCACCCCACCCCTTCCCACTCCCAACAAGCCACCCCATGCCCCTCACCAACCTCCTCAACCCCAGGGTCCTCCACACCACACAACGCCACCGCATAGTCGCACCTAGGATGAAAAGCGCACCCGCCCGGCAATATCGTCGGATCAGGCACCTCTCCCGGTATCTGCGTCAGCTTGCCCGACTCCCTACGCGCATCCAAACGAGGCACCGCACCCAACAATCCCAACGTATACGGATGCCTCGGATTGCCGTATAACTCCTCCGAAGGTGCCACCTCTCGTATCTTCCCCGCATACATCACACACACACGGTCTGCATATCTCGCAACCACACCCAAGTTATGCGTGATCATCAACAACGCCGTCCCTAACCGCTCCGTCAGCTCCTTCATCAACTCCAATATCTGAGCCTGAATCGTCACGTCCAACGCCGTCGTAGCCTCATCCGCAATCAGCAACCTCGGATTGCAGCTCAACGCGATCGCGATCATGATCCGTTGCCTCTGTCCCCCGCTCATCATGTGCGGATAGTCCCGCATCCGCGCCGACGGATCAGGTATCCCCACCATGTCCAGCAACTCCTGTGCTCTCGATGACGCCTGCTGACGCGTCATCCCCAAATGCTCCTGCAAAGGCTCCACAATCTGCCGCTCAATCGACAACACAGGGTTCAACGATGTCAACGGCTCTTGAAAGATGATCCCGATATTCCCGCCTCTCACATGCCGCATCTCTCTCATACTCAATCGCAAAAGGTCCTGCCCCTCGAACAAAATCTCCCCATTCACAATCCTCCCCGGTGGATCCGGCACCAACCGCACTATCGAAAGCGCCGCAACACTCTTACCGCAGCCCGACTCTCCCACCAAACCAACCGTCTCTCCCTCGTCGATATGGAGATCGACACCATCCACAGCCCTAATCACACCGAAGTTGGTATGAAACTGCGTCTCAAGATTTCTCACCTCCAACAGGTGCCGGTACGACGTTGCAGACGACATGCTCACCGCTCGATTAGTCTCCAATTTCCCGCTTTCCTCGCTCCAGATTGCACAATCAATCTTATCCAAGCATCCAGTTTCTCCCATCCCATTGAACGGGAGAGGGTGATGCCCCATCATCTAACTATTCAACATCGAAGCACACAGCAATTGACATCAGAAACCATCGATACAACCGCCGACAACCTCCTATACGCTGGCGTCGCTCAATCGACGATCACGCCACCCATAGGTTTCGACATCTCCGGCCCTGAGTTCTCGGATCGCCCCGCTCAAAGCATCGACCACGATCTATACGCACGATCCATCGTCCTAAAGTCATACGGCGAAACCGTTGCCATCGTTTCCCTCGACGTATGGAGCATCGCCGATTGGCTCAAACGCCGTCTCACTCAAGCAATCGCCGACGCCTCCGGCATCCCACAACAGAACGTCATCATCCTGTCCACCGGAAACGGCGCATCTCCCCCGCTATGGCGACGCGAAACCGACCTTCCGACCAGATACCGCAACTACATTGCATACCTCCCCGACATCGTCGCAGGAACTGCCCTCGAAGCTGCTCTCTCACTCCAACCCGCCGCCATCGGCACGATCTCAACAACCTTCCCCAACCTAAGTTGCTTCACCAAACCCAACCAACCCGAAAACCTAGAAACCGAACGCGAAACCCTGCAACTAACTGTCATCCAATCCTCCGATGACAGCATAGCCTGTCTCCTCTACAACCTCGCCTGCCCAGCCACAATCGTTGGCAACACGCAATCATGGACCGCCGACTTCCCCGGTGTAGCCTCCTCTGCCCTGGAAAACGCCGGCATCGACAACGCGATCTTCATCCAAGGCGCATCAGCAGACGTCAAGCCCTTCGATTGGTGGGACGGCAACCCCAGCATCTCTCATGCCGAACGCTCGCCAGCCGACGCCCAAGCCTTCGGCATCCTCATCGCAACCCAAGCAATCCGATCCGCACCAAACGCCATCACACGCCGCAACGCACAAATCAAAACAACAACATCCGAAGACGGCAATATAGCTACCCTCCGAATCGGCGACACAACCCTCATCTCACTCGACCATTCCCAACCCATCGAGTTCTCCGCCAATCTCCGATCCTCCTTACCCGATACAAAACTCCTGATCAGCACCAACCCAAGCATCGCTGAACCCGCATCAGCCAATCAACACGACGATACCCTCGCCAAAGCCGTCGAATTGGCAAATCAAAGCGGAATATATCCTTGAATCTAGGCCCGTTCCCAGGTCGTCTAATGGTAGGACAGAGGACTTTGAATCCTCTAATCCAGGTTCGAATCCTGGCCTGGGAGCCATCGCGTTTTCCAATCCGTTCTCAACTGGTGAAAGCGATGGTCGTCGCCGATGCGCGCCCTCCCGTGATCTCGCACCAGCGCACATTTTTCGCTTAGGTTCCCATGATTTGGTCCACGACATGAATTGGAAATCCGGGGAACAGATAGTTCAATACGAGATGTGGGGCGAAGGGATCGGCACGGCACGACCAGTAACAGTGGTCGAAGACAGCTCGCGCCATTTAGCGCTGTACTCGCATCCTCATGCTCGTATCGTGACGCGAGGGATAGAGAATCGCAACGCTCTCGAACTGAGCGATCGGATCGATTTATACATGGGAGCGCTCGATCCGCTCGCAGGTGAATTCCGGGAAGCAGTTTCTTCGCATAACCATGTGCTGACCATCACTCCGCCCGACGCATGGTACTCGGTTTGGTTGTTCTGGTCTCCGGAATGGGAATTTAAATTCTGGTACGTCAATTTCCAATCTCCGTTGCGCCGGGTACGTAGCGGCGTCGATATACACGATTTCGTGCTGGATATCGTTGTGCAACCAGATTTGTCTTGGGCGTGGAAGGATGTTGATGAGTTCGATGAACTGGTTGCACGTCGTTTCTTTAGTGATGATCAGGAAACGAACATTCGTGACGCTGCAAACGTAATGGTTGCCACGATCGAAAATCGAGGGAGCCCCTTCTCGGACGGGTGGGAGAACTGGCGACCAGACCGTTCTTGGCGCACACCACGCCTACCGGAAAATTGGTCCGATCGCCATTGATGCCATTACGCGAATCAATCGGATCTCAATTTCAGTAACGTAAACGTTTCACGGACGGGTAGCCATCAAAACCCAGTCAAATCCAACTCAAAACAAAAAACCAGGAGCGCGTGCGAAACCTCGCACACGCCCCTTTTCTGTAGGCAAGAAACCTTAGCAGCCGATCAGTTGCTAGCCGCCAATCGACGCCGTTCCTCTTCGCTAGCTCGGATCTCAGCCTCTTCGTCGTAGATCGAAGCCTGCAAAGCCTCATCCGTTGCCAGACTCCAAGGTGTCTCAACCACCCAATGGTCCGGCTCCATCTCGATCAACGGAGGACGCTCGTTCGCATACTGGTGCGACTGATCAACCTCAATCGGCGTACGGGTCATGAACACATCACCCGGCGGAGGGTCGATCGGAGAAACAACCTCACCCGGAAGAATAATCTCGTCACGAGTGATATCAGGGTGCGATGGCAACGCCGCTGAAATCAGCGCGTTCGTGTAAAGGTGCAACGGGTTGTTGAAGATCGCCTCAGTGTCACCCATCTCCTGCACGACACCCAAATACATAACCGCCATCTCATGGCACATGTACCGGACCGTCGCCAAGTTGTGAGCAACCAGCAGATACGCCAGACCGTGCTCGTTCTGAAGATCGACCAGCAGGTTCATGATCTGAGCACGAATCGAAACGTCGAGCGCCGATACCGGCTCGTCCAAACAGATCAACTCAGGGTTCAACGCCAACGCCCGCGCAATTCCGATGCGCTGCCGCTGACCGCCCGAGAACTCGTGCGGATACAAGTTCATCTGATACGGGTTCAAGCCCACCTCTACCAGCAAGTCCCCGACACGGTCGCGGATCTGCTGACGAGTCATCGTTGTCGCAATCTCAAGCGGCTCGCCCACGATCGCCTGCACCCTCATCCGAGGATTCAACGACGACCAAGGGTCTTGGAACACTGCCTGCACCGACCGTCGAAACTCTCGACGACCAGCACGAGACATCGTCGCAACATCCTCGCCCTGCCAGTAGATGTGACCCTCAGTCGGCTCTTCCAAACCCAAGATCACCTTCAGCGTCGTCGTCTTCCCGCAACCCGACTCGCCAACCAGTCCGAAGGTCCTGCCTTGGCGGACATCAAAGCTGACATCGTCAATCGCTTTCAACCAGCTCCGCTGACCGAGGCCCAGGAATCGACCACCGACGTCGAACCACTTCCGCAGATGCCTCACCTGCAAAATCGTGTCCGACGGATTCGATGCGCCCGGCGCATCCTCGATCACTACTGGGGTCGCTGTATCTGTTGCCATCTATCGATTACCTCTTGAATCAGTTACTGAGATCTTTCGTCTCTTCGGAAATCATCCATAAGAAACGAGGTGCTTGTACTTGTCAAAGTCCGCTACCGAAGCCCTCGATAGCTGCACGAAGTGCCCCGGCGCAACCTCCACCAAGTCTGGCCGGATCATCGCATCCTCTTCCTTGTACTCGAGCGGAGATCGCGGCGCGAACGCATCGCCCTCAGGCAAGTTGTAGAGCAACGGCGGCTGACCCTCGATCTGTGGCAACCGGCCCGTCTTTTCCTCCAGCTTCGGCACCGAGTTGATCAACGCCTTCGTGTACTCATGCAACGGGTTGTTGAAGATCGTCCTGACATCCGCAGACTCAACGATCCTGCCCGCGTACATAACCGCAACGCGGTCACACATCTTCGCCACAATTCCAAAGTCGTGAGTGATGAAGATGATGCCCACACCAGCCTCACGCTGAATCTGACGCAACAACCTCAGATACGCCGCCTGAATCGTCACATCCAACGACGTCGTAGGCTCGTCCGCAATAATCACATCCGGGCTTGTCGAAATCCCGATAGCACCAACCACGCGCTGCCGCATACCACCCGACAACTGGTGCGGGTAGTCCTTCGCCCGCGTCTCCGGCGCCGGGATTCTCACCTTCCTCAGCGCATCCACAATCGAGTCCCAAAGATCCTTGCCACGCAAGCTTTGGTGAATCCTGATCGCCTCACCAACCTGGTTCTCAACCGTAAACACCGGGTTGAGCGCCGTCATCGGGTCCTGCAGGATCATCGAAACCTCACCACCCCGAACCTGCGTCATCTCCCGTTCCGAAAGCTCCAGCAAGTTCCGACCGTTCAATATGACCTCGCCACCCACGATGTGACCCGGAGGCGAAGGCACCAACCGCATGATCGAGAGCGCCGTCACAGACTTGCCCGAACCAGACTCCCCGACCACTCCCAACGTCTCGCCACGCCGAACGCTGTACGTCACACCATCCACAGCCTTAACCGTCCCCCAGCGCGTCGCGAAGTGCGTCTGAAGGTTGTTTACATCCAACACTATCTCGGACGTCGCAGCCGACGGACCAAACCCGTCGGCATCAACCTCCGCAGCATCCTCCAGCATGTGCTCACGCTCTGCAGCAGCAGCGGTTGTGGTATCTGCCATATCGATACTTCTCCCTAGACTAGATTTGTCTCTACTCGCCGAGTTTGGGAAGTGCCTAATCTATCTCTTCAGTCAACGCGTTCCAAGCGCGAATGTATATAGATTCGCGCAGCGCGTGTATGTGCACGATAACAGATATCCACGCTAGGTGCAAAAAACACCAACAGACTCCTAGGCTTTCGCCCTAAGCAACCCCAAGTTCACGGCTCAATGTCGTCAACGATCGGTCAATCGCATCCACGATGAAATCGACCTCGTCCCGATCCACTACCAACGGCGGACACAGAGAAATCACATCCCCCGCTCGGAACGACACAACCCCGTTCTCCACCAGCAATCCAGGCAACCGCTTCGCCAGACCCGCACTCGCCGGGAACGCCGTCTTGTTCTCCCTATCCTGCACCAACTCAACCGCGGCCAGCAGACCAAGTCCACCCCTCACATCGCCGACGATCTCGTGTTCTCGCAATGTCTGCAACTGGTCAAACAGATACTCACCCATCCGCTTGCTGTTGCCCACCAAGTCCTCTTCCTCGAACAGGTCCAGATTCGCCAACGCCGCAGCCGCACTCACCGGATGCCCGCCGAACGTCACCAGATGCCGGAACGTCTCGTCGGGACCTCCCAAGAAAGCATCCGAAATCTTCTTCGTCGCTATCGCCGCTCCCAAAGGCGAATAACCACTCGTCAACGACTTCGCAACCGTCGTGATATCCGGGGTCACATCCCAATTCATCGGCGCAAAATACTCGCCCGTCCGACCAAACCCCGTAATCACCTCATCCGCTACCAACACAACGTCATACTCATCCGCAATCTCCCGCAACCGCTGCCAATACTCCGCTGGCGGAATGTGTATCCCCGCCGCCGCTGAGATCGGCTCCGCAATCATCGCCGCAACCGAATCCGGACCATTGTGCTTGATCGCAACCTCAAACTCGTTCGCACACCGAATAGCCACATCCACCGGATCACCCTCAAACGGCAACCGATACGAATCCCAATTCGTCACATGAATCGCACCCGGCATCTCCGGCCCGCAAGGATCCGCAGCCGGACTTCGACCCAGACTCACCGCCATCGCCGTCGCACCATGATACGAATAACGGCGCGAAATTACCTTGAACGCACCAGCTTTGCCCGTGATCGCCTGATACTTCTTCGCCATCTTCACCGCCGTCTCCACAGCTTCCGACCCGCCCGACAAGAAGAACGTCCTCGCACCCGGGTCGTGATACAGCTCCGCGATCCGACCCGACAACTCGATCTGTGATGGCGTCGCGGAGTTCGCAGGCGGAGTCTCGATACCCATCAACTGCTCATACATCGCATCCGCAATCCGACGCTGACCATATCCCGCAGCCTTGTACCAAAGCCCGCCCATCGCGTCCAGCAACCGATTACCCTCGATATCTTCGACCCACGGCCCCTCACCCTTCACAAACACCTTCAACTGCCCACGCCAATCCTCCACCTGCTGAGCATGCATGAACAGGTGCTCGCCCGCAATGCTCTGCAACTCCTCCATTCGCTCGCCTGTGATCGGTGCTTCGGTCATCGTTGCCATCGAGGAGTTCCTCCAAACTCAGCGGGGCTTTCACACAACTGCCCAACTTAAATTCATTCTAATCTCGAATGAACCAACAGATGCACACGCAGATTTGAGCTAGAGATATAATGACGTGTGGCATGTCCTATCTATCCGGGCGGTCCCTAACCGTCGAGTGTTCTTGTATCAGCCCGTGCAGGGGTTAGATGCACCTTCCACCGCATAAATATCGCCAACTACGATATATCGCGGTCTCGATACCCCTGCGAAACAAAGACGCAGGGGTCTTTTTTTGACCAAGGCCCAGAGCACAACTCATCCCCAACGGAGAACCAAAAACTTGACACTCGCCAAACCCGAAATCGCATCCTTCGAACCCATCGAAGTAGATTTCGACCGACACCGGGTCCTGGACCGCTTCTCCGACGAGGAACTCGCCGAAATCAACCGACAGCTTGAAGACGCGCACCCCACCGAGATCCTACGCTGGGCCGACAAAACCTTCGGTGACCGCATGATCCAGATGTCATCCTTCGCCATCGACGGCATGGCCATCTTCGACATGTTCTGGAAAATCAACCCGAAAGCCCGCCTCGCAACCCTCGACACCATGCGTCTCTTCGAGGAAACATACGACCTCATGGACCGCATCGCACGACGCTACAACACCGAGGTCGAAGTTCACTATCCCGACATCCGAGAAGTCGGACGCATGATCCGACAACACGGAATGAACCTCTTTTACAAGGGCGTCCAAAACCGACAGCTCTGCTGCGAAATCCGCAAAGTCAACCCTCTCAACAAAGCCCTCAACGAAGCCGACGCATGGATTACCGGACTACGTCGCGACCAAGGCATGAAGCGCGGCGACATCGACATCATCCAAAAAGACTTCGCCCACGACGCATACAAAGTAAACCCGATGGCAAACTGGACATCCGAGATGATCCGCGAATACGTCATCGAAAACAAAGTCCCCTACAACATCCTCCACGACAAAGGCTTCCCCTCAATCGGCTGCGCACCATGCACCCGAGCCGTCCAACCCGGCGAAGACGAACGCTCCGGCCGCTGGTGGTGGGAATCAGACCCCGACGCCAAAGAATGCGGCATCCACACCGTCGCACCCTCTCCCACTCAATGATCGACCCTTTCGGTCAATAAATCGGGCTAGTACATGATCAGGTGAGTGGGAACCAGCTCCTGCTGGACTGGGTCCACCGCTAACGCAAGACCTTCCAGAGTATAGGTGCCCAGGAGAGCCGGGCCGTCGTCTTCCCCAAAAACTACTACGGTCACCTCGCTCTCGCCATCGATCGACACCCACGCCTCACCGAAATCCACAAATCTTCGCCGCCCGTCGATTAACAAAATGCGGCGCTTGCCTTTCGGCTCCACCCCGATATCGTGTAACAGATGGGCGGGCACAGTCGTATATACAGCGCCTGTATCTACCGTCGCCTCGACTTCTCGTGACTGCCGACCGTCCATGCTCGAGATACGGATCGCACACTTGAATGTTCCCATGCCAAAAACCTCTTAACGAACTCTTGCGTTCGCGATTGTAAAGCCATTCTTCAAACGAACGCCCCAATCCCGCCAGAGCGAATCAACGCCGCCGTCGACCGCGATAAATATCCATGAATTCGTCAACACTCAATCCTGAGTGCCGGATCAACTTCCTCAACGTACCTTTCGCCAACTCTCGACGGAAAGGCACGGACAGCATTGCGCCGCTTTCGTTGCGTAGGATTCGGTGACTACCTGTCGCGTGATCAAATCGATACCCAATCCGACCCACTACTTTCTCAAAATCTCGCGAAGAAATTACAGGTAGTCGTTCAGCCAACCGCCGCCACCACCTCGGTCTCGATCACACGCACCTTCGCACCGTGTTCCGCCCTTGCATGTTTGGCCATCGACGCTAAATAACCGCCTATCGCATCGGCGACATTATCGAGCGCCTCCTCTTCCGTCGAGCCATCAGACACACAACCAGGCAAATCTGTACATTCCGCGATGTACCGCCCGTCCTCATCCACTTCAATCTCGATATTGAACCGCATCGACTTACTGAATGGAGCCTCAGCCATGCTAGAAACCTCTCCTACGTGCTCGGTACATGGGATTCTAAACCAATGCCCACCAACCTACTTGAAAAATCCCTCAAATTCCAGTTCAAACCACTCCATTCTCCGCAAACTCAATCACCGCCCGTCGAGCATCATCATCACGCATCTGCACCGGTGGCGACTTCATGAAGTAGGCAGACGCAGGTTCGACCGCACCGCTCAATCCCTTGTCCATCGCAATCTTCGCACTCCGAATCGCGTCAATCGCAACACCAGCCGAGTTCGGACTGTCCTCAACCTCCAGCTTCAACTCCACATTCAAAGGCACATCGCCCCAGGACGTCCCCTCCAACCTGATGTAAGCCCACTTCCGGTCCTCTAACCACGCAACATGGTCACTAGGGCTGATGTGAACGTCGTCCGTCGGAAGGTCCTTCTCAAGCTGCGACTGCACTGACTGCGTCTTCGAGATCTTCTTCGTCACGAGCCGCGACCGTTCCAGCATGTTGTAGAAGTCTGTGTTCCCGCCGAAGTTCAACTGATACGTCTTGTCCAGCCGAACACCTCGATCTTCAAACAACCGAGCCAACAACCGATGAATGATCGTCGCACCAACCTGCGACTTGATGTCATCACCAACAACCGGCAAACCCCGATCATCAAACCGCTTCTGCCAATATGCCTCACTGGCGATAAACACCGGAATGCAGTTCACAAACGCACAACCCGCCGCCAAGACCTGCTCCACATACCACTTCGTAGCCTGCTCCGACCCAACCGGCAGATAGTTGATCACAACATCCACCTCACGCTCCCGCAAAATCCCCACGATGTCTGACGTCGCCCCCGGAGCCTTCTCAACAACATCCTCCAGATACTGCCCGATCCCATCGTGCGTCATCCCGCGGTCAACCTTGATCCCTGCACTCGGAACTTCGTGAAACGGCAACGCATTATTCGTCTTCGCAAAGATCGCCTCGTTGATGTCAACACCCACCTTCTCCTTATCCACATCAAACGCCGCCACAACATTTACATCACCGATCGTGTAACCGCCCAAAACGTTGTGCATCACACCCGGCACCGGAGAAGAATTCTCATCAACCTCGCCATACTTGTGAATACCTTGAATCAGCGAGGAAGCACAGTTCCCAAGACCAATTACCGCAACATTAATCCGACCCACAGGGGTTCTCCTTTCAACAGCTCTAACCGAACCAATCGGCTCGAAGTCACGAGACCGCGACTCTTGAGTTGACTCCGCAGCAGAACCAGACGACGTACCTTCCGATACCGGATCCACAACCGCGCTCGCCAAAGGACGGTTAGACCCCGGAGCCAACGCCGCATTCAGCGCATCCTCCGAAATAATCCAACTCTTCCCAAGCCGACTCGCCGGGATCAGCCCCTCACGCAGCCACTTGTAGACCGTCTTGCTGCTGACATCCAAACGCTCAGCAACATCACGAACCCTCAAATTAGCCATGCGAGTAGCTCCTTCCCAAAACTTCCCTCAACAGCCCCATCATTCCCGCGAAAGCAAGAACCTAAGGGCAGCCAAAAGGAACATCGAGACAGCGTCATTATTCCACTTACTTCCATCAACTTCTACTATCTTCTAACAAACAACCCCAAAACGCAACCCCCACCGTCATTCCAGCGAAAGCAGGAACCCAAGGGTGGACGGGAGATGGTAGGGGCGGGTCTGTGACCCGCCCCTTCGCTTCAGCGCAAGGGGGGCGCGGGAACCACGTAGGGGCCGTTCGAGAACGGCCCGGGAGGGAGGGGCTGCGAAGGAAGCGAAGCGCCCCTTCGCAGAATGATGGACGCCCCAAAAACCACCCACTCCTCCCGCAACCTTTTCTCCAACTAAATCCTCCTCCAACTATGAACGAAACCCCCTCTCCCCTCGGGGGAGAGGGCCGGGGTGAGGGGGCATAGGAGGAAGGGAGGGGCCAGACGGACTCCCCCAGCGCAATTCCCACATCCAACCAACACTCATCCTTCACACCCTTGCCAATCCTTCGCATCCCAGTTCCCAACATTTGACAACACGCCCAACACATGTTTCAATAAACAACAAGCGTTCAAGCCGCTTCGCGAGCGGCACAAGCGCCCAGAGGATCGCCGCGTCAGGGGTCGCGAACTTGATGCAATGATCACCGACTTACAAACAAACGATCCGCGGACGGAGAACACATGAGAAGCGCGAAAGCAGGCAGAGAGCCCCGAGGCCGGAGGTTTAGAACCCCGAGGCGCAAGGCCCGATGTCTCACTGCGCGCCGATCGCGACGGTGCCCGTAGACGTCTCTTGTTGCATGGAGCGACGCGGTGACAACGGTTAAGGAGAAGGATGTAGCTGCAAGGTTCAGGCGGGGCGATGTACTGCTTAAGCCCCAGCACGAGCCAGACTACGGTGAAAACACGATGCGAGACGCGACGCGGAAGGTCGGAACCGCCTCTTTCGCTCAGCGCAGAGACGGCGCACAAGGGATGTGCACGGGATGGCGCAGACGCGGAGAGACAGGGACGAGGACGCAGGGAAGGCGCAAAGGTGAAGCTCAGGTGGCGCAGCCCGCCGCTTTCGCCGAGCGCGAAGAAGCGAAGAACGACCCCTGCAGAAACGTCGAGCATGTGATGAAAACCGGAGTTCAAGGCCTGGAAGAGGTCTTCTCCTATCCACACAAGCCGCTCCCGCTTCGTCGTGCGGGAAGGCCAGAGCGCCAACGCGGGGCAAGAACCAAGTGATGGCGTGCGGGATGCAATCGAAAACCGCACGCCGGGCCGTCGGTCTGGCGACGACGGCGACGCTCGAAGTTTTTGAAGAAATAGGAAGTTATCGCCCAAAGGACCAAAATCCAACGATCCCAGGACCGCGGCGATGCCTCGAACCCGCCCGAAAGGGTCCCGAACGGGCGACTCTCGCAGTCGCCCTCGTGCCGGGCAAGCACCAAACCACAGCAACCCAATGAACAAAACCTGAACCAACAAAACAAAACCGACCACCCCGACGCCCCGAGCGTCCCCGTCCGGCAACCCCGGACGATTAAACGCGCCTAACCGAAAAACACATCCCCTTCATCCCCTCCATCCATGCAAATTCACAAACAACCAAAAACCAACCTTGGTATCATGTAACCGAGCGAAACCCACTGCAAAACCTCGCTGAAAACCGCACCGCCCAAACGCCATGCGCATCGCTCAAATCTCACCATACGACCTCTCTTATCACGGCGGAGTTGTCGCTCACGTAGCGTCATTGTCAAAAGACCTCGCCAACCGCGGACACGAGGTGGTCCTATTTGCTCCACGCTCACGACCTCAGACCGCTCCCGACGTCTCCGGCCTCGAAGTCGTCCCCCTCGGCAGTAGCGTCCCCTTCAATGCAGGTGGATCAGTATCCCGCATCTCCATAAGCCTCAAAGCCGCACGACAGATGCGACGCATCCTCAACAACGAACGCTTCGACGTCGTTCACATCCACGAACCACTCATGCCCTTCCTCGGCACCACCGCCAGCATCTACTCACCTTGGCCCACCGTCGGAACATTCCACGCATACAGCGAAAAGATCCACCCCGGATACCTCTCCTTCAGACCCCTATTCAACATGGTCGCCGAAAAACTCGACGGACGCATCGCAGTCTCAAACGCCGCCAAAGCATACGCCGACCGATACTTCCCTCACCCCTACGAAATCATCCCCAACGGCATCGACGTGCCCAGGTTCGAAGCCTCCAAACCCAGACCCAGCGAGTTCCGCGACGACGCCATCAACCTCGTCTTCGTCGGACGCGTCGGCGAAAAACGAAAAGGTCTACGCTTCCTCCTCGGCGCATACAGCACCCTCCGATGGCGCTACTCTAACCTACGCCTAATCGTCGTCGGCGCTGGCGTCCCCGATCGCGAATCTTGGCGCATGATGGGCGAAAGAGGCATTGACGACGTCATCTTCGCCGGTCCCGTAACCGACACCGAACTACCCGCCTACTACCAGCACGCCGACATCTTCTGCGCTCCCAACACCGGACAAGAGAGTTTCGGACTCGTTCTCGTAGAAGCAATGGCCTCTGGCGCTCCAATCGTCGCATCCCGAATCCTCGGCTTCCAAGGCGTCGCCGACCACGAACAAGACGCCCTCCTCGTCGACGTCGGAGACGAATACGCCATCGCAAAAGCCATCCAACGAATCATCGAAGAGCCCGGCCTCAAACAACACCTCGTCCGCAACGGACACCAAAAAGTCCAACGCTTCGGATGGGCACGCGTCGCTAAAGACGTCATCGACTTCTACCACGAAGTCATCGCAAACGCCCGCTATCCCGTCCCCACCTACGAACAACAAACCAGCCGTGGCTGAACCCGAGAGCGGACTCCAAAAACTCCGCAAATCCGCCCGGTCAGCTATCGCCAGGTGGTTCGAAGAACCCATCTCCGCCGCCCTCGTCGCAATCGGCTTCAACGCCAACGCCGCAACCATCGCCGGTTTCCTCATCGCCGTCATCGCCGCCGCATTCGCCGCCACCGGACAATTCCTCATCGCCGGACTCATCAGCATTCCCGCCGCCCTATTCGACATGATCGACGGAGCCATCGCCCGCCGCACCGGAAAAGTCTCCGACCGCGGCGCACTCATGGACTCCACCTTCGACCGCCTATCCGAAGCCGCACTCCTCCTCGGCCTTCTCATCTACTACTCCGCCTCCGACACCCTCCGCCGAGATGCCATCATCCTAGCCTTCATCGCATTCGTCGGCTCCATCATGGTCAGCTACATCCGAGCCAGATCCGAAGGCCTCGGATATAAAGGAACCTCCGGCTTCCTCACCCGCCCCGAACGAGTCGTCATCATGACCGTGACTCTCATCATCGGCCAACCCATCTGGGGCCTATGGATCCTCGCCGTCGGAACACCCCTCAGCGCCTTCTACCGCTTCTGGGCAGAATGGCGAAACGCCAAATGACAAATCGCTCGACATTACCCTTATAGATACGTCCAACCAAAACCCGAAATCGTAACTCCTTTAGAACGCCGAACAACGAACCCCCGACTGACACGGACAATCGACACGCCCAGCAATGAAACGGACAATCTCCATCCCCATCATCGCCCTAGCCGCCGTCGCTCTCCTCACCGCCGTCACGACACTCGCCAGCGACCACCCCGCCGTCGCCCAAACCTCCCCTGTTCGCTTCCTAGATGGCGGACTGGAAAGCAACTTCCCGGAATCTATCCGCTTCTACACCTCCTTCGAATCCGACGTCGAAATCGAAGACGTCCGCGTCCGCTTCTCCACCGGCCCCGCCACCACCGGCCAGTACGACTACCTAGATCTCGACGACAAATCCGCATCTCTGATCAACGGCGAGCTCGAATGGCGGGTAAACACCTCTGCTCGCTACATGCCACCCGGAACCACCGTCGACTTCGTCTTCGAGGCCATCGCCGAAGACGGCAACGAATACGTCTCCGAACCCCACTCCCAGATGATGTTCGACGCCCGTTTCGAATGGGAGGTAGTCAGTCGAGGCCCCATCCACGTCTGGTACCACGGACCAGTCCAAGTCCGCGCCGAACGCCTAGCCGAAGCCGCCAAAGAATCTATGGAACTCATGGGCCCAATCATCGGTAGTGAAACCGAAACCCCCATCGTCGTAACCCTATACAACAACAACGCCGAGATGATCGGTGCCGTCAGCGCACGTTCAGCCACCATCAGCCGAGAACTCATCACCGAGGGCCAAGCATTCTACGACCACTCCGTTGTCCTCGTCCTCTCTGGCAACCGAGACATCGGAACCCTGACCCACGAACTCACCCACATCCTCGTCGGCCGAGCAGCCGGCGGCAACTCCGCCCTAGTCCCCCTCTGGTTCAATGAAGGACTCGCAGAATACGGAAACCTCGACAAGGGCCTCTCGTACGACTACTTCTTGGACTGGGCCGTCGACACCCAGCGCCTCACACCCTTCACCCGACTTCAGACCTTCCCCGGCGATCCCAACCTGGTCATCGTTTCCTACGGCCAAAGTCGAGACTTCATCGAGTATCTCATCGAGACCTACGGCCCTGAGAAGATCGCCGAAACCTTCACTTCAATCAGAGAAGGCCGCAGCGGCGACCTCGCCATCCGAAACGTCTACGGCAAGACCGTCCAGCAACTCGACAACGAATGGCGAGACCACATCGGCGCAGACCCATACGTCCCACCAACCCCGACACCTACCCCTGAAACCTCCGAGGAAGACGCCACCTCCGAATACAAACTCCTGACCCTCACCCCCGTCACCGGCGGCATCACAGTAGGAGAAGCCGGCGCATCACCAACCCCAGAGCCCGCCAATACCCCAGTCCCACCGACGCCAACCACCGTCCCAACAGAAGCTCCCGATCCGGAAGTCCAAATCAAGACCGCACCAACCGAATCTCCCGAACCAGCAACAACCGATCAGGAACCTGCCGAGGAATCAGCCTCCAGCGGTGGCCTCTGCAACGCAAACAGCAACGGCCCCTTAGAAGCCTCCGCCCTGTTAATCGCGGTCCTACTAGGCGGCCTCTACTTGGGACGCCGAGTTAGACGCTAGGTTCGGGTCTACCAACCCAGCGCAGACCCGTCCTTCCGAGGCTCCGTCCCGGCACACAGCACACCAGTCTCAGCATCGCGCGACACAACCTGACCGCCGCCGAACCCGACCCGGTCGTACGCCGTCTGCACGACAACATCGTGCCCTCGCTTCCTCAGCGCCTCAACAACCGAGCCATCAAGGTCCTCCTCAACCTTCACACTCTTGTCGCCCAACACGTCGACACTGAACCGCAACGCATCCAACGCCTTCTGCGAATCCATCCCAAAGTCGACCATATTCGAGACCACCTGCAAGTGCCCCTGAGGCTGCTGGAAACCACCCATCACGCCAAACGACAACCACATCTCATCCCCACGAGTCGCCATCGCCGGAATGATCGTCTGATACGGCCGCTTCCGCCCTTCCAAATAGTTCGGATGGTCAGGATTAAACGAGAACAGCGATCCCCGGTTCTGCAAAGCAATCCCAGTTCCCGGAACCACCAGACCCGACCCAAACCCCGCGAACAGACTGTTGATCAACGAACACGCATTCCCCTCACCATCGACCGCCGTGCAGTAGATTGTGTCGCCGCCGCCCATCGGATCGCCATACGAAACATTCGGATGCGCCCGCATCGGGTCGATACTTTCCCGACGCCGATCACCATACTCCTTAGTCAACAATGGCCCAATCGGCACTTCAGCAACCCTCGGATCCGCCACATACTGCAACGCATCAGCGTATCCCAAGCGCATCGACTCGATCAGGTGATGATACGCGTCCACCGACTGACAACCCATATCCTCAATATCAAACCCCTCAGCGATATTCAACGCCATCAACGCCGCAATCCCCTGACCATTCGGCGGACACTCCCACACATCCACTCCTCTATAGTTCGTGTGGATAGCCTCGTCCCAATCCGAATGATGCGACGCCACATCATTCTCCGTCAACCATCCGCCCTGTTCCTGCACATACGCCGCAATCTTCTTACCGATATCGCCTTTGTAGTAGGCTTCGCTACCGCCCTCCGCGATAACCTGCAACGATCCACCCAACTCCGGCAACGAAACCACCTCACCACACTTCGGCGCCCTTCCACCTACCGGCAACATCTCAACGCCCGAAGGTCGATGCCGCAACTTCGTCTCGCACCCTTGCCACCCACGAGCAATCACCTCCGAAACCGGATACCCGTTCATCGCGTAGTCGATTGCAGGTCGCAATACCTCAGAGAGCGCCATCCGACCATAATGCGCCAACGCCGTCTCCCAACCATGCACAGTGCCCGGCACACTCACCGAAAACGCACAACCATCCAACTCATTCGGTATCGACTCAAACCCCGCCTTCCTCACGTCATCCGGGTTCGCTGCGGCACCAGACCTCCCGCTCCCATTCAGAGCCACAACCTTCCGCTCATCCTTATTCCAAATCAGAGCGAACATATCCCCGCCAATACCCGTCGATCCCGGTTCCACCACATTTAGCGCTGCCGCCATAGCCACAGCGGCATCTACCGCATTCCCGCCATCAAGCAACATGCGAAGTCCCGCCTGCGCCGCCAAGGGTTGACTAGTAGCTACCGCCCCGTTACGCGCCATGACAGCAGACCGACGCGACTGGAAGTATGAGGATGAGTAAGGATCGATCTTTGCCACAGCATTCACCTGCTAACGATTCGGCGATTTTCAGTTCGCCTTAAATCTTACAGGTCAAAGCCGCGATTCTCATCTCAGCGAACAGCGTCAAGATCCCCCGGATCTGCACCTCGTCTATTGGCCAACGTCCTCACCATCAGATCATGCTTCGTATCGTGACCAAGGTGGAAGCGCCTCAACTCGTCAATCATCTCCTCAAAGAACGAAATCCCTGTTCCGTCCGTCGTACTCGCGATGTGCGGCGTCAAGAACACGTTCCACAGATTCCTAATCGGAGAGTCAACAGGCACTGGTTCAGGATCAAACACATCCAGACATGCATAGATGTCATTCTTTCTTAACCGCTCAATCAACGCGTCTGATTGCACAACCTGACCCCTTGATACATTCACAAACACCGCGCCTGGCCGTATCCAACTCAACTCTTCCGCACCCAACATGCCCTCGGTTGCCGGTGTATGTGGAACGAGGCTAACCACAACATCAGGCATGCTCATCACATTCTTCAGAGATGTCATCGTGAAATCCATCGCCGACGCCACCTCTCGCGGCAGATACGGATCATGCACCAAAACCTCGACTCGGAACGGCACCAACAACTCAATCAACCTACGGGCGATATTCCCCCCGCCGATCAATCCAACCGTGCGCCCAGTCAAGTCGCCCATCATCTGGAAATCAGGCTCATGCACTCGTTGATAGCCAGTCCCCCACTCCTCATTTGCAATCATGCGACGGAAATGCGCCCCCACCTTCTTCAAACCCATCATCATCATCGCCAGCGCCCACTCCGAAACAGGCAGACTCGACGCATGGGTCGTGTCCACGGCTTTGACACCCCGGTCTGCACACGCCTCAACATCGATACGCTGTGCAAATCTGTCACCCTCAAGCTCACCCACCAACTTCAGCGACGGCGCAGCATCGAGTATCTCCCCGGTTATCCTTGGCGATCCATGACACACAATCATGGCATCCAACCTAGATGCGAAATCAATGAACTTGCTAATTACTTCTGGTGACGACACAGGTGGGGAATACCAGTCCGACATCTCGTCGAACTCCTGCCATTCAAACTCCGCAAACTCCTTGAGACGATCCACCTCGTGATCCTTGACACCGCGCTCCAGATAGTGCGCGTTGCACGCCAGCCCGACCTTCAATTTTTCTCCCATTGAACCGACCTCCGATCAGCGTGCGCGCGGATTCAGAATGTCATTGAGCGCATCACCGAGTATGTTCCAGCAGAATATCATCAGCCAAACCACCACTATGGGCGACAACAGCTGCTCAGGGTGGCTCCGCAACGTCTCTACCGCCGCGCTTCCCGTTCGAGCCGTAACATCCCCGATCATGACTCCCAAACTCGGCCTAGGTGGCTGTACACCGATACCAAAGAAACTCGCGATCACTTCGCCAAGGGCGACCGCCCCCATACCGAAACTGACGCTCACTATCAACGGTGTGATCACATTCGGTAAAATGTGCCGGATCAGAATCGTAGGGGTACCCACGCCCATCGATCGTGCCGCATCCACATACGGTGCGTCTCGTATCGCCAGCGTCTGCCCTCGGATCAACCGCATGGCACCGAACCACGACAATGGCAGAAACGCCAACCCCAACACGATGTAGTCGACCGCACCAGACGATATCACGCCTGAGATCGGCGTGTTGTCTTCAATCCAGTATCCGAACTCTTTGATACGCGGACGGACCGTGGCCGCGATTATCAGAACAAGCAAGAAATCGGGCACAACAGCCACCACTTCCCCTGTTCGCATCGTGATGATGTCTACGGCGCCGCGCAGATATCCCGCCGCCATCCCCAACGCCAAACCGAGAAAAACGCTGGCCGTGAGTATCGTGATCACCGTGAGGATGATCGTCGTCTGTATCCCCCACACGACGCGCGAAAAAATGTCGCGCCCCAACCTATCGGTTCCCAACCAGTTTTCACTATCCGGTGCTGCCTCTGTTTTCGCCAAATTCGTCTCGGAATAGTCATGTGTCGCAACCAACGGCGCAAATATACCGAGCGTGTAAAGGACCAACAGAACGCAAACGGCAAACGATGCCAGTTTGCGTTTACGCAGCTCGTTCCATGCGTGGCGAAAAAAGCTGTCAGGCGCTTCCATCTCCGTCAGGACGGACGAAACAGTTCTGGCGGCTTCAGACGATCCGGCTCGGTTCATGTCAAGATCTCAACCGAATCCGCGGATCGATCACCGAATACATGATGTCCGCCACCAAGTTGGCGACCGCGAGCATCCCAGCACCAAGCAATGTCAAGGCCGTCAAAACCGGATAGTCCCGCTGGAAGACCGCCTCCAGTGCCAATCTCGACACCCCGGGTATCCCGTAGATCAACTCCACGATCAGCGACCCACCAAACAGACCGGCAAGGGAAAAGCCCAATATCGTGATAATCGGCAATAACGCATTCCGAGCGATGTGTCGCCTGTTGACGGTCATGTGCCCCATGCCCTTGCCGTGAGCCGTTCTCACATATTCCTGGCCCAGCACATCCAACGTTGATGCCCTCATGTACCTCATAAACACGAAGGCGCCCGGCAAGCCTATCGTGATAGCAGGCAGTATCGCACGCGTCGAAAACATTCCTGACCACCCGGAAACGGGTATCCAATCCAACCATAATGCGAAGACCAATATCAAAAACGGTGCTGTAAAGAACACCGGCAACGCGTAGATCAACAACATGATCGTCGTCATCGTCGGGTCTTTCCAAGTTCCCTGACGCATAGCAGCCCAGAATCCCAAGGGCAAACCGATTGCTAGCGTTACTACGTACGAAACGAGATTGAGCTCCAACGATACCCGCAGTTTAGGCCCCAGCAACTCCCACACGTCACGCCCACGGTAGCGATAACTCTCCCCGAAATCCCCCTTCAACGCATTGGCGATGTAGCGCGTGTATTGCACGAGAAACGGATCATTTAAGCCAAGACGTTCGCGGATGCGTTCCACGGCCTCTGGATCCGCCCTTTGGCCCGCCATCAACTCAGCCGGATCACCCGGCGCCACTGATCCGAGCGAGAAGATGAACAATCCCGCGACGATCAGCAATACGGGCGTCCAAAGCAGTCGTCGAGAGGTGTAGATCAGCATCGCGCTTCAAATGCTAGCATTCAGTGCTGTTTCTCTCAACGTCCGTTTACGCTCGTCATTCCCACGAAATCGGGAATCTCGTTCAATGAGATGGCATCCAACCGAACGCCGTCCCTTGGATCACGGCTTTCGCGGGAATAACGATTAGTCTGCTAGAAGTCGATCTCCTTGTCTAGCCACACGTCCTTCAGCGTGAAACTGCCAAGTGGCGAAATGCGGAAGTTATTGACGTTCTGCTTGACTAGGATTTTCCCCTCGGTGCCCCACCACATTGGCACCCATGCGGCTTCGTCAACAATGATCTGTTCAGCCTCTTGGTAAAGTTGCACTCGTCGCGCTGGGTCCGGCTCCGTCGTCGCTTCATCTAACAACGCGTCAACTTCGGCATTCGAGTACTGCGTTTGGTTGATCGTGCTGTCGCTACGGAATAACACGTCCACAAAAGTGTGAGGATCCGGGTAGTCCGGGCTCCAAGCCAAAGAGAACGACTGCAAACGGTAGTTGTCGACCTCTTGCAGGAACGTAGCCCACTCGACCTCTTGGAACTCGATTTGCACGCCGAGATTTCGATCCCACATATCAGCCACAGCCTGGAGCCAAACAGGCGGTGAACCACCTGTACCCGAAGTGGTCAAAATGATGCGAGGACGCGACTCGGGATCTGCGTACTTCGACATCGCCAACTCTTCTTGGGCCTTGTCCAAATCAAACCTCAACCCTTCGAGACCAGGATTGAAACCGATAAAACCAGGCGGGATAGGGCCGTACGCCGGCCTCACTCGATTGTTCAACACCGCTTCAGCAATAATCTCCTTGTCTACGGCATAGTTGAGCGCCCGCCGGAAGTGCACATCGTCGAATGGCTCCTGCCCAACATTGAATCCGATGTAGAACGTGAAGAACTCAGGCGGGACATCGACAACGTCTTGGGACAGGGGCTCATTCGGGTCGGTTACACGTTCGTAAGCTGACGCAGGAATCCCCGAGACGTGGATCTCATCGTTCTCGTACATCGCCATCGCTGAGCCGCCAGCGAGGTTGAAATGCACCTCGTCAAGGAATGCAGACGTGTCCCAATAGTTGTCGTTACGTGCGAGCACCATACTTACGCCGATTTCGTAATCCTTGAGGATGAAAGGACCCGTCCCAACAGGATCGTCAGTCCAAGTCTCGCCGCCTGCTTCGATATTGTCCTGGCTTACGACGAACGTCACTGGATAGGTCAGTTTCGCTATGAAGTACGGCTTGGGACCATCTATCTGCACTTCCAAGGTGTTGTCATCGATAACGGTTATGCCCTCAGCTGAAGTGGCATTGCCCTCAATGATGTCGTTGACTCCTACGATGTCACCGAGAAACTCTTTGACAACCGTCGAACCCGTCTCCGGCAAAGCTGCCCGTTCCCACGACCATTTAAAGTCAAACGCGGTGACCGGACTGCCATCGCTGAACACCAAGTTTTCTCGTAGCTTGAAACGGTAGACGGTTCCGTCTTGGCTAACAGTGAAACTTTCCGCCAAGTCAGGGACGATCGGATTGTTCGGATCGTCGGTTAACCGCATCAAACCGCCGAATATCTTGAGCACGATGTCGTAAGAGGTGCTGTCGGTAGTCAAAGCTGGATCCAATGTCGTAGGATCCGTGCCCAATAAGCGGAACACTCCGCCTCGTCGTGGATCGAACTCAATATCTTCTTCCTCCGCCTCCTTCATAACTGCAGTTGCAGTCTCCTCAGCCGCCGTCGTAGCCTCAGCAACTGCGGCAGCAGTAGCTTCGGCTATGGCCGTTGCTGTGGGAGCAACGCTCGAGCTTGAAGCTGATGTCGGTTCCGGTGCTGGTGTCGCCGTGGGTGGTTGCGGAACTGCCGTCGCCGTGGGCGGCACAGGAGTCGCGGTCGGTTCTTCTGATGAGCACCCAACCACGAACATTACGGCGATCACTACTCCAGCAATCAACAGCTGTGGGACGAATTTCATCTTTCTTTCCACTCTCTTTTGTTTTAGGTTTGGGTTCTCCCCATTAGATACACGGTATCAAAGCCGTGAATCGAAATGGGAAACACTTTTCGATTGGAGGGTTGGATAGGTGATACCAGCGCGAACACCTATCCAACCACAGTGCGGACTCGCGTCCGCGGGTTCAACCGTCTATCCAGACGTGTTGATAAATCGGCACTGACAAGGGCGGGAAGGTCAGTCCTCCGACATGTTGCTTCACCAATACCTTGCCCTCGACTCCCCACCACAGCGGCAACCAAGCGGCGTCCTCGACGATCATCTCTTCCGCTTCTTGATACAGCTCGATGCGACGCACCGGATCCGCTTCGACATTGGCTTGCTCAAGCAACGCGTCAACCTCAGGATTCGAGTAGTTGGTGTTGTTGATCGAACTGCCTGTCCGGAACAGAACATCGACGAACGTGTGAGGATCTGGATAGTCGGCTTGCCAAGCCAGTGAGAACGCCTGCAATCGATTGCGGTGCAAGTCCTGCAAGAACGTTGCCCACTCGACCTGCTGTATCTCTACATCCACCCCCAAAGTCCGACGCCACATATCCGCAACCACTTCAGTAGTCAAACTAGGCGAACCGCCAGTACCGGGCAGAGTGATTACGATTCGAGGACGACTATCCGCGTCGGCGTATTTCGACATCGCCAGCTCTTCCTGCGCCTTGGCTTCATCGAATTCCAATCCCTTCAAATCGGGATTGAACCCGACGAAACCGGGAGGGATGGGGCCGGTCGCGGGCCGAACAAGATCGGAAAAGACGGCGTTGGCCACCAAAGTCTTGTCCACCGCGAAGTTCAGCGCACGACGGAAATGGACGTCATCGAACGGGGGCTCTTCAACGTTGAAGCCAATGTAACTCGTCCTGAACGAGGGCGGAACCTCAATCACATCCTTGGATATCTCTTCGTTCGGGTCGGTGACCCGTTCCAAATCCGCTAGACCTATCCCTGTGATGTCGATCTCGTCGTTCTCATACATCGCCATCGCAGAGCCGCCGGCGAGCAAGAGCTGCACCTCGTCCAAGTAAGCAGGATCACCCCAGTAGTGAGGGTTTTTGGACAACACCATCCGCTCACCAATGCTGTAGCTCTTCAAGACAAAGGGGCCGGTTCCGACTGGTTCGTCGGTCCAGTTTTCGCCTCCTGAAACCACGTTGTCGCGGTTGACGACGAACGCTATCGGATAAGTCAATTTGGCGATGAAGTACGGTTTTGGAGCGTCGATGGTTACCCGCAGCGTGTGATCATCTACCACTTCGATCCCATCTGCGATCGTCGCTTCGCCGTCGATAATCGCTTGCACGCCCAAAATATCGCCAAGAAACTCATCTACAATCGGCGATTCCGTCTCCGGCGCAGAGGCTCGTTCCCAAGACCACTTGAAGTCCGAAGCTGTAACCGGCGACCCATCGTTGAACTTGAGGTCCTCTTTAAGAATGAACGTGTAAGTCCTGCCTTGGTTGCTCACCGAATAACTCTCAGCAAGATCCATGACGATCGGCTCGTTCGCGTCGCCCGTCAATTTGACCAAGCCACTGAAGAGCTCGATCACTATGTCGTACGATGTGCCGTCGGTCACGAGCGCGGGATCAAGCGTCGGCGGGTCAGCCCAAAGCCTTCGGAACACACCGCCCGTTGGCCTTTCATCGCCGACTCGTTCTGGCGTTTGAAGCAACTCCGGCGCCACTTGTGCTTGGCTCGATACCGGCGTTGGACGTTCCGCGCGTGACGGGGGTGGCGTCGACACGACGGTCGGAACCTGTGTCGCCGTCGGTTCAGGCGCGGGGGTAGGTGTCGGCGGCTCTTCGCTCGTGCACGCCACGACAAAAAGGGACATCGCGGCGAGCAACGATATGCCCAAGAAACGTGCTGTCTTCATCTGCTAGCTCCAACTATCACTGCGATTCTTCCGTTCCTGATGGTTAATACGAATCGACCGCTTATCTCGGATTGCGTATTTGCGATGCTGTATCAAGGATGTATCCAATGAAAATCTACATCGACAGTTTTCTTCATCACGTTCGATACGCAAAATTCATCAGTTGGCTATCGAAGATTGGAGATATGCCTTCAAGAACCCGTCCAGATCGCCTTCCAATACGCCACGGGCATCTGAGACTTCATAGTCTGTCCGGTGGTCCTTCACCATCTGGTAGGGGTGGAGCACGTAGCTCCGCACTTGTCGACCGAACTCCGCTGAAACATGCTCGCCCTTAAGTTTGGCCTTCTCAGCGGCTCGCTTTTGGTTTTCCAAGTCGGTCAGACGAGCGTGCAGTATCTTCATCGCTACTTGGCGGTTCTGAGCTTGTGAGCGCTCGTTCTGGACCGAAACGACGATGCCTGTGGGTTCGTGCGTCAGACGCACGGCGGTCGAGTTCTTCTGGACGCTCTGGCCACCGTGTCCGCTGGCTCGGAATGCCTCCATACGGACCTCAGACGGATCGATTTCGACCTCGTTGGCGTCGTCAGGCTCTGGATACACTTCTATGAGCGAGAAGCTGGTGTGACGGCGATGTCCGGAGTCGAATGGTGAGAGGCGGACCAAGCGGTGGACTCCGCGTTCGGACTTGAGATAACCGAATGCGTGGTCGCCGGCTACTCTTACCGCTGCCGATTTGATGCCGGCCTCTTCGCCTGGGGTGAAGTCGAGGATTTCTGAATCGTAGCCGGATTGTTCGCTCCAGCGGAGGTACATGCGGAGGAGCATCTCGGACCAGTCTTGGGCGTCTACGCCACCGGCGCCCTGTTTCACGGATATGATGGCGGGGCGGCTGTCGTGTTCTCCGCTTAGCTGGAGGCGGAACTCCTGGGAGGCGAGGTCGTTGCGGAGGGATTCGGCGTCGAGGGAGAGTTGGGCTAGCATGGCCTCATCGGATTCGGCGTCGGCTAGCTCGATCAGGTCGGTTAGCTCTTCGGAGCGTTGCTGTAGCGTTTCCCAAGTGGTTACGTCATCTTTTAGTGACGTTAGGGATTGCATGTGGGTTTGGGCTGTTTTGTGGTCTGACCAGAAACCCGGGTCGGATGCTTGAGTTTCCAATTTGGTTATTTGGGTGCGTTTTGCGGGGAGGTCAAAGATGCCCCACGATCTGCGCGATGCGGTTGCGCAAGTCGTCAGCTTTGGATTGGAGGTGTGGGTCCATGACAGGTTTTAAGTATATGAATGGAGTTTGAATCGTTGCGCCCCTCGGATTTCTCCGAGGGGCGCAGTTCTTGGCTTACAGCCTAGGGCTAAGGACACGTCCCCTTATGGGGCGATATCGTGGCCCTTGGTGTAGTAGACCCAGATGCCGGTGCCGATGACGATGCCTTCGTCGTTCTTGAGGACATCCCACGTGTTGTTGATGTGGTCCCAAGTGTAGGCCCGGGTGTAGTTGCCGAGGTATTCGGCAGCGGTTATCGGGTCGTTGTTGCTGTTGCGCAAGGTCTCGTTGGCGTCGTCCTGCGTCTGGTCGCCGTCGACGTCAACCACGCCCACGAAGTTCCAGCCTTCATCGGTCGGGATGTCGGCAGGGTTGGGTTGGCCGTCGGTTGAACGGTCGCCCTTGCCAGCCAATGCCACGGCCTGCGTGATGAAGCCGGTGGAGTGGACCCAGTATCCGTAACGTGCCTCGACGTCGTTGAGGGTGGCTACGTCTTCGCTGGTGGTCCATACACCGTCAACTCGGCTTGCCATTCGCCATGGGCTGACGGTCTCGGTAGCGTCCCATCCGATGACCTGATCGATGGCCGGGTCGGTGAAGACCGCGTGTAGCGCTCGGTCGATCGGGTTGGCGGGGAAGGAAATCGAGTTCCAGCCAGCCAGCAGGTCTAGGACGAACGGAGCGCGCTCTTTGACCGTGAAGCTGTACTCGTGGTCACCTTCGTTGTTAGCGGCGTCGTTGGCTTCGACGTAAACGGTGTATGTGCCGTATGCCAGAGGCTCGGGCCACCATACGAACTCGCTGTCTTCGAGTATCTGCAGTTCAGCCGTGTGGTCTACGCCGTCAACCTCGAATAGGGTGACGTTCACGGTTGTGCCTTCGCTGCCGAAGTCCAGGAGGACAAACGGTCGAGTCTCAAAGACGTTATCGCCTTCATCTGGAACTAGACCATCTTCGTCATCCCAAGCTGCCATGAGTTCGGTGTCGTAAACGAAGTTGACGCTAGAAGCCGAGTAGTTCAAGAGACGCTCGCCCTTGGCGTTCTCGTACGAGCTGCGGTCACGTCCCCAGACGATGACCGTCAGGGTACCGTCTTCGAGCTCTTGATCAGCGCCCAAGTTGGACCAGTCGTATTCCCAGTTGTTGCCAGCGCGTCGGTGAGCATTGGTGCGAGCGACATCGAAGTAAGTCGCTGATGCACCATCCTCAACGGCGGCTTTTTCGTGGTCACGACACATCGTCCAAACATCCGAGGAGTTGTCGGCGTGCGACCCTCCTGCGGTGTGCTTAGCTTCGTTCGGAGCCGCATCCTTGATTCCGTCGGCGGTGAAAGGTCCGGTGCGGTTAGAGGCGAACTTGGCAGGACTGGTGTCCTCCATATCGCCATCCCAGTGGAGGTTGTTGCAGACCACTGAGAATTGCGGAGCGCCTTGGATCGCCTCGTTGGCGGAGATCGAGATCTTCATCTGACCCTTGGTCAACTCGGACGGGCCTTCGCCGTCGATGTCCTCGTTGAGTCCAGTTCCGCCGCTAAGACTGACGGTGAATGTCGGCAAGATGCCGTCACTCAACTCAATACCATCTAGGCGTCGGTCTGTCGATTCGTTTCCAGCAAGGTCGGCGACCGACTGGCCGGAGGCTAGATCCACGCTAGGCGTGGAGTCTGGAGCCAGTTCTTCTTCGAGGAGGAGGTAGACCTTCGCCTTGTCGACCACGGCGTCAACGACGGTAGCGTCGGAGCCGTTGTCGAGTTCGACCGCAAATGTCCCGATACCTACGGTAGCCGGGTCTAGCGGGCCGTCGAAGACCACCATCAGACCAGAGCTGGTCCTGGTTACGTCTCCGTCAGCGTCAACGAAGAAACCAGTCGCGGATTGGTCTTCCTCGTAGGCGGGGTCTACATCGTCAAGCAAGTAGAGGTGGCGAGAGAAGATACCGATGACGTTGTGCGTACCGATATCGTCTCGGTCTCCGGGAGCCGTGTTGAGGTCGTCGACGAATGTCGGACTGCTCGGGTCGGCGTCTGAGAAACCGATGTTGCCGGCGATGTCGATTACGACGGCCTGAATGTCGATCGTGTTGTTGTAGCGACGGTCGTCAGGCGGCTCGAAGTCGATACGCACAAGCGAGTCGAACTCGCCTTCGGTGGCTCCGTCCTCAAACTCCTCGGCAACGGCAGTATCGTAGTTTTTGTTGTCTTCGTCATCTACGGTCGGGAGGTAGATGTTGTGGCTGTAGATGATGCCGTAGGTCCCGTTGCTGTTGGCTTCTGCATAACCCAAGTATTGGGAGCGCAATGACGTTGAGGATTCACCTGCTACATCGCAAATTCCATCGGATCCCGCGGTAGCGGAATCGCCACTGCCAGTCAAGGCGTCGACACAGACCTGACCTCTGTCAGATCGTTCGGGATCGTCAGCTGCGATAGCGCCGTTAACGCCCAAGTCCCAAATCGCATTGTCGTCGTGTCCGTCATCGCGGTTGTCAGCGTAGACCTTGAAGGAGTCTTCGCGTAGACCTGCGCCGCCGACGTCCGCGAAGGTTCCGATGACGTCAGGAGCGACATCGGTGCTCGCGGTGTTGTGGATCGGGGCGTCGACCTGGATGGCCGGAGCGTCGCGGTCGATGGAGATGGAAAGCGTCCGGGTGTCTCCATTGGAGTTCTTGTAAGTAACGGAGACCGGGCCGCTCTCAACGGCGATTACTGCGTAATCGTCTGCACCCGCGCTGGATGCGTTTTGGAGTTCCAATCCCCAGTTGCGAGCTTGACCGAAGTCGTCTTCGCCGTCATCACATGCCGAGTCGTTGTCTGCGTCTACACACCGGCCATCGCCATCGGCGTCGGTCAGTCGGGCGTAGCCTTCGTAGAAGCCGGAGAAGCGGCTTGTTTCCTTTAGCCAAAGGTTTTGGTTGGGTTGGATACCGTCAGAGCTGACGCGCAGAACCAGAGCGTCCGGGTCAGCGCCGCTTTCGTCATCGGTAAATACCGGCGATACGGCGCTCTCGGGATTGCCGCCAACGCCATCGTAGTCGCCAACCCTCTTACCGCCGACGATTTCTTCCTGGTCGCTGGTCTGGTAGTAGATGTACAGGACGTCAATAGTGACATTCGCCGGCAGCGAAGCGGTGACACGCATCCAAGGAGCTAAATCGGCGGCTTCACCCGTGTTCAAGTCTTCGTCGAGTTCGATGTATTGAGCCAAGTTACTGAATGCCGAAGTCCCGTCATCAGTGTTGACATTACCGAACCAATAGACCTTCCCGTCGTCTTTTGGCGCCATAGGGCTCTCAGTGCTACCGGTCCCAGTCAATCTGAATTGGGCATCGCCAGATGTTGAGATTGTTCGTTGGGCCGTTGTTACCTGCAACCGGTCGAAGAATGCAGTGTTATTGGATAGTTTGACCCGATTGGTATCCGGGGTAGCAGGATCGGTGTCGTAATCGCCTGCTTCGTACAGCTCCGCGGTCAAATCATCACCAAGTGCACCCAAAATGATGCCGGTTTGAGCGTCGTCTAAGATGCCCGCGCCACCATTGTCAGGAAGCGTAGGCACAGTTTCACTGTCCGACACGATGTAGAGCTGTCCAGTCCTCTTGTCGCGTCCCTTGTCCTCGATGCTGATCTTTATGAGGTCGGAGTTTTTGAGGATTGCGCGTGGTTGGTCGCCGGAGGTCTTGGGATCAATGGCGTAGGTAGCGAATACCGTATCGGCCGCGGTGATTGAATCGCGCCCGGCTACGTTGTAAACCGTGTCCGCGGGGTCACCTTCGTCCTGTGGGTCGAGTTGACCGTCTTTACAATCGGCGACGGTAAAGATATCGGTGTCCGTGGTGTAGCAAGTGCCCACGTTTACGACGTTGATTGTCCCGGTAGCTGCATCTACCGTCCCGGTCGAGCCGGCTCGCACCGCCACCACCGCAACGGCAAGGATCAGCACGGCCAGAGCCGTCAAGATTCTCGATGAAAGCTGCACAGCTGCAGTCCTCCTGTATCTATCTCTCTAC
>JAJEGY010000019.1 GCA_022819585.1 Dehalococcoidia bacterium | reverse complement strand
TCTCGGTTTCTGGTTTTGCCGAGGGTCATCGCGAGGTTCTCTCCCTGCCGCGATCGCCTTGCGATGCGCCCTTCGGACTTACGGTGGCGGCCGAAGGAGGGCCGTGTGCTCTGCACGGCTCCTGCTTCGGAGTTACGCACTTTTGTTCCGCTTCTCGAAGGCGTCCCCGGAGCCCTCACCCTAGCCCTCTCCCGTCCAACGGGAGAGGGGACGTGAAGACCCCTACGTGTGGGGAGCGCCGTCGATCTGCGGTCGACTTGCGCCGTTTGACGGGGCGAAACACCAGGATCCGTCCCATAGCCAGGTTCTGCGGGAGCTGTCAGCGCTCCTGCCCGGACGACGACGGCGCCCTCGCGTCGTCTCTTCCGTCGGACGGGAGAGACGACGGGCATCCCCCGCTCGACGGCGTTGCGAGCGCGGTCGGGCGTTTCGGGCGCCCCTTACGCTTCGCGAAGGGGGCCGAGGGGTTGACGAGTTCGTCGCCTTCCATCGGCCTTTCGGCCTGGAACCTGTAGCCGTCCTCGTGGCGAGCGAGTACGACGTCTCCCTGCATCCACGCACGTCCTCCCGAGCCCCTTCGCCGATGCCGCTTCTCTGCGGCTTCGGCGCTGACCGGCTTGGTCCTTTCGGACCGGCGGCGACTGGACAGCCCTTCTCGCCGCGGCTGAGACAATGGTCCGAGGTGCGTTTCCAACAGGACCCGGTTAGCCGTTCAGCGACTCGGCAGCCGCTGCGGGGGCGTCGCCACAGCCGTTTCGGCGGCTCTGCGATCTCGTCCTCTTTCGGAGGGTCTGATCGCAGTCGCTTTCGCGGCTGACGCTTTTCCCGATGGTTCCCCGGGCTGGGGGTGGCCGCTTCCGTTGCGCGGCGCAAGTCTATCGATCAAACTGTTGTTAATGATACATGTGTTTCTGAGAATGTCAAGTTGTTTTTGTCTGAATTGGGATTCTTGGGATTGGGGGGATTATTGGGATTTTGTTGTTGTGTTGTTGGGGTGTTGCGGTGGGTTGCGTTGGTTGAGAACTAGGATGCTAAGGATCTTTGAAGGATGGGAAGGATGGGGGTTGGGTGGGTTAGTTGGAGGTCCAGTTGTCGGTGAAGGGGGTTGAGAGGGCGTCGATGATTTTGACGGTTTCGAAGGAGGTGTGGGTGATGCGTTTGATCATGGAGACGATGTTGTCGCTGGTTTCTTCGAACCATTTGTTAGGGTTTGCGGAGGATAGTGGTTGGTTTGTTGGTTTTGGTGTGCGGGAGAGGGCTGAATCAGACTGACACCGTCAAGCGTGAAAATCGCTTCGCGAATTCTCGCCGCCTGCGGTTGGGTGGCATGTAAAGCAGATCAACTTCTCCGGGTTTGGGTTCATGGTCCCCGTACAGCGCTGTTTGAGTTTGTCTGCGATACGGTGCGGACAACTCATATGCCCTATGTTGGGGCAAAAGTTGTGCCATCACGGAGGTAACGGTGTCTTTAGTCCTTGGTCGAACGTCGGAGCGAATGTACCAGATCGCATTATCAACGGCACACTTTTTGGTGGCTGCAATTGATTCGTGCAGCATGCGCCGATATTCGTCCGCATTCGTGAATTTCTGCTCGCTTTCCCAGTCGGGCAGGTCAGGGCCAACGCCGAGAGCCCATAGGCGAAGCCAATTGTCGGAACGGTAATTTGTGACGTTGCTGTAGGGAGGTGAGGTAAATACCAAGTTTGCAGGTTTGTCCGTTCGCGGGAGTGACTCCGCTGCTTTGCCAAGAGCGATGGTTGGTGTTTTGGGAACCCGCGGTTTAGGAACGCCTTTGGCATACCGCCACGCCACGCGACTGCTTAGGAATGACAACGGCTCAATTTCTGGAGGAATGTCGTGGCCGTTGTTTCGCCACCATCGTATGGAATACTTGGGTGCCAAAGCTCGCGAATGGCGCAGTTGATTGGATAATCCAGCACCTCTTTTGTCATGGAGGTACTGCAACAAAAAAGCAGCGACTGTGCGATCCAACTCGCTTGTTCGCCAATCGAGTTCGCGCCTTGAGGCGTTGATGAATCCCAACACCTGCTGGCAGAATGCCAATTGCTGAAACTCGTTCTTTGGCTCGGTTTCCGGCGCCGATACAGTCTCTTTAATTTCTCGGATGCGTTCGATGACCTCGGTGGCGCAAGGGTGTGGCGAAATTTTGGTTTGCGAGTAAATCCAAGCGACCGGGTTGATGTCACACCCTATCGCATTACGCCCGTAGATCATTGCGATAAAGGGCGCTGTTCCGCGGCCACAAAACGGATCAATAACAGTTTCGCCGCCCCGGGACAGATTAGTGATTACCTGTTCAGCGAACGGAACCGGGAACATGGCGTAGTACGGTCCGAATCGCGCCCATCGCCCTTCAGCGGTGTTGAAGGTTAGATCAACTCGCTTTGGTCGCATAAGGTTTAAGCGTTGTCTTCGAACAGATTCGCAAGTATCTGCTGACCTCGTCGTAAAGGAATCGCCGCGTGGGCGTTGGCGCGAACCAACGGGATGAATCCGTCGCGGTAAAGATGAGTGTATAGGTCATCGACGATGTTGAGAGCTTCACCCAATCGTGGGAAGGCGATTAGATCAGTTCCGTTCGGTTCACGTCCTGCCTCATTCACGATCGGGGTCATGACTACGGCGTGCTGTCCCGCGTTGTTTTTGTAAAGGATCTTGCGCCCATAGTTCACCGCTTCCCCGTAAGCTTTATCGGAATCTGGATTTGGCCTGATGTGACGAAAAACATGCTTCGTCGTGGGCGCAAATGTCGTTCCATTCGGTAGTCTCTGACGTGCGCCTTCACTGGAATCCCAGTCCAACTCTTCAAGGTGGTCCAAGAATTCGCCACTTTTCTCGATGCCTATCAAAAGGAGACCCGCATGGCCTTTGCCAATCAGGTCGTTGTGTATTCGCGATATGTCCGTTTGGATGTGTTCTTTGAGCCAGGCTGGCATTCCGAAGATTGCCAAAGGGCCATCCATGACAAATGCGATTTCATCGAACCAGCGTAAGGGTTTGTTTTGATGAAAGTATCTGAGAATGTTGACCAAAAGCAGGTGTTCCGTCGCCATGCGGAACGCGGTGAAAGCCTGTTCACTGCTGTTGTTGTCGTAGAAACGTTCATGAGTCCGGAGACTGTCGGTTGGATAAAGTGGTTCAGCCTGGTCGCACGCGCAGATTGTGTTGGAACGAGGACGGAAAATGTCCTCGTCGCAGTCCTCTATCGGGCATTTGAGTTTCTTATCGTCTTCCGGAGTTAAGGCAAGGAATGTTTCCAGCAAAGATTCATGTTGCGGGTCGAGACGAAAATTCAATTCCTGTCGTATTGTCGAGCGAAAGAACTTTTTGGGTGTTTCCTCTCCGGGATTCATCCCCACTACGTTTGGGCCTGGCAGGACGGCACCCATAGTTTCCACCGTTTCAAGATCGCGTAGTTGTTGCGGTCTTGGTATGTAATCGCCCCCGAACTTGCTGAGTTCTGCGATGTCGATTAGGATTGCGGCGGCGTTGAAAAGAGCTGCTTCAGCTTTTGGAAATCCATTCTGGACTCGTTTGGTGACCGTCGACCCGTCGATACCGATTATCCATTTAGTCGATCGCCGACCGCGTTCCGGATAAATCCGCGTCGGCAACTCAAGCTCGGTTTGCGTGTCCCTGACCCGAATTGACCCTTTGAAGTTTTTTACGCTCGGGTTGTCTTCTAGACGCCAGAGCGAGTCGCCGGTGGCGCGTTCGTTTTCGTAAGGCACCTGCGTTTTCCAGTTTGGTTATACCGAAAGTTGGCGTCCATTGTCACCTAGAGGGCCCTGCGAGCTACCAGATGGGGCGGGCGCGGGAGCCTCGAACAAATCCATCTGAACGGGGACAGTAAAGTAACTCGAACGGGTTTTAACCTTTAAGAACCCGGGCTCCGACACCCTGACGATGCTACTTTCAAAGTCTTTGAAATCATTGAATTTCCGGATCTGGTTAGTTTCGTCCGTATTATTCAAGTGAGCTATGAACCAATTTTCAGTGTTTTTGAGGATGTTGGTTTGTATGGATGATGGTTCCTGAGTCGAGTAGACCATGCCGATGTTAAACTTCGCACCTTCTTTCGCCAGCCGTGACCAAATTTTGGTTGTGTCGTCTTCGTCAGCCCTTGGAAGAAGATTGTGCGCTTCTTCCACGTACACAATCACGGGAGGCGGCTCGATGAATTTGTTGGTGATTCGATCGATTTTCGGTTGACTGAATGACTGCTGTTGAGCCTGGAACAATCGACGCACGATTCTTTCCGCCGCCTGAGAGTTCATTTCGGGGTTACCGAGCACTTGATCGACGATCACTAACTTGCCGGCGCGAACTTGGTTGACAATGGTTTCTGCAAAATCGGCGTCAGATTTTAGATCGTGCCATTCTCGCGCGTTCTGTGCGATGGATCGAGCACGCGTGTTGGTATGGAATTTCAGCAATCCCAACAAGTGAGCGTCGCTCCAGTTCTTGCCTCCGTTTAGCGACGCTCGCGCAGCATCGAAATTCTGGAACTGAGTTGTTGCCGCCCAATCCGCTAAAACTTTGGTGAAATTCCCCGCGACCTCCCAAGACATGGTTCCACCTTCCAGCAAACCAATGAACGGTTTCAATGGATCATATCGGTCCATGGCTTCTCGAACATCTTTGCCAAACAGACCCTTTACGTTTGCGGTCCCCTCGTATTTGAATCCGATGTCCGCTAATATGCTGCGGTAGACGAAAACTCGCCGCCGAAAGCGAATATACTCGCCGTGATCAATCAATCCTTCTGGCGTCATGATCTGCGCGTTTCGGAAAGCCGTGACGTAACCTGAGGATTCTTCCGCCAAGGCGTCGTCTATGATCTCTTTTCCTTGATACAAGGTCCAAAGTACTTTGTCGAGATCTCCCTTGGTAGTAGGTTGAATAGGTTCGCTCCCGCCATAGAAATTGAATTTGGTTATATGGCGACCCTTGTCGTACGGATGTTTGTGCAGACCATACGTGTGTACATCGGTTGAGCACTCGTCGTTGATGTATCTGAGATTTCTGATCGAGTGACCATCTTGCGGGTTGTCATTGGCGTATTCACCGTTAGGATCGAAAATCAACTGCCCTACTCTTTGAGGGTTGTCTGATAACCGGAGTTTGAACAACGCCGCTGCGATAGTCTTCGTGGCGTTTGATTTGCCAGTGCGCGTCATACCGAACAGAGCGGTTCGTTGAGCGATGAAGTCTTCGGCCACGATCTCTATCGGGACAGATTCGCGGGTGTCAGCTTCTTTGATTGCTGCAGAATATCGCAATCGCCCGATACGGCTTGAAGATTGTCCGCGGGCACCTTCTTCTCGTGAATTCACAATCGTCTGGAGCACAGTTCCGACTGGTTTGTATATCTTCATGCCTTGACCGGCATAAAAGTTGTCGATGTCCGCACCAAAGTGGAGTTGCCAATCGTTTCCGTCATCTGCAGATGTCAGCCTGAACGTACCCAAGATCCGGCACTGGATGCCGGTATAACGAAGCAGATTCAGAGTGAATTGATCTGTCTGCTGGGCGTCGTCGTAGTTTTGAGATGTGTCGTTCGAGCGTTGGACGATTTCGAACCGAGTTCTATCAAGGTCGATTTCCGAGTTCAGCTTTACGGTGCCTGTCACCCTGAGAAGAAGAAGTGAAGCGCGGCGGTCTGTCGGGTCGATAATCTCCGGGTTATCGGGCGTGATCCGGCTCGCGATGAGCAAGCAGCCATGTGGCACACCGTTGACTTGCATCTTGTGGCTGTCGTGGACCAGAATTTCGGCGTGGTCGTAGTCAAGTTTTATGAGATCGCCGATGTACTCGTCAGCGCCGATCATCGCCGTCAGTTCCTCCAGAGCTGGCGGAGGACTGGCCGCTTTGATTTTGTCGCTAGCATCTGCCAAGAATGGCGCAGAGTTTTGGTCGGTTGTGGTCATGAGAATTAGTGTTTCATTTGCGTCCGTTTATCAAAGTTAATTGTAACTTTTGGTGTTTCGGCAATCGCATCTCTTCCGCTGGTCGTAAATCGCACAACTCGAATAAATTCCTGACATCCGCTCGCTGTTTCGCACCCGTGCGAGTTACGGAAATCAGAAAAACACTATATATATATGCCTCGCGGTCGAAACATGGATTTGATGAGAACTCAGTTGGGAGTTGGTCCGTAGATTTGGCGCGGTTAGTAGTGATGCCAATGTTGGTACGTTCGAGTACGAGATCGATCCATGGGTTGGGACGAGTCGGCCAGTTGGGTTGGGAGTTGTTTGGGTTTTCTTGCCTCGGCGGGCATCCCCCGCGGTCTCGCTCCGCTCGCCCGCGACCGCTTTCGCGGGAATGACGAGGCTTCGGCGGGTGGCACCCCTTTGTATTCCCCCTCAGAGAGGGGGAGGGATGGTCTAGGGAATGACTGGTAGGAGGATGTGGGAGGGCATGTCCGCCGTGTGGAAGATGGTTTGGTTGGCGGGTTGGAGTTGGGTGTCGGAGTGATAGGGGTTTCCGGTGTTGTGGTTTCGGTCGAAGTTTGGGAAGTCTGAGGAGGTGATGTATAGGCGTATGCGTTGTCCGGCGAGGAATCGGCAGCCGATGGGGTTTAGTTTGATGTCGTAGAGGTGGGGTAGCCCCTCCCCTGCCTGTGCCCTCACCCTAGCCCTCTCCCGCTGTTGATGGGCGTCCTTTGGGGGAGAGGGGACGTTGGTGCTTGCTTCGTCTGCGTCCTTGGGTTGTTCACGAACGACCCCTACGGGTAGGGGTGGGTTGCTGGTGCGGATTATTCCGTAGGTTAGGTTTATGCATAGTCCGTCTTGGTGGACGATGGCTAGCTTTGCGGTGAAGTCGGTCTCTGGGGCGTCGGTTGATGCCCAGAGTTTCAGGCGGATGGGGCCGATGATGTCGAGGTCCTCTTCCAACGGGTCGGTCTCGTAGACGAGGATGTCTTGTCGGTGGTCGTTTGGGGACTGGTCGACGGGTATGGACTGTGAGTTTTGGTGCATCAGGGACATTACGGGGTCGCGGGGGTCGTATGTGAAGTGGTCGGTGGGAGCGTCGCCGCCGTTTGCATCCCCTGCGAATGTCGCTTCGCTCCCTTCGCGTCCCCTTGCGCTTTGCGAAGGGGAGGGGCCCTCCTCCGCTTCCTTTCCCTGGGCCCTCACCCTAGCCCTCTCCCGCCCAGCGGGAGAGGGGACGTCTATGCTCGCTTCGCT
The DNA here is from genome assembly GCA_022819585.1 of Dehalococcoidia bacterium. Classification (GTDB taxonomy): domain Bacteria; phylum Chloroflexota; class Dehalococcoidia; order Lucifugimonadales; family Lucifugimonadaceae; genus Bin127. The sequence goes on along the minus strand of JAJEGY010000019.1, from coordinate 154,045 downwards.
GCGCGATGTCGGGGGTGTGTCCTCTGTTTCAGTCCACGCTTGGGTTCCTGCTTTCGCAGGAATGACGGGGGTTTCAAAGGAGAGGTAGCCGTCGCCGTTTGTGGTGTTGGCTTTGCCTTTGGAGTGGAGGTATAGGGGGGTGTATTGGGTTTGGGGTAGGGGCCAGGTTTCGGCTCCTATCCATTCGTTGCGGTTTAGGATGAAGAGTTGGACGGGTTTTTCTTTGGCGGTGCCGTTGTCGATGTTCTTTAGGGTGTGGTCGTACCAGCGGGTGATCAGGTCGGGGTAGGTTGTCTTCGCGGATGGTCCGTAGTCGATGGGGCCTACTGTGCTGGTGTAGTCGGTGGCGTCGTGTCCCCAGGGACCTACGATCAGGCGGTGCTGGCTGCGGAGGTCTGGATCGCCGTTGTTTATGAGGCCTTCGTAGTTGTCGATGGTGCCGATTAGGCGGTCCCACCATCCGGTGATCTGCATGACGGGGACATCGACCTTCGGGTGTGCCTCGTCGAAGCGCATGAAGTCTTTGTCGGTGTTGCGGAGGAAGGTCTGGTATTGGTCGGTTAGGCCGGCGAAGACTTGCTCGGGGATGTCGGCCAGGGGCAGCCACCAGATGTATTTGGACCGCTCGACGGCGTTCCAGCGGTAGGTCGCTTCTTCGGGAGTGATGGGTCCGTCGGCGCGTCCTTCGCGTCGGCGGACGTTGGCGGCCATCATGTATGTCCACTCCAGGCGGCGTCCGGTCTCCCACACTCCGAAGGTGATGTCTAGCATGTTCATGGAGATGCCGGATGCGAGGGCGGCGGTGAGGGATGGCGGGTTTGAATGGAGGGTCATCCAGATCGCCCAGGATGCGTTGGAGTGTCCCCAAGTGCCTACTCGGCCGTCGGACTGCGGGAGCTTGGCGGCCCACTCGATGGTGTCGTAGCCGTCTTGGATGTCGGCGGTCTCGTGCTTGTCACGCCACATCCAGAAGTATTCGCCGTCGGAGGCGTAGCGTCCGCGCATGTCTTGGACGATGGCGGTGTAGCCAGCTTTTGCGATGTCGATGGCGTGCTCTTGGTAGCGTGAGAGGAGCTTGTTGTAGGGAGTGCGGCAGACCAAGGCGGGTTGTGGAGGTATGTCGGGGTTGTGGTAGATGTCGGCGCGTAGGATCGTGCCGTCGCGGGTGGTGAGTTCGGCGTCGCGGATGATGGAGATGTTGGAGTTTGACATGGAGGGGATGATATGGGAATTTGACTCGTTAGATGTGGCGAACGTACACTTTGGGTTTAGCAATTGAGATTGCAAAGGCTGTGAACGGGGTGAGTAGGTTCGTTTTTCGCCATTATTAGAGAGCCGTGATGATCCGCTGAAAGTCCGGCATGGCGAAGCGAAAACCGAATTGGGCCCGGGAGCTGCTTCGGGGAACGGTCGTTTGGACTGAGTATCTGGAGCCGATTGGGGCGCGTTAGGTCCTGAATTGAGTTGCGGCGCTGTTATGTGCAGAGTCGAAACAGGGTGGCACCGCGGGTTTGCCCTCGTCCCTGTCCTGAGAGATAAGAAATGATCTGGGACGGGGATTTTCGTTTGTTGGGGGTCTCGAGTCCTGGGGAGATGGTAAAGAGCGATGGCTACTGCTACGGAAGCTAAGAGGCACTTTGACGTGTTGCCGGGTGCCAAGCCTCGGATATTGACGGGGATACGTCCGACTGGTGCGCTGCATCTGGGGCATTATGTGGGAGCGTTGAAGAACTGGCTCGACTTGCAGGATGAGTATGAGTGCTACTTCCTGATTGCGGACTATCAGGCGCTGGGGGATCATTTCCATGACATCGACTTGATTCGGGAGTCGGTGTTGGACGTGACGTTGGACTGGCTGGCTGTGGGTTTGAATCCTGATAAGTCGGCGTTTGTGGTGCAGAGCTATGTGCCGGAACATGCTGAGTTGACGATGCTGCTGTCGTTTGTGACGCCGCTGGGGATGTTGGAGCGGAATCCGACGTTGAAGTCGGAGATCGATAGTCTGCCGGTGGAGCGTCGGAGTGTTGGTTTTTACAACTATCCGATGAGCCAGGTGGCGGATATTTTGTTGCCGCGTGCGCATCTGGTGCCGGTGGGTGAGGATCAGGCGCCGCATATCGAGATGACGCGTGAGGTTGCGAGGAAGTTCAATCGGATGTTTGGTCGTGTGTTTCCTGAGCCGGGGACTTTGATTGGGGATATCGGTCGGTTGGTCGGGACTGATGGGAATGCGAAGATGAGCAAGTCTCGGGGGAACGCGATCATGTTGAGTGATGATGCGGATGAGGTGAATCAGAAGGTTCGGGGGATGTTTACGGATCCGAATCGGATTCGTGCGGATATTCCGGGGCGGGTGGAAGGCAATCCAGTGTTTGAGTATCACGATGCATTCAACCCGGACGTAGGGCAGGTTGATGAGTTCAAGGACCGGTATCGGAAGGGGAAGGTTGGTGATGTTGAGGTGAAGATGGCGCTGGCGGCGGCGTTGAATGAGTTTTTGGAGCCTATTCGGGAACGTCGGGAGCGGTATAAGGCGGATATGCCGTATGTGGAGGATGTGTTGATGGATGGTGTTCGCAGGGGGAGGACGATTGCTGAGGAGACGATGACTCGGGTTAGGGATGCGATGCGGATCAGCTCGTATACGTCGTCTTGGTCGTAGCCGAAGTGCACCCACATTTCTCTCGGAGAGGAAAGGGGGAGCGTTTCGGCTCAGTCTGCGATAACCACTGCCCTAGTGAATGGAAACGACCAATGACGAATAACAACATGTACACGCCGGATTTTGAGGTCTTCAAGCGCTTGGCGGATGAGGGCTACAACTTGATTCCGGTGTATCGGGAGATATCGGCTGATCTTGAGACGCCGGTTTCGGCGTTCATCAAGGTGGCTCGGGGGCGTAGCTCGTTCCTGTTTGAAAGCGTCGAGGGGGGTGAGAATGTGGCACGGTTTTCGTTCTTGGGGACTGAGCCGTCGGAGGTGATTCGGACTGGTCCGGGGACGGTTAATGGAAGCGTCGACCCGCTTGACGTGTTGAAGGATCGGTTGGCGCATCTGCGATATCCGTCGGTTGAGGGTTTGCCGAAGTTTGATGGGGGCGCTGTCGGTTATGTGGCGTATGACGCGATCAGGTACTTCGAGCCTCGTGTGCCGGAGATATCTGATGAGGATTTGGGGATGGGAGTGCCGGAGGCGATGTTCATGCTGACAGATTCGATGCTGATCTTCGATCATGTACGGCACAGCATAGTTGTGGTGGCTCATGCGGCGATCAGTGCGGATACTGATCCGCGGGATGCGTATGAGGGCGCGACAAGTCGGATCGAGGTTTTGATAGATCGGTTGTCGGAGCCTTTGTCTGCCTCGGCGATGCGGCGATCTGGTTCTCCTGCTCATGCTGCCTCTCGGGCTGATGATGCGGAGATCGATTACTCGTTTGTCGGTTCAGCGGCGGCGATGCCTGCTGGTTGGTATACGGATGGTTCTGATGAGGCTGTTGGGCATCGGTATGTGCCGAACATGTCTAGGGAGAACTATCGTCAGATGGTTGAGGCGTGCAAGAAGGCGATCTATGACGGTGAGATTATTCAGGTCGTGGTGTCGCAGAGATTGACGCGTCGGACAGCGGTGGAGCCGTTTGATCTGTATCGGTCGCTGAGGGCGATCAATCCTTCGCCGTATATGTTCTATCTGGATCTGGATGGGTTTCAGATAATCGGGGCATCGCCGGAGCTGCTGGTTCAGTCGGTGGATGGTCAGGTGGCGGTTCATCCGATTGCGGGATCGAGGCCGCGAGGTCGGACGCCTGAGGAGGATGAGGCGTTGGCGAAGGAGCTGCTGGCGGATGAGAAGGAGATCGCGGAGCATGTGATGCTTCTTGATCTTGGTCGTAATGATGTCGGTAGGATCAGTCGGCCGGGGACAGTGAGGGTGACGCAGCAGTTGGAGATCGAGCGGTATTCGCACATCATGCACATCGTGTCTCATGTCGAGGGGACGCTGGATGATGGGTATGACGTGTATGATGTGTTGAGGGCTGGATTCCCGGCGGGGACTGTTTCGGGTGCTCCGAAGATCCGGGCGATGGAGATCATCGCGGAGTATGAGCCGGATAAGCGGGGGCCGTATTCGGGCGCGGTCGGGTATTTCTCGTACTCGGGGAATATGGATACTGCGATCTCGTTGCGGACGATGACGCTTCGGGATGGTGTTGCGTATCTGCAGGCTGGAGGTGGGATCGTTGCGGATTCTGATCCGCAGACGGAGTATGAGGAGACGCTGCACAAGATGGGTGCGTTGATGCACGCGATCGACCACGCCGAGTCTGTGATGGAGGCATGAGATGCTGCTACTGATCGACAACTACGACAGTTTCACCTACAACCTGTTCCAGTATTTGTCTGAGTTGGGCGCCGATGTGCACGTCGTCCGCAACGACAAGGCGACGGTTGAGGAGTTGGCGGATATGGGTCCTGAGAGGTTGGTGGTATCGCCGGGGCCTTCGCATCCTCGGAATGCGGGGATTTCGATTGAGGCGATTCGGCACTTCGCGGGGAAGATACCGGTGTTGGGAGTTTGTTTGGGTCATCAGGCCATCGGCGAGGCGTTTGGGGGTGTCGTGGATCATGCTGGTGAGTTGAAGCACGGGAAGACTTCGATGATTGAGCATGATGGGAAGGGTGTGTTCGAGGGACTGCCGAATCCGTTCGAGGCGGTGAGGTATCATTCGTTGGCGGTTCAGCCTGATGCGGTGCCGCCGGGGTTTGAGGTGTCGGCGAGGTCGACGGAGAGCGGGGTGATTATGGGTATGAGGCACTCGGAGATGCCGATTGAGGGGGTGCAGTTTCATCCGGAGTCGATATTGACGCGTCCGGGTAAGGATTTGTTGGGGAACTTTTTGGGGATGAGGGTGTGAAGGAGGAATGATGAATTTGGGATGTGGGCGGTTAGACAGTTGAGATGTACCTGCCGAATGTGCGAGACGCGGTAGTCGCCGAGAGCAAGGTAGTTGATTACCTGCTCTCGACAACACATCCTGAAGGAAAGGATAAGGCGAATTTCTTCCTGCGCTTCGGTTTCAGCTCAGAGCATTGGGAAGAGTTCGCAGACGCGCTCAAACTTCTAGCAGCATCTCACGAAGTAACCAAGACCATCGCCACTATATCTGGGTTACGCTATCAAGTAGAGGGTACTCTGGAAAGCCCGGACGGAAGAAATCCCCGGATACGTACTATTTGGCAAATCGATACTGGGGGTTCAATACCTAGGCTAATTACGGCGTACCCAACGCGGAGGTGAAAAATGTTCAAAGAGCACGAGCGAATCGTCCTCACGGACTACGTTGGCAGCGACGATGGCGGAGAGCTTAGCCCCGGCGATGTTGGTTGCGTAATCCACGTTCATCCGGGTGGAGAGGCGTATGTAGTTGAATTCGTGTCTTTAGAGGGCGAAACTGTGGCGATCGCCACGGTGCTCCCGTCACAGGCGCGGGCGGTAAAGCGTGCGGATATAACTCATGCAAGAACGATGACTCCATCAGTGGCGGCGTGAACCGGGCAGTGTTTATTTGACCGAACTGACGACCCCGCTATGAACATCCAACAAGGTATCCAGGCCGTTGTTGACGGCGTTGATCTTTCGCAGTCTGAGGCTGCTGATGTGATGGGGCAGATTATGGGAGGGGAGGCTACGGAGGCGCAGTTCGGGGCGTTTGTTACGGGGTTGCGGATGAAGGGGGAGACGCCGGAGGAGATTGCGGGGATGGCTTCGGTGATGCGTGAGGTGTCTCTGCATGTGCCGACGGAGTTGGAAACGGTGGATACGTGCGGGACGGGGGGTGATGCGATGGGTTGGTTCAATGTTTCGACGGCGGCGGGGTTTGTGGTGGCTGGTGCGGGTGTGCATGTGGCGAAGCATGGGAACCGGGCGATGTCGGGGTCGACGGGGAGCGCCGACGTGCTCGAGGTCTTGGGGGTGAATATCCTTCTGGGGCCGGAAGGGGTCTTTCGCTGTATCACCGAGGCTGGGATTGGGTTCATGTTTGCTCAGGCTTTTCATCCGGCGATGCGGTTTGCGGGGCCGTTGCGTCCACAGATCGGGATTCGGACGGTGTTCAATATCTTGGGTCCGTTGACGAATCCTGCTGGTGCGACGCGTCAGGTGTTGGGTGTGGCTGATCGGCCTACTGCGGAGAAGATCGCCAAGGCGCTTCAATTGTTGGGGACGGATTACGCGCTGGTGGTGCATGGGGAATCTGGTGCTGATGAGGTGGATATCGAGGGGCACACGTTGATGTATCAGGTGATGCCGGATATGTTGAAGCGTCGGCGGACTCGGCCGGCTGATTTTGGGTTGCCTGAGGGTAGTCGGGATCATCTGGTGGCGGAGTCGGTTGAGCACAGCGCCGAGATTATTCGGACGGTGTTGTCGGGGGTCGGTGGTGAGCACAATGCTCCGCCTAGTCCGGAACGGTCTCGGTACAACGTGGTGGCGATCAATGCGGCGGTGGCGCTGCTGGCGGCTGGGAAGGCGGAGAGTTTCAACGATGCGGCGTTGATGGCTAAGGACAGTATCGACAGCGGTGCGGCGGCGGAGAAGCTGGCGGGGTTGGTGAAGATTAGTAGCGGGTTGGGTTAAGAACCAGACCAACGCGATCGGATAGTACCGACAACTCTTGCGGGAGACGCTGAGCCACCACGTTGCTAGGCGGCGGCTTCTTCCCGATATAGGTGGCACGAGACGACGCGGTTAGAAGCGGTCTGGTAGAGCGGTGGTGACTCGCTACACATCTCCATGGCGTGTGGGCATCGGTCTGCGAATTGACAGCCTGCATAGTCGGCGGTCATAGTTTCGGCGGTTGCGTCTGTAGATGGGGCAACTACTTCGAGGCCTTGTTGCCATTTCTGGTCGGGGTCGGGCATCGGGATGGAACCGATTAGGAGCTGGGTGTAAGGGTGTTCGGGTTCTTGAACGACAGGGACGACGTCGCCTTGCTCGGCAATGACGCCTCGATACAGGACAACGATCTTTTCGCTGATCTCGTAGGCGGTGGTGAGGTCGTGAGTGATGTAGATGATGGAGATGCCGAACTCGGTGTTGAGCTGTCGGAGGTTTTCGAGGATGGTGGCTCGGAGAGATGCGTCGACCATGGAGACGGGTTCGTCGGCGACGATGAGTTTTGGGCTGAGGAGGAGGGCGCGGGCTACCATGACCCGTTGGCGTTGACCGCCGCTGAGTTGGTGGGGGTATCGTCCGAGGGTGTCGCGTGGGTTGAGACCCACTTGGCGTAGAGTGCCTTCGATGACCTCAACGGCTTCGTCGCGAGATGAGGCTAGGCCGGCCTTGCGGACAGGGAGGTGGAGAGCGTGATCGACCTTGTAGAAGGGGTTGTATACCTCAAAGGGGTCTTGGAAGATGACTTGGACGTCGCGACGGAACTGTTGGCGTTCGGTGCGTGATAGTTCGAGGAGCGGTTTGTCTCGATAGAGAACTTCACCAGTTGTTGGGGGGATGAGTCCGAGGATCAAGCGAGCGATGGTGGTTTTTCCGCTACCGCTTTCGCCGACTAGCGCGGTGATGGTAGGTTCGTCTTCGTCGACGGCCATCGAGAAATCGCGGAGCGCGACTGTCTTGCGGCTGAACCATCCGGTGCCGAATGTTTTAGAGGTGTTCCTGAGTTCGACTAGAGTAGCCATCGAGATTAGTAGAGGAGACAGGCGGCTAGCTGTTCGGATTGATTGTCGTCGTTAACTACTTTGAGAACTGGTTCTTCGGATGGGCAGATGTCCATCGCCTGCGGGCATCTTGGGTGGAACGGACAGCCGCTCGGGAGGGCGTACAAAGATGGGGCGGTTCCAGGGATGCCTCGGAGGTCCCCGCGTTTGCGGTCTTGACGCTCGAGGGACGGAAGGCTATCGATGAGCATCTGCGTGTAAGGGTGTTTCGGTTCGCGAAGGAGTTGCCTTAGGGTGCCGGTCTCGACTAGGCGTCCTGCGTACATCACGCCGAGAGTGTCTACGAATTGGGCCATCAGGCCGATGTCGTGGCCGATGAGGAGGATTGCGGCGCCGAGTTCCTCTTGAAGTTCGGCGAGCGTCTCCATGATCTGGCGTTGAACGACGACGTCGAGAGCACTTGTGGGCTCGTCGGCAATGATGACGTTTGGTCCCATCGATATTGCGATTGCGATGGTGACTCGTTGCTTCATGCCTCCGCTGAGTTCGTGGGGGTACATGTCGCCGACTTGAGGGCTGAGGCCGACTTTGGTGAGAAGTTCGTTGATTAGTTCGCGGTATTGATTTGCGGAGTAGTCGGCGTCGTGATCTCTGAGGCCGTCGATGATTTGGTTTTTGACCTTAGCGACTGGGTTTAGAGAGTTCATCGCGCCTTGTGGGACAAGGGCGATCTTGGAGAGCTTGGCGTTGCGCATCTCCTCGTCATTGAGGGAGAGGAGATCAGTGTTGTCGATGACAGCTGTGCCGCTCGTGATGCGTCCAGGCGGTTTGATGAGGCGCATCAGGGCCAAGGCGGTAGTGGTTTTTCCCGACCCTGATTCGCCGACCAGGCCCATGCGTTTGCCGGACATGATGGAGAAGGTGACGCCGTCGGCAGCTTTGACTTCGCCGCTGGAAGTGAAGTACGAGACACCGAGGTTTTTGACGTCGAGCGCGGGTGATTGCGGGCCGTTGGTTGATGCTGCCACGCCTACACCTGCCTTCGCAAGCGCGGGTTCGCCAACGGATCAAGACCGGCGGTTATCAGGTAGAGGCTGCCGAAGACGAGTGCGAGTGCCAAGACAGGTGGTGCCCACCACCACCAGATGCCGCGGAATGGTGCGGAGTAGAAGAGTGCCCAGTAGATGGTGTTGCCGAGGGTGGGCTGATTTTGAGGGCCTAGACCGAGGGCATCCATACCGATAGTGGTGAGCATTGCGGTGGCGACGGCCGTGGCTAGGCTTGCGGCGAGGAAGGGAAGGAGGTTGGGGAGCATCTCGAGGAATATGACTTCGAGCGTGTTGGCTCCGGAGATCTGTGCCACCGAGACATAGGCGCGTTCGCGCATGGTTAGGACCTGAGAACGGATGGTTCTTAGAGGCCACATCCAAACAAAGGCGGCGATGATCAGAGCTTGCTGAGTGACATCGATTGAGGACTTTAGAGTCACTGCGACTACGACAAGTATCATCAGTACAGGAACGGTAATGAGCATGTCGGCGAAGCTCTTGAAGATGTTGTCGATAATGCCGCCGTAGAATCCCCCGATGAAGCCCAGCACGGTGCCTATGGACATTCCGATCAGTGCTGCCAGGAATCCTACGTAGATCGTCAGGGGCGTACCAAGGAGGGTGACGGCCCATACGTCGCGGCCCTGGCTGTCGGTGCCTAGGACTGAGAAGGCGGAGCGCTCCTCGCCTTTGACTCGGTATTCGACTGTCTGCCACGGATCGAGGTCGATGTCGACTGTTCCGGCGCGTGCGAGTTCGGGGTCCACGAACCGGGATCCGACGACGCCGAAGAGGATCATGAATGTTAGAAGGATCAGTCCGGCCCAGAGCGTAGGGTACGCACGCATCCAACGGAACGGCGTCAGGACGGCGCGGGCGAGCGCGCTGCCCTCTTGACGTTCGAGTGTCGTGTCCAAGGGCATCGTTCCCTGGGTGTCTGGTTGTGCGGTGGTCATCGAAGGTTTAGCTTCTAGGTGCGTAGGTGATGCGTGGGTCTAGTCGCGGGTAGATTAGGTCGAGGATCAAAGTGGCGAGTGCGATTGAGAGGATTACTAGGTAGACGATGCCGTACAGAAGCGTGTAGTCGAAGTTGCGGATGGCTTGTAGGAGCATGGATCCGATGCCGGGGTATCCGAAGACGACTTCGACGAGGATGACTCCCGAGACTACATGGCCCAGCGCCAGGGCGAATGAGGTAATTTGAGGCAGCATGGCGTTTCGGACGCCGTACCATGCGAAGAGTCGCCAGCTTCTCGCACCCTTGGCTTCGGCGAGCAACATGTAGTCCTCGCCTTGTGTCGTGACCATCATTCCCCTCATACCTATTGCGGAGAATCCGATGCTGACGAGGATGATGGATAGCGCGGGTAGGATGGCGTGTTTGGTGGCGTCGAGGTAGAATTCGGTGTCCCATCCGGGAGATGTGCCTACGGTGTAACCGCCACCTAACGGGAACCATTCGAGTTGGAATGCGAAGAAGTGGACGAGGGCGATGCCGACGAGGTAGTAGGGGATTGACGAGAGGGCCATGATTGGCGGGAAGAGAACCTTGAACAGTCGGGATGCCCCGGGCCAAGCTACGAGTGCGCCTAAAGCCATACCAAGAACCATGTAGATGAGGGATGAGATCGTGACGAGGACCAGGGTCCAAGGCAGGGCTTGTGCGATGACGGAGCGCACTTGGGTTGGGAAGTAAGCGATGGAGAAACCGAAGTCGAAACGGGCGAAGTTCCATAGGTAACGGAGGTATTGCTCGTAAAGGGGTTGGTCGAGTCCGAATCGTTTCTCGAAGTTTTTGATCATCGCCTCGGTATTTCCGCTAGAGACGGCACCGCGCGAAGCGAGCTGGCTCATGCGCTCTTCGATGGGGTTGACGTCGGCGATACGCGGGAGCACGAAGTTGAAGGTAGCGGCACCCCAGATGACGAGGAAGAAGACCCCGATGCGTCGTAGGAGATATTCGGCGGTCATTGTGTTTGATACGGGGTTTCGTGCGCACACGTGCGTGCGCTCTGATAGATTTCGTTAATCAACGATAGCCAACGCCCCCTGGATTTGCGGTTGTTGTCGCGCCATTGAGCAATGGATTGGCAAACAGATTAGCACATTGCGTGGTGTTGGTTTCAGATAGCCAAGAAAGGAATGCAGTCATGCAGAGAAGCTTCGAATCGGCCATGAGGTATTCGTGGCTGTTCCGCCTGATAGCGCTCTCGATGGTCGTCACTACGGTGATGGTCGCTGCAGTGGCGTGTGCCGAGGAAGAGCCGACGGCAACTCCGGTACCCCCAACTGCGACGCCGGTACCGCCGACGGCGACTCCAGAACCCGAGCCTGAGCCTGAGGAGGCGATGAAGGAAGACGGGATGATGATGGAGCCGGCGCCGTTGATCGACCCGGACTCGGTATCCCGTGAGAAGACTTTGATCGTCATGAGCGGTGGCCAGGATGGTCGATACCCGGATTGGGAGAACTTCAACAACTACGTGCCGGGAGGCACGGGCGGTTGGCACACCGGTCCATTGCAGACGATGAGCGAGCCGTTGATCATGTTCAACCTGTTGAGCGGTGAGCATCAGATGTGGTTGGCAGAAGAGATGGACATAAGCGACGACTTCACTGAGGTAATTCTGACGATTCGCGATGGCGTGTACTGGAGCGACGGGCATCCGTTCACTGCGGAGGATGTCGCCTTCACGTTCGAGACGGTCCACGGGCTGCAGGACCAGTTGGTGCACACGGCTGAGATTCACCTTTTGGATACAGTCGAAGTGATCGATGGCAACAAGGTGAAGTTCACTCTCTTGGAGCCTTCGCCGAGTTGGTGGGTGAACACGCTGACGAGTAACCACGGTCTATCTGAGCACATCTTGCCGAAGCACATTTGGGAAGGCAAGAACGTGCTCGAGTTCACGTTCTACGATCCAGACCAAGGATGGCCGATATCGACAGGGCCGTTCGCCTTGGCGTCGGCATCTCCAGAGCAGAAGGTGTTCGTGCGGCGTGACGACTGGTGGGCAGTGGAGACTGGTTTCATGGATCTGCCGGAGATCGAGAAGGTCGTCTACATCCCGCAACGTGAAGAGACGGCGCGGGCACAGATGATTATTCGCAACGAGATCGATGCCATGAGCATGGTTCCGGTTGACACGTTGCTTGACGTGTTCGAGCAGAACCCTGAGGTAGTCAGCTGGAGCAAGCAAGAACCTCCGTACGGGTATCTCGACTGGTGTCCGATCGGGTTGTTCGTGAACAACGCCGGTGATAGCCCGGTTGCACAGAGCAAGGACATTAGGTGGGCGCTGAACTATGCCCTGAACCGTGAGACGTTGGTCAGCAATGCCGAGCGAGGTGCGGGCACAATTGCGTATCACATGATTACGCCGTATTCGTGGTTCGATCCGTTTGAAGAGGTTCTTCAGCCGATCTACGACAAGCACTCGCTGAACGAGGTTGAGCACTACGACTTGATCGACGAGCGCATGGCAGCTGCCGGTTACTCGAAGAACAGCGACGACATGTGGGAGAAGGACGGCGAGATCATCGAGATGAGCATCGGTTTCCCGACATGGCTCGCGCGATACGGTGTTCACATCGTGAGGCAGTTGCAGGATGCGGGTTTTGCTGCTGAGATGGACCAGAGCCCGGGCACGGGCGAGGCGTTTGGACGCGGTGAGCGCGACTACCAGTTTGGCTGTAAAGGCCCGTCTGGTGTGCTTGGCGCTGACCCTTACTACATGCTCTCGCTCTACTCGTCAGCTACGTTCCGTGACATCGGTGAGCCTCCGGTTAACCCATGGGCTACTGCACGTTGGCGGAATGAAGAATTCGACGAGATCGTGACTGAGATGTCGAAGATCCCGGCGACGGATCCGCAGACGATGGATCTGTTCGAGGATGCTATGGAGATCTGGTACGAAGAGTTGCCGGACATCTACGTGTCTCAGCTGATCATTCGTCACTTAGGCAATGAGAACTACTGGGAAGGGTGGCCGTCGTTCGACAACAACTACGGCGTTTTGCACCCGTGGCAGCAGGAGTTCTTGAAGATCACTACGGGTTTGAAGTCGAAGTAAGAGTAACGAACTTCACTTGAGGCTAATCGGCGAGGGGCATTCATTGTCCCTCGCCGTTTTGTTTTAATCGGAATTGCTAAGAAGAACGGGTGGTCAATCCCCCGATCCGCAAGCCGACAGGAGACTCCTGATGAATGACGAAGAACGATATCTGTTTGATCTGAAGGGGTATTTGGTTGTGCCGGATGCCTTGTCTGGTGAGCAGGTAGCCCGGCTGAACGGGGTGTTGGATGAGCATATCGCTGCGGAGTGTCCGGCGGATATGCGGACGCATCGGTTTGGGCCAGTGCTTGAGTGGGGTAAGGAGTATCGGGATCTGATTGATAATCCGTCGATTACTCCGTATCTGAGCGAGTTGCTGGGGGATGGTTTCCGGTTGGACCATGTCTATCTGGACGTGATCAGGTCGGGGAAGGGTCCGATCGGGACTCGTCTGCACGGCGGGGCGGTGCCGTTCAACCCGACGCATTACTTCCGGTTCGAGGGTGGTCAGATGCACAACGGGCTGTCGGTGGTGGCTTACAACCTGAAGGATGTGGGGCCTATGGACGGCGGGTTCGGTTGCGTGCCGGGTTCGCACAAGAGCAACTACTCATTTCCTGATGAGTGGAAGGAGATGGAGGAGCCTGGTCCGCTGGTGGAGCGTGTGACGGGTCCTGCGGGGACGGCGATCATCTTCACGGAGGCGCTGACGCATGGGACGCTGCCGTGGGCGGGAGCGGATGAGCGTCGGACGATTTTCTTCAAGTACAGCCCGCATCCGGTTTCTTGGTCGGCGGAGTATTTCGATGCGGATGATTATCCGGGATTGACGGATGCACAGCGGGAGATATTGGAGGGGCCGAATGCGCGGTATGGGGGACGGCGGTGATCTGAATTGGGCTTCTGGGGATTTGATGTTAGTTGTTGGGGGGCGTACCCCACCCATTTGTCCGCCCGGGTCACCCTCACCCTAGCCCTCTCCCGCCAAGCGGGAGAGGGGTGTCCAGTCGTCTCAGTCGGCGACGTTGGGCGTTGCGACGTTTCCGACGATTTCTTGTATATCCATGGACGGAAGGGCAAAAACTACGAAAGACGGCAGATCCAATTGGTGCCAAAGGTCTATTGGGTGGACTTTGGCGACGCTTGCTGCGAAAAGTGAGATTACAGTTCCGTGAGCGACCACGATGCTGTCCTTTTGTCCTGTCTTTATTACGTTTTCAATCGATGCCGTAAACCTTTCACATGCCTGCTTTGCTGTTTCTGAACCGAGTACAAGTTGGTCAGGATGATGGAAGAACGCCTCGACTGCGCATTGAAAGTCTCGTTTGGGCAAAAATGGCACGTCATCCCTGTGATGCTCCTCTAAGCCATCGGCTAGTCTGACCGGAACGTTGAAAGTTGTAGCCAAGATATCTGCCGTTTCGACAGCTTTCGGTTCCCGACTTGACCAGATCAGATCAACGTTGAACGATCTCAGCCGGTCTGCAAGCACTCCAGCGCGACGTCGGCCGACATCGCTGAGTCTCCAAGTTGACGCGGGCTTATCACGCTCAATCTCGGGCATCGAGTGTTTCACGAGCACCAGCTTACGCACGAACTCGTCCTGATTCGGGTTTACTCGCGACTATGATCATCCGTCGGGTGTTGACGCTGTAGGGTTCTGCTTGGAAGCCGCCGTAGGTGGTTTGGAGGATTAGGCCTGCGTTGGCGAGCATTTTGGTTAGTGCGGTTAGGGTGTAGAGGCGCATTTTGAGGTTGGACATTTCGTGGCGGGTGCCGTCGGGGAGGATTTCGGTGTAGGTTAGGTGGTTGGTGGAGGTGGCTAGGTCTAGTTGTCGGCGTTCCAGGACTATTCGGCCGTCTTCGTGTTGGTGCCAATCGAACTCTTCGTTGTTGATGATTACCCACTCGCGGTTCAGGAGGTCCATTAGGAGTTTGCCGCCTGGTTTTAGGGCTTTGTGGATCTGGTGGAGGACTTGTTGGTCGTCGTCTTCGGATTCGAGGTATCCGAATGAGGAGAACATGTTTATTACGGCGTCGAATTGGTTGGAGAGGTTGTTGGGGAGGTTTCGCATGTCGGCTTGGTGGAGGGTTAGTTGCCCTTTGCCTTCGGCATTTCCCCCGCTCACGGGGGAAAACAAGGATTCGTCGGCTGTGGATTGGGCGATGGCTAGCATTTCTTTGCTTAGGTCGACGCCAGTTACTGTGAGGCCGGTTTTGGCTAGGGTGATGCTGTGGCGGCCTTGTCCGCAGCAGAGGTCTAGGATGCGGTCGCCCGGTTGGAGGTCTAGGGCGCGGATTGCGAATTGGGTTTCTAGGTCGGTGCGGTCTTGTTGGAGGGTGTGACCGTATATGCGTAGGTAGTCGCGTTTGAAGAATTGGGTGTACCAGGGGGTGTTCGTCATCGTGCCCTCACCCTAGCCCTCTCCCGCCGAGCGGGAGAGGGGAATTTCCCCCTCTCCGTTCCCGTCCACCCTTGGGTTCCCGCTTTCGCGGGAATGACATGGGCTGTCAGGATGACGTATTGGTCTAGCGTAGAGGGTGTTGTCGGGGATTTTGGCTTCTAGGAATGCTTCGTGGCGTTCTCGGCATTTGTTGCATTGGGCGCAGTGGATGATGGTTTGGTTTTCCGCCGAAAGTGGGTTGGCGCAGGTGAGGGTTAGGTGGAGGGGGAGGGATTGGGCGTTTGTGGCTAGGATGTCTTCTTTGTGGAGGTTTCGCATCGGGGCTTCGACGGTTAGTTGGTGGTCTAGGCCTGTGGCGTTGGAGTTTGCGATGGATTGGAAGAATTCGGGTGTGGCGTCGGGGAAGGGGTTGCCGGCTAGGGATCCGATGACGATGCGGTGGACATCGTTTAGGGAACACCAGATGGCGGCGAGGGTTATGAGGATTATGTTTCGTCCGGGGATATATACGGTTTCGTCGGGTGCTTCGTATTCGGGGACGGTTTCGCCAGACATCGTCCAGTGTCCGGTGCCGTAGAGGGGTTGGACGGGGAGCTGGAGGGTTGTTACGGGTCTGATGTTGGGGTTGTTCAGGGCTTGGATGAAGTTGTCTAGGGCGATTTTTTCGGCCCATTCCCATGGGATGCCGGTTTCGACGTAGATGGGGTGTGCGATGCCCTGCTGTGCGGTTTTTGCGAGGAGGATGCAACTGTCCATGCCTCCGCTTGCGAGGACCGCGGTGGGCGGGTTCACGACGGTTGGTGTCCGTTCGAGTTGGCGCGGTAGGTTGCGTAGGAGTTTGGGGTTTCCCATAGGCGGATCTCGGTGATGGTGAGATCGTCGGAGGATGTCATGTGGTGGATGTGTGCGGCGATGTTCTCGGCGGTGGGGTTGCGGTCGATGGTGTAGTGTGCTTCGCCGAGTTCGGAGAGGACGGCGACGAGGGGGTCGTCGCGGTGGAGAATCATGCGGTGGTCTAGGTTGTTGTCGATCCAGGTCTTGACGGTGTCTCGGATGTCAGCGAAGTCGACGACCATGCCTCGGTGGTCGGTGGTATCGGATTCGATGTCAACTTCTACTCGACCGTTGTGGCCGTGGAGGTGTCGGCATTCTCCTTCGTAGTTTAGGAGTCGGTGTCCGTAGCAGAATTCGATGGATCGGGTTACTTTGTATGGCATGAGTTAGACGCCTCGGATGTGTCTTCCGGAGTCGACGCGTATGATTTCGCCGGTGATGGATGAGGTTTTGATCATTGTTGCGATGATTTCGGCGATGTCGTTTACGGATGATTCCTGTTGCAGAGGGGCTTTGGCGGCGATAGCGGCGTCCCACTCTGCGGGCGTGATTTCGGGAGGTCGCATTGTTGGGCCTGGTGCGACGGCGTTGACGCGGATGCCGAAGGGTGCGACTTCTGCTGCGAGGCATCGTGTCATGAAGTGGATGGCGGCTTTGGCGGTGAGGTATGGGAGGTAGTCGTTGTATGGGGTTTCCTCGGCTGCCCAGTCTCCGAAGAGGATGATGTGTCCGCGTTTGGGTCCATCGTTGCGTCGCATCTGTCGTGCGGCGTGTATACCGAGTAGGTATGAGCCTTTGGCGGTGGCCATTGCGCGATCCCATGCTTCGCCGTTGAGGGAGTCGAATGGTGCGTATGGGTAGTCGGATGCGAGGTTTATGACGTAGTCGAGGCGTCCGAGGGCTCCGACGGTTTCCATTACGGCGCCCATGACTTGATGTTCGTCGCTGAGGTCGGCTTTGATGAGGGCGGTGTTTACGTTTGGTATAGAGTCGGCGAGTTGCTGGGCTTCGGTTGCGGAGGATCGATATGCGATTGCGAGGTTGATACCGTCGTCGGCTAGGCGGTGTGCTACGACCTGTCCGACTCGTTTGGCACCGACGATGAGGGCGGCTTTTTGATGGTCTGGTTGGTCGGCTTCTGGCATTGGAGTTTGTGGCGGAGGGGACAGGATTCGAACCTGCGGTCACCGTTAGGTGACACTGGTTTTCAAAACCAGCGCATTAAACCGCTCTGCCACCCCTCCGTTGTTTGCGAGATTGGCTTTGTGATCGTGTTTTTGATTCTAAACGTGGGGCGTGTTTGGTTGGATATCAGGTCGGTTGTTTGTGTGGTTAGTTTTCGTCAATGCCGATGACGCGTGCGCCTAGGTTTCGCAGGTTTTGGACTGTTGGGTGGGTGTTCAGTTCTTGGGGGAGTGAGAATGGTTCCGGGTTGTCGGATAGCTGGTTGGTTTGTGTTGCTTGGGGGAATTGCGTGGGGGTTGGTGCTGGGCGTGTTTCGTGGGTATTTGATGGTGTGGATACGGAGGAGCCGGTGGAGTTTGAAGATTGGCCAGATGTTGGTGGGGCTTGTTGGAGTTGGACGCGGATTTCAGGTCCGTAGACGGTTTGGAATGCTGGGCGTAGTTTGGTGCGGGTTTCTTCGTTCATCCAGATGTCGCGAAGACGCGAAGTTACGCTTGCGTATTTGGGTTGGAGTATCAGGGTAGCGTCGTCGGGTTTTATGAAGTTGACTTGGGCGAATGCGGTTCTGATGGCTCTTCCTGCGGCTTTTTCGATCTCTTCGAGGATTCTGGAGTTGGGTGATGAGTCAGGTGGTTGTGGCGACGATGGCGCGGTTGCCGCGGCGGCAGGTTGTCGCGGTTGTTGGGCTGGTCGGCGTGCCGGTTGTTGTGTTGGTGCGACTGCGGGTTGTGGAGTCGGGGGTGAGGCGATGGCTTTTAGGGCGGCGATCTCGAGAGCGAGGGGTGATGAAGCTTCGCCGAAGCGTTCGTTTTGTCCGAAGACTGTGATGGCGTGGAGCATCTGCTCGGTGGAGGCGTTCATGGCTTCGGGTTCGAGATCGGGAGCGTCTCCGAGTTGGCCGTATAGGGATGAGATGCCGTGTTTGGCTAGGAGCGCGCCGCGTAGGGCGGAGATTGTGCTGTCTCGAAGGCCTTTGAGTTCGGCGCCTCGGGATGCTTCTTCTTCGATGATCTGGAGTGCGGATTTGGTGTCTTGTTTGAGGACAGCGTTGGCGAGGTTTCGTGCCGAGGAGATATCGCCGATTCCGAGGAGTTCTCGGGCTTGTTCTTCGGTGATTTCGCCGGTGCCGTATGAGACGGCGAGTTGTTCGAGGAGGTTTTCGGCATCTCGGAGGGAGCCCCATGCGGACCGGGCTACGAGTTCGAGAACGGAGGGTTCGCACTCGATTTCTTCTTCGTCGCAGATGTGGATGAGGCGTCCGATGACGTCGTCGGGGGTTAGGCGTCGGAAGTCGAAGCGTTGGCATCTTGAGATGATTGTTGCCGGCACGCGGTGAATGTCTGTGGTTGCGAGGATCATGACGACCTGAGGGGGCGGCTCTTCGAGGGTTTTCAACAGAGCGTTGAATGCCTCGGTGGTGAGCATGTGGACTTCGTCGATGATGTAGACCTTGAATTTGCCGACGGTGGGTCGTAGGAGGACGCGTTCGCGGAGATCTCGGATGTCGCCTACGCCGCGGTTGGAAGCGGCATCGATCTCGATGAGGTCCATGTATCGTCCCTCGTCGATGGCGATGGCGGCTTCGGTGTCGGGGATGGGGTCGCCGTTTTCGTCGAGTTCGGTGTTTATGGCTTTGGCAAGGATACGTGCGGTGGAGGTTTTGCCGACGCCACGAGGTCCGGTGAAGAGGTAGGCGTGGGCGACGCGGTCTGATTGGACGGCGCGTCGTAGGGTGTCGGTGATGTGTTCTTGGCCGACGACGTCGCTAAAACGGGTGGGTCGCCATTTTCGATAGAAGACGGTGCTCATGGTTCGCGGAGAAGGTGGTTGAATGGGTTAGGTATCCATGATATGTGGATGGTGTGTTGGTAGGTGTTTGGTTTTGGGTGTGGATACTGGGCTGGTTCGTGTGGGTTCGTATGAATGGGGGATAATGTCGTTATGCCTGAAGCACCGGATTTGTTTCTTTTGAGAGAGTACCTTGCGCCGCGGATCGAAGGCGAGGTTGTGGATTCGGTGCGGGTGTTGCGTCCTTTGGTTGTGCGGAACATGGTGAAGAGGGATCTGTCGGAAGATATTGCGGGATGCAAGATTCATCGGGTTAAACGGAGCGGGAAGGTGATAATGATCTTGTTTTCGGGAGCTCACTCTTTGGTGATCAACCCTATGTTGATGGGCGAGCTAAAGTTGGCTGATTCGAGTGACCGGATGTTGAAATCGACGGTTTTGACGGTCAATTTAGGCGGAGAGAAACAACTACGCTACCTTGATTCGAAGCAGATGGGGCAGGTCTACTACCTTTTGTCCGAAGATGTTGGGTTACTGCCAATGATGGTTGAGCAGGGGCCTGACGTGCTCGACGATCCGATGAGTTTACGGGTGTTTCGGGAGGGATTGAGTCGTTTCAGGGGCGAAGTGAAGGGGGTGCTGACGCGCGGTCAGCTGGTCAGCGGGATAGGGAATGCGTACAGCGACGAGATTTTGTGGGAGGCAGGGATTTATCCGTTCAAGAAGGTGACGCGGCTGACGGAAGAAGAGGTTGCGCGTTTGCGGGATGCGGTTTACGCGGTGACCAGCGATGCGGTAGATGATCTGCGTAAGGTTTATGGCGACGGCCATCCGCGGAAGGAACGCGGGTTGCTGAAGATTCATGGCAAGACGGGTGATGAGTGTCCGAAATGCTTGAGCATGATAAGCGTAGTGAGAGCCAGGCGAGGCGACACGAACTTTTGTCGTAGATGTCAGCCGGGTTCGATGTTTGATTGAGCAGGATGATGTGCTTTGATGAGGTTGTGATTTTGTAGAATTTCGCGTAAATGACAAAAGGCGTCAAAAGAACATGTTTATTGGCGTCTTGAAGCTGTGAATCGGCGCCCGAATCCCCTTGATTAGCGACATCGCAGAGTACTCTGGCATCGCGCGAGACATTGCGTTTGTGGTGGTGTGCTTGGTGTTGGCGATTGCGGTCTTGGTGATCCTTATGAGCGTGCGCAAGGCAGTTCGACGCTTGAACGAGGCGATGGACCGGGTCGATGATCTTCTCGATACGGTGGTGGCCGCGCGTGATGGGTTGTCGGATATGCGGGAGCGTGTACGCAGTCGTACGGGTTTCGGTTCGGAAGATTCCGGTGGCGGCTTCAACGTTGTTTCGTGGTTGTTTTCACCGCTGGGTCATGTGATCAGTCGGCAATTCCGTCGGAGGTCGCGCGATTCGGGCGAAAGAGACAGGTAAGAGAGAAATCTCATTGGAATTGAAACCAAGGAAATGGAGATAAATCGTGGCAAATGGAAGTGGCGATAGCTTTCTGGCAGGAGTGATTCTAGGCGGGATCGCAGGCTTTGCGGTCGGCGTTCTGCTGGCACCGAAGTCGGGATCAGAGATGCGGGCCGACCTCATGGACCGCACGGATAGTGCGCGCGAGCAGCTTTGGGACCGAACGGGTTCGGCCCGCGAGCAGTTCATGGATCGCACAAGCGACGCGCGCGAACAGATGGAAGAGTTGCTGGACTCGACGAGTCAGCGTCTCGAAGAGATTCGGGCAGAGGCGGCGAACGTTGCTTCGTCGTTCCGTCAACGCGTCGGTCGGAACTCGTCTTCGAATGGCGAGGACATGCCGGTGATGGCGGAGTTCGAGTCTGCACCGCAGTCGGACGAAGAAGAGCGCGTTTAACGCGAGATAGCGCTTTATCTACGAGCTCTTTCCGGCGCGGTTGCGATTGCGTCGGGAGGGGCTTGTAAGTTTATGTGACTGTAACTGTAACGCGATGCATAAAGGGTGAAAGATCGATGACGAACGGAGACCGGCCTCTAGTGGTGGTGCCCTCGGACGATCCTGCGCAGTGTCAAGGGTCGCCACGGATGGCGGATTTCGAAGGTGTTGCGGATGTGAAGATATTCCCGACGCGTTGCGAGACGTTCGAGCAGAAGATCGAGCGTGCGCAGGGTGCGACGGCGATCATCAACTCAAGAAGCTATCTGGAGTGGCGGGATGATGCGTTTGAAGTTTTGCCAGATCTTCGGTTTATCTCGGTGTGCGGGATTGGGACGGATTCGATAGATCTGGATGCGGCGCGTGAGCGTGGGATCACGGTATCGAATATTCCAGGGAAGACGGCGCCGGTAGTTGCGGAGCATGCTTTTGGATTGATGTTTGCGGCGGCGAAGCGTGCTGCTTGGTATACGGAGATGACTCGTCAGGGGGAGTGGGTGAAGAAGGACGGGATGTTTGTGAGCGGCAAGACGGTGGGAATTGTAGGTACGGGGAATATTGGTGCGGAGATGGCTCGGATGTGCAATGCGTTTGGGATGAATGTGATTGCGTATACGTTTAATCCGTCGGATGAGCGTGCGGAGAGGCTGGGGGTGAGGTACGTGGAGTTGGATGAGTTGATGGCAGAGTCGGATGTGATCACGATTCACACGAAGCTGACTCCGGATTCCGAGAAGCTGATCGGGGCGCATGAGATCGGGTTGATGAAGCCGGATGCGATATTGGTGAATGTTGCTCGAGGGCCAATTGTTGACGAGGAGGCACTGGTCAAGGCGTTGAACGAGGGTCGAATCTCAGGTGCGGCGTTGGATGTTTTTGAAGAGGAGCCGATACCGAAGGATAGTCCGATCCTGAAATGCGAGCAGGTTGTTTTGACGCCGCATATTGCGGATATGACGCCAGAGGGACTTGATCTGTTGAATCAAGGCGTTGTGGAGAACACGTTGGCATATCTTAGAGGTTCTCCGATCAATATTGTCAACTGAGTGTCAGGAGCATAGAGATTGATCGCTATACGCGAGATGCAACAGGGCGACGCCGAGAGCGTCATGGTGCTCGACCAGGAGATTCGTGGTCCGGATCGGTCGACGACGTGGGACCAATACGTTGGGAGGGTGTTGGAGATTATCGCGTTGGACTCGTTGGAGTATGCACCTTGGGGGTGCTTTGTTGCGGTCGATCAGAACTTGGCGGGGCAGATAGTGGGATTTTTGATGTCGGAGCGGCAAACGGCGTCGTATGGGTTGCCGCCGGGGGCAAGGGTTGTTGCGATGGCGGTGCATCCCGACTACAGGCGACAAGGGATCGGGTCGCGTTTGGTGGATGCATTGACGGCGAAGGCGAAAGCGGAGGGTGTGACGAATATGTTTGCGGTGTTGCTTGAAGAAGATGTTCGGGATGCTGAGTTTTTGGAGCGCAACGGTTTTACCAGTGCGCATCTGAAGGTCTTCACGAAAGAGATCTGAGTTTGGGAGAACTGCACGGCTCACATACGCGGGGCGGTGTGGATGATGTCGGGGCGTCGCTTGCTTCGCATCCGCGGCGAGATTCTCTGCTGATTCGGGAGCGGTTAGTTGAAGGTGTGCATTTGGGTATCACGTCTGAGCACGGGTTGATAGCGCATGGCAGGGGCGAGGCGTTTGACTATTTGATAGGCGAGCGGACGCGTGGGTTTGCGGAGATAGCGATTCGGGCTGCGGTTGCGGCTCTGCTTTTGGCTGAACGGCCTGTTATTTCGGTGAATGGGAATGCGGCTGCGTTAGTGCCTGGGGAGTTGGTGAAGTTGTCGGAAGTGACGTGTGCGCCGTTGGAAGTGAACATCTTTCATCACAGCGAGGAGAGAGTGGATGCGATCGCTGCTCATTTGATCGGCTTCGGAGGTGCGGACATCTTGAGGCCGAGTAAGGAAGCGGTGATTGAGACTTTGAGCAGCGGTCGGCGTTACGTCAACCCGGAGGGTATTGCGCGTGCGGACGTGGTTTTTGTGCCGTTGGAGGATGGAGATAGGTGCGGTGCGTTGCGGGCGATAGGGAAGGCGGTTATCGCTGTGGATTTGAATCCGATGTCTCGGACGTCTCGGGACGCGTCGATCACGATTGTGGACAATGTTGTGCGTGCAGTGCCCCGGATGGTTGAGCGTGTTTTGGAGATTAGTGACGGGGGAGAAGGAGAGGTTTTGAGGCGGGATGTCGAGGACTATGAGCATGCTTCGGTCTTGGCCGATGCCGAGGGTGCTATACGTTCGGGATTGTAGGGATTGAAACAGCGGTCAACGAGGTTTACCTTGGTTAACCTAGAATTTCCGCATCCGCTCTGCTCAATGGGGCGTGGTTTGAGATATGCGTAGTCGTCACAATGGACCGAGGATCGGCGATCAGGTCGTTCGGGTACCGCGTGCAACTCAGACGCATCCGGCGGATGTGGATGTGGCCCCGCGTTCGGTTTCGGTGCGGGGTTTCACGTCGCCGATGTCTCTAGTCTACGGCTTCTTCATCATCGACCTTATAGGGACGGGGTTGCTGATGCTGCCGATTGCGAGTAAAGGACCGGGAGTCGCCTCCCCGATCACTTGCCTGTTCACGGCAACGACTTCAGTGACAGTGACAGGTCTTGTAACGGTGGACACTCTTGAACATTGGACGATGTTTGGTCAAAGCGTGATTTTGGCGCTGATCTTCATCGGCGGTCTAGGGTTCATGACTGGAGCCGCGTTCCTAATCATCCTTATCGGTCAGCAGTTGCGGCTTCAGAATCGATTGATAGTCAGAGAAGGGCTTGGTTGGGGAGGATTAGGCGGGATAACGATTTTGGTGAGGAACATAGTTCTGTTCGCGGTGGTGTCGCAGATCGTCGCGACAGTTGTGATTTGGGTTTACTGGACGTTCGTGCGGGGTCTTTGGGATGGTTTCGAATTTTGGCAGACCATTTGGTTTGCGCTATTCCATGGGATTTCGGCGTTCAACAACGCTGGGATCGAGGTTTTACCGAACGATGTTGTTGGTGGCGATAGTCTTCACGGTTTTAAATCCGACTATTTCACACTGTTTGTGTTTGGGTTGTCGATATTCTTTGGGAGTACGGGTTATGTTCTTTGGAGTGATGTGTGGCGCAAACGCAGCTTCAGGACGTTGCGACTGGAAAGCAAGTTGATTTTGGTCGGACTGAGCGTTCTGTTGTTAGCGGGATTCGTAACCTACGCCGCGGGGGAATGGAACAATCCGGGGACGTCAGGAGAGGGGAGTATGGTGCAAAAGGTCTCGGATGCGACGTTCCACACGATATCTGGCCGAACGGCGGGGTTCTCGGTGATCAATTATGGCGAGGCTTCGAGCGCGACGGACATTGCAACTGAGTTGTTGATGTTCATCGGCGGAGTCTCGGGCACGGTTGCCGGTGGCATCAAGATCACGACGGTGATGGTAATGGTAATTGCGGCGATCGTGACGATGTCGGGCCGGAGCCGCGTGTATGTATTCCGGCGCCAGATCAGACCGCCGATAGTCCAACGGGCGTTTGTGCTTGGAGCGGCGTCGGCAGCTATCGTGTTGCTGATGGGTTATCTAGCGCTGCAGCTTCAGTCGGATCTGCCATACCGAGATGTGTTCTTCCAAGTGATTTCGGCGGCAGGCACAGTAGGTTTGGACACAGGTATAACGTCGCAGCTGAATATACCTACGCAGCTGTTGATAGTCACGGCGATGTTTTTGGGACGGTTTGGTCCCCTGACGTTAGCACTATTGATGGCTGGCAGTCAGGTTGAGCAGCGCTACTCGTTGCCGACGGAAGAGGTTAGAATCGGTTGACCTTTACTTGTGGTTTTCTCAACCGCCAAGCATAGGGATCCCAATCATGGCAATCCAAAACATACTAGTTGCTGGCGCGGGACGTTTCGGTTCGCATGTTGCTACGGGGTTGTTTCAGATGGGGCACGATGTTCTTGCGATAGACAGCGATCAATCGCGGATTCAAGATTTGATCGGGCGTGTGACCTACTCGGTAGCGGGCGATGTTACGGATGAAGTTTTGATGCGGGATCTGGGTGTGGAGAATTTCGACGTGGCTATCGTGGCAATCGGCCGGAACGTGGAATCGAGCATTATGGCAACTGTGCTGCTACGTTCTTTCGAGATTCCGATGCTGGTTGCACGGGCACGGAACCAGTTACATGCAGAGACGCTGCAGCGCATAGGTTGCCAGCGCGTGATCAACGCGGAAGAAGAGGCGGGTATGAGGCTGGCACAGACTTTATTCACCCCAAATGTCGCGGACTATATTTCGCTTGGAGGTGATCAAGGCATCAGTCGACTTCGAGCTCCTGAGAACCTGACCGGCAAGACTTTGCGGGAAGCTGGGTTCTCAGGATTTAGCGATCTCGATCACCTTTCAGTGTTGGCGTTGATCCGGGACCAAAACGCCCGAATGATACCGGATTTAGACGAACGTGTGCAGTCGGCGGATGAGATCGTAGTTTCGGGTCGGAAAGAGTTGGTTGACGAGTTGGCGGGATGAGTTACTCGAGGATAGTGTGTCTAGTCCGGGGAGATGACACGGATTTGGAGGTAGTGGAAACTGCGGTCAGTCTATCGCCGAGGAACAATCGCAGCATTCGTTTTGTGCACGTGATAGTTGTGGGTCACAGGTATTCGTTGGATGCAACAGATCCTGAGAGTTATGCTCGGGCTGAGAGGGTCCTACAAGATGCGGAGCGTGCTTCGGGTCTGCGCGGTGAAGTGCAGGGCGCGATTCTGCAGGCGAGGTCGATTGGGCCGGTTTTGGTGCGGGAGGCCCTCGATTTCGGTGCTGAAGCGATAGTGTTGTCGGCAAAAGTCATCAGCAGGATCGACTCCAGAGACCTCGATTCGGATTCCGAGTATCTGATTGTGCATGCTCCTTGCGCGGTGATCTTGGTACGGGAGGCAGAGCAGGATTTCGAGATGACGAATGATCACCCAAACATGCAGGTCGAAGCCGTAACGACGAACGGACGCTGAAAGGTCGAAATCGATGCGGCAGGGCACATTAGCGTCGAAATCAGCTACAACTGAGCGGAACATATGAGAGTGATAATCGCAGGTCATGATCGATTGGGCATAGTGATGGCCGATCTCTTGAGTGAGGCTGGTCATGACGTGTTGATCGTTGAAGAAGACGGGCGTAGGATCCGTTCATTCCCAGGCGACCTCATTGCGCGTGAGAACGTAGAGGTGTTCGAGGCTAAGCCGACTCTTGACGACACGATGGTCGCGATGGACATCCGTGGTGCCGATCTATTCGTTGCGGCGTTGCGTACACCGGCTGAAAACGGGTTGACTTCGCTCAAGGCCAAGATGACGTACGGGGTTGATCAAGTCTTGGCAGTAGTGACCAACGACGCTTTGAGCAAGATTTACGAACGCTTCGGGATCCGAACCGTCAATCCGTACACACTTGCGTTGTCTGACTTGGTTGACACGCTTAATATGAACGTCAGAGAAGAAGA
Organism: Dehalococcoidia bacterium; assembly: GCA_022819585.1. GTDB lineage: Bacteria > Chloroflexota > Dehalococcoidia > Lucifugimonadales > Lucifugimonadaceae > Bin127. Next base: position 127,595 of record JAJEGY010000019.1, on the reverse strand, counting down.
TGGCGAGCCAGAGGTTTTGGACTTCGATTGAGCTCGCTCAACGAGATGGTTGATCCGAAATGTATGTGATCATCGTCGGGTGCGGCGCGCTAGGCACTCGGACTGCATATTCCCAGATCCATGCCGGACACGAGGTGTTGATGCTGGATATGGACGAAAGCCGGGTCGCATTGACTCGCAAGGCGTTGGGCAACGTCGTGCTATTGGGCGATGCGACGGAAGAGTTTACGTTGCAAAACGCAGGTATCGACCGTTGCGACGCATTCATCGCCACTACTGGAGACGACGCCGTAAACTTGGCTTCCTGTCAACTTGCGAAGTTCACGTTCCAGGTGTCGAACGTTGTCTCGATAGTCAACGACAGCACCGATTCGAATCTTTTTCTCGCGGCTGGTGTCAATTCGATAGTTAGTCGTACCGATGTGATTTTGGCAAATCTTGCAGGCACTTTGCTTCACCACCCGATGGCGGAGTTGATGACGTTGAATGATCGGAACGAGAAATTGATCTCGATGAAGATACCGCCGACAGCGCAATCGGTGGGCAATCGTTTTCGCGATCTTGCGTTGCCTTACGGGATTATCATCTGCTTGATCGTCTCGAATGTTGGATCGCCGTTTGTGCCGAACGAGGACACGGTGATACTGGGCGGCGAGGAAGTGATAGCGTCGTGCCCTGTCGAGGCACTCGATGAACTTGCGTACGTGCTGACTGGACAGAGGTTCTCTTCGATTGTCGCCTAAACGTATCTCGTATCTGGGTCCTGAGGGGACTTTCACCGATCAAGCATGTCACGTGTACGCGCCTAAAGATTGGGAACGAGTCGGTTTTTCTGAGATGCACAATGTGGTGGGTGCGCTGGTTAATGGCGATGTCGACGAGGCGATAGTGCCGATTGAGAACAGTGTTGGCGGGTCAGTGATCGATATAACTGACTTCTTGGTGAAAACGCCAGACGTACAGATCCGCGGCGAGATGCTTCTGGGCATCGAACAGTGTTTGATAGCACATTCCGGCGTTGAACTCTCGGAGATTAAAGTAGTCAGGTCGAAGCCTGAAGCGTTGTCTCAATGCCGTGAATTCCTCGATACGCACATTCCGAATGCCGCCCGCGTTGGCACCGCCAGCACAGTTGAAGCGGTGTATCGAGTGAAAAGTGAAAGCCGCGAAGTCGCTGCGGTTGGCCCGCGTCGCGCTGCCGACTTGGCTGATCTACCGATCATCAGAGAAGGTATTCAAGACCGCCAGAACAACGTGACCCGTTTTGTAATCCTCGCATCTACCGATCACGAAGCCACTGGTTCAGACAAGACCAGCATCGTATTCAGTTTCATGAACCGGGACACACCGGGGCAGCTTTACAAGGCGTTGGAACCGTTTGCCCGGCGGAACATCAACCTCACCAAAATCGAATCCCGTCCTGCGGGCGATGAACTCGGCAACTACGTTTTCTTGCTCGATTTCGTCGGGCATCGGACTGATCCGGGAGTTAAGGAGACTTTAGAGGGCCTGCGAGACTTCGCTCCGTTGGTTAAGGTTCTGGGTTCTTACCCTGTGTCGACGGAAGTTTGCTGAGAGGCTATATCAAAGCCATCTTCTGACGCGTTTGGTGTATTCCTCGTATTCGTGGCCGATGGTGCGACGGAGGTACCGTTCCTCCCGAGGAACTGTGTACCAATTGAAGGCGATGAATGTTGGGATGACGGCCAGAATGATGGCGAGTGAATTGGCGACGCATCCGATACCGAATATCGCCAACAGCATTGCGAGATAAGCCGGATTGCGCGAGGAGGCGTAGATGCCGTTCGTTACCAGTTGACTTGTGGGTCGTCGGATGTCGAAACTCTCACCGCGTCTTCGGAAGGTCATTACGGCGATCACGAACATCAAGATCGCGATCGAGATAATGAAACCGCCGCTGATGTAGTTCCAAGGATCGTTCAGGGGTTCGAACGCCCAAACGGTGCTATGCACGACGCCGGCGATGAGTGTGAAAAGGATCGGGAATGCTGGCGGCACTCGGAAAAATTTTTTCATCGGTTCATCTTGCTGGAATTTTCATTGATCGGGACACCGCGCGGTATCCTAAACCAATCTACCACCAAGAAGGATCGAGAGAGTACCAGGCATGAACAATAACGACGCAGTGGCTTACCGCTCTCACGTGAGGCTGGAGCGAATTAAAGGTCCGTTGAGGGTCGCTCATCTGCCTATAGACGGTGCGGTGAAGTTTGGAGTGCACTCCGAGGTTGCGGAGCACTACGGTGTCAGTCCTGATGTTTCGGAGCCGCACGCGACGACTTTGGACTATATTGTTGCCGCTACCGGCGGTTGAATGACCGGCACGTTTGGCGGTGCCCTTGAGGCGCGCGGTATTCCGGCTGGTGAGGGTTATCTGGAATCGGATACTCTCGGGGAGATTGAGAAGGAGGGGAATGTTCTGGTTATCAAGAGGATCCACGTCACGTACAAGTTGAAGATCGACCCAGCTTTGTTACAGGAGAAGCAGGATGCGGTTGATCGGGTGATGCGGGTGCATGCCAACTCTTGCCCGGTTTATCGGAGCCTTTCGGGGGGCATCGACATATCCAGCGATCTTGAATTGGTTTGAATGGTTGAGAAGTTTCGGCGTCAACGCGATTTTGTTGATGTTGGGAGTGCTTTGGCCAGTGCTCAATGCTTGGCGTCGAAACCTTGATGAACGACATGTGGTCGCAATGTCCATTAAACATCGGTTTAAGATGAAAATATCGGGACAGAGTGTCCCTTAACCCGGATAACCGGGGATTCGAACCTTACTACTGACCGAGGCTGATTGTGCTTCCCAAGGTGTTCATCGACGGCCGTACTGGCACGACGGGGCTACGCATCTATGAATGGATGGCGGGACGTGAGGACGTGGAGGTTTTGACTATCCCGCGAGAGTTGCGACGGAACCCTGAGGACAGGCTTGAGCGGATTCTCGAATCCGACGTCACTGTTCTGTGTCTACCTGACGATGCTGCTAAAGCAGTGGCTGAATGGGTAGATGGATCTAATACTCGTCTGATCGACGCGAGTACGGCGCACCGGGTCGACGAGGACTGGGTCTATGGCTTGCCTGAGATGGCGCAGGGGCAGCGTGAGAAGATCGCCGATGCTCAATTTGTGTCCAACCCAGGTTGCTATCCCTCCGGGTTCGTTCTGTTGACTCGCCCCTTGGTGGAGGCCGATCTGCTTGCCGAAGACGCTCCCATCTCCATCAATGCATTGTCCGGCTATTCGGGCGGAGGCACTTCCTTGATCGAAAAGTGGGAAGACCCGGAGGTCGGGTTGGGTGGCTTGCCTTATGAGGCTCCATACGCTCTGGACCAAAGGCACAAACACATTCCGGAGATGATGAAGTACTCGGGTATCAACGTCGAGCCCCAGTTCGTGCCTGCGGTTGGGCCTTTTCGTTGCGGGATGCGGGTTCAGGTGCCGCTTCACGCCTCGATGTTGAGATCCGGGACAACTGGTGGCGCGATTTGGCAAGCTCTCTGTGACCGCTACGAAGACGAAGATTTTGTCGATTTGGTTAATTGGGCAGACAGCAAGGTGGATGAGCGTAGTTTCGACGCGCAGGTTTGCAACGACAGCAATCGGATCCAGCTGCACGTTGTGCCCCATGCTTCGGGTCACGTGCTTCTAGTTGCGCTTTTGGACAACCTCGGCAAAGGAGCCAGTGGCGCTGCTATACAGAATCTGAATCTGATGCTGGGGTTCGCTGAAAACGCGGGTTTACCGGGGTAACAGCGGTGCGGGAGGCCCGTTGTCAACAACTGACCTCGGCGGCGGGTGGTTCTTAACCGCGGCGAATGAGGGTCTCTTAGCTGACTTGCTGGATCAGTTCGATGCGGATGTCGCCGGGGGCGGCTATGAAGCCGATTTTGCGGCCGTCGGGGAGGGCGATGGGGCCTTCTTTGATTTCAGCGCCGAGCCCTTCGAGGCGGGCGAAATCTGCTTCGATGTCGTCGGTGTCGAAGCCGAAGTGCTCTAGGCCGTAGTGGACGTTTGCGTCGCCGGGACCGAGGGTTTCGCCGGTGCGCTCGCTGGAGATGTTGATCGCGAGTCCACCTTCGGTTTGTGTGACGATGAAGCGGTCGCCGAAGTCTCGGACGGTGTCGGACATGATCTCGACGTTGAAGGCTTTGACGAACCAGTCGGCGGTCTTCTTAGGGTCGGGTGACTTCAGGTGGATGTGGTTGACCAAGAATGGCATTTGCTGTTTCTCCATCGTTGCTTAGCGCAGTTACATCAAGTGTAAGCGAACGGCAATGATGAACGATCTGACGGTATCATGTTGCTTCGTCGACGATTTCGATGAGGTCTCGGGCTCTTTTTTGTTCTTGCTGGCCTTTGGCGGAGATGCCTTCTTCAAACATCTGGAGACAGAAGGGGCAGGAGACGGCTACTGTGTCGGTGTCTGTTTCTAGGAAGTGGTCGGTGCGGATATGGTTGACGCGTTCTCCGGACTCTTCCATCCACATGCGTCCACCGCCTGCGCCGCAGCAGAAGCCGCGGGACCGGCATTGGGACATCTCTTTGACTTCTACTCCCGGGACTGCGTCGGCGATGTTGCGGGGCCGGTCGTAGATGTTGTTGTGGCGTCCCAAATAGCAGGAGTCGTGGTAAGTGATGTTTTCGAGCCTGTTATCGCTATTCGATTGGGGTGACATCGCGTCAGACATTGAAAGTCGACCGTCGGTGATGAGACGGTCGACGTATTCGGTGTAGTGAAGGACTTCGACGTTCCATTCGGCATCGAACGATTCGGCGACTTGCGAGTATTCGTTTCGCATGGTGTTGAAGCAGTGCGGGCATGTTGTGAGGATCGTCTTGATGCCGTAGCCGTTGATCGTGCCGATGTTTTGCCCGGCCAAGATCTGGAAAAGGTATTCGTTGCCCATGCGACGCGCCGGATCACCTGTGCATGTCTCTTGCGATGCTAGGACGGCGAAGTTGACGTTTGCTTTTTTGAGCACGGATGCCATGGCCCGTGTCACACTCACTCCTCGTTCCACCAAGGCTCCTGTGCATCCTACCCAGAAAAGCACTTCGGGGTTTGGATTCTGATCAATCGTCGGTACGTCGTCCATACCGTCTAGCCATGAATCGCGTGTGAGAGTTGTTCCGCTCCATGGATGACCGCGCTGCTCCATGGACTGCAAGGCTGAGAGTGCTGTATCGGGTGCGGATGCTTGCTCGAGCATCAGGTAACGGCGCATGTCAACGATTGAGTCGATGTGAGAGATGCCGACCGGACATGCTTCGACGCAGGCGGCGCAGGTGGTGCAGGACCACAAGACCTCCTCACCCACAGCATCGCTCACCATCGAAACGGACGACTCTGGGACCGCTTCGCCAACAGTTGATGCCCCGATGTATTCAGGCGCGCGCTGCTCCATGTAGCCGCGCATGTCTTGAATTACTTTGCGAGGAGATAAGGGCTTCCCTGACGCCCATGCCGGGCAGTTGTCTTGGCAGCGTCCGCAGTTGGTGCAGGCATCGTAGCTCAGCAGTTGTTGCCAAGTCAGATCTTTGAGGTCTGAGGATCCGAACGACTCGAGCGTTTCGAAATCTCCCATCGGCTTGAGAGCGCCGCGAGGTCGCATTGGTCGCATGTAAATGTTGAGCGGCGAGACGATGATGTGAGACAACTTGCTGAAACTAAGTGCGGCGTACGCCAAGCCGAGGGCGAAGATTCCCGCGTGGGTCCACCACAACGCCTTGTGCGCGGCGGTCATACCGTCTGGAGAAAGTCCGATCCCTTTGAACACGACGGCAAACAACCAGCCGACGGGCGACCAGAAGGCGTGAGAGGGGGCGTAAAGCTCGGAACTTGGATTCAACTCAGTCGCGCCGATGCGTAGACCTTCAACCGCGAACCCGGTCAGTACCAATATCAAGAGGTAAGCGAGTATGAATGAATCGTCGGCGAATGAGTTCAATCGCTCGGGCTTCATGACGTACCGCCGCCAGTAGGCCATTGCGATGCCCACCAATGCAAGCACGCCCCCGAACACATCCCAAATGAAGCTGGTCTGCAATCTGAAGTACGCGGTGGGGAAGGTGGCACCCAGGTACTCCTCGAAGTTGAACTCGATAGCTGCTACTATGGTCGCCAAGAGCAGTACGGCGAATCCCCAGAAGATGGCGAAGTGCATGATGCTGGCGTAGCGCTCTCGGCGAGGATGGAACTTGCCGTGACCTCCGAATCCGAAGGCACCGGAACTCAGGAATTCGCGGATGCGCTCACCATGTGAGCCGAGTTCGTCGTATTCGGCACCAACGCGCCAGAACTGAACGCGCCGATAGAGGCTGTAGGCGATGAATGCGATGGATATCGGTGCGATGAGGTATACGATCGCGCCGAGCAGAGGGTATCCGATGTTCCAGAAATCGGTGCGTCCTGCGACTTCGAGCATTCTGGCTATCTTAATCTCACTTGTCTGAACTGGGATTTTTGGGATTTCGGTGTTGGTTGCTGGGGAATCGGTTTTGGGGTGGGTTGTTGCGTTGTTTGGGTTGCCCCCGCCCGTTTGTCCGCCCCGGTTGCCCTCTCCCTGGCCTCTCTCGCTGTTGTTGGGTGTTTGGGGGAGAGGGGATTTCGTCCATAGTTGGAAGGGGTTTTAGTTGGTGTTTGGAGGGTGTGGTTGGGGTTTGAAATGTTCGGTTGGGGGTATAGTTGAGGGGTAAGTGGGGATGATGGGATATCGTGGATGTTCCAATCGTGCGGCTTTGGAAAGGATAAGGATACGAGACAGGTTGTCCAAGGGCGTTATTGTTTCAGTTATCGGGTTGTGTGTTGCAGCGGCTCTGTTGTTATTGGTTGGGTGTACGGAGTCTGATCCGCCGACGCCTGTGCCTGAACCTACGGCTACGCCGCCGCCGTCTCGTGGGCCGGTTGTGCCGACCGTTGAACCGACGGCGGCACCGGAACCGACGGCGACTGTAGAACCAACTGCGACCTCGACTCCAGTCCCTCCGACCGCGACGTTCACACCCGAACCGACCGCGACACCTGAACCTACCGTTACGCCGGAGCCGACCGCGACGGTTGCGCCAACGCCGACTGCTACTGCTACGCCGATTCCGCCATCTGCAGAAGAGATCGCATTGTCTGCGTTTTACGAGGCTTTGGGGGGTGCGGAATGGGTTAGGAATGACAACTGGTTGAGTGATGCGCCAATGGGCGAGTGGTTCGGGGTTACGACGGAGGGTGATCGTGTAGTGGGCATCTCGCTCCGCATGAACGGGCTACGCGGGGAGCTGCCGTCAGAGATCGGGAAGTTAGAGGATCTGCGGGAATTGGATTTGGAGGGGAATGAGGTAACGGGCTCGATCCCGGATGAAGTGGGGAATCTTACGAAGTTGAGGGAGTTGAATCTTGCATGGAATGATTTGCGGGGTGAGATTCCCGCGCAGATCGGGAACTTGACGGGATTGGAATCGGTTTGGCTGGACGACAACGATCTGTCGGGAGAGATACCGAATCTCGTCGGGAATCTGGTCAGCCTTACGGATCTTGGCTTGTCGGAAAACATCTTTATGGGTCCGATACCTCCGCAGATCGGCAATCTGGTTAGTCTCCGGCATCTGGACCTGAGCGGGAACGAGTTGACGGGTGAGATACCGCCGGTTTTCGCCAATCTTCACAATCTGAGTTGGCTTGATCTTTCGAACAACCGGTTGGAAGGTGAGATCCCAGATATGGATGATCTTTCGGGTTTGAGGGGTTTGTTGCTCGCGGACAATCGGTTCGTCGGGAAGGTGCCGTCTGCGATCCGCGGGTTGGACCTTCGGGCGCTGAGCCTTTCGGGTAACTCGCTGAGCGGGTGTCTGCCGGAAACGTTCCTCGAGTCCGTGTTCCAGATTGGGTTGGAACAAGATTTGGCGGAAGTCGGGCTGCCGTATTGCAACAAGATGGATCGCGACGCATTGGAGGCAATTTACAACGCAACGAGCGGCACGAAGTGGTCGGAGAGTGCGAACTGGATGAGCGAGGAGTATGTGGGTGATTGGTATGGGGTGACGACCGACGAAGATGGCAGGGTGGTCGGTCTCGAACTCGGCTCGAATGGGTTGGTGGGTGCGATACCGCCGGCGATTGAGGGTCTTGAGCGGCTCGAAGTTCTGGATCTGGGAGGTAACCGGCTGGAGGGGCCGATCCCGTCTGAGATCGGCGGTTTGGAGGGTTTGCAGGTCTTGGTGCTGGCGGACAATCTGGTGAGTGGCACGATCCCGTCGGATATCAGTTCGCTGGATGAGTTGCGTGTGCTATCGCTTTCGAGCAATGAGTTGAGGGGTGGGATCCCGATTGAGATTGCGGATCTGGAATCGATACGAAGCCTCGATCTCTCTCGCAACGAACTTGGCGGCGAGATTCCTTTCGCCATTGGGAATCTTGCGACGCTCCGACAGTTGAACCTCGGCAGCAACAGGTTGTCGGGAGAGATTCCGGGCGAGATAGGGCGCCTTGATGAACTGGTTTTTCTGGACGTTTCGAACAACGAATTGACGGGTGAAATTCCTCATCGGCTGGCGGATCTCGGTTTGGAGGTCTTGCGGGTATCGCAGAACGCGTTCGATGAGTGCGTGGTTGTGGCGGTGCAAGCGGCATTGGAGGAGACGTCGCATGATTTTGCGGAGGCGGGATTGCCGTTCTGCCGTGATGTCGCGGTGGCGGCTCTACAGTCGTTGTTTGAGTCGACGAACGGTCGCGATTGGTTTATTCGAACGAACTGGTTGAGCGATGCGCCGTTAGGGGATTGGTATGGGATCGAGACGGATGGATCGGGTCGAGTTGTCGGGATCGATCTCTCGTTGAATGGTCTAACCGGACCACTCGCAACCGGGCTCGGAAATTTGGCAAAGATGCAACGATTGGTTTTGAGCCAAAACGGTATCACTGGCGAAATCCCGGCAGATGTTTTCTGGCTAACCGAGTTGCGCGAATTGGTTCTTCATCAAAATCGGTTTTCTGGCGAGATACCGTCGAGTGTCGGGACTTTGAGCAACCTGACAGGGTTGGATCTGAGTCGCAACCGATTGCACGGTGCGATCCCCGTCGAGCTTGGGAGATTGTCGAACCTTCGATATCTCTATTTGTCCGAAAACCAGTTGGAGGGAGTGATACCGGTTGATATTGGGCGATTGTCGCAGTTGACCGAACTTTTGTTGGAAGACAACCTTCTATCAGGGCCGATCCCGAGCGAAATCGGGGATCTTGGCGAGTTGGAGCATTTGGCGCTGGACGGCAATAACCTGTCGGGACAGATTCCTGTACGGCTTTATGACCTTGTCAATTTGAGAACTCTGTCGTTCGCACGCAATGGCATTACAGGGAGTTTGGATCAGGACCTGGGCAATCTGGTAAATCTGACGCACCTCATCGTTTCTGAAAACGCGTTGAGCGGGAGGGTGCCGAATGAGATCCAGGCACTTTCACAGCTCGATGATCTCGACCTTCAGAATAATGAGTTCACAGGGCCGATCCCGCCGGAGATTAGTGGGTTGAGCCGAATCCGAACAATCGCGTTCGACGAAAACCAATTAACTGGTCCCCTTCCGGCAGAGTTGGGAGAGTTGCGGACGTTGGAGCATTTGGGATTGGGGGGCAATGAAATCACGGGGAGCATTCCGCCTGAGTTGGGCGAACTCGATTCGTTGGTTTGGTTATCGCTCGAAGGGAATCGTCTGACGGGTCAGATTCCGGGTGAACTTGGCAATCTGTCGAATTTGTCGAAACTCAATCTCGGACAGAACAGCTTTACCGGAGAGGTGCCGTCGACGTTCGGATTCCTGGGTCGATTGGAGAAGTTGACGATTTCAGGGAATCAGTTCTCGGACTGTGTTTCGAATGCGTTGAAGGATTGGTTCGAACGTGCGGGTTTTGAGCACGACTTGGTTAAGACGCGGCTCGGATTCTGCGATCAGGTTGAGCGGGACGCTTTGATTGCGCTATATCTGGCGACAAATGGGAATCGATGGTTAGAAAATGACGGTTGGTTGAGCGATCGTCCGGTGGAGAGTTGGCACGGAATAACTACCGACGAGTTTGGACGCGTGAGTGTACTCAGTCTCCGAGACAATGGGATGAGCGGTAACCTTCCACCAGAGATCGGGCACCTGAGGCAACTACGGGTATTGGATCTTACTGGCAACGTCATCGGAGGACGGATTCCAGCGGAGATTGGTCAAGTTACAAATCTGCAATCTTTGCACTTAGAGCACAATCAATTCACAGGTGAAATACCGTCTGAGATCGGTGATTTACAGGAATTGTTGGAATTCATGGCACACGATAACTTGCTGTCTGGGCCGTTGCCGAGTTCTATCAATGGTCTTCGGAGGATCAAATGGATCAGCTTGAGGCATAACCTTCTCTCTGGACGGTTACCGCCTGAGATAGGTGATCTAACCGGTTTAAGGGTCTTTCATCTGAGCAACAACCGGTTGTCCGGTGAATTGCCCAGTGAACTCGGAAACTTGCAGAACCTTTCAGAGCTGTGGTTGGATAACAATCGTTTCAGCGGCTCGATTCCGGTTGAGATTACTCGGATGAGGAAGTTGGAGCAGTTGGTGTTGACGCACAATCAGTTGACGGGGTCGATACCCTCGGAGATTGGCAACATGGCCAATCTGGGGATCTTGGAACTTGGGTCCAACCAATTGACGGGCACGATACCTGTCGAAATTGGTAAGTTGGGTAGTTTGCATCGGTTGTACCTGCTGACAAATCGGTTGCATGGTGAGCTTCCCTCAGTTTTCGCGGAGATGCCCAATTTGAGGGGGCTGTTGCTGCGAGAGAACCGGTTGAGTGGCTGCGTACCTCGAGGGTTGAATCTACTGCCGCATAACGACGTGGGCGATCTCGGGTTGCGGCTTTGCCGCCGCTGAGTGTGGTCGACGTTGAGGCGCGGTCGGGGTGTCTGTGGGATGATCGGGGGGCGCGTCGGTTCTCGATTTTCGGTTATGGGGCGTATGCTTTAGGCATTGCTAAGGTGCTTGTTGATTGAAAGGGGGGTCATCTTGATCGCCACAATTGATTCTTTGATTAATGCGGGATCGGCGGATGAACTGAGGGAGCGCGGTTGCGCTGTGGTTACGGGCGGTGGTCATACGATCGCGGTGTTTGCGAAGGAAGATGGTTTCGCGGCGGTGGACAATCGATGTCCGCATATGGGATTTCCGTTGGATCGGGGGACGGTGAAGAACGGGATTTTGACTTGTCACTGGCATCATGCGCGGTTTGATCTGGCTAGCGGTGGGACGTTTGATCCGTTTGCGGATGATGTGAGGTCGTTTCCGGTCTCGGTAGTTGATGGGAATGTGTATGTTGATCCGAATCCTCCCGAACCAGACCCGGTCGAGCGGTGGTCGAAGCGTCTCGAGGAAGGGATGGAGGACAATATCCGGCTTGTGATCGCCAAGTCGGTGCTGGGGTTGAACTCGTCGCCTGCGGAGTATCAGGTGCCGTTGGCGATTGGGGCGAGGTTTGGGACGACGTATTCGGATGATGGCTGGGGTCCGGCGATGAGCATGCTTACTTGCACGGCTAACTTCTTGCATCATCTAAGGTCTGAGGGTCGGCCATTGGCGTTGTATCAGGGATTGCGGCAGGTCTCGACCGAGTGTGCCGGGCAACCGCCGCGGTTCATCGTCGAGCCGTTGCCGACAGGAGAGACGCGGGCGGAGGTGTTCAAGCAGTGGTTCCGGGACTTCATCGAGGTGCGGGACAGCGATGGGGCGGAGCGTACGTTGAGGACGGCGATTGAGTTGGGGTTGCCTAGTGAGGATATTCACGACATGGTGTTTGCGGCGGCGACGGATCGGATCTATATCGATGGGGGGCATGTGGTTGATTTCTGCAACAAGGCGTTTGAGCTGCTGGACCACATCGGGTGGGAACACGCGGGTCAGGTGTTGACGAGTCTTGTTGTGGGGATGGCGTCGGCGCGTAGGAGCGAGGAGTTGAACTCTTGGCGGAATCCTATCGATCTGGTGACGATGGTGCAGGAGGCACGGGCGGGGTTGCCTGAGCTTTGGGACAGTGCAGAGGGAGTCAGGGGCGGGTGGGATGATGAGTCCGCATTGGCGGATGTGATTTTGGAGGATGACCCTTCGGCTACAGTTGCGGGGATCAACCGTGCGGTTTCGGAGGGGGCTAATGCCGAGCAGCTGGGAAGTGCGGTTGCGTACGCGGCGTTTTTGCGTATGGCTCGTTTCCACACGTCGAATGAGTTTGGTGACTGGGACACGGTTCACAACACTCTGACGGCGGCGAATGCGTTGCATCAGGCTTTGATGCGGGCGCCGTCTGTGGAGTTGTTGAGGGCTGTTTATGACACGGCGATGAGTATCTATCTGGACCGTTTTTTGAACATGCCGCCTCAGCGATTGCCTGAGCCGTCGTCAAATGGTGCGGTTGATGATTTGCCTGAGCGCTTGTTGGTAGAGATGGATTCTCAGCAGCGTGTTGAGGAGTCTGCGAGGTTGGTGACGAATTTCGTGGCTAATTCGTCGGAACCTGACGAGGTTTTGCCAGCTTTGGCTCATGCGATGCTGCGGGAGGATTCGACGTTCCATCACTTCCAGATCGTGGATGCTGCGATTAAGCAGTACGAGCATCGGAAGGGTGACGATTCGGCGCGGCATTGCTTGGTGGCGATGGTGCGGTTCTTGGCGGCGCACTATCCGACGCCTAGGGCGGTCAGTCAGACTTACAACATTGCGGTGCGGTTGCAGCGTGGGGATGAGATATTCAGCGAGGGTTAAATGGGTGTATTCGGCATCAAATGGCATTTGTTTTGAACTGATTCGTAAATGTGAAGATAAAATATTACGATATCCGCAATTTTACGCGATATCGTGATAACCTGACTCCAAATTGGCCGTGATTAGGTCGGGGCACGGTTCTTCTCACTGAAATTCTCCGGCATTGACAATAGACAAGGTGGATTGACTATGTCAGATACTGTTCAATTGATAACCGCATTCTCGGGTCTCACTGTGGCGGTAGGTGCGCTCATAATCTCGATCGGCGTTCTGTATCTCGTGATGAAACTTGGAGATGCCATCGGAGGCCAAGCTGACGACGACTGAGACGAGTAAGTTCGTCTCGAAAATCATCTGAAAACTCAGGTGCTTGCTCGCCGGGGCTTGGACTCGGTGTGTCCTGTAACTTCTGCCAGCAGGCCGAAGAAGTCCTGCTTCCGCTGAGTGTTCAAACCCCAGTTGGTGGGGATGTTTTGGTATCCGTCGTGGTAGTCGCCGAAGGTAGCGGATCCGCCTGCGGCTTCTCCGGGATCGAAGTATCCCCATGATGCGTAGGCGGAGAGGGCTGAGAGGAAGTTGTTCTGGGGTTTGTCGAAATCGAAGTGGTCGTCTTCGGTGAAGAGGATGGGCTTGGGAGAGTAGCTGGAGAGGGCTCGGGTTTGTTCGACCATCTCGGCGATGCGTGGGGGTTCGGTGACTCCGTTGCCGTGGAGCATGATGTAGTCGGATACGTCAGCGACGTCATCGTGGGGGACGCGGTTTCCGCCGTAGGATGTTCCGACTAAGAGGCAGCGGCCGTTTGCTTCGATGGATTGTGCTCGTACGATGAGTTCGGCGACGCGGTGGGGTTGGAGGATTTCGTGTTCGTAGCGGGGGATATTTGTTTCGTTGTTGATTTCGATGAGGACGTTGCCGTAGTTCATGTCGAGGAGCCATTTAGTGGCTTGGTCGACGCCGTTACAGATTGCTGATTCGTTGTCTAGGCGTTCGTCTTGTCCGAAGTAGAAATAGCCTAGGATGACGATCATTCCTAGTTGGTCGCAGGCTTTGATGATGCGGTCTGTGCGGTCTAGGAATTCTGGTTTCAATGAGCCGTCGGGGTTGAATGCGGAGTTGTGCCAGGGTTGAGATGCTGAGCTGGGGAGGCCGGCCCAGATTTCTTTATCGGTGGCGTTGATGCTGCGAGTTTTGATGATCTCGCGGAAGAGCGGCTCGCGGTAGTAGCCGGTGGGACTGCCTCCTTGGAGGTTTACAGTTACTGCGAGGAGGCCGTGTGCGCGGTAGGTTGGGAGTTGCGCGATGAATTCGTTGGTGTTGCGGTCTGGGTCCCATTCATTGGTGTCGGGATAGGCGAATAGGGGGCGAGTGATGGGATTTTCGTCGTCGAAGACCGCGTTGGTCATGCGGCTGTTCATGAGGAGGCCTTCGACTTTTTGGCCGTTGTGGTGACGGTTTGGGTAGGTAGGTAGGCCGTCGATTAGCCATGCATCGCCGGAGATGGAGATGAGGGTCATGGGTATTTAGAGTCTTGCTAGTTGTCGGATGAAGTGTTCGATGTCATCCGAGCGTGTCCGGATTTGATGCTCGCTTAACCAGTTTTCGTAGAAGTTGACATGAAGCTGAGTGGCGGAATCGAAATTGCGTCTGAATTCACGGTCCGATACTTCGTCCTCCAACCTCGCCATGATCCGGTAGAACTCGGCATGGGTATTGTGTCGCCAACCTCGCTGTTCAGCGAGGGATTTTAGGGCTTGAGCGGCGGCACCCCAGAGTTTTTCGGATGCTTGACGGGTGTCGCCGGCGTCTAGTTCGACCATTGCTTGGTCGTAGAGGGTTGTTGAGGCGGTTCGGTATTCCTCGGCGGTGGTCATGGGTCGATTGTATCTGTGGGGAAATGCAGGCCTCTGACTTAAGATTGAAGGTGGCGCGTCACATCAAGATTCAATCTGTGAAAATGTCCGAACGAACGAAGACCTTCGACCCCGTACTGCCTGAAGCCGAGATCGACTTTGTCGAGACTGAGAAGAAGTGGCTCGAGCGGTGGAACACGCCCAATGCTGACGGGTTGACGTTGATTGATCGGTATTTGACGCGGAATGATGGGGCCGAGAAGAATCACTCGTTTATCGATGGGCCGATCACGGCTAACAACCCGATGGGTGTGCATCACGCGTGGGGGCGGACATATAAAGACCTGTTCTTGCGTTTCAAGAACATGCAGGGCTATCGACAGCGGTTCCAGAACGGGTATGACGGTCAGGGGTTGTGGGTAGAGGTCGAGGTCGAGAAGGAGAAGGGGTTTGGTTCAAAGCAGGAGATCGAGACGTACGGGGTCGGTGAGTTCGTGACGGAGTGCAAGGCTAGGGTTGATCACTTTTCGGACATCATCACCGAGCAGTCGAAGCGTCTCGGTTATTTCATGGATTGGGAAGACTCGTACCACACGAAGTCGGATGAGAACAACTACACGATCTGGGCGTTCCTGAAGCGGTGTAACGACAACGGTTGGCTCTACAAGGGCAAAGACGTGATTCCATGGTGTCCTCGATGCGGTACCGGGATGTCGCAGCATGAGATTGCGACTGAGGGATATGAGGAGATCGTACATCCGGGGTTTTTCATCCAGTTGCCGTTGATTGACCGGGATGGGGAGTCGTTGTTGGTCTGGACGACGACGCCTTGGACACTTGCGGCGAACGTTGCTGCTGCGGTCAACCCTGAGAACGACTATGTGAAGGTCCGCAACAATGCGGGCGATGAGGACCTCCATCTCTGGTTGAGCGCCAATCGGCTTCATGTTCTTGATGGCAAACATGAAGTGGTTGAACGTGCGAAGGGGTATCAGTTACTTGGATGGCGCTATCGTGGGCCGTTTGATGAACTTGAGGCGCAAGCTGAGGCGCGGGATGAGCATCGCGTGATCGAATGGGGCGATGTTGGGGATGAAGAGGGCACGGGGATTGTGCATATCGCTCCTGGCGCAGGATCGGAGGACTTCCAACTTGGTCAGGAGAATGGGCTGCCGGTGATCGCGCCGTTGGATGATGCGGGGGTGTACGTCGACGGATTCGGGGTGCTGTCTGGCAAGTCAGTCGATGAGGTGAATCCGATCATCTTCGATCTGTTGAAAGAATCGGGTGTCTACTACAAGTTGGAGGACTATACGCACCGATATCCGGTTTGTTGGCGGTGCAGCTCCGAGCTAGTGTTCAGGCTCGTAGACGAGTGGTTCATCTCGATGGATGAGCTGCGTCACACGATGATGGATGCGACGAGGACGATCGAGTGGATTCCGTCATTCGGCGAGGCCTTGGAACTCGACTGGCTTCGCAATATGCAGGACTGGATGATCTCGAAGAAGAGGTATTACGGCCTTGCGTTGCCGATCTATGAGTGCGATGGTTGCGGTGACTTCGATGTGGTGGGATCGAAGGAGGAGTTGAAGGAACGCGCGGTTGAAGGCTGGGCGGACTTCGACGGGAATTCGCCGCATCGTCCTTGGATCGACGCGGTGAAGATACGCTGCTCGAAGTGCGATGCGGTGACGCCGCGGATCAAGGATGTTGGGAATGCGTGGCTGGATGCAGGGATCGTCAGCTTTTCGACGTTGCGATACAACGATGATCGGGACTACTGGCGGGACTGGTTTCCTGCAGACTGGATCTCGGAGTCGTTCCCCGGGCAGTTCAGGAACTGGTTCTACTCGCTAATCTGCATGTCGGCGGCGCTGGAAGGCGTGGCACCGACGCGGGCGGTTTTCTCCTACGGGTTGATGCGGGATGAGCAAGGCGAAGAGATGCACAAATCGAAGGGGAACTCGATCCCGTTCGAAGAGGCTGCGGACAAGATGGGAGCGGACGTGATGCGGTGGGTTTTCGCGCGTCATATCCCGCAGAGGAACCTCAACTTTGGTTACGGCGTTGGGGATGCTGCGCGGAGGCGGTTTGTGTTGCCGCTTTGGAACATCTACTACTTCTTCACGACGTACGCGAGGTTGGATGGATGGACGCCCGGCGACGCAACTCGTTCCTCGAACAATGGGCATTTAGGCGAACTGGACCGATGGGCGATTTCGGAGTTGAATGCTCTGGTACGATCGGTTACCGACGATTTGGAGAATTGGAGGATTGAACGGGCGTCGGAGGCCATCGAGGTCTACGTTGAGCGGTTGTCCAACTGGTATGTTCGACGTTCGAGGCGTCGGTTCTGGAAGTCGGAAGACGACAATGACAAGCTTGATGCGTATAACACGCTCTACACGTGCTTGGTGACGCTAAGCAAGTTGATCGCGCCGATCATGCCGTTCATTTCGGAGGAGGTATATACGAATCTGGTTGGTCGACGCGATGCAGGGAAACCGGATTCGGTGCATTTGGCGGATTGGCCGGTGGCGGATGATGGCGTGATCGATGAAAATCTGGGATTGCGGACGAACTTGGCGATGCGTTTGGCTTCGCTGGGCAGATCGGCACGGTCTGCTGCGGGGATCAAGGTTAGACAGCCGTTGAACGCGCTGATCGTCGAGCTCAACTCTCCGCAGGAGCGTGAGGCATTGCCGATGATCGCCAATCAGCTCAAGGATGAGTTGAATGTGCGCGATGTGAGGGACACTTCGGAGTCTGACAGTTTGATGGCGTATCGGCTGCGTCCGAACTTGCCGGCATTGGGGCCGAAGTATGGTCGTCGTGTCAACGAGATTCGTGGTTTGCTGTCCGAAGCCGATGCCTCAGCAGTTGCTGCGTCGGTGAGAGTCAGTGAAAACGTCGAACTAGGGGAGTTCGAACTCACGCCAGACGAAATCCTTGTGGACAACATAGCCGCAGAGGGATACGCGGTCGAATCCGACGGCACCTATACCGTAGGTATCGCCACGGAGGTGACGTCCGAACTTCGCGCCGAGGGATATGTCCGAGATATCGCCCACATCGTCCAGAACATGAGAAAGAACGCGGGGTTAGAGATTTCGGATCGAATCCAGTTGGCGATCGATGCTCCTGAGGGAAGCGAGATCGCTTCGGCAATTGCCGACCATGCAGATTACATCGCGAACGAGACGCTGGCGGTTGGGATCAATGGCGGGATCGATGACGAGGTCGCACGGGACCGGCACAGCTTGGATGGGGTAGAGGTGGAGATTGGGTTGGCTAAGGTTTGAATAGAGTCTGCGCGGCTACAGGCGAGATTGGTCGCTGCGGGTTTCGTTAACCCTACGGTTGCTCCACCTTCACGGTGATGATGTCGGTGCCGTGATATTGCTGGTGGCGGACTGATGAGGCATAGTTGTGGAGGAGTTGTAGGGACAACTCTTGTTCGACAACGTCTTCTTCGTCGAAATCTTGTAGCTGGCGGACTCGGTCTTCGATGTTCTGACCACCCTCGCCGCCGATGAACTCCAACTCGGCTACGTCGCCCTCGCTGGAAGCAACTACAACTAAGGTTCGTTGATCACCTTCGTCGGGTTCATCGTCCGCGTCGAGGCTCATCTCCAAGTCGAGCGGTGACAGTGTCAACAGAGTTTCCTCTCCTACCGCCGTCAGCCGGTCGCGCATCGCGTCGCCCCATCGCCTGCTATTCGCGAAACTGGTCAAGAATTCGTTGAGTTCAGGAAGGGAGTCGATGTCGAGTTTGGATCGGAAGCGCATGCGTCTCGGATTGGTCAACTCGAGGTAGAGGATCATCGCGATTGCTGCGAATCCGCCGGTGGTGATGCCGCTCTGCATCAGGCCGTTTAGGATCGGATTGAGATCTGGGACATCAAAGAGCTTGAATTGAAATGCAGCGCCGATCCAGAAGCACATTCCCGCGACGATAAGTTTCTGCGGGTTGGGTTCGGACTGAATGACAGTTCGAGCACCGTCGGCGAAAAGAGTACCTGTAACCAGCACCAAATATCCGGTCATGACAGGGCCTGGTATTGTGCTGAGAAGTCCGGAAGCCTTTGGCACGAATGCGAGAAGGAGGAAGATCACTCCGATGGCATATCCGATGTGGCGAGAGGCCATGCCCGTGGTCTGCATGAATGCGGCGCCAGCAGGATTGACCGCGTTGGGTACGGTGCCGGCAATGCCTGCGAGTGCATTAGAGACGCCCGATCCTGCGATCGCGCCTTGAACGCCGCGGAAGTCGATTGAACGATCGCCACGGAACGAGGCGTTTTGCGCAGTGATTGTGGCGCCGTTGGTCTGAATGGCGATGATGATGCCGAGGAACACGTAGGACGGGAGCAAGGTCCAGAACGGTACACCGAATTCGAGGGCGAGTCCGGGCCATTCCTGGGGCAGGCCGATCCAAGGCGCATCGACGACTCGAGTGACGTCGTAGATGCCGAGGGCTGCCGCGGCGATACATCCACCAACGATGCCAATGGGTGGCCCCCATAGTCTCAAGAGTGCGGATCCTCGTAATGCCAGAGCGGCGACTATGGCCAAGGTCACGAATGCGGTCAAGCTGCCGCCAACGGGATCTTCGGCTGTTGTGTCGTCCAACAGTTTGAATACGACGGATGCCAAGGTGATCGACAGGATCATCATCACGGTGCCACTGACGATGGGTGTGACGATGCGACGGAAAAAGAACAGCCATCTTGACACGACGAGTTGCACGATTGCGGCGACGATAACCAACGAAGTCAACGTCGCGGGTCCGCCTTCGACGACAGCGGTGATGCAGAACGGTATGGCGAAAGCGGCAGTGAACATCGGCAGAACGATGCCAGCGCCAACAGGCCCGACGCGGCGCGTCTGGATGAGGGTCGAAATGCCGACGACGATCAGAGACGCGAAGACCATCCAGGTAACGTAGCCTTCGCCGAGGTCTGATGCCTCGGCAACGATTACCGGCGTGACCAGCAGCGTCGCAGATGCGATCAGGCTGAACTGCCACCCGAGTCCGATCGTCTGAAGAAACGGAGGACGGTCTTGGGCCTCGAAACTAGGGGTTTGTGCTGCTACCGCCGTTGTCAGGGTCTCCTAACTAAGGATGCGGGGAATATCCATATGGATGCTACAAGACGCGGTTTAGGTGCGACGTATTGACATACTAGTTAGGTACATCGAGGAATTTCATTAGTTATTGATGAATGGATTGATGACTCTTATGCTGCCGTAATCTTGGGTAGGACTCATGTCTTCGGAGTAGACGGCGTCGCAACCCGCGGATTGGGCGGCTGCGAGGATCGCGCCGTCCCAATAGGAGAGCTGGTAACGGTTGCTGATGGCGACGGCGAAAAGGAAGATGTCGAAGGTAACCGGCACTACATATAAATCGCCCAAAGTTACCAGGAATTGCAGAGCTTGCTGGTGTGTCAATCTCGGCTTTCTAGAATGTCGCGTCGCTTGGGAGTAAAACTCTTGCAGAACTTGGACCGACATCATCAGATCCGGTTCCTTGAGCAAATCAATCGCCCGGTGGTGCTTTTCGGTCTCCGTTGGGTGCAGACCTACCGCGTAGAGAAGAATGTTGGTGTCAACGAATGAGGCCACGTTCTTTCATAGCCTGTTCGTAAAGTTCTTCCCGTGTCATGTTTTCGCCGGGGTCGAGCCCGATCCCCTTGACTCTCCAATCGTCGAGCAGTTTTCTCAAGGCATCCCCTCTTCGTGCCACATTGTTGAGGCGTTCACTAGCTTGCTCTTCTGTTGTCGGGGCGGGTTGTGAACATAGGTCTCGCAGGCACAGTCTGACAAGAGCGGAAAGCGACAATCCTAATTCCGCTGCTCGTATACGCGCTTGGCGGTGGGTTTCTTCGTCCACCGATACGGTGATGTTTTTCGTCGTCACAGTTTCACAGTCTTACATTTTCACAGTTTCTGTAAAACTAAGTGTAACTCGCCTGATTCGAAAGTGGCGCAGTTGAATTGAATGAGTCTGGTACTTATGCACGTTTCGGAACTAAGATGGTCATCATTCTTTGTTGCTAGAAGCATCTCAATGAAAATCACCAAAGTCACACCGATACTGGGTCAGGGCAATATCTGCGCCAGCTGGGTGTTTGCCAAGGTCGAAACCGATGAGGGCATTGTCGGCTACGGAGAGGGCACGCGACACGCCGGCCCAGTGATCGCCGAGGCGATCCGTTGGTTAGGACCGCACGTGGTCGGCAAGAATCCCTTTGATGTCGAGGCCCATTACGCAAGCATGTTTAAAGCGACCCATTATGTCTGGGGTTCTGTCTTCAGTTGCGCGATCTCTGCCATCGAATCAGCGCTCTGGGACATCATGGGCAAGGCGACTGGCAGGCCAGTATATGAGTTGCTAGGCGGCAAGGTTTGGGATGGCGTGCAGCTTTACACGCATATCGGTGGGGGTAGCCAGATCATCCGGATGGGTGTCGATGAAGGCGCGATCGTCTCGGATGATCTCGGCGCCATCAGGGAGCGTGCGCAGGACTTGCTGACTGGCGGTTTTACGGGTGTCAAGACGTTCCAAGCGGGGCGGTACAACATCACTGCAAACAATAGCGCTGGTTTGGGCGATTTCTGGCCCAACATGCACATGCATCGGTCTGATATTCAAGCCACAGCCAGAAAGGTGGGGTTCATTCGAGAGCAGGTCGGTGACAACATTGAGATAGCGTTTGACGCGCACGGATTAAACGCGGTATCGGCGCTGAGGTTAGCCAAAGCGCTTGAACCTTTCGACTTGCTCTGGTACGAGGAGCCTGTGCATCCGTTCAATCTATCCGCGTTGAAGCAGTTGCGATCCCAGACGTCGATACCGATCGCTATGAGCGAGCGGCTTCACGCTTCGACGGAGTTCGCGGAGGTTATCGATACCGATGCGGTTGACGTGTTGATGGCTGACGTCCAATGGTGCGGTGGCGTTGGTCAGACCAAGAAGATCGCGGCTCTGGCCGAATCTCGTTATCTCCCGGTAACCCTGCACAACTGCAACAGCCCACTGGCGTCCGTCATCAACGCGCATATCGCCATGACGCTGCCTAACTTCCTGAACATGGAGTTCATGGATCCCGATGTGCCGTGGCGCGACGAGATCATTTCTGAACCTCTAAACGTCCGTGATGGTCATCTTTACGTGAGCGACAAACCGGGATGGGGTGTTGATATCGATGAAGAGGCGTTGGCGAGGTACCCGTACAACCGCGAAATGAGCGCGTATGAGGAACGAGATCAGCGGCTCCGTGAAAGTCAGCAATGATGCACCGCTTCTGACTGAAAATCCCCGTTCAAAAATTCTCTTCCAAAGCGAAACCTTGGTATAATCCTGCGCAACTGAACACGCTTGGAATCGATCGGAGTTGGCGATGAGCAACAAAGATCTGCAATTGATGGCCCACCTGATGCGACGTGCCGGCTTTGGCGCTTCGCGGGATGAGTTGGAAGCGCTAGTGGACCAGGGCTACGACGAGACGGTCACGCAGCTGCTGGACATCGATAGTCCGAACTCCATGGACATCGATCTGATCCGTCGATATCACCCTGACCATATGGGGATGATGGGCAACAACATAGGCTCGCACTGGATGTATCGGATGATCTCAACCGATGCCCCGTTGCGCGAGAAGGTGGCGTTGTTCTGGCACGGCATCTTTGCGACGGGTTATGCCAAGCTTGCGAATGGCAAGGTTCTCCACGACCAGATTCGGATGTTCGCACGTGTCGGAATGGGCAAGTTCGACAACATCCTGCTCGAACTGTCGAAAGATCCGGCGATGATCGTCTGGCTCGACAACTGTGAAAACCACAACGGGGCGATCAACGAAAACTATGGTCGTGAACTCCTAGAACTGTTCTCGATGGGTGTCGGGCATTACTCGGAGGATGACATCAAAGAGGCTTCGAGGGCGTTCACCGGATGGACTATCGGCAACACCGATTACATGACTCTCAAGTCGATGCGCGACTCGATCTGGCCGTATGGTCGTTTGTCGTTCCACTTCGAGTACAAACCGGAAGATCATGACAACGGCGAGAAAGAGTTCCTCGGTCGCAAAGGGAACTTCAACGGCAATGACATCATCGACATCATCTGCGAACAAGAGGCGACGGCACGGTTCATCGCTCGCCACATGTACAGCTTCTTCGTAGCGGACGAACCTCCGGTGCCCGAATGGCCATACAAACCGCCGCGCGATCCCGAAGCGATCGAAACACTCGTAAAGGCGTATTTCGACAGCGGATACAGCATCAAGGAGATGTTGAGAGTGCTCTTCCAGTCTGACTTCTTCAAGTCCGAAGATGTCTGGTACCAGCGCGTGAAGAGCCCTGCCGAGTTGATGGTCGGTGTGCTCAAGTTGACTGGCGAGTTCCCGCGCCCGCGTGAGGAGATGATCACGACACACTTGCACACGATCTTCATGGGTCAGCACTTGATGAATCCACCCTCGGTCGAGGGATGGCACTGGGGCACTGAGTGGATCGATTCGGGAGCGTTGGTTGAACGCGTCAATTTCGCATCCGAACGTCTGGGCAATCTCGAAAGTCCGGGCGTGCAGAGCATGGTTGACAGCGTTATCGGAGACGCAGACGCCGCCGATCCAGCGGAGCTTGTGGACCGCGCGCTCGAACAGCTTTCGCTGACGCACGTCACAGACGTAACTCGAGAATCCTTGATCGAATTCGTAGAACGCAACGATGAGATGGCTGGCAACAATGGCGGACAGACACCGCACGAACGGGCAGCCAACGCGATCAAGATCGTTGCTTCGACACCCGAGTTTCAGAGGGCCTGATCTGAAAGAACAACTCTGATCGAATCCAAAACTCAAAACCCGCTCCTAGCAGCACAGTGACCGAGACATGACGATGGCTAAAACCCAAGAAAAGACCGGGCGGCTCGCATACAACCGCACCATCGGAGTCACGGCTATGTTCGGCCGTGGCTTCTACTATCCCGTCGACATCGTCGCCGATGAGGAAGACCGTCTTTACGTGCTTAATCGTTCCTCTGATGGGGACAAACGAGGGGTTCGTGTCACCATAATGAACCTCGAGGAGGACTACTTCGGGATCTTTGGTGCTTGGGGAGCTGAAAACGGACAGTTCACTTGGCCCAACTCGATCACCATCGACAACGAACAGAGAATCATCATCAGCGACGATTACCTCAACCGCATCACCGTGATGTCCACCGATGGGGAGTTCATCGAAAAGTGGGGAGAACCCGGTTCCAAAGAAGGAAAACTCGACGGGCCGACCGGCCTCACAATGAACGACGACGAGCTGTTGATTTCCGACCATCGCAACTTCCGGGTCCAACGGTTTTCGGCCGACGGTGATTTCAAAGGGGCTTTCGGTGCACCTGGCTCGAATGAAGGCGAATTCAACATGCCCTGGGGGATTTCATCATCTCATGACGGGAATGTGCTGGTCGCCGATTGGGGCAACGACCGAATTCAAAAAGTAACTCCCGACGGTGAATTCATCGCCGCTTGGGGTAGCTCTGGTGAAGGTGAGGGAGAGCTTCACCGTCCGTCCAGTGCATGCGAAGACGCAGACGGGTATGTTTACGTCGCCGACTGGGGCAACCACCGGATCCAAGTCTTCGATCCGGATGGCGAATTCGTCCAAGCGAATCGGGGGCAGGCCACGATCTCAAAGTGGTCTCAAGCATTCCTCGACACCAACAAAGAGGAAGCCGCCGCACGAGCAGAGGCGAATCTCGACCTAGACCCAGACCTGTTCGAGAGAGACGCCAACGAAGAGTCTTCTCACATCGAGAAGTACTTCTGGGGCCCATCGTCGATCAGATTGATAGGAGACCATGTGTACGTCGTCGACACGGTTCGACACAGGATTCAAGTTTTCGACGTAATCGCTTAAACCGCGCTTAAATCAAATAGAGGATTGCCAAAACCGCAACGCCAAATTATCGCCTCTCCCTGTGTGGAAGAGGGCTAGGGTGAGGGCAGACAATCAGTCCATCGCCCGGGAGGAAACAAATGACATCGCAACGTGACCCAGCCTTGGTGGTCATCCAGCTGTCGGGCGGAAACGACGCCTTGAACACGGTAGTGCCGTTCACGAATGGCATTTACCAAGACTCTCGAAGGGCGATTCGGCTTGAGGAGCACGAGGTACACGACCTCAACGGCAAACTCGGCCTCCACCCAAGCATGAGCCCGATCAAGAGCCTTTGGGATCAGGGCAATGTAGCTATCGTGAACGGTATCGGATATCCCAAGCCGAACCGTTCTCATTTCCGATCGATGGACATCGGGCACACCGCTGAATCCGTAGATGTCGCTCCCGACGGCTGGCTTGGACGCGCGATCCGAGAGATCGATCCTGAGCATCAGAACGTCGTGGCCGGGGTCAACTTCGGACGCGGTTTGCCGAGAGCGCTGCACTGCAAGGGCGTCCCTGTTGCATCGGTCGGGAACCTCGCAACCTACGGACTGATGCCTGATATCGAAGATGTGGCCACTCGTGACCTCGCGCTGGACATCTTCACTCGAATGTATGGTCCACGGGAAGGGCGAGACGCCATTTTGGAAGCCATCGGGGATACCGGTATGAGCGCCTACTTAGGTGCCGACATCCTCCGAACGGCTCCTGAGCAGTACAGATCCTCGGTCGAATACGGCGACAACATGATAGCGCAGCAGATGAAGGACATCGCGCAAGTGATGTGCGCTGATGTGGGAACGCGCATCTTCTACACGCAGCACGGTTCCTACGATACTCACTCGGGCGAGCTACTCAATCACGCGACTCTCTGGGACGAACTCTCAAATGCGGTGGGCGACTTCTTCGCTGACCTCGAAGAGCATGGACGCGAAGATGATGCGATCGTCATGGTCTTCAGCGAGTTCGGGCGCCGTATCGACGACAACGGCTCTGGCACCGACCACGGCTCCGGCGGGGTTGCGTTCGTAATGGGCAATCCTGTCAAGGGCGGCTTCTATGGGGATTACCCGTCGCTAGAACCGAGAGACCAGGTCGAAGGCGATATGGCCTACAACAACGACTTCCGCGGCCTCTACGCCACGTTGCTCGACGGCTGGATGGGGATTGATCCCAACCCGGTACTTGGCGGGAATTACGAGCAGTTTGACATGGTTGCGCGGTAGGTAGTGGGTTCGGCCCATGCCTTTAACAAACCGCGACTATATTACGCGGTTACAGATCGAATGGCCCGAGTTTAATCCTAGGAACCGTATCCTTCCACGATCACGGTATTGACCTTCATCGCACGTTGGCGTATGTCGTCGAGGGCCTCGTATTCGGCGGAGCCGATATAGCCTCTTGCCGCTTTGAGGCTGTCAAATTCCAGGATCACTAGGCGCTTGGGCGACCAGTCGCCCTGCGTTGCCTCGACATTGTCAGTGCGCACCAGGGTTCGTCCGCCATGTGCGGCGACTGCCGCGGGGACCTTCTTGGTGAACTCGGCGTGAGCCTCGGCATCGAGAATTTCGGCCTCCATAACGATGTAGCCTTTCATTTCGCCACTCCTTTCGCGTGGACCTGCACAAACCCGAGCACCTTGCCTCGGTTGTGCGGAACCTCTCTAGCTCATTACCTTGCACCTTCAGCGTCGCCTGGCTGAACTTGCTAATCGCTTTATAGCAGATGGCAATTCGCTAAACGTTGCGACCTTGGCGGTTGCTTTGGACAGATCGTGAGTGGCGGTGAACTCGTTTGCGACCACAATGCAGTCGATGCCCGCCGCTACTGCGGACTTCAGCCCTCTCGCGGAGTCTTCAACAACTACCGTTTCAGCGGCGGTAGCGCCGAAGCGTTCGAGTCCTCTCAGATAGGGTTCGGGATGAGGTTTGGCTCTCTCGTAATCCTCTCGAGTCAAATAGAACTCCATATAGTCCAGAATGGACCGCTTTTCGTGTGCCAAGTCGAAGTAAGATAGGTAGGATGTAGTAACAATGCCCATCCTGTACTCACCAGAAAGCACGTCCAACGTTTCGGAGACACCGTCGATCTCGATGTCTTCGGTCTGCAAGTATTCGCGGTAGTATCGGTTTCTTAGTTTTCGGGCATGATCAATTTCAGATTCGGCTACTCCTGAATCTCGTGCTCCCTGCCACGTGGGGACACCATTGGCCATATTTATCAGATATTCGTCGAGTGGTAGGTCGATTCCGAGTGAGGTCAACGCTCGTTTGCCTGCTAGGTAATACCAAGGTTCTGTATCGACCAGAACCCCATCATGGTCAAAGAGGATGTATTTTTTCACTTTGCATCCGATTCAAATTCGGCTTAACGATTCTGCCTATGGTACAAGTTGGCTGACCACATCTCCAAGATGTCGATGCCGCAAGAGCCAGACGCGGCGGGCCTTTCATTGGCGCAAGCGTCTCAGCGCGCGGAGTGCGCGGAGCGTGATCCATCGGTTCGGTTCTCCGGGAGCGCCGGCTATCTCCTCGTAGAGGGTGTCCTTGTGCCGCACATCTAGGTGCCAGCGTCCATCGGGAAGCTGATGGCTTTCAACTGTCTCGATGGCTTCTGCCAGGAGCGGATCGTCCTTACAGCCAGCAGTCACCATGTATTCAAGGCCCCGCAGGACATCGTAGCGCCACAACGGAGGAAATGCGAGGCGTCTCCAACCTTCGTCGATGACACCACCCGTGGAGAGCCGTCGGAGGAGGAGCCGTTCCAGCAGATACTCTGCACCACGCTCGCGGGCTTCCGTGATGGCCGGGTCTTCCCCGAAGGACTGCTCGTGTGCGAGCAAGCCCTCCAAGACGCAGATAGTCGTATGGAATGAGGAGCGCACGGAGCCGTTGATCGTCTCACAGTTCCACCCACCATCCCCAAGCTGCTCGCTCAGCAGAAGGTCCACCAATCGGAGGCTCGGCTTCCCAAAGTAGGCGCCGAGCGCCACGACGCGTCCGTTGATGCAGGGCTCTTCCTCTCCCTCGAAGAACGGAGAGTCTCCGTGCCACGGTCCCCAGGTCACGCTCGAGTGCACTAGCTCGATCGCGTGTCGAGTGCGATCGTTTTCAGGGTCCACGCCGAGATAACGCAGGTAGAGGAGGGTGTACAGGTTCGTCCACCAGAACGGGTGCGCTTTTCCATCGCCCCACTGCCCGTCCGGGCGCTGCTCCTCGAGCAGTCGTCGGCCCCATCCCTCATCTGCCACACGGGCGCGCTCGGCGGCGACGTTATCGACATCCACGTCGACTAGATCTTGGAGGACTTGCCAGCGGATGGAGGGGTCTGAGTCAAGAAGCCAATCCAGCACAGAGGCGACGGGGATCCACGCCGTAGTGTCTGCGTCGCGCACCATGGTTTCTCTCTCCTAGTACCGGTCTCCTATACATCTGTCCGCACTTACAGCGCTAACGCCCGATCGATTGCGGCAACTCTTCAGTGTAACCAGAAAGTCTGCACAGAGCCGCAAAATCCAACCAGATCATGAAAGCGTATTCTCCGTACCAATCATTTTTGTTCTTTGAGAGGAACCTTCTCTCGTGTACTAATTTGTTCCTTATCCTCATCGCTCGGTCGCGGTCATCATCTACTCGATACCTAATCCTGATGACAGCCCGTTAGGGGGAGCGGACTCCGCCGAAATCGCCCCTTGACATGCAACTCTAAGGTTGCGTATTATATTGTGTACATGCACAATGACCTGGTCTTCAAGGCACTCGCGGATCCAACACGGAGGTTGATGCTTGACGAACTTTGTGAGCGCAAGGAGCAGACGCTTTACGAGCTCACGGCGCGTTTGATTGGGCGACATGAAGTCGCCATCTCTCGACAGGCCTTAGCCAAGCACATTGAAGTCTTAGAGAAAGCGGGGCTCGTTAGCTCAGAGAGGCGCGGCAAGTATCGGATGCTTGTCTTCAACGATGAACCGATCAGGGGTGTCACGGATCGATGGCTCAAGTGACACTATGAAAAGAAAAGGATGCCAGATATGCGCATTACACTCACCGGCGTTTTCGTAAGTGACCAGGACGAAGCTCTGAGGTTCTACACAGAGACCCTCGGCTTTGTGAAGAAGCATGACGTGCCTGTGGGGGAATTCAAGTGGCTCACCGTCGTCTCGCCCGATGACCCGGATGGGACCGAGCTTCTGCTTGAACCAAATGAAAACCCGGTAGCACAAGAATATCAGAAAGGGTTATTTGACCAAGGCATCCCAGCGCACTCCTTTGGTGTTACGGACATCTATGCAGAGTATGAGAAACTGAAGTCACTGGGCGTAGCTTTTACGATGGAGCCAACAGAAATGCCCAACGTCACTATTGCCGTCTTTGACGACACCTGTGGCAACCTGATCCAGATAATGCAGACGTAACGACGACCGACCAGACTATCCGGCTTGGGACGCGGGTGCAGTCTGACCCGCATTGGCGTCTGGTGGGCGATGGAGGACTCGAACCTCCGACCTCATGCGTGTGAAGCATGCGCTCTAACCAGCTGAGCTAACCGCCCGTCAACAGATTTATCGGTGCCGGCTGCGGCACTCTGGGTTTCCCTCGTTAACGGGGGAAATGGCGAAGCCAAAGGGGCGCCACTTAAGGAAGTTTGGTGGCGATGACAAGACTCGAACTTGTGACCTAGCGCTTATGAAGCGCTCGCTCTAACCTGCTGAGCTACATCGCCACTGATTCAACGACCCTTCAAACGACCCTTGGGCACCCTTGCACCGTAACCAATATGGTACTACCCCAGAGCACGCGGTCAAGATTTGGCGGCCTATGAGAGATCAGTCGGCTATGTAGTCGCCGCTTTTGCCGCCGCTCTTTTGGATCAGCCTCAGGTCGGTGACTCGGATTCCGCGTTCGGCCGATTTGCACATGTCGTAGACCGTCAATCCGGCGATGGAGGCTGCCGTCATCGCTTCCATCTCGACGCCGGTGCGCCAAGTGGCTCTCGCAATCGCCTCGATCCTCAAGCCCGATCCGTCAGCCAACTCCTCGATATCGACTTCGATTTGGGAGATCGGGATGTTGTGACACATCGGGATCAGCTCAGCGGTCCGTTTTCCTCCCATCACTCCTGCCAGTTTCGCCGTAGCGATCACGTCGCCTTTGCCGATGCTACCGGAACGTATCAGGGATAAGGTCTTCACAGACATCAATACCTCGCAAACCGCGGTAGCGACCCGGTCGGTGGTCTCCTTTTTCCCGACATCTACCATGCGTGCCTCGCCTGACGAATCGATGTGCGTCAATTCAGGCTCAGACGTATCATCCATTTCGTTCAAATCGATCTCCTCAACCAAACTCGCAAATGGTGCCGATTGAGCCATCATCGCGCTCCCCTTGCGTTCATATCCCGCGTCAATCAGTTTTTCGCTATCCGGCAATTTGGAGGCTTCGCCCACCATCGCATCACATAGTTCGTTCTGCGGATGGCCGGAATGACCTTTCACCCATGCAAAACTGACATCCCGACTATCAACAGCATCGAGCAGCCGTCCCCACAGATCGGGATTCAGCGCCATATCCCCCTGTCTGTTACGTCGCCAACCGTTGGCACGCCATCTCTTCGCCCAGCCCTTGGACATCCCGTCAACCACATACCGAGAATCGGTCACTACCTCCGTCCGACGCCCTTTAGCAATCTCAGCGGTGCTTTCCAAACCAGCGATGACACCCAACAACTCCATCCGATTGTTCGTGGTCCGTCGATATCCCTTAGACAGCTTCATGCTCCTGCCATCTACCTCGACAACTACCCCGAAACCACCAGGTCCGGGGTTGCCGATGGCACCGCCGTCGGAATAGATGAATAGATCGGATCTTGCGCTAGGTGCCATGTTTAGCGACCTTTTCGGGTCAAGACCCAACTACTCCTCATAGCCTTCGTCCACCAGCAACTTTTCCTCTGGTTGCCCCGCCGCTTCTTTCGCCATCTTGTCGCACATCTCGTTCTCGGCGCTGAAGGCCTCGCTGAACCTCGAGTGGCCTCGTACCCAGCGAAACTCGACCTTCTTCAATCTATCGCTCGCGTGCAGGATGCGTTTCCATAGATCGGTATTCTTGGCCTTATCGCCATCCTGCTTGACCCACTGGTTTTTGCGCCATCGTTTCGCCCAACCTCGGGTCATTGCGCTAACTAGATACTCGGAATCAGAAATGACGATCACATTAGTCACTTCCTCGATCTTGTCTTCTGACTGGAGATTCACCAAAAAGTCGAGAGTCTCCGCCGCGCCCATCAACTCCATACGGTTGTTGGTCGTGTACTTGTAGCCCTTCGATTGACTCGCGCGCTTTCCCTTGACTTCCATGATTGCGGCCCAACCACCGGGGCCAGGATTCTTAAGTGCTGAACCATCAGTAAAGATGCGGATCAACGTCCCCTCTTTGACGGCCGCTTCTTCTTGCTCCTTGAACTCGGTGTCCTCTCTGACCCGTTCGACCTCGCGCCTCGCCAAATCCTGTGCACGGCTCAACATGACATCCGAATTTGCCGAATCCAACGCTAGGCGGACTTCAACGTCGTGTCGTTGCGTTAACCGGCGGAACTCCTGCCACAAATCGGCGTTTCGGACACGATCACCTTCACGGCGGTTCCACTTGTTTCCGGCCCATTGGTCCAACCAGCCACGATTGACTGCGTTCGCAGTCAACTCATGCGGCGTGTTTAGGACGATTCGCAAACCGTCCTTTCTAAGCAATCGACGCGCTTCGCGTAAGGCGTCGATACACGCCGTCAAGTGCATCCGAGCAAAGTTGGTGGTCTGGAACTTGCTGGAGACCTTCTCCAATCTCCCAGGGATGTCCAATTCGATGTAGTAGGCGCCCACGCCAGAGTTGCCGACGGTTGCGGCGGCATAGGTGATCTCGCAATCCGGCGTTACCTCAGTCTCGGTTTGGCCGTTAGATCGGGTCTCCGACTCCGAATCCTGCTGCCGCTTTCGTCTTCCCACGTCCCTAGCGAATCGCCATGTGACGCTGTCGTGACGATCGATGTGTGCTGCCAAACGTTCCAGAAGATCGCGATGGACGACCTCGCTGCCATCTTCGTTGACCCACTGGTTTTGGCGGAGCTTTGGAAAGCTGTCATCGTCGCCTATCGTTTCCGTAACCCAAGTTGACGGCGTAACTACCTCAACCGCGCCACCGTCGCTCTCCACTGCATCAAAGCCCGAAACCGCTGCCATCAAGCAGCATCGGATAAAGGTAGCGTCTTCGTCAATGAAGCCTGCGATTGGATCCAGCTGCTCATCGCCCACACGCACCATCGCGCTGTACGCGCCAAAGCCTTGGTGAGGTTGGAAATCGACTCCGCAGTTGATGCGGATAGTCGTATCTGTCTCAGAACTTGTCTGTGTCTGTTGTGCCATTGCTATGCGGTCTGCTTCAAACTCAGAATGTTTGAGCGTCCGATTGAAACATCGTAAATCAACAATGCCATGTCAAGTTGGGCTGATTCACCCACCCAATCTGAACATTTCGATCTTTTCTCTGCTCGCGGCGGCCCCTGCGAGGTCGGTATTGCTCGATCGCAACTCCGAATAACGGTCTCTTCTATTTGACCAAACTCGCTCGATGATGTCGCTCAACTCGTCATCCGTCAGACCATCCCGCATCGGTCCTTTCAAATCAGTCCCGAGAGTCGCAAATAGACAGGTGACCAATCGTCCCTCAGTTGTCAGGCGCGCCCTTGTGCAATCGCCGCAAAACGGCTGCGTTACCGAAGTAATCACACCGATCTCACCTTTGCCATCAAGGTACCTGTATCGTGACGCCACCTCACCGCGATAGTTGGCATCAATCGGTTCAACGGGGAACTCCGCATCGATAATCTCGATGATCTCTTTGCCTGCAACCACTTGAGACAAATCCCAATCGTTGAGCGTTCCCACGTCCATGAACTCAATGAAACGAACGATGTCTCCAGTTTCCCGGAAATACTCGGCAGTCGCCAAGATCGTATGCTCGTTAACACCCCGCTGAACCACCGTATTGATCTTCAACGGGGAAAACCCGGCTTCCCGCGCCGCATCCATCCCCTCAATCACCCGCTCCGGACCGTATGGGCGGCCACTCATCTCTTGGAACACATCCTCGTCCAACGCGTCCATGCTGACTGTCAAGCGGTCCAATCCAGCATTCTTCAAATCTTGCGCATACCGCGGCAGCAGGAAGCCATTGGTCGTCATCGCCAGGTCCTCCACCCCATCAATCTCGGCAAGCTGAGCGATCAACTCAGTGACCTCGGCTCGCACCAACGGTTCTCCTCCCGTTATTCGGATCTTTCGCACACCGAACCCCACGAATAACCGCGTCAAGCGCACGATCTCTTCAAACGACAAAATCTCCTCGCGCTTGAGAAACTCGTATCGCTCCCCGAATATCTCCGCTGGCATGCAGTAAGGACAACGGAAATTACATCGATCGGTAACCGAGATGCGGAGGTCACGCACTCCCCGACCGAGCGTGTCTTCGATCTTCTTACTTGTCGCCGATAACATCACGCTCTCGCGCCCTTGAATACCGTAGATAATCCGACGGATTTCGTGATTGCGATTGTAATCCCAATGAGAATCTACGCTTGCGGAGACCTTGGGGGTTCGGTATTAGGGGTTCGATACGAGATTGCTCAGAGCCGGAGCAATCGCACGTATCGCGCGTCCTCGATGGCTCAGAGCATCTTTCTCATCCGCGCTCATCTCGGCCGTAGTACGTGTCTCACCGAGAGGCACGAAAATCGGGTCGTATCCGAAACCATTCACACCTCGCGGCTCGAAAATGATCCTGCCCTCCACCGTGCCAAGCGAATGCAGAAAATCTTTATCATCTGCTGGATCGATAACAACCACGGCACACTCGAAGCGCGCAGTCCGTTCATCGGCTGGCACATCTCTCAAGTTCTCAAGCAAAAGATGCAATCGATCCAGATCTGTCAGACCATCGCCACCATACCTTGCAGAGCGTACCCCCGGCGCTCCATCCAGAGCATCGACAACCAATCCCGAGTCGTCCGCGAGCGCGAATTCCCCGAAATGCCGCGAGTAGTAACGCGCCTTAATCACCGCGTTCTCGAGGAAGGTCGCTCCGTCCTCCTCAGGGGCTTCGACCTTCTCCAACTCTCCCAATCCGACGAACTCCGTCGGAATCCCAGATAGCAACCGACGAAATTCGCGCACTTTCCCAGTGTTCTGGGTCGCGATCAATACACGACACGAATCACGTTCATCCATTCGTTAATTCCTCACCGTCCCCTTGAATCGGAGAAACCCATACAGAAGTCGCGGAAAAATAGATTGACGATTGGCTCAAGACTTGTTACCGTATCCACTTGCGGCGCGCAATGTTATCCTAATCACGAGATTACACTTGGTATCTGAACCCGCAGAGGGAAGCCACTTAAAGGGCCGCATACGGAACCGCCAAAGCAGCATCAAGGCCGTCAAACCAGCAGGACAAGACAGCATCTAAATGCATCACAGGCTTATTCCCTCCAAATTTCTTAAGCTTGCACTCTTGGTGCCAGCGCTCGCCGCAACCTTCATCATCGCGGCCTGCTCCCCTCAACACCCGCAATCGACCTTTGGGTACGCTGGTCCCGTAGCTCGCGATCAAGGCGATCTCTTCCTCTTCATCTTCTGGATCGCGGTGTTTGTCTTCATCGTCGTCGAAGGCGCGATCATCTACGCGGCCATCCGATACCGCCGCCGCGACGACGACAAGATACCCAAGCAGGTACACGGCAATACCAAGCTCGAAATCACCTGGACCGTCGTCCCGTCAATAGTCATCGCCATCATCGCTGTACCCACGATCATCGGCATCTGGGAACAGCAACGTGGGGCACCGACCGATCAGGGCGACATTCTCGAGGTAGAAGCTATCGGTCACCGCTGGTGGTTCGAATTCCGATATCCCAATCAAGAGGTCGTCACCGCAAACGAGATGCACGTCCCTGTTGGCAGGCCGGTCAACGTCAAACTGGCATCTCAAGACGTCATTCACAGCTTCTGGGTGCCTAAGCTCGCCGGCAAGGTGGACATGGTGCCGCTCAACGACAACCTCGTCTGGTTCATCGCCGAAGAGCCAGGTATCTATGACGGTCAGTGCGCCGAGTTCTGCGGAATCGCACACGCCCACATGCGCTTCCGCGTGATCGCACACCCAGAAGAAGATTTCCAGAACTGGGTGGCCGGTATGCGTACTCCGCCCGTAGCGTTTGAACCAGGAAGTCCAGAGCAACAGGGACAGACCCTCTTCGCAACCCATTGCAAGACATGTCATACTGACGACTCTTGGCGGCAGGACGCCTACTCACTGGAACTCCAACAGCAAGATTCGCGGTGGGCAACTTGGCTGGCAGACATCGAGAACTCTCGCATCGTCTCAGCCCCGAACATGACTAACTACAGCCAGCGAAACTTCCTCGGCTCCGGCATCAAAGAGAACTCCCGCGAGAACCTCATCAGGTGGATCACCGACCCCAACGACATCAAGATCGGTACCTCGATGCAGGCACATGCCGCGGTCTATCAAGAGCGTGCCGACAATAAAATCAACCTGTCTCAGCAAGAGGTCGAGAACATCGCCGACTATCTCCTTGCTCTCAAACCCGGCGACATCTCACAGCTAACCGCGCCCGTCATCACTGGCGGTACCCCCGAGGAACGTGGCGAGCAACTCTTCATCTCCATCGGTTGCAATGCCTGCCACTCGCTCGACGCCGAAACTACCATCGTAGGGCCCAGCCTCGTCGGCATCGCCGATCGCGCCGGAACGCGTACCTCTCTCTCAGCCCAGGACTACATGCGGCAGTCGATCAACGACCCGGGCGCATTCCTCGTCGAAGGCTTCACCAACTCGATGGTCGTCCCCAAACTTCCGCCTGACCAAGTCGACGACCTCATCGCCTATATCTCTACCCTCAAATAAGGATCAACCGTCTCGGATAGACTAGAAACAGCGTCCGTTATCGCCCGCCGATAATCGCCGAAATCTCTCGAAAAATGCAGACTACACATCCAGGAGTTGACAGCGAACCGATCTCGATGCGGTTCCCTCGCATCTTCCCCAGGCCGAAGAGCGAGTACGGCATCTGGAGCTGGATCTCAACTGTCGACCACAAACGGATCGGCACGCTATACGCGGTCACATCTTTCCTCTGGTTCCTAGTCGGCGGAATCGAAGCGTTGATCATGCGTGTACAGCTCTCTCAAGCTGACAGCACGCTGATCGATCCCGAGCTCTTCAACCAGCTCTTTACGATGCATGGGACCACGATGGTGTTCCTCGTCGTAATGCCACTATCGGCGGCGTTTTTCAACTGGCTAGTACCGCTCCAAATCGGAGCACGCGATGTCGCATTCCCCCGCCTGAACGCTCTCAGCTACTGGATCTTCCTGTTCGGTAGCCTGTTCCTCAACTTCTCTTGGTTCGTCGGCGACGCACCTAACGGCGGATGGTTCGGGTATGCGCCAAACTCGCACGTAGCGTTCAACCCCACGCATGGCATGACTTATTGGGTCATCGGACTCAACATCCTCGGTATCGCGTCCATTGCAGCAGGATTGAACTTCATCGTCACCATCCTCAACATGCGCGCGCCGGGCATGACACTCACCAAGATGCCCGTCTTCACGTGGATGACCTTCGTCACCTCCGTCCTCATCGTTCTCGCCCTGCCAGTCCTGACCGTCGCCCTGATCCAACTTCAGGTCGACCGTTTGTACGGCACTCACTTCTACAACACCGCAGCCGGAGGCGATCCTGTTCTCTGGCAGCACGTCTTCTGGCTCTTCGGACATCCCGAGGTGTACATCCTCATTCTTCCCGCAATGGGTATCGTGTCTGAGATCCTGCCCGTCTTCTCCCGCAAGCCCCTCTTCGGCTATACCTTCCTTGTCTTCGCGGGCGTGGCTATCGGTTTCATGGGATGGTTCGTGTGGAGCCATCACATGTTCACCGTCGGCCTAGGTCCTGCGGCAAACTCCGCGTTCGCCATCTCCACTATGGCTATCGCGATTCCTACCGGCATCAAGATCTTCAACTGGATTGGAACAATGTGGGGAGGCTCGATACGCTTCACCACAGCGATGCTCTTCGCCATATCCTTCATCGCCATGTTCACCATCGGTGGTCTCTCCGGTGTCATGCACGCATCTGTTCCTACCGATGCCCAGCAGCAAGACACCTACTTCGTGGTCGCCCACTTCCACTATGTCCTCTTCGGCGGCGCAATCATGGCCATCTTCGGCGGCATCTACTTCTGGTGGCCCAAAGCGACTGGATACATGCTCAGCGAGAAACTCGGAGTCACCAACTGGCTCCTGATGCTGATCGGCTTCAATCTACAGTTTGCTCCGCAGCACTGGCTCGGTCTCGACGGCATGCCACGTCGCATCTTCACCTACGCCGAGAACATGGGGTGGGAAAACACCAACATGTACGCCTCCGCCGGAGGCTTCATCATGGCGTTGGGCGTGCTGTTCTTCATCATCAACGTCATCTACAGCGCTCGTAAGCGAGTGCCTGCAGGTGATGACCCTTGGGATGGCCGAACCCTCGAATGGTCCATCTCTTCACCTCCGCCGCACTACAACTTCGAGAAGATCCCGAACGTAGCACACCGCGACGACTGGTGGTTCACCAAGCATCCGGAACTCATCGCTGAGTACTATCACGACGAACATGCAGGCGAACTCCGAGCTCCTTCAGGTGCGCAGTTCGACGACGATGACTTCGCAGAGGACGAACACGCCGAAGCCCACGCATCAGACCATCACGACGATGATGACCATGGACATGGCATCCACTTGCCTGACATGTCCTACTATCCATTCATCCTCGCCATAGGTCTCACCATTATCGGCGCAGGGCTGATGACATACATCCCTGTAATCATCGTGGGCGTCGTTATTCTCCTATGGGGCCTCCTCGGTTGGTCCATGGAACCAGTCAACGACCCAGCACCTGAAGGCGAAGCGCACGGTCATTGATCGAATAAGCCAGGCCTGATATCCAAACGGAAAGCGACCTGAATTGGCATCCGCATCCGCCACATACGAAATCAAGAACGAACACGGCGAAGTTATCAACACTTCGACTGGTCTGAGCAACAAAAAGCTGCTCATGTGGGCCTTCCTCGGATCCGATGTCATGTTCTTCGGGTCCTTCATCGCCACCTACCTCGTATATCGAAACCGCAGCCTCGTCGGCCCATATCCTGCCGACATCCTTGAGATCCCGATCACATCGGTATCCACCTTCGTGCTGCTGATGAGTTCGCTGGCGATGGTGCTGGCTCTCTCTTACATCCAACAGGGCCGTCAGAAACTCGGGACTTTCTGGATCTTCTCGGTTGTGGTCCTCGGTTCGATCTTCCTGATGTTCCAGGTCTATGAGTTCAACCACTTTGCTCACCTAGGCCTGACGCCCCGTACCAACTTGTTCGGGACAACATTCTTCATCCTGACTGGTCTGCACGGCGCGCACGTCACCCTCGGCGTCCTCTGGCTCATGTTCCTCGGCTTCGGCAGCCTCAAAGGCACGCTACGAAAAGACAACGCCATCGACCTTGAGTTAGCCGGCCTCTACTGGCACTTCGTCGACATCGTCTGGATCGTCATCTTCACCGTCATCTACCTCATCTCTGCCCGAGACGTAGCACCGCCCGGCAGTCCTCCATTCGTCGGACACTGACCTAAACCAAACCGAGACTAGAGTCCAAACCGAAACACCAACTCAACAATGGCTAACTTCTGGAACAAGCTCCTTTACCACGACGGCCGTGGATGGTGGGATCTACCTCGCACGCAATGGCAGGACCCCAACCCGCAGATGGAAGGCCCGTTCGGCGACGGCATCACCCCGATCAAGAAGGCTTGGGATTTCATCACTGCAGCCAGCTATCACCATGGCACGCCGCTCTTCTACGTTGTAATCGGAGTCATCCTCAGCATCATCACGATCGTTGAGGTCTGGGCATTCAACTGGCTGTTCCTCGGCGGCCTCTTGATTCCGTTGATGTTGGTGCTATCGCTCGGGAAGTTCGTTCTTGTGGTCGGATTCTTCATGCATCTCAAGTTCGACCGGAAATACTATGCCTGGATATTTACCGCCTGCATGGTCATCGGCATAGGCATTTTCGTTGCTCTGCTTCTCCTGCTCGAATTCGGCCATCAAGTCCAGCAATAGCGCCAAGCGGTTTGAGCGAACGGGGCCGTCGCAAACTGTGATGACGAAGCGACGCATGAAAGGCCCCAACCATTGAACCCTCCAACCGAAATCGCATCCTCGTTCAGCGATTTCATCTCGGCTTGGTCCTTCTCGGGCTCCCAGTTCATCATCGTAGTTTTCCTAGCCGTCACCTACCTTATAGGTATGCTCCGCCTCCAGATCCGCTCCGGATGGCAAGCGATACCTATCCGCAAGATGGTCTACGCCATTTGCGGATACGCTGTTCTCTTCTTCGCCGTGGCCGGACCTCCAGAGGCATTCTCCGACGAGATGTTCTTCGCCCACATGACGCAGCACATCCTCATCGCCATGGTCGCCGCCGTGCTTCTCCTAGCCGCTTCACCCATGGCTGCATACCTGTGGGCGATGCCTGAAACGGTCCGTATCGGCCTCGGGCCATCCCTCGCCGAACGAGGTTGGATACGACGCATCAACGCCTTCCTAACGAACCCGAGATTCGCCCTGCCTGCTTTCGTTCTGACGTTATGGGGTTGGCACGTGCCTGAAGCCTACTCGCTGGCAATTAACAACGAACTCGCACACCTAGGGATGCACCTCTCGATGCTTGCTACCGCCATCCTTTTCTGGTGGCCGATCATCGGACCTCCCCCCGTCCGATCTCCGCTGTCCGATCCCCAACGCATTATCTACCTCATCCTCGTCGTCACTCCCACTGCCGTCCTCGCTGCAATCATCACACTCTCAAACTCCGTCATCTACACTCCCTATCTCGACACTCCCCACCACTTCACTCTCACTCCCACCGAAGATCAACGCATTGGCGGTCTTCTGATGTGGATCCCCGGCAACATCGTCTACCTTGCGACGCTCACGACGCTCTTCCTGCGCTGGTTCTCTCGTGAAGACCGCAAAAACCGTGCCTACAGACTGACGCGGAGTGAGATGGAAGCGACGCGTCGTCGCATTCGGGAGTTGAACGAAAAGGATCGCGACTGACGCCGCGTTGCCCTTAAGGCGCGTTGAAACCCATACCACGGCTCGTCGACTTCTCGATCCGCTCCAAGATCTCGATCATGACCCGCTGATTCTCCTCCAGCTTCCCCACTCGCTCAGTCAGACTCGTCATCACATTCAGCATCGATACAAAGGAATTGCTGAGCTGCGCGTAGTTCTGAGTGTGTTTGTAGTCAGATTCTGCCAACCGTTCCTCAAGCCGATCAAAGCGTTCATCAACGTCCTTCTTGGTCGCCAGTTCCTCGTGAGTGTGCGTAGCAGTAGTCATTATCGAAAACTCATCCGTCACTTAATGCTTGAACTTCACCTTGTACCAGAGTGTACACGCCAAGTACTACGAACCTTCTGCTTAACCCAGCCTGATAAAATCCGACTCATCGGGCGGTTAGCTCAGAGGCCCAGAGCGCTTGCCTTACAAGCAAGAAGTCGGAGGTTCGAATCCTCCACCGCCCACCATTACCATTATCCTTAAGACGCGAATCGGCTATTACGTTCTGCCAAATTTTTGCCCGATCAGAGGTCGATACTGGCAGTCGAAACTTGTGCGATTTATCCCCTGAGAGTTGCAGGCTCCGCTTTTCCTCCGGCTCCAATACTTCGAAACGTCTTGCGTGAAAGATAAACCGGAAAACATCACTGAAGCCATCAAGCAACCGGCCTATATCGTCAGGGCTATTCGCGCGCCGATACAGTCGTTCATTCACACGGAAGAAGTCGGTGCAATCTTCCTGCTGGGAGCTGCTGCTTTTGCCATGGCTTGGGTAAATTCTCCGTGGTCGGAGTCGTATTTCAATTTCTGGCATATCGATGTTTCGTTTGACATCCACATTTTCGCCATCTCAAAAGATCTTCGGCATCTCGTCAATGATGGGCTGATGGCGGTCTTCTTTTTTGTCGTTGGTCTTGAGATAAAGCGCGAACTGCTCCACGGGGAGTTGTCGACGGTTAGGAAGGCGGCGTTACCAGCGATTGCCGCCGTTGGCGGAATGGCGATGCCTGCAGCGGTCTACCTGCTTTTCAATGGATTGGATGAAACCGCCGTCGGCTGGGGAATCCCGATGGCCACCGACATCGCGTTTGCGCTCGGTGTATTGGCACTGTTGGGCAAACGAATACCGACCGAACTCAGAGTCTTCCTCCTCGGGCTCGCTGTGGTTGATGACGTAGGCGCTATCACCGTCATCGCTGTGTTTTACACCGATTCGATCCATTGGCTTGAACTAGGCCTAGGCATCGCCGTTTTCGCCGCAATCGCACTTTGCGTACGCGTCGGGATCCGATCGTTGGGTTTCTACTTGATCATGTGCGTATTGCTGTGGCTGTTATTCCTGGAATCCGGTGTTCATGCGACGCTTACCGGCGTTTTGGTGGCCGCAATCGTGCCTTCACGCCCCGACATTCAAAGCAAGGACTACGCCGCCGCAGTCGAGAATCTTCTCCACGATTACAAATTGGCAAAGGCGTACGGTGACGAGGACAAGGCAGAGACGATCATAGAGCAGGTCGAGAAACTCAGCAGCGGTACCGAGGGGCCGATGGAACGCATCTCATCGATCGTTCACCCTTGGGTCAGCTTCGTGGTGCTTCCGATTTTCGCTCTTGCCAACGCAGGTATCGTTTTCACCATGGACACTTTGTCCGAATCTGTTGCGAGCTCCGTCACGTTGGGGGTAGCGATGGCGCTACTCCTGGGCAATCCGATCGGGATCTTCGGCTTAACCTGGTTGGCTGTGCGACTCGGTGTTGGACAACTACCAACCTCGGTCACATTGTGGCACGTCCTGAGCGTAGGTTTCCTCGCCGGTATCGGGTTTACGGTCTCGATCTTTGTTTCCGGAATCGCCTTCGATGACCCGCAGCTGGTG
Organism: Dehalococcoidia bacterium; assembly: GCA_022819585.1. Classification (GTDB taxonomy): domain Bacteria; phylum Chloroflexota; class Dehalococcoidia; order Lucifugimonadales; family Lucifugimonadaceae; genus Bin127. The sequence goes on along the minus strand of JAJEGY010000019.1, from coordinate 85,880 downwards.
GACGAGGCGAAGATCGGGATATTTGGAGCGTCTTTGATAGCTGGAATCGTGGGTTACTTCATGTTGCGGTTTGTCGGCGGCACCAAACTTCCTTAAGTGGCACCCCTCTTTGGCTTCGCCATCCCTCCCGTTAACGAGAGAAGCCCAGAGTGTCGCGATAGGCACCGAGAAATCCGTTGACGGGCGGTTAGCCCAGAGCGCTTGCCTTACAAGCAAGAAGTCGGAGGTTCGAATCCTCCACCGCCCACCAACATCTACAGTAGACAGAACCATCTTCGAGATGCGGCTCGGAGGACTTGAGCCAATGTCTGCAAGAAGGCGCAAAGGCCCCAGGTCTCGTTAGCTGGATAGTCCCGTTGTGTTTCGTTTCCTATGCGCTACTGTCCGTCTCCGCAGATCACCATATGGGAGCCGTCGGAGTTGGTATGTACCGCGTATGACTTACCCGCGAGGTCGAAGACCAGCTTGTAGCCCGGAGTGATGACCTGGGCGTAGGCCATACCCTCTTGCGGACATCCCAGGCTGGCGTCGGACCACCCCTTCCCCTCGGAGCTATCGAGCCTGAAATCCCCCTCGTCCACTTCCAGATCGTCCGCCAGAAGTTGCCGTGCCGCAGTCTCTATCCCTCCGGGGACGGTTTCGTTGGCAGTGGGCACAGGTATGTCGAGTTGGGGGACAGGCGTTGCCGTCTCCGCAGCCCTCTGCTCCTCATCATTATCATTGCTAGCGCAGGCTGCCACGGCCAGGGCAATCGCGGCCGCAAGCGCTATACGGGGAATGAACCCCGACAGAGTCGATCTCATTTGTCTCCGCCTTCCTTTGATTCCATAAAGACCTGCAACATTAACCCGTCATGTCGCCAACTGCCACAGAACCTGGAATGACGCGCGACAGCAGCGCTCTATCTCGCCTCTACCTGCCAAGACTCCACAACCTCGATCGCAATCCCACACAGACGATTGATCTCCTCCAGAGGCGCTCCTCCCTTAACCGTGACGTAAAGACCCATCAGCATCACGTACGCCAAATCTGCCAAACTCTCCACGTTTCCCGCTAATCTGCCCTCCGCAGCATCCCGCTCCAACGCGCTGCGGAACGCACCTCGCACCCGCTCCCGGTATCTATCTGCACGTTCAACCAATTCCGGCTCGGAACGACCAAATTCGATCATCGAATTCACTACCAAGCATCCCATCTCTGCACGTTCTGGATGCTCGGCCACAATCTGCGCGAACGTTCGGAAGAAGTTGGCCACCCCAGCTATTCCTCCGTCGTCAACACGACTGAAGATCACATTAATCCGGCTCTCAAGATAAAAGTCGATCGCCTCGTACAGCATTCCCTGCTTCGAGCCGAACGCCGAATACAACCTCGCACGCGCTAAACCAGTTGCAGACTCCAGGTCCGCGATACCAGTCGCCTCGTATCCATCCGACCAGAACTGATCGCAGATACTCGCGATCGCCTCTTTCGTATCGAACTCTCTCGGTCTCGCCATGACTGCATCGTACCATCAGACCAATCCATTCTTGACAGATCGGTAATGAATAATACATAATTTTACCGATTGGTAAACAACATAGCCAGAGGAAGCACACAACATGCCTGCAAACGTCGAAGCCACCGTCACAGCTAACGCTCCAAAGGAAGCCGTCTGGAAGGTGCTATCCGACTTCCCGAACATCGCCAATTACACCGACACCGTAAAGTCCAGCCACTCTACTAGCGAAGAAGATTTCGAAATCGGTGCCACCAGACACTGTGAATTGGCTCCGGCCGGATCCGCCGACGAGACCATTACCGACATCAAGCAGGGGGAAAGTATCGTCATATCAGTTTCCGGTGCCGGGGGCGGCCCGATCAAGGAATCCATGACCACTTTCCACCTTGAAGAGGTTGATGCCAAAACGACTCGCCTGACGATGAGCGCCGAGATCCACCCCAAAGGCGGAATCTTCGCCGGAATCATCTCAAAAATCCTTGAGCGACGCCTACCAAAAAGAGCACATACAGTCGTCAAAGATCTCGCTACATCAGCCGAGAAGTTCGCATAGGCGACATGAAAGCAGAATTATCCGGTGAGTCGGCGGTCGTGTTCGGCACCTTGCCGAACGTCAGAGACTCGTGTATATTCCCTCCCATAATGTAATCGTCGTTTTCCGGAGGAGGGCCCATGCCGATCATCGAACGACCTCACCGAGACGCACTGCGCATGGGCATCGACATTTACATCGACACGATGCGGGAGTTCATCGTTGGTGCCATCGATAAATCCAATCACGTCACCCTCCCTGTCGAAAACCAGATCTACCACGATCTTGAAAATCTCCATAGAGACCGATACTGGCAGCAGCTCTCCAAAAACGATCGTTGCGTAACCTCTGCCATCGATATCGCCGACTTCAAACGCCTCGTAGCCAAAAACTGGTTCCTGATTTTCGACAACCTCATTGACGGAAACCAAGCGACCGTTATTAATCTCCTTGACCGCATCACCGACGGTCGCAACCAAGCATTTCACTTCACAAAATCCGATCTCGACTGGCTCTTCGTTTCTAACCGTCTTGGCGACATCACCGGCATGATGCGACGCATCGGAGCCAAAGAGGAAGAACGAGCAGTGGTCGACATCAACCGCCGTCTCATGAGCGGACCTGCTGCACCCCTTCATCTATGCGACTTCTCGCTTGACAGATACGTCGGCCTCCTTGCTTCCCGGCGTAGGACCCGACACGCGCACGCTCACGGCTCCACTGAGAGTTCCGTTGATGCCCAACTCAACGGTCACATCTGCACCAAGCCTTACAACGCACTCACATTCTCCAGAATTCGCCCCATCGATCCTACCTATCACCCCTGCGACGTCCCGCTAGGCTGATCCAACCCCTACTCTCGCGAGATTTGCCAGAAGCGCCTGCCATAAGGGAGCGGACATCGTGCTGAGATTGGAGTCTAGTTAGGTTGCCAGTCCCATAGGTCCTGGGCGAAGGCGAAGGTTTGGGGCAGACCGCCGGAGTGAATGAAGACGACTGGAGTTTCGGGATCGAGGTTCCTGGCTCGGATTTCTCCGATTAGAGCAGACATCGATTTTCCTGTGTAGTTGGGATCTAGGATGATGCCTTCGGATTTGGCTACCATGTGTATCGCTTCGAAGACGCCTTCGTGTGGGACGCCGTAGTCGGAGCCTTGGTAGCCGGTGATAGTGTCGAGATCGCTGGGGGCAAGGGGAGTGTCCAGGTGTAGGAGTTCGGCGACGCGAGTTGAGCGATCGATATAGATCGCTTCGTAGCTGTCGGGCTGGGTGTGCGAATATGCGGTGGCAGAAGCGTCCCATGGTTTGCCGGTGTTTCGGGCGTAGAGACGAACACCGGCTACTGAACGTCCGACGAGTCCCCACATTCTTAGGGGGACGTCTCCAAGAGAGGCGTCTTGAGTCTGTGCGTCTAATTCGATGCCGGTTTCTAGGAATCCGATCATTCCGGCGATGTCAGAGAAGTCGTTGTCGGAGAGGATGGTAGCGTTTCGGCCAGCATCGTTTTCATCTTCGACAAGTTTCTCGGCTACTGATCGGGAGTATTCAGACGGCACGCGGTGGATTTCTGCTCCTGTGAGATGCCCGATGAGGAGGTTTCCGACGACTGGAGCATCAATCATGTCAACGGCGACCATGTGGCACTTAAGGCCGGTTTTGGCGGATGCTGCGGCAACGAAGCGGGCCTGATTCGAGTGGTAGTGATTGATGTTTACGATGGTGTCGAATCCTCGTTCGATGAGATGTGCGAAGAGGAACTCCATGTGCCGGGCTTTGTTGCCTCCGAACGCGAAGCCCGTTGCGTCGTCTCGTTTGAAGAAGATACGTGGAACGGCGTCGATGTCGGCGTCCATGGATTCTGCGATTGCGGCGCGTAGGTTTGGGGTCTCTTCGAAGGGAGTGCAGAGGCGCGCGAGTTTGATGCGGGGGAGTTCGGCGATTTGATCGAGGATTTGTTGGTTGTTCATGATGAATCTTGGGTTGCGATCAGAGAGATTCGGGTAGCCATCCTTTTGGTCTAGGTCCGTAGTCGATGGGCATTACTTGCCCGGCTCGGATGCATGATACGGGTTCTAGGGCGTATGGACCATGGTTGATGTTATTGTCGCCGTCGATGAATAGGAATGCTCCTTCGTGGACTCTGAGGAGTGTCAGGTCGGCATGGGTTCCGGGTGCCATGCAGCCTAGCGACCTCTCGATTTCGGGACCGAGGACGGCAGCAGGTTTGCGACAGGACATGACCAAGGCGTCTTCGAGGGCGAAACCTAGGGAAATGACTTTGCCGATGCTGTCCATCTGCGAGAAGGCAGTTCCGGCGTATCGACTTGTGAGGGTTACGTCGGAACTGATGGTGTCTGGGATGAGGCCGCCGTCGAGGACTCGTTTGGCTGCATCGAACGAGAAGTTTCGCCCGCCTACACCGATGTCGAATTTGACACCGCGTTTCTGAGCATCGATAGCTTCTGGGAGGAGAGTTTTGTCATCGGCTATCAATCCTCCCCTAGCGGCTGTGAAAGAGTGGGTGACGATGTCGCCCTCTTCAAGGAGTTCGGCGAGGATTCTGGGCGCGGCGTTTAGGGCTTGGTCGGATTGGCCAGTGGTGTCTCCCATGTGGACCATCAAGCGGACACCGGCTTCGGTAGCGATGGATTTGGCGGCTTTGGGGAGATCGAAGCCGAGTTCAGCGATGCCAGGTGAGACCATCCGAGCTTTGACGCCGATGATGACGTCTTTACGGGACTGTATGGCGGCAACTGCGGCGTCGTGTTCGATGTCGAGAGCGGAGGTTACCTCGGGAATTCGGTTGACTCCTGGGGAGCCGACGTTTAGGAGAGCGAGAACGCGCGTTTTGGCGTTTGGGATGATGTGGTTGACGAGCCCGCCGATGTTGGTGATACCGCATGAACCGGCATCGACGACGGTCGTGACGCCGGAGTGGACGCCTGCGGTGTCGGCGTCTTGCATCATGTCCTCGACATAGGGAGAAGGGCGTCGGATGCTCCCAGCAACGTGGGTGTGGATGTCGATGATGCCGGGTGTGACGATCAGGCCAGAGGCGTCGATGCGTCGAAGAGGGACGTAGTTCGACGGGACGTCTTCAATGGCGATGATGGTGTCGCCTTTGATGGCGACGCTACCGGGACTGAGTTCTGCGGTATCGGTGTTGAGTAGCAGGCCGCCGGAGATGAGGAGGTCGCATTGGATGGTTTCGGGCATCGATTCCCCCTGAAGGATGCGAATGTGGGGGAAAGTCTAACAGCGTGCTTTAGTGAGGATGCGGCGAATGATGGGCGGCGAAGTAGATGCCTTCTAGGACTGTTGGAGGGCCTTCGGGTTCGTCGGCTTGTCCGAAGGCTAGGTAGTGGGGTGGGTCACCGTCGATGACGATGTATGCGCTGAGGTTCGGTGAGAGCGGATTGTGTCCGCCGAACCACTCCACTAGCGGTCCGTCGGTTAGTTGTACAGGACCGTGTCGGAGTGGGCGTCGTACGTTTTCGAGGCTGATTTGAGTGGGATCGGCTACGGCCCCGTTTGGTGGGCCTATGCCCCATCGGACTACACCTTCGTAGTCGGCGGGGACTACGAATCGCCAGCGGGGAAGGAGTCCCGACCATGGGCCGACTTCGATGGCGGCACGTCCGGGAATGTTCTCAAAGGGGTGGTGGACCTGCCAGCAGAAGCGGGAGCCGGGGTCTTCGGAAGAGGGCGTGCCGTGTGTGTGTAGGTGCTCGGTTTGGGGATGACCGCCGTGGCGGTGTTCCTCATGATCGCCCCTCATGATCGCCATTTGATGGTCGTGGTGATCGTGATGAGGATCGTTGTGGTGTCCGAGCATCAGCTCGCAAGAGCTTTGTTTAGGCGTTTGGCCAATCGGCTCTTCTTGCGTGAGGACTGGTTGCGGTGAATAACGCCTTTTCGAGTGGCGACGTCGAGTGCGCTGATGGCAGCGCGTAGCTGTTGGACGGTTGCATCATCGGACGGCGCAGCGTCGATGGCTTTGCGAGCGGCCGTGACGCGTGTCCGCACGAACGACCGCACAGTTTGGTTGCGGGCCGCTCGGCGCCGCTGTACGCGCATTGATTTGGCTGCAGGCATAGTTTTTCGGGTGCCTTTCGGTTTACGAAGATCTGGGTTGCGTCGATATCAAGGTTCAGACTCGTTCGATTCTATAAAGAGGCGGGTTGATGGCGAAGTGATTAGGCGGGAACTCTTGTGTCGCTTTGCTCTGCGCCTCTTTTCGCTTCGCTGGGAACAGAGGAAGAGATATGTCAGCTGATGCGTCTGACGTGGGAGACGCCGGGAACGGATTCGAGGCGATTGAATAGTCTGGCGAGCTGCTCGAGGCCGGTGGTGTATACCGTGAAGTCGATGCGTGTGCTTCCCCGCCCGATGTCTTCGCCAGAAGCCATTTTGTGGAGGTTCATCTTCTCGTCTCGAATGATCCCGCTGATGTCATGGATGAGCCCCATACGATCGGAGCCTTCGACCCTTAGTCTTGCAGGGTAGGATCCTTCGAAGTGCCCCCATGCGGCGTCGACGAGGCGTTCCATGTCATCGTCGTCGAGATTTCTCACGTTGTGGCAGTTTGTGCGATGTGCCGATACGCCTCTACCACGCGTGAGGTATCCGACGATTTCGTCTCCGTACACCGGAGTGCAGCATTGGGGGAAGTTGATCTGCACGCCCGGCAAACCCATTACGATGACGCCTCTGGAGATGTCGGACGCCTTGACGCGAGCCGCTTCCCGTTCGCCCTCTGCGAGTTGTGCTTCGAGAATGCTTTCGGGGCGTTGTTCGTCGATCGCGTTGATAACGATTCGTACGATGACGGATGGTTGCTGATGGGTTTTTCCGAGGTCGGCGAAGAGTTCGTCGGTTGTGGCGTAACCCATCAATTCGGCGATCTCATCAGCGTCAACGTCGTGGCCCATGCGCGAGAGTTGGTCAACCACGCGCCTGAGTTGCTGGCGTCCTTGCTGAATGTTGGTGTCACGCGCTTGTCGGCTGAACCATTGTCTGACCTTGGCCTTGGCGCTGTTAGTAGCCAAGTAGCGCTTTTCGGCGTCTTGCCAATCGAGACTGGGACCGCGTGGAGTTCTCGACTTGCGTATCTCGATGACATCGCCAGGTTGCAACGCGGTGTTGAGGGGCACCAACTTGCCGTTGACGACGGCACCGACGGTGCTATGCCCCAACTCGGTGTGAATGCGGTAGGCGAAGTCGAGCGGCGTTGCGCCGGAGGGGAGTTCGATGACATCGCCCGCGGGTGTGAAAACCTGTATCTGGTCGTTGCTGAGAATTTCCTGATCTACAGACTCGTAGAAATCGTGAGAATCGTTCGAGACGTCGTCGATGGTGACCATGTCTTTCAGCCAAGTCATGGTGCGGTCAGACGCGTTCTGGTCGCCCTCGTTGTTTCCGCCCTGCTTATATGCCCAGTGCGCGGCAAAGCCTTGTTCGGCGATTTCGTGCATCTCACGAGAGCGGATCTGGACCTCCAAGGGAGTGTTCTCAGGTCCACGGACGGTGGTGTGGAGCGATTGGTATCCGTTGGATTTGGGTTTGGATATGTAGTCGTCGAAGGTGCCTTCGATCATCGGCCACATTCCGTGGACGATGCCGAGCGCGTGGTAGCAATCGGATGTGGACTCGGTGATGACGCGGAGGGCGGTAAGGTCGTGGATCTCGTCGAAGGTTCTGCCTAGCTCTTCGTATCGCCTCTTTTTTCGTGCGATGCTGTAGAGGTGTTTGGCTCTGCCGCTGATGGATGCTTGGATGCCGGCATTTTCGATGATGGACTCTTTGAGGATGTCCACCGCCTGCGAGGTGTATTCCTCGCGTTCCCGACGCTTGCGTTTCACCAGCCCCGAGATGTTGCGGTATTCCTTGCGGTCCAAGTAGTAGAAAGCCGAATCTTCGAGCCGCCACTTCCAGTCGTTCATTCCGAGTCGGTCGGCGAGCGGCGCGTAGATGTCCATCGTCTCGCGTGCGATGCGATGTTGCTGCTCCTCGGAGGTGAAGCGCAAGGTTTCGATGTTGTGCATGCGGTCGGCGAGTTTGATCAGCAACACGCGTCGATCGTCGCCTGCGGTGACGAACATCTTGCGGAGACTTTCGATCCTGCGCTGCTCCCGATCTTCGGCATGTCTGCGATTCTTCGAGCCGCCGTCGATGGCCTTCAACTCGATCTGCTTCAACTTGGTCACGCCATCGACGAGAAGCGCCACGGTGTCGCCGAACTCTTTTCGAATGTCGTCCACTTCGACGCCGCAGTCTTCGACGGTGTCGTGAAGGAGGCCGGCCGCGATCAGATCAGTTGGGAGGTGCAGCTTTGCAAGCCTCAACGAGACGGCGATGGGATGGGTGATGTAGGGTTCGCCAGACTGCCGCTTCTGTCCCTCGTGAGCGAGGTAAGCGTACTCGTAAGCGGACTGGACGAACTCGATCTCGTCAGTGGCGAGGTACGAGTGCACCTCTTGCATTAGTTCGGTTAGCGAGCGTTCGTACCCGTTCCTGTTTGACGGCCTCGTGGATTTCGAGGTTTGAGAAACGAGTGTCGGCGTAGTTGCCATGTTGGGCTTCGTTGATCGCGTGTCGATATCGCGATCATCTCGTGTGTTTCAGTTTACACCTTGGGATTACGCTCGCGGAATTACGTCCGTTGCGGGAATGACGGAGGCTTTCGCAAGCTTCCCCTAAATCGCGATAGATAATTGGCTTTATAACCAGGTAAACCATCCATCTGAACATGAACAATACAGAACTGCCCGCTTCTAAGCTCTCGTTGTATCGAGCCATCATCCCCGTCTTCGCGATGACCTTGGTAGCGTTCGCGTTGCTATTCGCCGCCGAGCCTGCTCGTGCCGCGGATCCTTCGCCCGTTAATCCGCCGGGACCGATACCGCTGATTCTTGCTGATGCCGACGGGAACAGTTACGAGGTCTTCACGCCTGAAGAAGGCGGCTCAATAGTCGGCGATGACTATTCCTTGATCGCAGAGCCGGGCGATGTTCCGAGCGCATATATCGTTGGTGTTCGAATGACCAAGGGTGGCGTGGCGTCCAACGCTGGGATGGTGCATCACCGCTACACCCTTGGCGGAAACTACTACGTGGTGGACGCCATTAACGAACATCGGATAACGCCCTCTCGGGGTTTCAGGTTTCGTAACCCGGTGGATGCTTGTGTGCCAATGCCGAAGATGTTCTCCGCCAACATCGTCGACGTCCGGTTGATAGCCACCGATGCCGAGGGAATATCGCAGACGGTTTTGAACTCTGGCGTGCGCGTAATCGAAGGTAATTTGAGCGTCTGCGGTTATGTGGGATCAGTACCAACGATCTTGGCGGTTGGAATGGAGGGATCACCTGGTCCCGCATTGCCCTCGCCGACTCCCTCTCCTGAGGTCGTGTTGCCTGCGACTGGGGGAGCGAGTCCCGGCACTTTCGGGATATTGGTGATGCTGCTGGCCGGAGTAGCTTTGGCTGCCGGTGGTCTGATACATTCCGCTCGTGCCGTTCGGCGCGGACGAGTGACCGACTAACCGCGCCAAGTCAGCAGGTCGGAGAGTTCATCGAGGATGGTATCCAGCTCTTCGCCGTCGTAACGATCGAAGGGTTTTGAACCGGGTTGTCGGGTTATCGGCGTCTTGATGATTCCCCGACGCCAGAAGGCCTGCTTGTAGGTAGTGACCCCGAAGAAGAACTCGAAGTTCAGAGACGGGAGGAGACGGTTGAACATCGCTCTCGCCTCGGCGCTGACCACTTGCTGCCCGTTCTCGTCAACTCCGCCAGCTTCGAGTGCGTCCCATAGAGCGACGTGCGCTTCGGTGATGTGACCGGCAGGCATGGTTCCCGCTCCACCTCGTCGATATTCGCCTAGGAGGTATCTGCCGCCCATGCCGCCCATGATCGATTCCACCTTGTCTCCACATGCGTCGAGCACCGCCGTCATCACATTTCCGGGGAGAAGGCTCTCCTCTTTAAGCAACCGGGCCGCGGGTATCTCTTCCACGATTCGGATGATGGTTGGGGTAGGAATGGTGGGGCCGGTGGGCGGCTTATTGTTTTGCAGCCATACGGGAAGCCCCGTCGCCTCGGCGAGAGCTCCGAAGAGGTCGATGGTCTCTTGACCGCCGCCCATGCCGTTGCAGGGCATTGCGATTATCGAGTCTGCGCCACATTCCACCGCGACGCGTGCCCGTTCAATGCAGTGCTCGACCGAGATCCCACTTGCACCAGCCACTACAGGCACGGCACCAGCCACAGTGGCGACGCCCACGCGTAAGACTTCATCCCGCTCCTCATCAGTCAACCTCGGCCCTTCGCTGGCATTGACCGGCATCACAACACCGTGCGCCCCAGCCTCTACGCAATAGGCGACACAGCGGCGCAGAGACTCGTAGTCGACGCTGCCATCCTCGTTGAACGGCGTGACCGGTATCGAAAAGACGCCCCGGTTTACTGTTCCGTTGCCGTTGTTCGAAACTTGTGCCATATCGTAGCCTGTCTCCGTGTAGCGGTTGGTGGGTTTCCAGAGTATTTTAGAGGGTTCATATTTGGTTGCCCCGTAATAAGGCAAATCCGTTTGAATTCGGAATACCATGTCGTAAGTGATCTGACGACAAACAAAGCAAGCAAACAAGAAAGCAGCAAATGAATAATCAAGTCCAGACCGCGTTTACCGAATCTCGGCTACAGCTGGGTGATCGGCACATCAACTACGGCGAGGGCCCCGACAATGGCCCGCCGTTGCTGTTCATACATGGGATCAGCGGAAGATGGCAGGACTGGTTCAGCGTGGTGGATGCGTTCGCAGACCAATGGCACATATACGGTGCGGATCTGCGTGGGCATGGCAAATCATCTTGGGCTGCGGATGGGTATCACTGGCGTTTGTATGCGGAAGATCAGGCCAAGTTGATCGAACGTGTGATAGGCGAGCCGGCATTTGTAGTCGGTCATTCTCTGGGGGGAGCGACGGCTCTGGGGCTGAACGCGCTGAGATCAGATCTGGTGCGCGCCGCGGTCTACGAAGACCCGCCGCTTTTCTTGCAGCATCGTCCTCCGGAAAACAACGAGTTCCGAATCCGCTTCTCAGAGACTTTGGAGATTTTAGACAGCAACCGCAGCTACGACGCGGTCTTTGCTCACGTCAGAGAGTCCTATTTCGATCTAGACGATGCGCGATGCCATGATCGTACCGAAAAGCTGATGGCTATGGACCCGGAGGTATATCGTTCCACATTGAGCGGTCGAGCGCGCGCGAACTGGCGGACCGAAGATTTTATCGTCCAAGCTGCAGCGCCCGGACTATTGCTGCAGGCCGAGCCTACGCTCGGGTCCGCGTTGGACGATGAAGAGGCTGCTGAGGCGATGACTATGCTTCCGGATGCGGAGTTTGAGAAGTGGGATGACAGCGGACACGGGATGCATTCGTCGTTTCCGGAACGGTTCTCAGAGCGGGTGAAGAAGTTCTTTGAACGTTATCGGTAGTTTGCGTGCAATGGCGAGACGTGGATAACAGGTATCCTTATCTCTGCTAGATAACGGTAGGGCTGTCGATTTCACCAGCCGAAGGGATGATCAGACTTTGACAGAAACTGAAGTTTTGCCAGAAGAGGAACCTGTAGCACGCGGGAACCCCGTCGTATCTGCTTTGGCATCGCTGATCCCGTATCTGATCGTCTTTACCGCGAGTGCTTGCACCCTCATCTTGGAGATCGTCGCTGGCCGGATCCTCGCGCCCGTGATCGGCGTGTCGCTGTATACGTGGACGAGCATCATCGGAGTTGTGTTGGCAGGGATCAGCGCGGGCAACTACGCCGGAGGCGTGCTTGCGGACAAATACCCATCACGGATGACGCTGGGGATCCTCTTGCTGGTTTCGGGCGTGTTCACGGTGATCATCTTGCCGTTGATTTCGGTGGCGGGGGATCTAGTGAGCGATTTGCCATTGCTGCCTCGGATCGTGACGCTGACGGCGGTGCTGTTTTTGCCAGTAAGTGTGATTCTGGGGATGGTGACGCCGATAGTGATCAAGTTGGAGCTCCAAAACCTGTCGAGGACGGGGAATATCGTCGGTAGGTTTTATGCGATCTCGACTGCGGGTTCGATCTTGGGCGTATTTCTGACGGGGTTCGTGTTGATCCAGTGGATCGGGACGCGGCCGATCGTGCTGGCTGTGGCGATAGTTTTGTTCGCGATGGCGTTGCTGTTCGGTGACCTCTGGAAGATTCGCTATAAGGTCTTCGCCGCGCTACCTGTTGTGATCGCGATTGCTGCTGTGTATCTGAGTTTCAGCTATGAGTGGTTTGATTCGGACTGCGAAGAGGAGAGCAACTATTTCTGCATCAAGGTGAGGGAGCGGGAGATTCAAGGCAAGACGGTGAGGACACTGACGCTTGACCAGCTATTGCACAGCTACGTCGCCAAGGGCGACCCGACTTTTCTCGTCTATGGATACGAGAAGATCACTGGGGACTTTGTTGCGTTGCAGGAGTATCGGCACGGTACGCCAAAGGTGATGTTCATCGGGGGAGGCGGGTATACGATGCCGCGTCTCATCGAACACCACTACGGGGACTGGGATGTTGAGGTTGTCGAGATCGATCCTGCGGTGACCCTGATAGCGCATGATTATCTTTGGTTGCCGTTGAACACGACGATCATCAGCTACCACGAGGATGCCCGGATGAAGGCGCGGGAGTTACCGAAGGGCCAGTACGACATGGTGGTGGGGGATGCGTTCAACGACTTTTCGGTGCCGTACCAGTTGACGACGCATGAGTTCAATCAGGAGGTCAAGGAGCTTCTCAGGCCTGATGGGATATATATCGTCAACATCGTGGACAACATCGAGATCGGGAATTTCCTGCGGTCATACGTGAACACGATGCAGCACACCTTCGAGCATGTGTATGTGCTGAGAGATGACGATCTTTGGGACAAGGATGAGCGAAGCAACGTGACGTACGTGGTCGTGGGTTCGTCGGAGCCGATATCTCACGCCGATCTGGTGGAGGCGAATCAGGCGGTTGGTTGGCATGAACCGATAACCCGCTTCATGCCGGAAGATCTGTTCTACCGATGGTTCCACGAGAAGGAAGCGGTGATGCTAACCGATGGCTTTGTTCCGGTGGACCAGATGCTGGCGCCGGTGTTTCTGCACAGCCGATAAATCGGTTTTCGTCATGCGGTTATCGGTCGAAGATGGCGTCTAGGGCGGTGTCTGTTTTGCCGAACATGATGCGTTCTTCGTCGGAAGTTGCGTGATCGTAGCCGAGGAGGTGGAGTGTTCCGTGGATGGCTAGCATTGCAAGTTCGCGATTGAAGGGGATGTTCTTTTCTTGGGCTTGGCGTGTGGTCTGAGGTATTGAGATAGCGACATCGCCTAGACGATGAGTCGGTTCTTGATCGTTGACGAACGGGAAGCCGTCGGATGATTCGGATGCGAAGGAGAGGACATCGGTCACATGGTCTTCTCCGGCATAGTCTCGGTTCAGTTGGCGTAATTTGGGGTCGCCGGTAAGTAGGAGGGTGACCGAGGCAGGACGGTTTTCGTCGAAGCCTTCATGACGGAGAATGGTCTGGATGGCGAGTTGGGTGGTGGAGATGGCTTCGGGCGAGGCGGTTGTTGCGCCTTCGTCTATCTCGATCTCGACTTGGATGCCCGTCATGTGAGGGTTCTTAGTTGATATGTCGGGCGGCGGCTTCGCGGAGGCGGCGCAGCATCGAGAGAAGGGGGGAGTATTTGGAGTCGATGTCGGCGAGGTCTGATGCGACGGCGGTTGCCTCGGCGATTCCCGTGCGGATTTCTGGTGCAGAGGTCATTGCGATCTCGGCGTACATCTTGGCCTGCATGAGGTTTGGCGTGAGGCGTTCCGAGATGATTTCGGACTGGGAGTAGTCGCCTCTGGCTACGGAGGTGAGGGCGAGTTCTTCGGCGGTTTGGATGGCCTCGGCGATAGCGAGGGTGAGTTCTTCGGCCGTATCGGGTTCGTCTCGGGACAATTCGGGGATCGCGTGGATCAGTCTTCGAACCACTTGGAGTCGAAAGCCAGCGTCATCGGGGCCCACCAGTCGTCAGGGCCAGCTTCGGGGACCTTTTGCTGGTAGGTCATCATGAGGTCGTTCCATTCTTCGGCGCGCTTGGTGGATGTGTAGCTCTGGAAGTCTCGGCTAGGATCGAAGTCGTCGGGAGCGGTGCAGTACATGAAGAGGTGGTTTCCGATGCGGAAGATCTCCATGCGCTCGATACCGATGCCTTTGAGGGCTTCGAGGACTTCTGGCCAGACGTTTCGGTGGTATTCCTCGTATTCTGCGATGATTTCTGGGTCGTCTTTGAGATCGAGGACTTGTGCGAATGATTTCATGGGTTGGTTGTTGCTAATGATTTGACGGTTGCAGTTGCGCAGTTTATCACTGGGAGTTGTGGGTCAAGGTTCGATTTCGGGGAGCTGGATGCCGACGATGGTTCCGTCTTGGGTTCCTACGAAGATCATGTTTCCTTCGACGGCGGGAGTGGATCTACAAAGGGTGCACGGCCTGAGGCCTTCCCAAAGGTCGATTTTGTATTCGGTTTTTCCGCGTTCGATATCGATCATGTACAGGATGCCGAAGTGGTCGACAATGAAGACCCATTGGCCGGCGATGATAGGTCCTCCGATTATCCTTGCGTCAATGTTTTCGAACCGGTCGGTGAATTCTCGCCAAACAAGTTCGGGGGTTTTGTAGGGGTCGTTTTCGCGCCTTCTTTCGGCTTCGTCTTCGTCTGGGTTTAGGGCGTATATTGCACCCGAACGATCCGCGGCAATGACGATTTCTTCTGTAGCGGCGATCTCTCCCCTGACCGGTCGTTCCGCTGGATACACCCATCTAACGCGGTGTCCGGTGTATTTGATGATTTCGTTTGCGTCATTGGCGAAATATATGTCGGGCCCGGCACGCGCGACTTTAGCTCTGATGGGTTCCGCATCCTCGTCGCCTCCGGGATTGAAGTGAGGCAATTTTTCGCCGCGATGGGTGGCGCTTCCGTTTCTTATTCCTGTACTAATGGTGATGCCGTGAAGGGTACCGTCTCTGTTGCCGATGTAGAAATTGCCCTCGTAAGCTACGCCTGCTTCTTCGAATTGTGGGAGTTCTTTTGACGACAGTTTGGGGTAGATCCATTTGACTTCGCCCTCGGTGTCGCTCTCAGGATCGGCATCGATTGCATATACACGCCCGCCCGTGGTTGGGGCGATGAGGAGGTTCTTGTACAGCGTTGGTCGGACGTCGAAACCTCTGGCGTCATCGTGGTTGTAGTCCCATCGTTTGCTGCCGTCTTCGGTATCGAGGGCGAAGACACCGTCGGCGGCGGTACCGAAGAACACGATTGAGCCGTCTTCGCTGAGGACGGCGCCGCCGGTAATGTCGGAGCCGACGTTACGTGACCATCGGACTTCGCCGGTGGCGGCGTAGAGGGCGTAGAAGTGGTTGTCTTTTGAGCCGACGTATACGATGCCTTCGCGGACAGTTATGTCGGGGACGATGGAGCGGATTGCGCCCGTGCCTGTGGATTCGGTTTGGAATACCCAGCTGACTGTTAGGTCGGCGACTGGTTCCGGGGTTGGTGTTGGCGTTATTGTGGGTGTTGCGGTTGGGAATGGTGTTGCGGTGGGGAAGGGCGTGGGTGTAGGCGAGGGTATTGCGGTTGGTTCCGGAGTTGATGTTGCGGTTGGTTCTGGTGATGGTGTTGGTGTGGGTTCGGGTGTTGGTGTGTCGGTTGGTGCTGGTGTGGGCGTGTCTGGTATGAGAGTGGGAGTGGGGATAGGTGTCGCGGTGTTGGCTGGGATAGGAGTGGGTGTCGGTTCTGGTGATGGTGTTGATGTGGGTTCGGGAGTCGGTGTTGGCGTGTCGGTTGGTGTTGGTGTGGGAGTGGGTTCAGTTGTGGGAGTTGGTTCTGGCGTGAAGGTCGGCGTGGGTTCGGGAGTCGGCGTGTTGGTAGGCGTCGGAGTTTCGGTTGCGGTTGGAGTGAAGGTGCTGGTTACGGTGAAGGTTGGAGTGAAGGTTGGTTTTGGTCGTGGGGGTTGGTCGGGTTCGACTTTGGATGGAGGTACGTCAGTTGGAGCGAGGCGGATTTCAGGGTCGCTGGTCGGGGTCGTAGCAGGGGTTTCTGTGTCGGATTCGCATGCGGCGAGGATGGCCAAGGAGCCGCTGAGTGCGATCGCGGTGAGAAAAGGCGCGATGCGACGGAGCAATGAGTTGTGTTTTTGCACGAGGTGCATCCATATAAGGTTAACGATTTCCCATACGTCGTTGCCATTGTTTGTGGATGCTTTGGTGGTTATTGGCTCTGACCATCATTCTGCAAAGGGATGCTTCGCTTCCTTCGCAGTACCTCCTCGGGCCGTTCTCGAACGGCCCCTACGAGTGTCGGCGCCCCGGGATGTTCACGAATAGCTCATATAGAACGGTGCCCCGTTACGCATTTGGCGAGGGGGCGGTAGCGGGATTTGTGTTGCCGTTGGGTTAGACGGAGTAGCCTACGGAGCCGTCGGTTCTCATGGGGATCATGTTTAGGTCTCGGGTTTCGTAGGTTGTTTTGGCGATTTTTAGGAGGTCTTCGTCGATTTCGATGCCGATGCCTGGGGCGTCGGGTAGGAGCATGTATCCGCCTTCTCGTTTGTGGTGGTTTATGAAGACGGCGTTTGCGGGGTGTTCGTCGCGCAGGGAGTATTCCTGGGTGACGAAGTTGGGGATGGAGGCGTCGACTTGGATGGCCGCGGAGGTTGTGATCGGGCCTAGGAAGTTGTGGGTTGCTAGTGCGGAATGGTAGGACTCTGCGAGTGCGGCGATTTTTTTGACGTGGGTTATGCCGCCGCCGAGGCCCATGTCGGGTCGGACGTATTGAGGTCCGCCGCCTTCGAACATGTCGCGGAACTCCCAGATGTTGTGTATGCGCTCGCCGTTTGCGACGGGGATCGCGGTGCGCTTAGCGATGCCGCCCTGCAAGATCATGCTGTCGATCTGTATCGGGTCTTCGTAGAAGAGGGGTCGGAACTGTTCGAGTTCCTGCGCCAGCAAAGTGGCGTTCATGGGGGTGAGTTTTCGGTGGATCTCGAGGATGATGTCGACGTCTTTGCCGGCACCTTCGCGCATGGCGGCTACGTTGTCGACGGTGTCTGAGATGAGGCGTTCGACGGTCATGCTCTCGAAGCCGTTAGGCAATGGGTCGGTCTTGATGGCGGTCCAACCTTCTTCGGCGGATTCTTTCGCGGCGACGTAGAGTCCGTGGGCTTGTTTGCCGCGGTCGTGAGGGAAGGGCAGATCGGTGGCCTGCCTCGGCCCCATGAGGAGGTGGAGCCTGATCTTGTCGCGGGTGTTACCGCCTAGGAGGTCCCATACGGGTGCGTCGAAGCGCTTGCCTTTGATGTCCCACAACGCGATGTCGACGGCGCTGATGGCACCGGAGAGAGCGGAGCCGCGGAAGGGTCCCATGCGATACATGTACTGCCAGTGGTGCTCGATGCGGGAGGGGTCTTTTCCGATGAGGTAGTCGCCGCACTTCTGGGCGATGGCGTCGGCGGCTTCCATGTATGCCCAGCATGAGGACTGGCCGACGCCGTAGGTCCCGTCTTCGGTCCAGATGCGGACGATGTGGTGTCCGCCGGGTGAACCGTCGGAGCCTCCGATGAGCATGGATTCGACTTTTTCGATTTTGGTTTTGTTGGGCATCTATTTGGTCCCGTGTGTTGTTCAGATTTGGTTGTTGTTCCGGTCTACTGATCTTCTGCGTGTGTGAGTAGCCAGTCTCCTTCGAATTCTTCGTAGATAAAGACCATTTTGATTGAACCGACAGAGAAACTTGCGTTCTGCCTGATTTCCCATTTGCCGGGGGCGATTTCTGTGGGAGGAGATGTCTCCTGAGCGGTGATCTTCATGCCAAAGCTTTTGAATGGCTGCATGTTTGACTGTACCTCTGCCTCCTGCTCGTTCCAGTAGTTTTCCTCGTAGAAGGTCTTAAGCGCGTCAAGATCGTACTTGTTGTATGCCTCCCAGAATTGGGTGGTCTTTTCACGGAGGTGTTCTGGGATGTCGAGCGGGTCGGTGGAAGGGTTCTCGGCGGGAGTGGGCTCCGGATGCGGAGTTGCGGTCGGCGCAGGTGCGGGAGTGGGTTCGATTTTGGGAGTTTGAGTAGGAGCCTGCGTGGGTGTGGGTTCGATTTGTGGAGTTGCGGTCGGTGCAGGTGCGGGAGTGGGTTCGATTTTGGGAGTTTGAGTAGGAGCCTGCGTGGGCTTGGGTGTTTCGGGAGCCTTATCGTTGGTGGCGTCCTGATCTGCCTCGCCGCACGCAGCGAGGACAAGCGACAGGGCCAAGATGACTGTGAGCGCGATTCCCCTCTGGAGAATAGGGCTTCTCTCGTGTATCAACATTTGGCGCATTGTGTCCAGCTCTAGTTTGGTGATGAAGGATAGTTGAGGGTTGGATATGCGTCAACAGATTCAGTATTGCTATGCTGAATTTAGTGTTTCAGGGAAGGTGAGTGTTGAGCGTTTTACGCTGGCCTGAGGGTCTGATGGAGGGATGATAGGTTGTGGTAGTTTGGCATGATGCAGTTGATGAAGAGAGCGGGTAATGGGCGCGAGCCCGTCTTCTACGGATGGGTGATCGTTGCGGTGATGGCGGCTACGGGTGCTGTGAGCATGGGTATGGGGTCGTTGAATTTCGGGTTGTTCATCAAGCCGATGGGGGATGATCTAGGGATCGGTCGTGCAGCGTTCGGGTGGGCGCAGACGGCTAGGCAGGGAGCGAGTTCGGCGACGAGTCCGTTGATCGGGTGGTTGCTGGATCGATATGGTTCGCGAGTGATGCTGCCGGTGGCGGCGTTGGCGACGGGTGGTGCGCTGATCGGGCTGGCGTATGTCACGTCGGCATGGCATTTGGTCGTTCTCTTTATCGTGATGGGGCTGGTCGGGATGAGCGGTCCGGGTGCGCTGGTTACGACGGTGCCGGTTTTGAAGTGGTTTGTGAGGAACCGGGGGAAGGCGGTGGCGTTTGTGGGTCTGGGGATACCGGTCGGGGCGTTGCTGTTTATTCCACTTACTCAGGTGTTGATCAATGAGATCGGTTGGCGTGGCGCGTGGATCGTTCTGGCTATCATCGGGATCGTCGTTATCGTTCCGCTCGCCGCGCTCTTCGTGCGTCGGCAACCCGAGGATGTTGGGTTGGTGCCGGATGGTGATTTGCCGAAGGATTCTGGTGGCGGCGCGGGATCAATGCGGGTGGTCGAAGAGGTTTCGTGGACGGTGCGGGAAGCGGTCCGGACGACGACTTTGTGGCGGTTGGTGATCGTGTTCTCGATGGTTCATCTGGCGACGGGGACGGTGGCGCTGCATCGGATCGCGGCGTTTATGGACCGGGGTATGGACCCGACGTTGATATCTTTTGCGACGGCGTTCGATGCGGTAGCGGCAGGTGGTTCGACGTTTCTGTTCGGGATGCTGGTGAAATGGATTCCGGCGCGGTTCTTGGGAGCGTTTGGGTTTTCGATGTTGGCTGGAGCAAGCGTATTGACGATCTACGCCACGAATCTGCCGATCATGTTCATTTCAATGTGGATCTTCGGTATGGGTATCGGCGGGATGATGTTTTTGAACAACTTCATCTGGGCGGACTATTTTGGACGTGGGAGCGTGGGTGGAATTCGAGGTTTGGCGAATCCGATCAACCTGGTTGTGGGTGGTATCGGTGCACCGGCGGCGGGTTACGTCAGGGATTGGACGGGGTCGTACGATCCGGCGTGGTGGGTTGGAGTCGGGTTGATGAGCGGCGCGGCGGTATTGATTGTGCTGACAGGTGCGCCGCGGAAGGGATGATGGTACGGTTTAACGACGATTGGTCTGCTATTAGGAGGAAATGATGGAGTACAACGTGGTTTCGGATGATGCCCCGGAAGGGATGGTGGCATTGGAGATTGCGAGTGCGGGGCAGCGTTTGGGTGCGTTCCTAGTGGACTTCGTGATATCGATAGTCGTCGGGATTGCGGGCTTCGTGATCGGCTCGGCTATGGGCCTCGGTGGAGAGATCATGAATACGGTCTTTGGGATCGTGTACTGGATCATCGTGCTGATCATGGTGGCCAGTCGAGGTCAATCGCCTGGGAAGATCGCCATTGGCATAAAGATCGTCAAGACGGATGGCACGCCGATCGGCTTCGGCACCACGTTGCTGCGCGAGGTCATCGGAAAGATCGTCTCGGCAATCATCCTCCTTCTCGGCTACATCTGGGTTCTGTTCGATGGCCAGCGGCAGGGTTGGCACGATAAGATAGCGAGCACCTATGTGGTGAAGGTGTAGGTGTCGAATCAGATTTCGATGCCGCGTTGAGTGGCTACGGTTTCTAGGTCTTTGTCGCCGCGGCCGCTTAGGAGGAGCAGGATGACGGTTGAAGAGTCTAGGTTTGGTGCCCAATCTTTGATGTAGGCGAGGGCATGGGATGGTTCTAGGGCTGGGATGATGCCTTCGGTCAGGCAGAGGAGGTCGAAGCCGTCGAGGGCGCCGGTGTCGTCGATGGCGACGTATTTGGCGCGTTCGATGTCGTGGAAATATGAGTGCTCGGGTCCTACGCCGGGGTAGTCGAGGCCGGCGGATACGGAGTGGGCTTCTGTGACCTGTCCCCATTCGTCTTGAAGGAGGTATGACATTGCGCCGTGGAGGACTCCGGGGCGACCTTTGGTGATTGTTGCGGAGTGTCGGTCAGTGTCGACGCCGTCACCGGCGGCTTCTACACCGATGAGGCCGACGGATTCGTCGTCGACGAAGCCGCTGAAGAGTCCGATGGCGTTGGAACCGCCGCCGACACAGGCTACGGCGTAGTCGGGGAGACGTCCGATCTGGTCTAGGCACTGGGCGCGGGCTTCTTTGCCGATGACGTTCTGGAAGTCTCGGACGAGCATGGGGTAAGGGTGCGGTCCGACGGCGCTGCCGATTAGGTAGTGGGTCGTCTGGACGTTGGTTACCCAGTCTCGGATGGCTTCGTTGATGGCGTCTTTGAGGGTGCGACTGCCGGATAGGACGGGTTCGACGGTTGCGCCGAGGAGCTTCATGCGGTAGACGTTGGGAGCTTGTCGATGGATGTCCTCTTCACCCATGTAGACGATGCATTCGAGTCCCATCATGGCGCAAGCGGTGGCGGTGGCGACGCCGTGTTGTCCGGCACCGGTCTCGGCGATGATGCGATTCTTGCCTAGGCGTTTTGCCAACAGGATCTGACCCATGGCGTTGTTGATCTTGTGTGCGCCGGTGTGGGCGAGGTCTTCGCGCTTAATCCAGATCTGTGCTCCGCCGAGTTTTTGGCTGAGGTTCGCGGCGTGGTAGAGAGGGGTGGGTCTGCCTACGTAGTCGGTCAGGAGGTTTGAGAGTTCATCCCAGAAGGTGGAATCTTCCCTGGCGGCACTGTAGGCTTCCTCGAGTTCGGCCAACGCGGCCATGAGGGTTTCGGGTACGAACTGTCCCCCGTATCGACCGAATCGGCCTAGGGCGTCGGGTACATCGCGCTGGATCGGGGGTGAGAGAGTCATGGGATATTGCTTGGGAATCGGGTTTGAGGTTGTCTTTTCGCAAGTATATTGCTGGGTTGATCGCGATCGTTCGGGTCAACCTAAAATGAGGTCATGTCAAACGAATCAGAGCCCCGAATCCTCTCCTTGATAGCTAGCGCCACCGAGATTGTCTGCGCGTTGGGATTTCGTGAACAGTTGGTTGGGAGGTCGCATGAGTGTGACTATCCGGCGGATGTCGAGGAGTTGCCTGCGGTGACGGTTCCGAAGATCGAGGTTGGCGGTTCGAGTCTGGAGATCGATCAGCAGGTGAAGGATGTGTTGCGGGGTTCCGATGCGATGGATGCTGCTTATGGCGCTTTGGGCGTTTATGACGTGAAGCTGGAGGTGCTGCGCGAGTTGGATCCGACGCATATCGTTACGCAGACGCAGTGCGAGGTTTGTGCGGTGAGTCTGAGGGATGTTGAAGCGGCGGTTGCCAAGATAGTGGGGTTTCAGCCGGCGATTGTTTCTCTGCAACCGAATGCGCTTGATGATGTTTGGGGCGACATCATGCGAGTGGCCGACTCATTGGGGGCGCGGGAACGGGGCGAAGCCTTGGTTGCTGACTCGAAGCGGAGGATGAATGCGATCGTTGAGAAGACTGAGGGATTGAGTGACATTCCCTCTGTGGCGTTGATTGAGTGGGTGGATCCGTTGATGGCGGGAGGGAATTGGATGCCGACGTTGGTGGAGATGGCGGGTGGTCGGTCTTTGTTTGGCAAGGCGGGGTTGCATTCGCCTTGGTTGCGGTATGAGGAGTTGCGCGAGCACGATCCTGATGTGATCGTTATCGCTCCTTGTGGGTTTGATATCGAGCGGACGCGTGAGGACGTGCCGATCCTTGAGGCGAAGACTGGTTGGGCTTCGCTATCGGCGGTTGAGAATGGAAGGGTGTTTGTTGCCGATGGGAATCAGTATTTCAATCGCCCCGGGCCGCGATTGGTTGAAACCTTAGAAATCCTCGCCGAAGTCCTGCACCCTGGCGGATTCGATTTCGGGCATCGGGATGTTGGGTGGGAGCCAGTTTATGCGGGGGCGCAGACTGGCTCTACATTGGCTACTGTTGGTTGAATTAGAACGTGATTTCGCGTTCTTCTTCGACTTTGTCTTGGTCGATGACATAGCCGAAACCGGGTTCGTCGGAGACGGTGAGGTTGCCGTTGTTGAGGATGGGTCCGTTGTTTTTGTCGAAGTGGTAGGCGAGTGCGGCGTGTTTTAGGAGCATCTCGACATATGGGGTGTGGATGGGTGACTGGGATGCGGACCATGCCATGCCGACGGGGGTGACGCCTTGGTGGGCGATGGTGATGATGTCGTAGGCTGTGGCCATCGCGGAGATTTTGAGCGTTTCGGATAGGCCGCCTGCCCAGTTGAGATCGGGTTGGATGATGTCGAGCGCCTCGGCGTCTAGGAAGCGTTTGAAGCCCCATCGGGTGTACTCGTGCTCGGCTCCGGAGACGGGGATGTTGATCTTTTCGCGGATCTTACGGTAGGAGTCGATGCGATCGGGCATGGCGACCTCTTCGATCCATCGGGGTTGGTACTCCTCGATGTAGGAGGCGAGTTTGACGACGTAGTTGACGTCCATCGATTGCCAGCAGTCGAGCATGATGTCGATTTCTGGGCCGACGGTCTCGCGGAGCGTTTTGACCATCTCGACGTTTTTCATGAGCCCTTCGTGTCCGGACATCGGACCGTGTCGGAAGAACCATTTTTGGGCGGTGAAGCCCCGCTCTTTGGCCATCGTTGCGCGCTCGCGGACTAAGCCCATGTCGGTGACGTTGTGACCGAGCATAGATGCGTAGGCGGGCATAGATTTTCGGCATGGGCCGCCGATGAGCATGTAGACGGGTTGACCTAGCCACTTGCCTTTGAGGTCCCAGAGGGCGATGTCAAGTGCGGAGATCGCCATCATGGGTTCGCCTTGACGTCCGTGGACTGAGGTGCGGTGCATGATGTCCCAGAGGAACTCGGTGGCGAGGGGATCGCGTCCGATGAGAAGGTCTTTCAACTGCCAGACGTGCCAGTTGGTGCCGCTGAAACCGGCAGACGAGATGCCGCTGACGCCTTCGTCGGTATCGATCTGAACGAATGTTTGCTCGACTTTGAAGACTTTGTCGTCAACTTGTGTACCGCGGTTGCCGATTTGGCTGCGATTCTCGCGGAACTCTTCGTAGATGTCTGTGGGCTGGAGGAGGCGGTCCTCGAAGAAGGGGCCGTCGACCTCCATGTGTCCGGTGAGGTGGCGTAGGCGGATGTTGGTTATTTTCATGGGTTTTTGCTTCTGTTGGTTTCGCAGTCTATTATGCTTTCGATTCCGTCGATCCTGTCGGTCAGAAATCGTGAGACATCTTGACATCAAAATTATGACGCACTATGATGTCTGATATGAGAACGACGTTGACAATTGATGATGACATTGCGGATTTCCTGAGGGAACAGAGCAAGCTTCACGAGAAATCGTTCAAGCAGGTTGTGAACGAAACGCTGCGGCGAGGGATGTCGCCGACGATGAACGACGAACCACGGAGGCCCTTTAAGGTTAGAACCTTCAAAGGTGGATTTGCGCCTGGGATAGACCCGTTAAGGCTTAACCAGCTCAACGATGAACTGGAAGTTGAGGATTATCTGAGGGAAAGTGTCTCGTGATCGTTCCTGATATCAACCTGCTTGTATATGCGCATAATGAGGACGCGCCGTTCCACCGCTTGGCTAGGAGTTGGTGGCAGGATCTGACGAATGGATCGGAGCAGATCGGAATTCCTTGGATCGTGGCTAGCGGGTTTGTGCGTACCATCACGCTCCGGAGCGTTACACCGAACCCATTGCCTGCGACAGTAGCTGTGGACTGGGTGTCGGAGTGGTTTGAACTGCCACATATCTCGGCAATCAATCCGGGCCGGGAGCACCTAGCACTGTTTCGGCGCAACTTGGACGCCGCTGGCGTGGGCGGTAACTTGGTGACCGATGCTCATATAGCCGCGATCGCGATGGAGTATCAGGCGGAGGTGCACTCAAACGATTCGGATTTCGCTCGTTTCCCGGGTTTGCGGTGGCACAATCCGCTCTGAAGATCTAACTATGACGGCGAGCAGCGCTCAAAGCGGATGGCTAACGTTCCGGCGCCCAGGGGAACACCACCCATTCGTCATCTACGCGCCAAAACCAATCAGCTGCGGTTTGCTTGTTTGACCGCACGTAGAGAGCGGCGACCTTGACCTCGGTGACGTGTGGGCGCACGGCGTCGAGCACCAACTTCAACGTTTCACCGGTGTCAACGATGTCGTCCACGACTAGGAGACGATCGGTTTCGATATGGCGAGATGCGAATGGTTCGGGGCCAGCGACGAATTGAGGGCCTGAGTCGAGAGGGTTGTTCTTTTCGTCGTAGTGTTGGACTCGGATGGATTGGATTACTCGAACGTCGAGAATGTATGAGAGCATGGCCGCGGGGATGAGACCGCCTCGGGAGATGCCTAGGATCGCGGTAGGCTTCCAGCCGCTGGCGAGGATTTCTTCGCCGAGGGAGTTGATGGCTTGGATGTGGGTGTTCCAAGAGGAAGTTGCGGCTGAATTCAATGATTGGGAAGAATCTGGAGCCATCGGGATGCAATTCTAACGGTGTTGTTGCATTCGTTTGCAATGGCGAAAAATCAGATTGTATTCGGTGGTTTTCTACGACCATCTTGATGCGTTGATGCTATAATGTCATCATGCGTACGACCGTAACAATCGACGATGATGTGTTGGCAGTAGCACGGGCGCTGGCGGATCGGAAGGGAAGCAGCCTCGGCAGCGCCTTGTCGGAACTGGCTCGGCGCGGCTTCAGAAGCAATGCCACTGTCGGGGAAGGCGGAGACGGTACCACATTTCCCATCGCCGTCGATGCGGAGCCAATCACGAGCGAGGACGTCTACCGGTCCTTGGACGACTGGCCGTGAGCATGTTACTGGACGTCAACGTCTTGATAGCCCTTGCTTGGCCCAACCATGTGCACCACGCGGCCGCTAGAGCCTGGTTTGAGGAACGTGGGGAAGATGGTTGGGCGACTTGTCCGCTGACGGAGGCGGGATTCGTGCGTGTGTCATGCAATCCGTCGGTAGTGCGGCACAGCATCACTCCTCTGGATGCCATTGGGGTATTAGAGAGACTCACCCAATTGGGTTCCCATACGTTTTGGCCGCTGGACCAGTCGATCCTGCATCTGCCGGAATCAATTGGTTCGCGTCTTCAAGGGTATCGCCAAGTCACAGACGCCGTATTGCTGGCCACTGCAATGCAGCGAAACGGACAACTGGCCACTCTCGACGCAGGAATTGAAGGCTTGGTTGCAGAAAACGAACGCGCCTACTTGTGTGTTGTTCCGGTGTGAAGTGCCGGGGTTGGGGTTAGTGTCGTGAGGTGTAATCGGTAGGCGATTTCGGAAAGTTGATCAACCAATCGGTTGTTTTTTCACATCTTCAACTCCAACCGAGTATCGATGAGATGTTGCGACACACTGCTGTAGCGCATGAATTTCAGCAGCAGTTGATGCATCTCCTTTGCGGTGCCCATGTTGATGCTGATGATGCGCGAGGGCATCAATTTACACCAGCTGTGGAGTCCGTCGGGGACCTGACTAGGAGGCGTTGACCAACGCCATGATGCGCTGTCGGAAGTTGCGGATGGTTTCGAGGACTGGTCCGATCTCTTGGACGAACTCTTGGGTGTCCATGCCTTTGTCGGCTTGGATGACGATCTGAGTGTTGCCGACGCGGGCTTGGGGGCCGAGGAGGCGCTGTAATTGAGTTTTGGCGCCGCCGACGGGGGAGTTCATCATAATGCGGGCGCGATCGCCGGTGACGCGCACGGAGGAGCAATCGGCCTGTTCCGCCAGCAGGCGAATGCGTGCGGTTTCGAGAATCCCTTCGACACTTTCGGGGATCGGACCGTACCGGTCGCGGAGTTCCTCGCGCAATCCGTTGATTTCTTCTTGGCTGCTGGCCCAAGAGAGGCGTTGGTGGAAGGATAGGCGTTGAGCGAGGTCTTCGATGTATTCGGGCGGTACGTTGTCGTCAATGCCAAGGCGAACATCTGCGCGGATCATGCTTGGGGGTTGCCAATCAGCCTCTCCGTTGCTCATCAGCTTCGGTGTGCGACCGTTGGCTCGATTGTCGGTGTGCGGCGAACCGTTTCCGGTGGCCGATGCTACATCTTCAAGCGAGCCTTCGCCGCTAGGGGATTGCTCCATCTTGCGACGGAGTTCTTCGACGGACTGGGATAGGAGTTGGGTGTAGAGGTGTAGACCTATTGCGGCGACGTGCCCGCTCTGTTCCGCGCCGATGACGTTGCCCATGCCTCGTATCTCGAGGTCTCGCATGGCGATCTTGAAGCCAGATCCGAGTTCGGTCGCGGCGAGGATGGTGTTGAGACGGGCGTCGGCCTCTTCGGTGAGGGATTTGTTTGGTTGGACTAGGAGGTAGGCGAATCCCTGTTTGGCGCCTCGACCAACGCGTCCTCGGATGTGGTGAAGCTGGGCAAGGCCGAAACGGTCGGCATCGTCGACGATCAGTGTGTTGACGTTGGGCATGTCGATGCCGGCCTCGATGATTGTCGTGCATACGAGGACGTCGTATTCGCCTCGCTCGAATGCTGTGACCACTTCTTCGAGTTGACCTTCAGGCATCTGTCCATGCCCGATCGTGAAAGAGGCTTCCGGGACGAGTTCTCTCAACCGACGGCTGACGCGTTCGATACCTTTGACGCGGTTGTGTAGGAAGAAGGCCTGTCCGCCACGATCGAGTTCGCGAAGGATGGCTTCTCGGATGAGGTCGTCGCTCGATTCGGAGACGAAGGTTCGGACCGGGAGGCGTTCTTCGGGCGCGGTCTCCATGTTGCTCATATCGCGGATGCCCGCGATTGACATGTAGAGGGTTCGCGGTATCGGAGTGGCCGAAAGAGTGAGGACATCTACCGCGGCCCGGAGTCTCTTCATGTGCTCTTTGTGCCTAACGCCGAACTTCTGCTCCTCATCGATCACGACAAGCCCGAGATCGTTGAAGGCGATGTCGCGTTGGATCAGGCGGTGAGTGCCGATGATGATGTCGATTCGACCATTTGAGAGCCGTTCCAAGATGTCTTGCTGTTCGTCGCGGGTGCGGAAGCGCGATATGACGTCGATCTCTACTGGGAATGGGGCGAGCCGTTCCTTGAATGTGTCGTAGTGCTGTTGGGCCAGGAGAGTGGTTGGGACTAGCACTGCGGCTTGACGACCGTTCTGGACGGCTTTGAATGCGCTGCGCAAAGCGATCTCTGTCTTGCCGAAGCCGACATCTCCGCAGATGATGCGGTCCATCGACTTTTCGCCCTCCATGTCTTGCTTGACGGCTTGGAGAGCAGTAAGTTGGTCGGGTGTTTCTTCGAATGGGAAGCTGGCTTCGAGGACGTGTTGCCAAGGCGTGTCAGGGTCGGCTTGGATACCCTTGGCCAACATCCGGGCGGCGTAGATGCTGAGGAGTTCGTTGGCGACGATTTCGGTTGCGCGCTTGGCGCGGCGTCTGGCAGACCGCCACTCTTGAGTCCCCAGCCTTGACAGTCGCGGTGCGGTCTCGCCACCGCCTTGGTAGATCTGGATGCGGTCGATGTGCTCGGTGGGCACGTATACGCGATCGTCTTTTGCGTATTGGAGAATCAGGTGTTCGCGGCCGTCGGGTTCCTTAGTTTCGGTGCCGATGAACTTGGCGATGCCGTGATCGGCATGGACGACGTATACGCCAGGTTGAAGTTGCTCAAGTTGCGGGCCTCGTCTGACTGCGCGTCGGTGGGTGCGCCTTCGCTGTTTTCTGATACCAAATATCTCGGCGTCGGTTAGTACGCGCACAGTTTCGCCGCCGTCAAACTCCAGAGCGAAACCCGAGGTTGCATAGCCTTCAGCGATTACAACTGGCGACTTCGTTTTTCTTGACTTCGTTTTTCTCCCAGGCGACGCTTTACCGTCTTTGCGCTCGTATTGCGACTTGATACCCGCGTCTTCTGCGAGTTCGTAAAGTCGCGCGGGATGACTGGTGATGGCGACGACTTGGTTGGCGCCTTGTTCAATGGCGCGAGCGAGCGCGAGCGTCGGGTCGTCCAAGACGATATTGACGAGATCTTCTCCATCGTCCATCAACGCGGAGGGATCGATGCGGTTCGTCGGCAAATGGTGTTTGATCGGGAGTGGTCGTTTGTCGCCTAAATCGCGGGCGTCGATTCCGAAGGGATCGATCTCCAATCGGTGACCGATCGTCTCGATGCTCTGCGCGAGGTGCGGCCAATCGATGTGAGGAACCGGGAAGTTGATCGGAACCTCGGTGCGTCGCTCCTTGACGCGGCGGATTTCTTCTAGACGGCGATCGATACCGGTCGCAGCATCTGCGATCATGCGTGGACGTAGGGCTATGACGACAGCATCGTTAGGCAGGTAGTCGAAGAGAGAGCCTCGGTTGAAGAATCCCGCGTAGAAGGCGAGTTCGTTGTCGATTTCGCCCTCTGACACCAAATTCAGCTCATCGGACAAGCGGCGAGCGGAGAGACGAGTGAAGTCGATATTGTCGGTGTTGAGTGCTCCGATCGAGTCGCGGATAGATTGGGAGTCGACAAAACTGGGCAGTTCTTCTCGGGCGGGGATGACGCGGATGGAGTTGATATCGGCGAAGGACCGTTGCGTCTCGATGTCGAAGAGGCGCATCGTATCGACTTCGTCGTCGAAAAGTTCGATGCGGATCGGGTGGTTCGCGCCTACTGGGAAGATGTCGATGATGCCGCCTCTGCGAGAGACGGTTCCAGGTTGTTCGACGGTGGGTAGCACTTCGTAGCCGGACCGCGTCAGGTGTCGCATCGTCTCGACGATATCGATCTGGTCGCCGATCTTGATCTCGCGGTTGATGTTTTTGAATACATCCGGTTCGATGGTTTTTTCTGCGAGGGCTTGAACCGATGCGATCACCAATGGTGGGTCGGCGTCGGACTGAGCATGGCCGCGGAGCGCGTCGAGAGCGATGATGCGTCGATGGGCAGCACCTCGGTCGGGTTCGTATCGTTCGAAGGGGATGCCGCCGGTTTCGATGAAGTGATGGATCGGTGACCCATCTTCATCGATGTCTGGGGTACCCGTCCATGTCGGGAGTTGATCGACGATTCGTTGCGCGGAGTCGGGATTTGGTGTGATGACGAGCGTCGGTACTTGCATCCGTCGCCAAACCGCGGCTAAGAGAAGGGGGTTCGCCGGTTCAGGACATATTGTGGGGACGTTTGCCCGCGGGTGCGAAAAGGCTTGCCCGATTGAGTCGAATTCGGCGGTTCCGATTAGTCGATCGGTTAGAGATGCAAGGAATGGTTGCTGTACGTTTCGGGGCATGGAGGTGTGCGCACGCGCGGTAAAACCCGCAATTAGGTTGCGGGTGTTCTTGAAGTCCGATTCTATCCTCATCTGGGGTTAACCGAACTCTATCGAGGGCGTTTCGAGGCGAAAACGGCAACCTTATAATCGGATTCATGGCCCGTGTCCCCACCTCAACAGATACCGATTCGGGCGCGATCAAGCGTTCTGTCTTCAAGTTGGGAACGAATATCGTGACTCGGGATTCGGGGGAGTTGGATGAGGAGACGATCTCGAGTCTTGTAGGTCAGATCGCGGAGGCGCACCGTTCGGGTCTGGAGGTGGTGATCGTCTCGTCGGGTGCCGTGGGTGCTGGGATGGACACGTTGATCAATCGCAGCCCGAAGAGCCGCGGCAGATTGCGAAGGCGAAACGTTACCGCTCGTCAGGCAGCAGCAGCAATTGGCCAGGTTGATGTTATTGCTCTGTACAAATCGCTTTTCGGCAAGTTCGGGATCGAAGTTGCCCAGACGTTGCTCTCCCGAAGCGTCCTGAACCAGCGCGAGGGATATCTAAACGTCCGAGGCACGATGGAGATGCTGCTGGAAGCCGGGATAGTCCCGATCGTGAATGAGAATGACGTTGTGGCTGTTGAGGAGATTGTCGGAGTCATCTACGGCGATAATGACCGGCTATCGGCGATGTTGGCGAATGTGTTGGATGCTGACCTGCTCGTGCTGCTGGGCGAGATGGATGGTCTCTATACTTCTGATCCCCACAATGACCCCGACGCCGAGTTGATACACGATGTGTACGAGTTGACCGATGAGATCAGGAGTTTCGCCGGCGGCCCGAGAGACGATCGTGGTAGCGGCGGGATGCGCAGCAAACTAGAGGCCGCAGAAGTTGCGATGCTCTCGGGTGTTGACATGGTGATCGCTGACGGTCACGAAGATTACATCGTCCGGAGGGTGCTGAACGAAGAGAAGGTGGGGACCAGATTCCATTCACTGGTTCCCCCATCAGAAAGTCGTAAACGCTGGTTGCTCACTGGCGGCACTGAAGCTAAAGGAGCCGTGACTATCGATGACGGTGCGGTCAAGGCGCTGGCCAAACGAGGCAACAGTCTTTTGCCGGTCGGCGTGACTGACGTTGATGGAGAGTTCGAACGTGGGGATATCATTGGTGTCAAATCTATGTCGGGAGTGAATGTCGCTTGGGGCATCAGCAACTACTCGGCATCAGACACCCGGTTGGTCATGGGCAAGAGATCAGGGGAATTGCCCGATATTCTCGAAAGCTACTTTGGCCGGGAAATAGTGCATCGCAACAACATGGCTCTCGGCATCGTGCCGGACAGCGAAGGTGAATACGTAGAAGGGAAGAAATAGAGATGGTCACCGTTGAAACTGTTCGAACTGAGCAGGATTTGTCCTCGGTCGATTCGCCATCAGAGAATGGCGCTGCGAGCGTAAACATGCGCGCTATCGGCGAGGCCGCGCGGGACGCGGCGGGTGAGTTGGGACGTTGCACTGCGGAGCAGCGTGACAAGGCATTGAGGACTCTTGCGTCATCACTCGTTGAGAACAGCGGTCGCGTTTTGTCGGCCAACGAGGCGGACATTGCCGCGGCTCTTGCAGGTGGTCTGGATGAGCACGTGGCGGAGCGGATGGAGTTGAACGATGCCCGAATCGCCGATATGGCAAAGGCGGTTTTGAGCATTGCGGACATTGACGATCCTGTTGGCGAAGTGATCGAGGAGAGCACCGCCTACAACGGGATGACGTTAAAGCGGGTCCGGGTGCCGCTAGGTGTTATCGGCGTCATCTATGAGAGCCGTCCCAACGTGACGATCGACATTGCGGCCTTGTGCATCAAGGCAGGAAATGCGGTGATCCTGCGTGGCGGCAAGGAAGCGATACGCACCAACTCGGCTCTGGCAGCGTTGGTTCGGGAGGCGGTTGTGGATGCCGGTCTACCAGACAATGCGGTTCAGTTCGTGGAATCGACGGATCGCGCGCTGGTAGGGGAGATGTTGGAGTTGGAGGATTACATCGACCTCTTGGTGCCTCGGGGTAGCGCGGAGCTGGTGCACATGGTGGCGGAGAAGGCGAAGATGCCGGCGGTCACTGGCGGTATCGGCGTCTGTCATGCGTATGTCGATAGCTCTGCGGATCTGGGCAAGGCGGTCGATGTCGTCTTTAATGCCAAGGCCCAACGTCACACCGTCTGCAACGCTCTGGACACGTTGCTGGTCCACGAGAGCGTGGCGAAAGACGTCTTGTACGAGTTATCGGGCAAGTTCTCCGAAGCCGGAGTTGAGATCCGGGCCGATAATCGAGCTTGGTCCCTTCTCGGCCCGAAGCGGAAGACGGTAAAAGTTCTGCGAGCGAATGAGGATGACTTCGGGACGGAGTTCCTGGCGCTGATCCTGTCGGTCAAGGTCGTCCGGAGTCTAGACGATGCGCTTGAACATATTCGGCGTTACGGGTCGGGACATTCGGAGGCGGTGATCGCGGAAGACCCGGAGGTGGTAGAACGCTTTTTGAACGAGGTGGATGCATCGGCGGTCTTTGCAAACGCGTCGACCCGGTTCAACGATGGCGGTGAGTTCGGACTAGGTGCCGAGGTTGCGATCTCGACCAACAAGCTGCACGCACGCGGGCCGATGGGGATCCGCGAAATTATGTCCTACAAGTGGGTCGTCACCGGTGACGGCCATGTCCGGACGTGATTGACTGATGGAAGTCCCGCATCCTTATTCTGTTCCGAAAAGGTGCGAACCACGCCTCGCTTCATGTGAGGAGAATCTAGGTAGGCGTACATGACGATTTACACGCTTCAACGAGAAGTGCGGACACCACAGTCAGAGTCGTATTTCGTGGTGGATGCCGAGGACCGGGACGTGGGCCGTCTGGATGTTCACTATCCGCAGGGCATGGTCCACGCTACGCTCATCGTGCGTGAGAGTCTCACCGACGAAGATCTGCGTGACATCGTGAACCGTTTCATTCAAGAGATGAACCAGCTGGTCGGAGTCGATGGGATAGAGGTGGCTGTGCACGCGTTCCAAGGTGAAGAACGCGGCGTGTTCCACAACGATGACCTCAATGAGCGTCGCAATGGAAACGGGCACTCTGCCAACTGACCGCGACGGCTCCCTGTCTAATCAACGGATAGGGATAGCCTGAGTATCAGACAACGATGTTGAAGAGGCGGCCGGGGACGTAGATTTCGCGACGGATGTGCTTGTCTTGGGTGTGACGGAGCGCACCAGGAGAGGCAAGTGCGGCGGCGGCGATCTCTTTTTCTCCCGCATCAACGGGTACTGAGATGGTGTCCCGCACGCGGCCATTCACTTGAACGACGATATTGACGGTGTCGACGGTGAGTTTGGACTCGTCCCACTCTGGGAGGAGTTGTTGGTGAACGGAGAACTCCCAACCATTGCGGAGCCACAGCTCTTCTGCGATGTGGGGTGCGAGGGGTGCGAGATGCAGGAGCAGTCGGCGTATGCTGTCTCGCCAAAGTTCCGGAGAAACTCCGCCGTTGTCCCAAGCCTCGTTCAAATGGTTGACGTAGGTCATCAGCGATGCGATCGCGGTGTTGTATTTGTAAGACCGCATATCTTCAATAACTCGCTTGGTCGCGTTGTGCGATGCCATGTCGAGCACACTGTCGGCTGTTGCGTCGTCGCCGGTCAACTCTCTGTGATCACGGAGGCATACGTCCCATACTCGGTGCAACCAACGACGGATACCGTTGATGCCCGACTCGGTCCATGCGCCGCCTTTGTCCCATGGGCCTAGGAACATCAGATAGCACCGGAGAGTGTCCGCGCCATACTCTTGGACCAAGGGGTCAGGAGCGAGGGGGTTGGAACGCTTCGAGATTTTTCCCACATCGGTCGTCAACGTGCCGTGGCTGAAGAGATGGACGTACGGCTCGTCGAAGTCCACATAGCCCATGTCTCGCAGCGCACGGTTGAAGAAGCGGGAGTACAGCAAGTGCATTACCGCATGTTCCATACCGCCGGTGTATTGATCCACTGGAGCCCAAGACGCTGCGACTTCGGGATCGAACGGGTTTGCGTCGTCTTGGGGGCTTAGGTATCGCATGTGGTACCACGACGAGTCCATGAAGGTGTCCATCGTGTCGGTCTCTCGTTTGCCGGGTCCGCCGCAGTTGGGGCATGGCGCGTTGAGGAAACCTTCATGCTCGGTGAGAGGTGAGCGGCCCGACGGTTTGAATGCGGCGTCGGCTGGGAGCTCGACCGGGAGGTCTTCGTATGGGACGGGTACGGTTCCGCAATCGTCGCAGTAGATGACGGGTATGGGGGTGCCCCAGTAGCGTTGGCGCGAAATCAGCCAGTCGCGCATGTGATAGGTCACGACGCGCTCGCCCCAGCCATTCGCTTCTATGGCGTCGGATATCGCCTCCATGCCATCTTGACTCGGAAGACCGTCAAAATCGCCAGAGTTGACCTGAACACCAGGTGCGATATATGCAGCCTCGAGTTCGTCGCCATCCCAGTCTTCCGGCGCGACGACGACTCGAATCGGGAGGTTGCACTTCTTGGCGAACTCGAAGTCTCGTTCGTCGTGGGCGGGTACACCCATGACTGCGCCTGTGCCGTATGTCGCGAGGACGTAGTCACCTACGAGGATGGGCACGCGCTCGTTGTTCAATGGGTTAATGCAGTACGCGCCAGTGGGAACACCGGTCTTTTCCCGGACAGCGGAGGTGCGTTCAATCTCGGTCTCGCGTGCGGCGGCGGCAACATATTCGTCAACGACGGGTTTATGATCGGGCTGCGTCAACTCGTCAACCAGAGGATGCTCGGGCGCGAGAACGACGAAGGTAACGCCGAAAACCGTGTCTATACGGGTGGTGAAGGTGCCGATCGATTTGGTATCGAGACCATACTCGGAGATGTCGAACCGGATGTTCACGCCTTCGGAGCGTCCGATCCAGTTTTCCTGGCTGACGATGACCTTTTCCGGCCATTCGATGCCAGACATGTCGAGCATCTCATCCGCGTATTTGGTGATGGCGAAGTACCACTGCGGCATGTTGCGTTTGACGACCACTGTTTCGCAGCGCTCGCATTTGCCGTCTTTAACCTGCTCGTTCGCCAGGGTCGTTTGATCTTCGGGGCACCAGTTCACCGCACCGTCGGAGCGATACGCGATCCCGCTCTCAAGGAATTTCAGGAAAAAATATTGATTCCATTTGTAGTACTCGGGGTCGCAGGTGATTATTTGACGCGACCAGTCGTAAGAGTTTCCCATGAGCTCGAACTGGCGGCGCATGTTTGCGATGTTGTCGTAGGTCCAGAGTTTCGGGTGGACATTCCCTCGTATGGCGGCGTTTTCGGCAGGGAGTCCGAAGGCGTCGAAACCTTGGGGATGCAAGACGTTGTAGCCTTCCATCCGCTTGAAACGAGCGGCTGCATCACCACCGCTGAACGCGAACCAATGGCCTATGTGAAGGTCGCCCGAGGGATAGGGGAACATCGACTGGACGAACCACTTGGGGCGGCCGTTGTCGTCGGGATTCCAGCGATAGATGTCGTTTTCCTGCCAAAGTTGGCGGATACGGGGTTCGATTTCGGTGTGATCGTAATTTTTGCGCAACGAGTCGGTGGAGCCAGAGGTATTGACTGGGCTATCTTGTAGGGTGTCGGACACTGTAGCCATCGACGCTGCTCCGCGCGGTTGTAGACCGCGTCAATCGTTAGCAAACTTGAACTTAGTCGATTCTAACGTAACGTCAGGCAGCAACTTATGAAGCTTGTTTCTAGAATGGTTCAATCTCCTGGAATGGATCCCAAATTCGCTTTTGGGCGCCGTGGTCGATTGCTCAAATCGCGAATTACGAAGAAATTGACAAAAACACTTGACAACATTCGACAAATGTGCGATATATAACAGTAGTGACAGACGCAAATCCGAGAAATTGGAGGATAATCCTAACGATGCCAAAGCCAAGATCCAAAACCCGTGAGGTTCGACGCCAGATCTGGGAGTTCATTCGCGACTATAGGCGCGAAAACCTTTACGGTCCGAATCTGCGCGAAATCGCGCATGCAGTCGGGATCAGTTCTGCTTCCAACGTCAATTATCACGTGAAGCCGATGATCGAACAAGGGCTGCTTTCGGGCGACAGCAACGCGCGGTCCCTCAACGTCAAGACCGGTATCCCGATCCTCGGCACCGTTGCCGCGGGTGACACCGTCGTGATGCCAGAGGCCGTCGAATGGGATCAGGTCGGCGAGTTCGAAACCATTGAGTTTCCAGACTGGATCGTCGGAAACGTTCGCGAACCCTTCGCACTTGAGGTCGTCGGCGAGTCCATGCTCGACGCCGGCATCATCGAAGGCGATGTGATCATATTGGAGCAGACCAGCCGCGCCAAGCGGGGCGACATGGTGATCGCTCACATCAAGAGCAATGACAGCCATACCGTCAAGCGCTACTACCAGAACGGTCCGCTCGTGACGCTGCAACCCGAGAACAGCAGTTACGAGCCGATCATCGCCGAAGCGGACGATGTTCAGATCCAAGGTCGCGTCATCGCCGTCGTGCGGCGCTACTGAGTTCGATCGGACCAAACGAATCCCCTTCGCCCCGGTTCCGTGATATTGCGGAACCGGGGCGAAGCCGCTTACGCGGCTCAACAAGAACGCGTCGTTTACAATCTAGTTTGACATTGCGGCATCTAACTTAACCGCCCTACCTAAAGCCAACTTACGGCAAGGCTCGGAACACCATGTTTGGAAGAGGCATAGGCCCGCTCGAAATATTCCTGATCG
Source organism: Dehalococcoidia bacterium (assembly GCA_022819585.1). Classification (GTDB taxonomy): domain Bacteria; phylum Chloroflexota; class Dehalococcoidia; order Lucifugimonadales; family Lucifugimonadaceae; genus Bin127. The sequence goes on along the minus strand of JAJEGY010000019.1, from coordinate 49,117 downwards.
TTGTGGTGGTGCTCATCATCTTCGGTGCCGGGAGACTCCCCGAGGTCGGACGCGGCATCGGAACCGCCATCAAAGAGTTCCGCGGAAGCATCGGCAACATCGGCAATAAGGACAATGCCGAGACTGCCGACGGTGAAAAGGCCGAAACCGACACCGAGAAAAAGGCTGATTAATTTCCGGCGTCTGCTACGCCCCGTTCTGTAGCGTTCTCACTCTTCGGTTCTCGAACGGCCAATTTGGTCAAAATCAGCCCAAGCTCAAACAGCACTACCACAGGCGCCGCGACCATCGTCTGTGTCACGGGATCGACAGTCGGCGTCACGATCGCCGCGAGCACAAAGGCGAAGAGAATCACCCAACGTCGTTGCTTCGAAAGTCCTTGCGGTCGTATAACGCCCAACTTGGCGAGAAGGAACATGGCGATGGGCAACTCGAATATCAGCCCCATCCAGACCGTCAGCGTCGTGACCAGAGTCACATAGGAAGACAGCCGGGGCGTGACGAGCGCGATCTCGCCTCCGAACTGCAAGAGGAAGTGGATGGCGGGCGGAATTAACAGGTAGTAGGCGAATGCCGCACCGGCCACGAACAGTAAAGTCCCTCCTGGGAGCAGCAGATATAGCATTCGCCGCTCGTTGCCCTTGAGGCCTGGCCTCACGAAAGCGATCACCTGGTACAACACGATCGGAAACGCGGCTGCAAACCCCACCAAGATGGACACCTTGGCGGTTACGGTCCATCCCTCGGTTATATCGAGTTGCACGAGACGGGCCGGGTCATCCGGCCGTACACGTTCCAGAGCTTCAATGGCGGGCTGTTGGACGAAATCCTGTATCGGCTTGTAAAAGGCGAACGCAAGGATCGTCGATATCAAAATCGCCGCAATGGCGATGTAGAGCCGTTTCTTGAGCTCCGCAAAGTGCGACATCAGCTGGTCAGGGCGATCTTTCACGGCGTTGTTTCGGTCCGCTGTGAACTATCTGCCGCGTCAGGTTCGCTCTCTGTTTCTTCCGGCTTTGGATCGGGCATCTTCGGTTCCGGTGCCGTTCTTGAGTATCCGCCGGGCCGAACGACTGACCTAGCGAGCGATTTGAAATCAGCGGCGTCAGTGGTGATGCTGCGAGCATCTTCTTGGATCTGGCCGAGTTCGGATGTCAGATCACGGACATCATCGAGAATCCCGTCTTGGTCTAGCCGTTCCCGAATGCCCTCCATGTCGACCGCTTCTTCTACCATCTGCGTCAGTTCCTCGCGCTGGCGACGCAGTTCCGTCAGATATTTCCGGGCCATGCGAGCGCCTTGAACCAATCGTACCGGCCCAACGACGAGAAGTGCGACAAGGAAAACGACAATGAGTTCGAGACCGCCAATGCCGAATAGATTCACGATCCATTCCCTTGTTCATGTGAGGCGCAGGTGACGTAGACATGCGAATCGGCAAATGTGCAGGCGTCGGATGGCAGCAAAGCGCGTATAGCGCATAACGGCAGGCCAACCACGTTCAGATAGCAACCAATCACGGATTCCGCTGGATTGAACTGGGGGTCCTGGACGCCATAGGCACCAGCGCGGTCAAATGTAACTCCAGTGGCGATGTATGCATCGATCTCGTCATCACCGTACTCGCGCATGTCGACTTTTGACGTTACCGAACATGCCAGGGTCTCGCCGCGCTGGCGAAGCGGTGCATAGGTCATTGCGACCGAAGTGACTACCATGTGCTGACGGCCTCGCAACGCGCGGAGCATCGATTCCGCCTCTGTTCGATCGCCGGGTTTTCCTAGTGGACGGTCATCCAAAGCGACCGTGGTATCTGCGGCGACGACTACAGTATCCCAAGGCATCCTGTTGCGTGTCGCGTCTATCGCGGCTTTGAGTTTTGTCTCGGCGTTGCGCCACGTCAACCGTTCCGCATCTGGTTCATCTTTCGGGCCGATCTCAGCGTCACCTGCCGGACCGTTCTGAACAACGAAAGTCAAGCCGGCGAGGCGCATGATGTCTCGCCGACGCTGCGATCCAGAAGCCAGCACGAACCGGCGACGCTCGCCGGAATGCGTTGACTGGCTGCGCGGTAGGGCAGATGTGAGCAAAGTCGACATAGCAGTGGCACTTCTGCCTGCAGTCGTCTGAGGACCTTAACCTTCCAAAAGGGCGAGGGATTCGACATGCCTAGTTTGCGGAAACATGTCTACAGGGCGAACTGATACAAGTTTAAACCCGCCTTCGCAAAGGGCATCGATGTCGCGTGCCATGGTTATCGGGTTGCACGACACCATCATGATCCTGCGAGGTGACAGAACCGTCAGCGCCTCCAATGCTTCAGGATGGCAACCGATGCGTGGCGGATCGATGATCGCGACGTCGATCTTCAACCCTGACTGAGCGAGTTCCTGAGCGGCCAGCTCTGCCTTCGCTTCGATGAACTCGACGTTGTCAACATCTGCGCAGTTGACCCGAGCATCGGCCACCGCCGACGCAGATTCTTCAATGCCAATCACTTTTCTCGCATACGGCGACAACAGACGAGTAAACGTTCCAACCCCGCAATAGAGATCCACGAGCGTGTCGTCACCGTCCAATTCCAGCATTGCAGCGATCTCGTCGATGATCTTCGCAAGTTGAGCGGTGTTTACTTGGAAGAACGATGAAGCGGCAACTTGAAACTTGGCTCCCCGCACCTCCTCGACATACTGTTGCCGACCCGAAGGGACATCCTGAATCTCCGCAGGCAGCAGGGGTTGGATTATCACATCACCGGTATTAGCCCCTACTCTGATTGAGAACTGCGTCATCCGATCGAGACGTCCCTGCAACTGTGCCAACGTCTCGTTTATTCGGTCATCCATGATGAGGCACTCATCGATCCGGACGAACTGCCGACTGTCGGCATTCATGAAACCCGCTACACCGCTTTTCCCGCCGCGCCCGACGGTGAATCGGGCGTGGTTCCGGTAGCCGAACTGTTCAGGTGACGGCAGGCTCTCTTCAACTTCGACATCACGAAGGGTTTCGTAAGGTTGCAACGCGGCGATTACTAGTTCGCGTTTGATCTCGAGCTGTCGAACGTAATCAATGTGTTGCCACTGGCACCCTGAACACTTGCCGAAATAACGACATTCGGGTTCGACCCGATACACGGACTTCGTTGATATGTCGTCCACAAGCGTAGCTATGCGATCCCGATAGACTTTCACCACGCTGGCGGACACCGTCTCCCCTGGGATCGCTCCGGCAATCGTCACCGGTGCGCCTTTGTAATCCGAGGTCGCCAGACCGCGCTCGTCGAATTCTCCCGCCTCGAGGGTCAATGTTTCGCCCACCTCGAGACCGAGGTGCGTCGTGAGATCAGGACCGCGATAACGGTTTCTGCGCTTGCGTTTCGCCATATTGAAATGTACCGATCAATGGACTTCACTCGTCATACGACCACTAGATTCAAACCGTCGTACTCGAGTTGAATCTCAATGTACAACTGCTCTGTTTGATACCCTGAGAACTATCGAACGGCGTTCATCTGCTGTCCCAACTGCCACCTCGCTTTGGTTCAAACGCTACCAGAACTCACCCTCAAACTTTCGAATGCCTCGCAGAACGGTGCGAAACCACGCGTTCGGCGGCGGTTGCCGGAGTGGTTCAAGGTCAAAGCTCCGGGCGGGGAAAATTACACCGATCTGAAGAGGCGATTCCGCGGCTCTGCCCTCCACACCGTCTGCGAGGAAGCTGCCTGTCCTAACATCGGCGACTGCTGGGAGCGTCGGACCGCCACCTTCATGATCTTGGGCGATACCTGCACCCGCGCCTGCTCCTACTGCAACGTCAAGACGGGTTGGCCGGGCGAGGTCAACGTCGATTGGGCAGAACCGTTCCGATTGGCTCAGACCGTCAACGCGATGGATCTGAAATACACCGTTGTCACGTCAGTCGATCGGGATGATCTGCCGGACTTTGGATCGTCGATTTTTGCGATGACGATAACGCAGGTCCACCGTCTCGCTCCTGAGTGCAAGGTGGAGGTTCTGATACCCGATTTTGGAGGCGATCTTAACGCCTTGCGACGCGTCGTCAACGCTGGACCTGAAGTCCTGAATCACAACATCGAGGCCCCGCGTCGCGTCTTCAGCAAGGTCCGCCCCAAGGGAAACTACGACCTCTCACTGGAACTCATCCGCCGTGTCAAAGAGATTGACCCGAACATACCCACCAAATCCGGCATGATGGTTGGTCTAGGCGAGACCAAAGACGAGGTCTACCAGACGATGCAGGACCTTCGAGACGCCGACTGCGATCTCCTAACCATCGGTCAATATCTCAGGCCATCCGACCGACATCACCCCCTGATCCGCTTCTATCATCCGAGCGAGTTCGGGGAATTCGCCCGCGTCGGCATGGAGATGGGATTTAAGCATGTCGCTTCAGGCCCCCTTGTCCGTTCTTCTTACCACGCTGATGAACAACACGAATCTGCCATCGACTCGCTTCTGACGAAACGCGCCTGAGCCTCTCAACGTATTTCATTTCCTGAGAACCTGGGAGATGAAGTCACACAACGCATCAATCCTCGTACGTCAAGGCGTGCTCACGGCCGCGGTATTGGTGGCAGTCATCGCTTCGGGATTTGCGGTAACACCGATCGTTGCTCAAACGGACCGCCACAGCTCTGTCACCGGCTACTACGGGCTGGATGACGATGGTCTGCCCATGGTTGACCGGCGGGGAATCATGCTCGTGTTCGACGGCGCGATTGCATCCGAAACTGTATCTGTAGATACCTTTCTGGTGTCGTTAAATGACGGATCTTTTGCCGATGTAGTCGAAACTCGAGTTGCAGGTCGATATGTGTTCTTGCGGCTGCGAAACGAGTTGGCTTCCGATGCAACGCCTATCGTGGGCATCGCCGAGGGAGAGGAAGTAGAGGACTTGGCCGGCAACTCGACCAACACGCGGAAACTCGGTTTTGTACAGATCAAAGACGGAATCGCGCCGCAGTTGACGGTGACGCTGAGCGGAGGATCGGGGTTAGGCACTGGAGATGAAGGTCCGGATCGGTTAACCAACGACTCGATCAACATTCATGTGACATCGGATGAACCCTTACAAGGCGCTCCACGCATCATCGTTGTTTGCAGCGAACTCAACTGGATCGAAAATGACGGATCGCAGCAGATCAACCGCGATATCGATGATTTCATCAGAAATCGCAACGGTCCTCAGGTGCAAAGACCAAGCGAATCGCTTGGGACAATCTACACCTGCGGGTACGATGCAAACAGTGACGGCAAAGATGACCCGTTCGAGTTGACCGAAAACGTCGCCCTATCGCGTCCGAGTGAGAACTGGGAATTCACTTGGCAAAACCTGCCAGGTACCAGCCGATCGCTCCAAGACGGGCAACTAGCGGTCGTAGCATACGCTCGCGATCGTTCAAGATACGAGCGTTTTGGCGAGATCGTCTCAAACTGGTCGACCGCTATATCCAGTTTCGGACTGGACACCAAATTCGACGCGACGCCAACTACGCCTAGCGTCCGCGTGCATCCCCCGAACAGATCGATCGTTCGAGAGGAACGCCCCTTCGTGTTGCTCGAATTCCCAGAGGAGACTACGGTAACTCTCGGCTCCGTCAAATTCGATGGCATGGAAATCGTCGATGAGTTCGAAATCGTCAGGACCAACGAATTCGTCTATTGGCCATTGAGCATTAATCAGGGAGGACACGATGTTGAAGTAGACGCTGTCGATGCCGGGGGGAACGAAATCAGCTTCGATTTTGAATTCGTGACGACACAGCGCGGTGATTTCGTACTGCCGCTGTTTGCCGGATGGAACGCGGTGTCAGTACCAGCCGATCCGATTGATCCGAACATTGAGGACGTCTTCACCAATCCGGCGATTGAAGCGGTCATTTCGTGGTACCCGTATGAACCTGAGGGACCATGGGCGTTCTCGACTCGGGACGGCGACTCTTGGAAACCTTGGCGAGTCGGACGCGGAGTTGACAAGATCCGCGTTGGTTCTGGTTACTGGGTCAAATCATCCAGATTCATCGAACAACCGATCGCGCTAACCCAACATAGTTCAGCGGTTGAGCGTATGGAGTACGATCCGTGTCCATCGGGTGATTGGTTTTTTGTCGGGGTCACCGACGAAGATGGTGATCAAACTCAAAATCATTTCGGCGAACCATTGAAGAGGGGTGACGTTGCGATCACTGTCCGAGAGTACTTGGACGAGTACTTTTTCCTTGCCTTTTCGTGGGATCCGATTGAAGCGAAGTACCGGAAGTTGACAGAGGATGATGTAGTCGTTATTGGCGAAGGCATTTGGTATCGCGACGAAGGTTCAGCTTCTTGCCCATGACTATCGACGATTTGTCGCAAACGGAAATCCTTAGACCCAACCGTCCTACTGCCGCAAGGGATCGATCACTGTCAGAAACGGAAAGCGGTAGAAGTCGGCGTCGCGGGTGCAGATCTGGCTGATGCCGTGTTCTCGCATCAGAACCGCGGTGTGGACGTCGTGCACAAGGTTGCCGCTGACCTCGGGGAGCTCAGTCAGTGTCAATGACAACAAATCGAAGTGCCGGTTGGTTGCTGTCAATACCGAAAAAGTGGGTTGTGAAAGGAGGGTGGAGAGGAATGTAGAAGCATCAACGGCGTTAATTCGATGGGGAAACGGCCCACGATGCGTGGTGACCCGGAGAAATTCGTAGCAAATGCCCCAGGTCAGGAAGGTTGGATCGGGGATACGTACGCGTTGATCGATGAAACGCCTGCAAGCAGCGTAATGCTCAGAATTCTCGTTCGCGGCGTAAACCAGAATATTGGTGTCTATGACCAAGGCGGTTTTTCTTCGTCAAACAATCGGTACAGTTCGTCCCGATTCGCGATATCCACACGGGCGGCACCCATTGGCCAAGACGGCAATTCAAAGGGCTTTTTCCGAGCTTCTTTCGGTTCGTCTTCGCCGTTGGCGATCATATGCCTGATGCCAGATTCCACGATCTCGGTCATGGTGACCCCACGCCGCGCCGCCTCGACGCGGAGTTGCCGCATCAGCGCATCATCGATATTGAAGGTGGTCTTCATACTGCGAACCATATCACCGATATGGTTATATGGCCTGGCGCACTGCCTTAGACTGAGACTGAACCTCACATCCCATGTCCACCCTCTACATCGTTGCCACGCCAATCGGCAATCTAGACGATCTCACCCTTCGCGCCGTCCGCATCCTCCGTGAAGTGCCCATGGTGATCGCGGAGGACACCCGCGTCACTCGCAAAATTCTGGATCATATCCAAACCAATCCCAGAATCGTCAGCTTCCATCGCAGGTCGTTGCGGAGCGACATTGATCGTATCGTCGGTTATCTGAGTCAGGGTGATGCTGCGCTGGTGTCTGATGCAGGCACGCCAGGTGTCAACGATCCGGGTCAGAAAATCGTATCCGCCGCCGTCGCTCAGGGGCACAACGTCGTTCCAGTGCCCGGCCCATCATCCGTCATGGCGGCGCTATCAATCAGCGGGTTTTATGTTGATCAATTTGCTTCGTACGGGTTCCTACCGTCGGCGGGGGGAAAGCGTCGTCGGCTCCTCAGAGAAATCGCTCAACAACCTATAGCCGCAGTCTTTTTTGAAACGCCCCATCGCCTGACAGTCGCGCTCCAAGACATGGTAGACGTTTTCAACGACCGCCAATTGACTATATGTCGTGAAATGACAAAGATTCACGAAGAGGTCTGGCGGGGCACGGCAGCAGACGCTCTTGAGCATTTCGACAACCCGCGAGGCGAGTTCGTCATCGTTGTCGCTCCGCTTGATAGAGGTGAGCGCGGCCCGCGATCTTCTAGCGATAGAAACGCTAAAAAACAAATCCTAACCGCTGCATCGGAGTTGGCAGATCGATACGACTCACGCCGCGATCTGGTAGACGCCGTGGCTGCTAAAACTCGACTGCCCAAAAACCAGGTTTACGAGACCATACATCGAAATTCCTAGCCTCCAGAATCAAAGTTTCAATTCTGTTGGCAAGTAAAATCGAAACGAAGTGCCGCGCCGCTTTTCCTAAATCGACGATCATGTGACAAGCATCCGCGGCCTGAAGCGAGTCTCTAAGCTTGTCAAGAAACATCCTCGTCTGCGTAGCCTGGCCCTACGTCAACAGCGAACCCCATCTCGGCCACATCGCCGGGATGAATGTCCCCGCCGATATCTTTGCCCGTTATCACCGCATGGTAGGTAACCGCGTCGCTATGGTCTCTGGCAGCGACATGCACGGCACGCCCACAGCGCTGAAGGCGGTAGACGAGGGCGTGACTCCGGAAGATATCGCTTTTCGCTACCACGAGATTTGGGCGAACTGCATGGAGCGGATGGGTTTCTCTTACGATCTCTACACCCATACCCATACCAAGATCCATGAGGACGTAGCGCAGGATGTACTCCTGACGCTCGATAAACACGGTTACATCTACGAAGACACTCAATTGATGCCGTTCTCCGAGTCGGAGCAGCGCTTTCTCTCGGACCGTTTCGTGGAAGGGACCTGCCCGGCTTGCGGCTTCGACGGGGCTCGGGGTGACCAATGCGACGACTGCGGTCGCACTCTCGATCCCACTGATCTCATCGACATCCGCAGCATCCGCGACGGCTCCACACCTGTCTTCATAGAGACTACTCACCTGATGATCAAGTTGAGCGCGTTCCAAGAACGCCTTGAACGATGGGTGAAGACGAAGAACGACTGGCGGCCCAACGTCCGAAATCAGACCTTGGGCTTTCTCAACGAAGGTCTCCATGATCGAGCGATGACGCGCGACATCGAGTGGGGTGTCCCCGTACCCAGCGATCGTTTCGAAGGGTACGACAAGAAGCGCATCTACGTCTGGTTCGAAGCGGTTATCGGATACTTCTCCGCCACAAAAGCATGGGCCATCAACTCCGACAATGAGGATGATTGGAAAGAGTTCTGGCACGACTCAGACGCTGAGTCGTACTACTTCCAAGGCAAAGACAACATCCCGTTTCACACCGTCCTTTGGCCCGCAATGCTCATGGGCTACGGCGGGTTGAATCTGCCCACCGATGTTGTTGCCAACGAGTACTTGAACCTTGATGGTCAAGGATTCTCCAGCAGTCGAAACTGGGCCGTTTGGCTCCCCGACTACCTCGAACGATACGATGTTGATCCGCTCCGGTACTATCTGGCGTCGATTATGCCCGAAACCTCCGATTCTGACTTCACGTGGGAAGGATATCTCGCGGCGAACAACAACGTCCTTGTTGCTACATTGGGCAACTTTGTTCACCGAACACTCACCATCACCACTCGCAACTTCGACAATCAGGTTCCTGATCCGGGTGAACTTGGCTCTCAGGACCAATCAGTTATCGATGCTTGCTCACAAGCCTTGGAGGACGTGTCGGAATCCATTGAATCGCGGCGTTTCCGACGTGCGCTTTATCAGGCGATGGAATTAGCCCGCGTGGGCAATCGATACCTCGATTCCGAAGAACCGTGGCGAACCGTGCGGTCGGATCCTGAAAAAGCGGCAAAAACTCTCTGGACGGCATTAAACGTCATCTCGACATTGCGCACCCTGTTCTACCCGTTCATCCCGTTTTCGTGCGACAAGATGCACGATCTGCTAGGGTTTGACGGGGCTACGGCCACCGACGGTTGGAAACGACGTGTCGTCGAACCGGGTTCACCACTTCCGACACCAAAACCTCTTTTCCGCAAACTGGATCCCGAAATCGTCGAACAAGAGAAGGAACGACTCCTGGCACAACAATCCGGCGAATAGTAACAACGCCACAACACTCCATCACTTCCGAAGCCATGACCACGCTCCAGACGACATCCACGCAGGACATCTTCGCCCCCATCGCAGAAGACCTTGACCGCGTAGTAGATGTCATCACGCAGCTCAGCATCGAAGAGATAGAGCGTTGCCCGGCAGGGATCGATGCCCTCGAAACACTTGACGAGCGTCTTGCTCACGTGATGTCGACGCCGGGCAAGAAGATGCGACCTGCGATGACGTTGCTCGCATCAAAGTTGTGGGGAGTGGTTCCTGACGAGAAAATGATAAGCATGGCGGTCGCGGTAGAGTTGCTGCATATTGCGGCGCTGATCCACGACGATACGGTTGACGACGCGGATGTCCGGCGCGGCAAGGCTACGGCGGGCTTTCTGTGGGGCAATAACTTCGCCGTCCTCCTAGGCGACTACGTCTTTGCAACCTCCGCGAAGTTCGTCTGCGCTACTGGCTCCGTTAGACTGATCTCCCGTTTTTCCGAGACGATCGCGGAACTCGCTCGCGGGGAACTGCACGAAATGGTCAGCAACTGGATCTTGCCTGTCACAGCCGACGAATATTTTGCCCGTATCTACGACAAGACTGCTTCCCTCTTCTCAACTTCTGCCGAGAGCGGAGCCGTCCTTGGCGGTGCCGACGAAGATTCGATCACCGCGTTGCGAGAATATGGCTACTACCTCGGGATGGCATACCAAGTTCGGGACGATGTCCTCGACTATGAATCGACGACCGACGAACTAGGCAAACCGGCAAACCAAGACATACTCGCAGGCAAACTCACATTGCCCGCTATATATGCATGTGAAGATCCCGAAGGCGCCGCAGCTATCGAGAGCTTCTACAACCTTCCCGAGCACGAACGCGAAACTGCGCTAGGCGAGTTGTTGGATCTGATCAGAATCAAGGGTGGCGTGGAACGCGCCGAAAAAACAACAGCTGACTTCGTCGAAACGGCAATTCAACGGCTCGAAGTCGCACCCCCGTCCCCAAGCCGAGACTCGTTGGCATCCATCGCGTTGCGCGTCAACTCGCGGTAGAAATGCAGCCGCGAAACTCAGTCGCGCTTACCGTCAATCGGTCGACTGGAATTCATGACTGAAGATCATGTATCGCCACAAGAGATCATCAACGAATTAAGCGCGATCTACGGCGAGTTTGAGCAGACCCCACGATACAACGCTCTCGACGAACTCATCTTCACCGTCCTGACCCAGCACACCTCTGACCTCAACGCCGAAAAGGCGTTTGACCGACTACGTGAAACCATTCCTACATGGGATGAGGTGATGATCGCGGATCAGCAGGCAATCGCTGACGCGATCTACCACGGCGGAATGTCTAACCAAAAGTCGAAGCGCATCAAAGACATCCTCGCCGACATCCTAGATCGACATGGCGAGCTAGAGATCGAATTTCTCAGGGAATACCCCTTGGAAGAAGCGAGAACTTGGCTGATGAACCTCCCCGGTGTAGGCCCCAAAACCGCCGCTGTGGTCATGGCTTTCGCGCTTGGGATGCCGGCGTTTCCTGTTGATACCCACATCCATCGCGTCTCAAAACGTCTAGGTCTGATCGAAGAGAAAACAACGGCGGATGCTGCGCATCCCATCTTGGAATCGAAAGTTGAACCTGACCTCCGTTTCCAACTCCACATGCAACTGATCACGCACGGCCGTCAAATCTGCAAAGCGCGCAGGCCGTTGTGCGACAATTGCCCGTTGTCGTCTCGATGCCCATCGAGTACCGTTTGAGGCGCGGCACACTACAAGGAACACTCCATGAAAATCGTCTCCGTTGAAGCCACCAAAGTTAACTATCCGCGCCTAAAACCGATGACGGTTCCCCGCCCCGGTCCGTCGCGCGGCGATCTGAACGCGCAGGCGACACCGCTTCGCCGCTACACCAAAGAACCGGACTTTGCTTTCAGCCGGAAGATCCCTGGGGGCGATCGCGACGTTGGTTGTGTGGTGACTCTGGAAGATGGCACTTGGGGGTTCGGGTTTACCGATCACGGTCGCACCACCGCGTCGCTCATCGATGACTACCTTGCTCCTGTCATCGAGGGGCGCGATGTGATGTCAACCGAGACGCTATACGACCTTATGATCCGTTCCACATCCGGTTTTGGAACCAACGCTCTCGTCGCATACGCGATCGCGGCTGTCGATCTTGCTCTATGGGATGCCAAGGGAAAGCTGCTGGAGAAACCCGTCTACAGTCTCCTTGGCGGAAGCACGGACATCTTGAAGCCGCTTTATTCAACCGGAAACGATACGGCTTGGCAGAAGGAACTCGGCTTCAAGAACTTCAAACGTTTCAGCCCATACGGGCCGCCTGACGGTATCGAGGGTATTAATCGACTCGAAGAAGAGATTGCCGAGGCCCGTGAGCTTGTCGGACCTGATGCTGAGTTGATGCTTGATTTCTGGATGGGACTCGATGTCGAGACGGCTGTCAGAACTGCTGAGCGGTTGCGCCCTTACGACCTTAAGTGGTTGGAGGACGCGTTCCTGCCGGACACGTTGGACGAGTATGAGCGATTCCGTGAACGCGTTCCGTGGCAGACGCTGGCAACCGGCGAGCACTGGTACGGCATCTATCCGTTCTTCCACGCTGCGAAGGAGGGGCTGGTAGATATTCTCCAACCTGACATCATCTGGTGCGGTGGGCTGACACCACTGATCAAGATCTGCCATGTGGCGGAATCGGCAGGGCTATCTGTGATACCGCACGGCAGCGGTGGGACTGCTTATGGTCAGCACGCGTGCTATGGCCTCGCGGCCGTCCCGATGATCGAATGTAGCGGGCCGGTTATGACTGAGGCTGGGGTTCCTTTGCACGAAAAGGACCGACTGCCGGGGACGGTCGCGCCGTTTGAAGGCAAGTTGAAGCCTAGCGATGAGCCGGGGTTCGGACTGAACCTCAAACGCGAATGGTTTCCACCGTTCTTTGACTAGCGGCTTTTCAGTCGGTCTTGTGGACCGCCTCCAGCGACTGGATGATGCCTCGCATGTGTCCGACGCAGTAGGCGATGTATTCGCGTCCCTCGGGGCCGTCGGTGGTTAATCGCATGATGTGGTCGTAGTCGATGCAACCTTCGTAGTTGATGTCGTATAGTGCTTTGGCTACCTCGTACATGTTGAGGTCGCCTGAATCGGGGATCACTTCCATGTAGCCCTTGTTCTTGGGTATGGTGCCAATGACGTTGCGGAAATGGACGTGGAAGAGTCGGTTCTGCTCTCCGAAGTGTTTGATGCCTTCGAAGATGTTCTGTCCCGATTCGTAGCGAGTGCCGACGCAGAAGGTCACGCCGTTCGCAGGTGACGGTACCTCGCTGAAGAGCCGGTCGAATGACTCGAATGAGTTGATGATGCCGGGGTATCCCTGCAGCAACGGCACTGGCGGGTCGTTGCCATGCGTTGCCACCTTGACGCCACCTTGTTCGGCAACGTCGCAGATCGCGGTGTAGTGCTTAATGTGGCGCGCCCATAGATCTTCCTCGTCGGGAGCATCGGCGGCACGAGGTGTCGCCAATGCTTCAGTCAGATCGAACTTGAGATGCTTGTATCCACCGCGACCTTCGACGAACTCGGGTATCCGAGGAAGATTCGGATTGCTCACCCCCGATGCATAGGGCTGAACTCCTAGAACCGGAATGTCGAACTCTGCGCAAAGCTCAGCGTTTATGCAGGCGTTGCGGGTCTCCTGCTCCGCATTCGGACCACCAAGATAGACGTCATGAAACTGTCCGGACAGACAGTTCGCGCGCTCGGTCACCTGTCCAGCCTCGCCGAGTTTGTCGACCACCATCGCCATCCCGTCTCGGCTGGCGGCTCCTCCTGACTCCAGATACCCCGGCACCATGTCCATCGTGATGTCCACCGCGTCTACGCCGATCTGCGTCAAGAATCGCAGATCTTCCGGCCGATCCAGCCAATCCGGGCTGATCCGTGTTCCAATCCTCATCATCGTCGTTGCCTCCTGTTGCGAGCTTGCAGACATTGATACCACACTCTCGAACCTCATCGGGTAGATTCGGTTATTCTGATTGATTGCCGAAAAACGAATACTTCACCCAATCGCCACAGGATCGCTCATGTCCGTCGACAACACGCCTAACCGTCCCAACATCATTCTCATCCTCGCCGACGATATGGGTTATTCCGATCTTGGATGCTTTGGCGGCGAGATCGATACTCCCAACCTCGATCGCTTGGCGGAGCAGGGCGTACGCTTCTCGCAGATGTACAACACAGCGCGCTGCTGCCCCTCACGCGCATCCCTTCTCACCGGACTGAATCCTCACCAGACCGGAGTCGGACACATGGGCAACACCATCGAGGGCGAGCCGTCTTATCAGGGCTATCTCAACAATCGATGCGTGACTATTGCCGAGGTGCTGAGGGATGCTGGCTATCGCACTGGCATCTCTGGCAAGTGGCATTGCGGGGGTGATCCCGAACGCGCGGATGAGGGGCATCCTCAGCTTCAGCGAGGGTTTGAGCAGATGTTTTGGTTCGAGGGTGGAAACGGCTATTTCAACCACACGCGCTTCTTCATCGACCGTACTGCCGTCGAAGCATCGGGCACGGATTATCTGACTGACATGATCACCGATCATGCGGTCCGGATGGTGGATGACGTGCAGAACGACGATCGTCCGTTCTTCCTGCATGTGGCATATACCTCTCCTCACTGGCCCCTGCAAGCCCTTGAAGAGAACATCGAAAACTACCGGGGCAAATACAACGATGGTTGGGATGCGACGCGCACCGCACGTCATGAACGTTTGAAGGCGATGGGTGTCTTAGATGAAAAGTGGGAGATCGCGCCACGAGATGAAACCGTCGTCGTATGGGAAGATGCCGAGGACAAAGAGTGGGAAGCAATGCGAATGGCCGTCTATTCTGCTCAGGTCGAGCGCATGGATCAAGGGATCGGCAAGATATGCGACGCCTTGAAATCGAATGGCGTTGAACGAGATACGGTCGTTATTTTTCTCTCTGACAATGGAGGTTGTGCCGAGTTTCTATGCGAGGATCGAGACAACTCTGGTGTGGATGAGTCGCGGGTGCTGCCCTTGACTCGAGATGGTCGGGAAGTCCGGGTCGGCAACACTCCTGACATCATTCCCGGCGGCGACGATACCTACATGAGCTATGACACCCAATGGGCAAATGTGAGCAATACCCCGTTCCGCCGATTCAAGCGCTGGACACATGAAGGCGGGATAGCTACTCCGCTCATCGTCAACTGGCCTGCGGGCATCGGTGAACAGGGCCGCGCAGGCAAAATCTCACACACTCCGGTCCAGCTGATGGACTTGAACGCGCTGTGCATCGACCTCGGCGGTGGCTCGTACCCGACCGAGTTCCGCGGATACGAAATTACGCCGCACGAGGGTGAGAGTTTCCGGCCCGTTTTGGAAGGCGACGACAACTGGTCAAAGCAACGTCCTTTGGCGTGGGAGCATGAAGGCAACCAAGCGGTACGCATAGGTGATTGGAAACTCGTCCGTGAACACAATAAACCTTGGGAGCTCTATAACTTGGAGCAGGACCGGACAGAAATTAACGACTTGGCCGAGGGTGACTCGGACCGCGTCTCCGAACTCGCCTCGCAATACGCCGAGTGGGCGGAACGTGCTGGTGCTGGCGCATGGCCCCCAGGACCCAAAGGAAGTTGGTACTTCCCGGGTATGGCGGGCGATGGCATTTTCACCATGCG
The DNA here is from genome assembly GCA_022819585.1 of Dehalococcoidia bacterium. GTDB lineage: Bacteria > Chloroflexota > Dehalococcoidia > Lucifugimonadales > Lucifugimonadaceae > Bin127. The sequence goes on along the minus strand of JAJEGY010000019.1, from coordinate 33,571 downwards.
CGGTCATGGTCATGTAATCCCACGCGGTTTCGTCCGCTCAGCCGCCGACGCTCAAGGCTAGTTCGCCACAGGATTAACGTCTGTAAATCCGTTATCCACCACACGAAGGAGGAGCATCGCAGGAATGGATCTGTTGACGAAGAACGCCCAAAGAGTGGTCTCAAGCTCGATCTTCGAGTACTTCATCATTGCTCTGATACTCCTTAGCGCGGCCATTCTAGGGCTACGCACGGAACCTGAAATCGTCGACCGATACGATGCGCTCCTGACTCTGGGCAATCGCATCATCCTGGGCATATTCATCATCGAGGCGCTGCTGAAGATGCTTGCTCTTTGGCCTCGTCCGCTCGACTACTACAGAGACGGTTGGAACATCTTCGACTTCAGCGTGATCGTCTTCTCGCTAGTTCCCGCCACGGGCACATTCGCGCTGATCGCCCGGTTGGGTCGTCTGCTGCGCGTTCTTCGCCTCATATCCACGATAGAAGACCTCCGGCTGATCGTCTCCGCGCTTGTCCGCTCTATTCCGAGTGTCGGACACATCCTGATGCTGATGAGCATCATCGTTTATATCTATGCGATTATCGGCATCCAGCTTTTCCAAGAAGGGGATCCCGAACACTGGGGCCACATCGGGATAGCCGTTCTCACTCTATTCGAAATGATCACTTTAGAAGGCTGGATCGATGTCAACGCAAAGGCCATGGAGATCAATCCGTACGCTTGGATATATTTCGTGAGTTTTGTGATTGTGGGGACGTTCGTGGTTGTGAACTTATTCATAGCGGTGGTCATCAACAACCTTGACCGTGCCAAAGAGGAACGGCTTAGGGAGCTGCAGCCTCCGGCATCGCGTGAGGAACTTCTGCAAGAGCTTCGAGCGACTCAGGAAAGCCTACGTCGGCTGGAGACGAGGATTTCGGATTATCCGAAGGATTGATGTCTTTCGGGGTATTTGATGCTCGCGTTGCAGGGGCAGGTTTGAAACCTGCACCTGCGGGTCGGGGACCGCCTACTGGATCGCCTAATTATCTATCCCGGACTGGCGGAGGACCTTCTACAAAGTCGTCGCCTGAGCCATCTTCGGGGGCGAAGCCTAGTTCGGTTTTGGCTCTGCTGATGTCGAAGATTTTCCACTTATTGTCGGAGGTTGCGTAGTAGATGCCGTACTTCAGGGATTCTGAAGCGTCGATGGAGAGGCTGACGATTTGCGCGACGTCGGCGTGGCTCAACCATAGGGATAGTGCAAAGGGCGAAAAGGTGGGGTCGTCTGTGGATATTACCCATCCGATTCGGAGGTGTATCGAGGAGACGTCGTGGTAGTCGTTGTAGTAGCTTCCGATTGCCTCACCGAATGCCTTTGAGACGCCGTAAAAGCCGTCTGGACGGATCATGGTGTCTTCGTCGACCAATGGATATGCACCGGCTTCCAATTTGTCGAATTGCCCAGAACCGACGAGGCTCCATGGTTCATCCAGGTAGTTTCCGCCAGTGGCGTGGTTTGAGGATGCGAAGATCACTCGTTTCACTCCCTCGCGACGGCTTGCCTCGAAGACGTTGTAGGTTCCAACCAGGTTGTTCGGCAGCACTGAATCCCACTCGGCGTACGCGGAGCGGTCAGCCGCCAAGTGCACCACGGCATCTACGCCTGCAAATGCGGGTTGCATGGCGTCTAAATCGTCGAGCGAGGCGACATGCGAGGGTACTCCATCCGCTTCCTTCAGATCCAGCGAGGACAATTCATAGCGTTCTCCGAGTCGATCAATCAGGACCCCTCCGATCAATCCAGCGCCACCAGTGATCAGTACTTTCTTCTTGCCGTTGCCTTCAGCCATCAGTTTCGCCTTCCGAGTTCAATCCTATTGTGGCGCTCCGCCACGCCTCATAAGAAGGATAATTCTGTCGCGTGGAACTTATCTCATGGGTTGAGCGTCTAGATAATAGTGAGCAACTAAACCAAGGAACAATCATGAACGCTCCCAGATTGAAATTCCGCGCAGGGCAACCGCGAGTCGAAACCATCTCGGCTCTGAAACTCGCAATGTTCGTCACACTCTTAGCCTCTATGGCGCTCGTGTTCGCCTGTGGCGGAAGCGAAGAACAGTCCGCCTACTCCTTTGGTCGCCCCGGTCAACCTGGTGCCCCTGGGGCTCTCTTCGCCAAAGACGATAGTGCCGCCATCGCAACAGTGGTTGTCGAAAGGGTAGTAGAGGTCGAAAAGGAGGTAATGGAGGAGTTTGCGGCAGAGGCTATGATGCTCGAATCGGAAATGCCGGCACAAATGCCAGCAGCACCAGCCGCCGCGGCTGCAAAAGTCGCACAGCAGTTGGGACAAAGCGTCGACATCTCGATCCAACCTACGAATCGCATCATCGTCCGCAATGCCGACTTGGTCGTTGAGTCGAACGACCCCGCAGCGACGATCGATGCTATCGGCGCTCTTGCCGTCTCCCGCGGCGGCTGGGTGGTCAACAGCAATACGATCGAAGAGGGTTCCTACTACCACATCACCGTCCGTATCCCGGCTGAGATTCTGGACTCTGCGATCAATCAAATCTCTGCAAACGTCGCGAAGGTCGTTTCATCGCAATCCGACTCTACCGATTTCACGGAGGAGTACATTGATCTCGGAGCACGTCGCTCCACGGTCCAAGAGACCGTTGATGCCCTCACCACGCTTCTCCGAAACGAAAACTACGACTCGGTCCAAGAGCTTTTAGAAGTCCAGCGCGAAATAACGAATTGGCAGTCCGAGCTTGAGCGTATAGACGGTCGTCTGGCATTCATCAGCGAATCAGCTGCTTACTCTCGCCTCACAGTGACCGTCAACCGTTCGCCTGTGCCGATGCGAGTCGATGTTGGCGAGGATGTGCATGTCGGCATAGGTGTTGGACGCAAGTACACTGCTCGCTTCTATCCGCCGGAGGACTACGACAACTTCGAGATTACTTGGGATTTCGGCGATGGATCTGCACCGCAAACCGTGTATACAGGTCTTCGCACAGAGGGCGAAGATGGCCTCTTAAGCGTCCCGGTTCCTCATACCTACCATTCAGACGAGTTCGCACCTCATGTCGTGACCGCAAGGGTCAGAGCATTCTCCGATCGCGGACTTGCCGAGGGCGAGGATCAGCTCTGGGCCAACGTGTCGGAACTGCCTCGCATCGATGCTTTCGTAACTGCATCTCAATGGGATGTCGAGGAGGGTCAACCGGTGACGTTGACTGCTTCTTTCAACCACCCTGAGACGCTCCGCAACGTTCGATACTCATGGGACTTCCGGGATGGCTCTCGGGTCGTTGAAGGTAATGTATCTCCGGGAGATACCGGCATCGAGATCGAGCACGTCTTTGATCGGCACCGGCCAGAGTCGTACCAAATCGTCTTCGAGATCCGAGGGGACAGCGATGCTGGCGAGGTGGAGGAGACCCTTTACGCCCATATTTACGTCTACCCCGGGCCGGAGATCGAATCGTCCGACTTCAACCCCGGTGGGACGGCCACAAACGCGATCAACGCACTCATAGGTGTCGCATCCTTCGCCGGAAACGCGGGCATCTGGCTGGCGATCACTTCGCCCATTTGGCTGATCCTGGGTGCGGCGGTCTTCTTCTTCGTTCGCTTCATCATCCGTCGCCAGCGCAGTGTGCAAAGCGTGGTCTATGTGCCGACTGACGGCAGCGACGATTCTGACGAAGAGAACTCTGACGAAAGATCGAGTTCAGCGTAGCGTAGCTGCTTGTTGCCGTCGTTGCGGCGCAAGTCGGGTTATTGAGAGCTCGGGACCATTGCTGGTTCCGAGCTCTTTTTCTTTTCTATGGGGGAGCTTTGCGTTTTACGGGCCGTGTGGATTCCGACCTTCGCCGGAATGATGTTGCGGTGGTGGAACAAATTCGTGAGTCGTTTCGTCTGTTCTTCAGTGATCTGAAAAGAAAGTCCCGGAGGACACATAGAGATGCACAAGAATATCGAAGCGAAGAGACTCTCCAAATCCAAATCGTTGATCGCAGTCGCGCTTGCACTCGTAGGCGTGATGGTTGCCGCAACGATTGCATGTTCGGGAACGGAGACAGTCGTTCAGACCGTAGTGGTTGAAAAGGAGGTCCCGGTTTCAGGCGATACGGTTATCCAGACTGTCGAAGTCGAGAAGATCGTCGAGGTTGAACGCAACGTGATTCAGACCGTTGTGGTCGACAGAGAAGTGCAGGTGGCTGGGGAGACTGTAGTCCAGACCGTTGTCGTTGAGAGGGAAGTTGAAGTCCCGGGCCAGACGGTTGTACAGACCGTAGTGGTTGAAAAGGAAGTAGCGGTTGAAGTTGAAAGGGAAGTGATTCGTGAGGTTGAGGTGGAGAAGATCGTTGAAGTGGAGACGGAGGCCCACGTAGCTCCCACTTCCCCGGTCGCGGCCGCTGCGGAAAGTTCATCACCGCCGTCCCCGATGCAGCCCTCTCAACCCGGAGCGACTACGTTCCAGAACACTGCTCGCTCCAACTTCGCGCTCACCTCAGAGGATGACACCTCCACATTTAGCCTCGACACCGACCGGACGTCGTTCCAACTCGCTCTGAACTGGGCACGCTCCGGTTACGAGGTCGATCCGGCGTCGGTCCGTGCTGAAGAGTGGATCAACGCCTTCAACTACGGCTATGAAATGCCACGCCACGATGATTCGTTCAACATCACAACCGACGTCATCGAGCATCCGCTTGACAATGGTCTGCATCTTGCACGGGTCGGGTTTCAAGCACCTGAGATCTTCGCCGATCTTCCGCTCAACGTGACTCTCGTTCTTGACGGATCAGGCTCTATGCGGGACGGCAACCGCGTCCAAATCGCAAGAGACGCTGCGGATGCCATCCGCAACAGTCTCGGACGCGATGATCGCATGTCGGTCGTCCATTTCGACAACAACGTCAAGCATCATCTCACAGTTGATGACGAACGTCCGGACTCCCGTAGCGTCCGCGACTCTATTCATGGTCTGCATCCTGGTGGTTCGACAAACGTCCAAGCCGGCCTCAACCTAGCCGTTCAACTGACTGACGAGATGCGCCGCCGACGTCCAGATGCCCTCAACTACATCATCTTGATGTCGGATGGAGTGGCAAACGTCGATGCGACCAATCCCTTCGCGATCCTCGAGTCTGCCGCGGACCACAACCCTGACAACCCATTGAGGTTGATCACCATCGGCGTGGGCATCAATAACTACAACGATGTCTTGCTGGAGCAACTCGCGCAGCATGGAAATGGTTGGTATCGGTACCTGAGCACGCCGGAAGAGGGGCAGACGCTCTTCAGTCGTGAGAACTGGTTGGCTTTGTCGGTGCCGTTCGCTGATCAGACTCGAGCGCAGGTCGTGTGGGACGATCAACTCGTACATAGTTGGAGAATGATCGGGTATGAGAACCGCGTCACTTCTGACGAGTCGTTCACGCGAGCCGAGAAGAAGTTCGCGGAACTCCCAGCCGGAGCCGCGACGACCGTCTTCTTCGAACTCGAACTCGTCGACCGCTACTCGCTCGGTCACGTCAAGAGTCCATTGGGCGAGGTTGAAGTCCGGTGGGTCACTCCACGAACTGGAGACAACAACCGTCAGCACGAAGAGATCGAAGCTGTGCTCTCGTCAAGGGATGCCACAACCGACTTCGGGGCCATCGTAGCCCTTGCAGCCGATCGCTACAGCGGGTTAAACGACTACCGAGGCGAACGTCCTGGGGATGTTCACGGCGACCTTTCCAATCTAGCGCACATGCTGCGCAACGTCGGATCGCCGATCGCAGGGTCCGACGCGTACCACGATTTCGATTTCGTTCTCAACTCGCTAGTGGGAAGCGTGGAGGTCATCGAGCCAGCGCCTAGGACCGGGTACAGCAGGTAAACCTAATGCTCTGACCACTCCGCGATTTGCATAAAATCTCGCGGAGTGGTCATCGAAGAACAACGCACCCGCATCGACGCTTTCGTCAATCACCTGATTAACTTCGACGACTTCGGGACCAAGACCGAAGTCGTCGATTCATCTTCTGGGTCAGACACGCCGTCGCTCCGGTACTTCATCAACGAGTTCTGGACTTCTACTCAACGCGCTGGTCACGCGCTCCATGAAATCAGCTACCGCGCGTGTTTCAAGCCTCAACTGCCTGAGTTCTTCATCAACCGCCTGACTCAGCCGTCCGATATCGTTTACGACCCGTTTATGGGCCGCGGCACAACTCCGATCCAAGCCGCGATTTTGGATCGTCAGCCCGTTGGCAATGATGCCAATCCCATCTCAATGATGATCACACGACCACGCTTGAATACACCTTCTCAATCCGAGGTCGAAGAACGTCTCAACGACATCGACTGGAACTCCACCGAACCGACCGACCATGATCGACCTTTTACAGCCTTCTATCACGAAGCCACGCTCCGCCAAATCACAGCCCTTCGAGAGTGGCTCCGACGCCGAGGACATTCCGATGCCTTTGACCACATCGACGATTGGATACGCCTAGTCGCCATTAGTCGCCTTACGGGACACTCCCCGGGCTTCTTCTCGGTCTACACCCTCCCACCGAACCAAGCCGCTTCCATCGAAAGCCAGAGACGAATCAACCTCCGACGTAACCAAACCCCACCTAAACGAGACGTCAAAACTCTCATCGCCAAGAAGAGTCAGTCCTTGCTTAGACACGGTGAACTGAATTATCCAGGGCCAGTACTGACCTGCACCGACGCGCGCGACACCGATCATATCGAAGACAATGCGATCGACCTAGTCGTGACATCGCCTCCGTTTCTCGACACTGTCGACTATCTATCCGACAACCATGTGCGAGCTTGGTTTGCCGACATCAGCATCGACGAAGGCAAGATCGAGACGACTGCAAATCCGAAAAACTGGCAAAACTTCACTGCACAGACGCTCCGAGAACTCTGCCGAGTCGTCAAGCCCGGCGGTGTGATTTGCTACGAAGTGGGTGAAATCCGAAACGCTAGTCTGAAACTCGAAAACCTAGTCTACGACGCCATCCAAGCTGCAAGCCTGCCTGTCCGCCTAATCGGCGTTCTTGTCAATCAGCAAGAGTTCAGCAAGACCGCGAACGTTTGGGGCGTCACCAACAACAGCAAGGGGACTAACACCAATCGAGTGGTGATGATGGAAGTCTTGGGATAGTTCGGTTTTTGCTGACTAGAACGGCAGGCTGGTTGAGAAGTCGGGGACACCTTCCCATCGACTTCCCCCGCTGGCTCGCTGCACGGCTATCGTCTTGATGACATCGGGGTTGGTGAGGCCATGCGGGGCCCTGCCGGTCAACGCGAAGCTGACATTCTCTGCCTGCTTCTGGCCGCACTCCTTGAGGAACGTGGGCGAGTAACCGGCGAGGTGAGGCGTGACGTAGCAGTTGTCAAGGCTCAATATCGGATCTTCCGACGAAACAGGCTCGACCTCAGTGACATCAATACCGGCGAACGCGATCTGACCGTCACGCAATGCGGCGTGAAGAGCGACCTGATCGACTAACTTACCGCGGGCGCAGTTCAGCAGGATAGCGGTCGGTTTCATCATCCCCAATGTTTCAGCGTTAATGATGTGGTCGGTCGCGGCTGTGTGTGGCGAGTGGATCGAGATGATGTCCGATTCTGCCAGCATCTCATCGAGTTCGACGAGTTGGACGCCGTAGAGGTCAGCCTGCGACTGGTAACCGTAGGGGTCGTATGCGATGATGCGTTTCGGACCGAAGCCTCGGATGCGCTGTGCGAAGGCGCGACCGATGTTTCCGAAACCAAGGATGCCGACGGTTTTGCCGCCTACCCGATCGACGGTTTCCTGGAACTCCCGCATGAGCGCGGGGTCATCGGACCATTTTCCGTCGCGGGATGCTTGCACGGTCTCGGGAATTCGGCGAAGGATCGATAGGAGCATTGCCATCGCATGGTCGGCCACCTCGACCGTGTTGACACCCGGCACGTTGCATGCGAGTACCCCGAGTTCGGTAGCGGCATCGAGGTCGATCGAGTCGACGCCAACGCCCATGCGGCTGACCACCTTGAGCTTCGGGCACGCCTCCATGACGTCCCGCCCGGTCAGGGGCCACGTCGCTATCATCGCACCATCGGCATCCTTCAACGCCTCCACGTAAGGTTCATGTTCCGTGAAGGGATCCAGTATCTCTACTTCGATATCTCCCGCCGACTCGATGATGCCCTTCACATCCACGAAGGTCTCACAGGTAACCACAACTCGGAGAGTCATCTAATTTAGCCTCGCTCCATCAGTTCGTTGCCTTTGCGATCGCGCAAGTTTGGCGGTTCGCAACTATCAACCATAACCGCGATTCGTCCTCGCGTAGTGCTTGGAACTCTTAACGCTCGTCTAACCCAACATCAAGAGTCGGACATACTCCTCGCCCAAACCATCTGTCTAAGCGGGCCGTACATTACGGATTTGGAACCGCTATGCTTCCCAAGTTCGGGCCAACACGCGCTTGAATGCCTCGATGAAGCCATCCAACTCTTCGTAGCTGTGCGCGGCTGAGACGTTGCCAGCGCAACGGCTCGACAGCAGGTAGCCCTCGTTCATCATTCCGAAGAAGACCATATCCAACAACTCGCCGTCGTTAGTCGCGTACGATCGGTAATCTCGCACTTCTTCGGTCGTAGCCTGAATCGCGAACAACGACGCGGCTCCCGTAACTCCCATCGGGGCTTCCATCTCCGCTATCACGTCACGCAACTTCTCACGCAGATATTCTCCCTTCTCCTCCAACTCCTCGTAGACATCCACCGTCAACTCCCGCAATGTGGCAACTCCAGCAGCCGCTGTCATCGGATTGCCGTTGAACGTCCCAGCATGTGAAACTTGGGGACCTCCCGGCCCGCTCGGATCCCACATCGACATGATGTCTTCTCGACCGCCAAACGCCCCTACCGGCAACCCGCCGCCGATCACTTTGCCGAAGCACGTCAAGTCCGGTGTCACTCCGTAATACTCTTGCGCACCCCCACGCGATGCACGAAAGGCAATCACCTCATCAAATATCAGCAGAATTCCAAGCTCCGACGTGATCCGACGCAACCCATCCAAAAAATCTGGATCCGCCGGCATCATACCGCACTGACCATTGATCGGTTCAACGATCACAGCCGCCAAATCATCCGCGTTCTCCCTGATGATCCGCTCCGCGTTCTCAAGGTCGTTGTACGGCATAATCACGATCTCATCTGCCGACCGCGGCGTCATCCCGTCGGTCATCAAAACCGAGTTCGGTTCCTCTGCTTCTCCTGCCAAGCCCACATCCGGTGTCACACTGATCTGGACAGCGTCATGATTGCCGTGATATGCGCCCTCACACTTCGCCAACAGTGTCTTTCCCGAGAAGGCCCGTGCCGCCCGGATCGCATTCAACGTCGCCTCCGTCCCCGAGTTCACGAACCGCACCTTGTCCAACGACGGCACACGCTCACACATCAACTCTCCCCATTCCACAACCAACGGCGTCGGTGCAGGATACGATACCCCGCGCTCCAACTGCTGACTCAACGCTTCAATCACTTTTGGATGACGATGCCCCAAGATCAACGTGGTCATGTTGTTGATGAAATCCACCCGCTCGTTTCCATCGATATCGACAATCCGTGAACCCTCAGCCCTAGACACATAAATCGGAAACGGCCCCCAATAGATCGAGTTCCTGGTATCCCCACCCGGCAACCACCTTTTGGCCTCCTCATGCTTAGCTCCGGACCCCGCATTCGAAGCCATATAACGTGCCCGCTCAGCACGCACCGATTCAGAAATTCCTTGTTTAGCCATGCGCGTATGTTATCAATGCTCGATCCGATGAGGAGAGAGACGAGGCGAGGGATCAATGGCGTCAAAATAAACTTAGATTCACTCGAGATTAAGACAGAAACAGATCTAGAACCCAACCTATGAGTACCGACGTAGAAAACATCCCACCCGAACAAGAACCGCATTCCCGGGCGATGGTCGTCTTCGCACATCCCGACGACGCCGATTGGGGATGCTCGGGCACCGTCGCAAAATGGGCCCGTCTCGGATGGGAAGTCGTCTACGTCATGTGCACCGACGGCTCCAAAGGAACTGAAGACCGCTCCTTAACCGCAACCCAACTGAGCCAGATACGTAAACAAGAACAAACAGACGCCGGACGCGTCCTCGGTCTTAAATCCGTCGAATTCCTCGACTTTCCCGACGGGTACCTAGAACCAACCATCGGCCTACGACGAGAAATCGTCCGCGTCATACGGAAACATCGCACCCACATCCTCATCACCACAAATCCGACACGCGACTTGTCACATTCCCAGTATATCGGGCACCCTGATCACTTCGCCGCGGGTGAGGCCGCACTCTCCGCTGTATTCCCTTCTGCCAGAGATCACCTCTGGGACGAGAGCCTTCTCGCCCAAGGCCTCGACGCATGGAAGGTTCACGAAGTATGGGTGATGATGTTCGGAGAAGGATCCACTCACTGGAACCCTCTTGAAGAAGAAGACGTGGAAAAAGCTATCGGCGCAATCAAATGTCACGTCTCACAGCTTGACCAGCCTGAACGCGTCGACGAATGGATGCGACGATGGCGATCCGAAAATGGAAAGAACATCGACGCGCCATTCGCCGAAGGATTCAAACGCTTCCAACTAGTCCCGGGCTTCAGTCCCGACGATGATGACGACGACGATTAAGCGGAATGTCTAACAACCCAAAACCTGACCCAACTCCTCCCGCCTCGGACAGCAACCGCGCCCGCCAGTCCCGCTCACGTCTGAACATCACTCATCCCATCCGCTTCACTGACGATAACCTCGAAAAGACCTACAACCAAAAGCGCAGCATCTCAAAGACAAACCGCAAGTCCGAACTCCGGCGTTTACACTAGCCGACCGTCTCTCTCAAAACCCGTAAATTCCCTTCGCATTACCTCCGAGCAACATCCCTTGCTCTTCTTCAGTCAGCCAGTCGAATCCCTCGCGCACCAGCCGCAACTCATCCGCCAACGAAATCCAACCATTCTTCTCCCTCAAATATCCCGGATAGCCTGTGCCCCATATACAACGCTCAATCCCGAACGCCTCAATCGCCAGTTTCACGACATCATGCATATCCCCATGAGGAAATCCCTCATCTGATCGGTTGTGAACATCAGAAATCATCATCACAACATTCGGATTCTTAGCCAACTCCAACACTGGTCGATAGGCCGCCCAACCATCTGTAGCCATCCAAGGTTCCGGATACATCATGTGATCAACAATCCAAGTAATTCCCTCGTACTTCCCGACCACCTCCGCCATCTGCCCAAAGTTTCCAACCCGATTGTGGATCTTCAAGATCCCGCCACGCTGCTCAATCGCCTCAAACATACCTCCGTTTCGATCAACATCCAGAACGACATGGTCGGGGTAGTAGTCCGGATGAAATCTGAAGCCCGACATCCCGAACTCATCCATCCAGCGCGCCGCGACTTCCACGTTCCCCGAGTCCATCGGATCCACTAATCCAATTGATCGAAACCTAGCCCGGTTCCGGTTAGCCGAATCCGCGACATAAGTATTGTCCCAGGTAGACCCGCTCGACTGCACCAGCACCGCAGCATCGACGCCGTTCGCATCCATGTCATCAATCAGCAACTCCGTCGGGCCAGCCTCTTCCGTTACCGCCGTCCAAGTCGGCGCGGTCGGTCCAACCGGCGCAATCGGTGGCAGTTCCCAGACATGTACATGGCAATCAATAATCATTCCGCGTTCCCTCGACTCGATACCTGCAATACCAACACCGATTATCCACCAAGCACAGAACCAATAAACTCCGGTCGCCCAACAACGAACTCATCGATTCCCATCGCCCTCCTCCCATCCGCCTGCACCATCGTCAATCGAATCACTGACCCAGACCCGGCACAAACATAAACACCATCATCCTCACTCCTGAAAACCTCCCCCGGCACCATCATATCGGCAGGGCGTACCCCATCCGCCAACGCAATATCCACGAGCTTTATCGACGCCCCATCCCACGTCGTGCTAGTCCCCGGCCACGGCCAAAACGCCCGGTTCATCCCTACGATCCGCTCTGCTGAATCATCCCAATCAACTACACCGTCCTCCTTCCGAATCAACCGCGTCACGGTAGCCATCTCATCGTCCTGAGCCCTTGGCGCTAAATGTCCCTCGCTCAACTCCCGCAGCGTCCCAGGTAACATCTCCGCACCCATCTCGAACAACCTCTCAGTCAGTTCATCGCACCGCGTGTCCAACGTGATCTCAACCGTTTCTGACTGCGACAGAATCGGCCCCGTGTCCATCCCCTCATCCAACAACATCACCGTCACTCCAGTGAACTCATCTCCTTCCAAAATCGCCGTAGCAACAGGACTCGGTCCTCGATGCCTCGGCAAAAGTGAAGGGTGCAGATTGACCACGCCAAGTCTTGGCACGTCCAGCAACTCAGATGGAATGAATCTCCCATACGCCACAACAACAAATACATCCGCCTCAACCGAGCGAACTTTTTCAACCGCCTCCTGATCCAACCGCTCAGGAGTGATGGCTGCGATGCCAGCGTCTTCCGCAAATCGCGCCACCGGTGTCGGCGTCTCAACTCTCCCTCGACCAGCGCGTCGAGCCGGTCTTGTGCATACCAGCGGGACATCCACACCTGCGTCCAGAAGAGCGCGAATCGACGCAATTGCGAAGTCTGGTGTTCCGAAAAATACCGCTCTCATCTGGTCAGATTCTCGTCATTTTCGGACATCGCGTCCGTTGATGGTCGCTAGTCCCTGCGTGGAAATCGCACTTGATGCTACCACGCTAGGCTAGACACCGATTCAAAGCAGTTTTGCGACTAGCCATACTCTCCGCCACTCCAATTACGCGCCCTGAAAAGTCAATAAATTTCAGTTCAAAAAACTTGGAATCTATGGCTTTTTTGCGTTGCCAGATTCCTCAAGACTGGGTATGTTAAATATGTTGACGCTATTTTCGGGCTCCGAGGAGGCGGCCCGAAAAACGAACAAGAGCCTGTGCGCGAAGCTGTGCCGAACATCTTTGCGTGTTGCCGATTCCGCGCTTTGTGACGAAAGGACGATCTGTGCCTGATGCCGTTTCTGACAACGACGTTTACGACTTGCAGAAAAAATGGAAAACCGTTCTCGGTTTGGTCGAGGTGCAGATCGGCAACCCTGCCGACTTCAACGCATATCTGAAGGACACAGCAGCGACGTCACTCCAAGACGGCGTCCTCAGCGTCACCGTAAAAAACGGCTTCATCGCTGCTTGGATTCGCCAACGAGTCATGCGTAGCCTGCGTCGATTCGCGGATCAGGTTTTCGAGTCTGAAATCAAGATCCAACTTGAAACGATGGCCTTCATGAGCAGCGATGTTCTTGCACGCGAAGGGCTCGCCGGCGACTACTCTCAATGGGCCGACGTCCACATCAGCCGCCAACGCGCCGCACTCGCTCGCGAAAATGCCCGATTCTTCCCTGCCATCACTGACCGCACCTTCGACACGTTCGAACGCTCCGACTGCAACGCTAAAGCGATTGACGCCGCCCTCAGCGTCGCCAACCATCCCTGCGCCGAATTCAACCCCTTAACCATCACCGCCGAAACAGGGCAGGGTAAGACTCATCTCCTCAATGCCATTGCCAACCAGATGCGCCAAAACGAGATGAATGTCATCTGCCTAACTGGTGAAGAGTTCGTCGACAGCTTCGTCAAATCCTCTCGTAGCGGCAACGTGGTCTCCGTCCGAGACCGCTACCGAGGAGTCGACGCTCTCTTAGTCGACGGCATCGAACGCCTCATCGGAAAAACCGTCACTCAGACATTCTTCCTCTCCATCGTCGAGCACCTGATCTCAAACCAAAAGCAACTAGTCTTCACCTTCAACACCGCATACCCGATGCAGGAACTTGGTGAAGAAATCACCTCGCGCCTATCCGGCGGACTAGAGATCCAAATCGCACCCCCTGACTTGGCCCTGAAACGCTCGATATTGAGCAACTACCTGATCCAACACAATCTCGAGCTTCCAACCGAAACCTTCGACGCTTGGGCATCCAGATTCGCGCGAAGCGTCCGGGAGATCATCGGAGGTGTGGCCCGAGTAAACGCGAATCGCAATCTAAAACCAAATCGTCAATTCGCACAATCCGCATCGTCACCAACCATCACCATTGCCTCTATCGACGAAGCTTTGCGTGATCGATTAGCCGCCCCCGCTCCGTTGCTGCCATCACCTGACAAGATATTCGAAGCGGTAGCCGAGGTCTTCGACATCAACCCGCACGCACTCCGCCAAACCGGTAGGGGCAATCGCTCGGTAAGCGCTGCCCGTGACCTCGCGATCTATATGCTCCGAGAGAAATGCGGGCTCACTAGCACGGAAACTGGCAATCTGATGGGCGGTCGCCCCCACTCAACAATCTTGGCTTCCCTGAACCGATACTCCGAACGACGCCAAACCGATCAGCAACTCGCCGAAGCAGAACGCAGAGTCGAGCGATTACTCAGTTAGGGCCTATTTCGCGCCGCCGCCGTGCAGAGATTACGGCGCCTTGAAATACTTCTCCCGGTACCATCGCAACTCCTCGATGCTCTCAAGCACATCGTCCAAAGCGCGATGCGATTTCTCTTTCGACGGCGGCTCCTCAGCATCGGGATACCAGCGCGCGACTAACTCCTTGATAGTGCTTACATCGATCACTCGGTAATGCAGGTACGACTCCAGCTTCGGCATCTCTCTTTTCAAAAACAACCGGTCAACCCAGATCGAATTCCCACACAACGGCGCTTCCCATCGGCCAACCCAACGTCCCACGAAATCTAGCGTCTGCCTCTCCGCTTCATTGATTCCGATCTTCGAAGCCCGAACCTTGTCCATCAGACCCGAATCGGTATGTTGGCGCTCCGACCACGAATCGATATTGTTCAGATCCTCAACCGAACGATTGATCGCGATATCTGGCCCCTCGGCCAAGATCTCCAAGTTCGAATCAGTGATGATCGTGGCGATCTCGATGATCACGTGCTGCTCTTCCAAGCCCGTCATCTCCAGGTCGAGCCACACCATGCGTCCTGCGCCTTTTTTTTGATCCGCCATCAATTTCGAGGATACCAGTGTCACCCACACCATACAGCGCGCATCATCTGCGACAATCAAATCCCAAACACTTAAACCGCAATCACGAACACTCTGGGCTCGACCAAGGCAAGTCTGAAACCATGACATTCTGCGATGACATAGAAGCCGAATCGGCACCACAGCGCGAAGCGATGATGCGCCACCCGTTCGTACTAGGCATCGGCGATGGCACTCTCTCAAACGAGCGCTTCAAGCACTTCATGACCCAGGACTATCTCTACCTCGTCGACTACGCTCGTGTCTTAGCAATGGGCACGGTCAAGGCACCTGACTTAACCACAATGAGCTGGTTTGCCAGTGCGGTCGACTACATTCTCAACACCGAAATGGCACTCCATCGCTCGTACTGCGCATCCATCGGAATATCATCCGACGAATTGGAAGCAACTGTCCACGCGCCAACCACCTACTCCTACACCAGCTACCTTCTCCGTGTCGGCCAGATAGGCAGCTTCGGCGAACTCATCGCGGCGCTCGTCCCCTGCATCTGGGGTTACTGGCAAGTAGGCGAAATGCTAGCCGATGCAGGCGAGCCGGAGAATGCCCCGCAATACGCCGAATGGATCCGAACCTACGCCAGCGAAGAATCTAAAACCGTAGCCCTAGAAGCGCGTGCCATCTGCGACCGCGCCGCCGATGAAGCAGGCCCAACCGAGTTGGCAGCCATGCGCGAAGCTTACATCACCTGCACTCGCTACGAAATCGCCTTCTGGCAGATGGCATGGGACCTGGAAGAGTGGCCGGTCTGACCGGAACCGTCAACCTTTACTCCCCAAATCCAACCGCTATAATTGCATCACCACGACGCACCCGAGCGGGAGTAACTCAGTGGTAGAGTATCTGCTTCCCAAGCAGAAGGTCGCGGGTTCGAATCCCGTCTCCCGCTCCATCTAATTCCCCGGCGTGTCTCTCCTAGCGGTCCTGCACCGATCCATCAAATCCGATCGGCGTGTTCAACACCTTCGGCTCTTCACCGATGTTTGCCAAGGCTTCTTCGTTCAACTCGACGCCCAATCCTGGCCCTTCTGGCACCGTCAGATAACCATCGATCAACTCCAACGGCTCTACGAGGAGTTCAGACTTCGGCGGTTCCGACTCTCCTGTGTACTCCTGCAACGCAAAGTTCGGAATGCACGCGTCCAACTGAACACAAGCGGCAGTTGAGACGGGCGACAACGGGTTGTGAGGTATGACCTTCACATGCTGTGCCTCCGCCATCGCCGCCACTTTCTTGCACCCGCTCAACCCGCCGCAGAGGCATAGGTCAGGACGCACGTACGCGCATCCACCGTTCTCCAACAGCTGCTGATACTCAAATATGGTCGTAAACCTCTCACCCGTCGCGATCGGAATATTGCATTGCGCCTGCACCTCCGCCATTCGCGCAGGACTGTCCGGCAGCATCGGGTCCTCATAGAAGAACGGGTTGAACTGCTCCAACCGCCGACCCAACCAGATCGACTCCGCGGGGTTCATCTGTCGATGGATCTCGACGCATATATCAACGTCCGAACCCACAGCGTCCTTAACGAATCCGACACGCCTGACCGCCTCATCAGCCCACTCCGTGTAAGACTTGTGCAGGTAATAGTCATTCGGAAATGGCGTGAACCTCACCGCCGTAAATCCTTGCTCTTTGGCACGGAGCGCATCTTCCGCCAACTCCTCCCCGGTCTCACCATTAACGTGCATGTAACACCGCACCTTGTCACGCGTCTTGCCTCCCATCAAGTCATAGATCGGAACTCCCAAACGCTTGCCCTTCATGTCCCAAAGCGCGATATCGATCGCGCTCAAAGCTCCTTGAACCACCGAACCCATGAAGTGCGACGAGCGATACAACCATTGGTAGTGATGCTCGATCAAATTCGGGTCCTTACCCACCAGATAATCGCTCATCACCTCGATCATCGTCTTCGTCGGTCGTTGCCATCCATGCACACCTCCCTCGCCAATCCCGACGTACCCATCCTCAGAATGAATCTTGATTAACAGCCACCGGCTCCACAGAAACGTCTCCACCTTCTCGATCTTGGTCATCAGCAGTACCCCATGCGGTTTTCTCTCGCGGTCAGCCAAAGCGGCAACCTGCCCAGCGATAGCAGTTTATCGGAAACCCAGCGCCAAATCGTCTATTCTTTCAACGCATCTCGTAACAAAAATGCGAAACACAGAGGAACCAGAACGTGCGAATTCTCATCACAGGTATCACTGGCCGCGTAGGCGCGAACGTCGCGAAACGGTTTGTTGAATTAGGACACGACGTGACGGGTTTCGTCGTGCCCGGAGATCCACAGTCCGAAAAACTGGCCCAGATCGGTGCAGACATCGTAGAGGGCGATCTCGCATCGGGCGCCGATGTCAATGCCGCTGCGGACGGGGCAGACGCTATATTCCACCTCGGTGCCGCCTTCCAAGCCGGTGGTCCATTCACCCCAGAGCAGTACTTCGACATCAACGTCAAAGGCACCTTCAACGTCCTAGAAGCTGCACTGAACTCCGACCGCATTCAACACGTCATTCACACCAGCACCGACGGCACCATGGAAAAATATCCGCCTGAAGGCATCGAAGAGCCGATACGCGAGGACTCTCTTCCACTAGCAGCCACCGGATGGTACGGCTACACAAAGGTCCTGACCGAGCACCTTGTAGATCGCTACGTGAGAGCCGAGAACCTACCCGCGACGGTCTTTCGCTTCGCCAACGCTTGGGGCGCCGGTGAAGTCCTCAATTTCCCTCAGTTCCACATGCGCACCTTCATGGACCAACTCGAAGGTTCAACCGACCCGGCCGCGCTCGAAGCCTACGAAATCATGTCGAAAGCCTATGACGGCGATCCCCACCTCATCATCGCCGCCGACAAAAACGGTCGCCCATGGAAGAAACACTTCGTAGAAGTGCGGGACATAATCCACGCCTACGAAAACGCCCTGATCAATCCCGCAACCTTCGGCAAAACCTACCAACTCGCATCCCGCGAACCGTTCCGATGGGAAATCATGATCCCATACCTTGCCGAAAAACTCAACGCGCCCTGCACCAAGGTAGACCTGCCGATCACCCCCACCTACTACGAATACGACCTCTCCGCAGCCAAACGCGACTTCAATTACGATCCCCCGCTGTCGTTATTCGACGTGATCGACGAAGCGATCGCCCACCGCGACACCGGCGAGGGTGAGATCATCCCAACTACGGTTTGAATTTCTGCATCGCGTAGTACGTCCCGAAACCGAAACCGATCAATCCTGGTAGATGCACCACAATCCCCGGGCCTATGAGAAGTTCCGTGAACATGCTGGCCATGATCTCGATCGCCATTACCTGCGTCAGATAAAACAGCAACGCAAGACCCGCAGCCAAGATTCGCAAACTCGTCGCGTACCTGGTCCCCGCAACCAGTTGCATGACGTAAGTAACGCCCATCACCCCCAAGAATTCTGCCACCCCGACCACGATCAACCAGAAGCTGGAGTTCACCCCCGCCAAAATATCGAGCGACCATAACGCTACCAACGTGACTGCCGAAGCAACTCCGATGCCCAAAGCCGCCAATCCCGCCAAAAACCCGATCCGGATCAAATCGTTCTGTGTCACCTTGAACATCACCGGTCCGCCGATCGACGCACAATCCGGGCACTTCGAACCAACCGGCGCATAGACCATGCACCGCGGGCATATCGGATCCCCGCACTGAGCACAACGCAGGTTTGTCTCTACCTCCGAGTCCCGCGGACAGGTAGTCATGCTGAGTTCTGTTTCGGTCGCGTTCTGGCTCATGTCCCGTGTTTCACACTATCTGCTCGCGTCAGGCCGACTACGAATCCAAGCATCGCGCGACGCAATATCGCGATCGAACACTATCCGGTTCCAAATCAACCTCGTCCGCGTCAACCCTTCATAACTTAACAACGATTCCTCTAATCCGCCGGATGTTGCCCGTCTGATAATCGTGATCATCGCAAAACCAACGCCGTACATCGCAACCCACTCCCCGTATCCCGCCCACAACGCCCAAACCGGCAACAAAAGCGTCGCCAACAACCAGCTAATCGATGAATCCCGCCAAGGTGTCAACGTGAATAGCACCCCAGGAATCGTAGCCCACAGTACAAACAGCGGGAAGCCGAATCCAATTAACGACCCAAGCCCAGCCGATATCCCGCGACCACCTGAAAACCTCAGAAACACCGGCCAATTGTGACCGCATAAACCGGCTATTCCCGCAGCCGCCTGCGTCGCCGCTCCCAAATCCAGCAGGGCAGCACCACTCACATAAACTGGCGCAAACCCTTTCGCGAATACGTCGAATAGTGCTATCGGAACTACCCACTTCTTCCCAACATGCACCGATACGTTCGACGCCCCTACATTTCCGCTCCCATACTCCCGGATGTCGATTCCAGCTACCCACTTTCCAATCAAGTACGCCGAAGGAACTGATCCAACCAGATACGCTCCCAAAACCAATGCGATGCTAAGCACCAAGTCAGGCATCTATCCGACCTTCAAAGCTGAGACTCGTCCAACCTGTATCCCACCCCGTCCACACCATGCATGTTAATCGCTCGCTCATATAACGCTCGGACAGTCCCCGGAGGGGGACCATTCATCCCGGGAACGATCTCATTCGCCGTCCCATTTGCGTGGTAATCCGAACCTCCCGACTTCACCAAGCCGTGATGCCGCGCGTAAGCCGAGTACCGGTCGATCATGTCGCTGCCGTACTTCTCGGCATACACCTCAATGCCTGCCAAACCGCGAGGCACCAATGTCGCGAGCACTTCCTCGATGTTCGATACCGTCCTCGGGTGCGCTACCGTAGCAACTCCTCCGGCCCCATGCACCAACTCCAATGCAAGAGTCCCTTCAAGTTTCCGTCGTGAAACATACCCAGGTTTGCCCGGTGTCAAGTAACGCGAAAACGCATCTGAAACTGTCTCGACATACCCTCGAGCAACCATCGCTCGCGCAATGTGCGGCCTACCAATCGCCCCGTCTGCATTCGCCACCACCTCATCCCAATCCAATAGCAAGCCGATCTTGTCCAAACGCTCGACGATCTCCTCGGCCTTTGACTCCCGATCCTCTCGCAAGGCAGCCAGCTCGGTCTGCAACGCCCTATTCTCGCGATCGACAAAATGGCAGACAAGGTGGAGATCGTTATTGCCGACTCCCGAACTTAACTCGATCCCTGGAATAAACGTGATCCCCGAGTACTTCTCGCTCGCAACCTCCGCCTCATCCAACCCCGACGTCGTGTCGTGATCGGTGATCGCGAAAAAATGAAGTGAAGTCCCGCTCACAAACTCCACCATCTCAGTCGGTGTCAAGACCCCGTCCGACGCGTTCGTATGCAGGTGCAGATCTTCCAGCACCTCCCACGGGGGCGCCGATCCCAGCGAAGCGCTTGGATCGTGCCGCGCCCCAGTGTTAGATGCACTCATCGCGTCGCAAACTATCGCCAGCCGAATTCAGATCGTAAATCGCAAACGGCGTAACGACCTAGCTAGCTACTGCCTCCGCACGCGATTCACGGATCACGATCACCTTGATCAAACCCGGGTACTGCAACCGCTGCTCAATCGCCTTTGCAATGTCATTCGACAACACACTGGCTTCGGCATCAGTCACCTTCTCCGGATCAACCAAAACCCTTACCTCGCGTCCAGCCTGGATCGCGAACACACGTCGGACACCATCAAAGCCACGTGCGACACTCTCAAGCTCGTTCAGCCGCTTCAGGTAGTTCTCGTTAGTGTCGTTCCGCGCCCCTGGCCTAGCGGCGCTTATCGCATCCGCCGCCGCGACTATGAACGAGACCGGTGTCGTCATCTCACGATCATGGTGCTCGCGGATGGCCAACACAATGTTGTCCCGAATCCCGTACTGGGCAGCAACATCCGCACCTATCTCCGCATGAGGCCCCTCGACCTCGTGCGTCAAGGCTTTGCCGATGTCATGCAGAAAACCAGCCGTCTTCGCAGATTGGGCGTTCGCTCCGATCTGAGAGGCCAGCATCCCGGAAAAGTGACCCACCTCAACGCAATGTTGCAAGACGTTCTCACCATACGAATAGCGGAACTTCAACCTGCCCATCAACTTTGTCAACTCAGGGTGCAATCCTCGGATGCCAACGTCCAAAACCGCATCCTCGCCAGCCTTTCGTACGGAAAGATCCACTTCACGCTGCGCCTTGCGCACCGCGTCTTCAATCCGAGCCGGCTGGATACGACCGTCCTTGATCAACCTCACCAACGCGACCCGCGCAACCTCTCTCCTTATCGGATCGAAACAGGAGATCGCCACTGTATCCGGCGTATCATCCACCAGCAAATCGACGCCGGTATTAGCCTCGATCGCTCGGATGTTACGGCCTTCGCGTCCGATCAACCGCCCCTTCACGTCTTCGGAAGGTATTGGAATACTCGTCATCGATGCCTCGCCCACAACATCCGACGCGAGCCGTTGCAGTGATGCGGCCAGGATCTCACGAGCGCGGTCATCGGCCTCATCCTGATATTGAAGTTCAGCCTCTCTAAATCGACGCTTGAACTCGTAATCGTTATCGTCTTCGGCTCGCTTCAGAAGAATGTCACGAGCAGCGTCCCTCGTCATCCCTGATAGCCGCTCCAGCTCAGTCGCCGAGCGTTCACGCAACTCTTCATCCTCCTGCTTGAGCCGATCCTCCAACTCCTTCAACTCCGCCTGTTGACTCCGTAACTCCTCCGCCGATCTGTCGATCCGACGTTGTATACGTTGCAAGTTCCGCTGTTCACGACGAGACTGCCTCGCCGAATTGGTCCTCTCTGTCTCGATTTCCTTCCTGAATTCTTCCGCTCGGTTCTGTGATTCTTTGAGAATCTCGTTGCTTCGTGTCCGCGCCTGTTCAATCTGCTGCGTCAATGCATCTTCTGTAGCCCTGATGGCTCTCGAGTTGAGGCGTGCATTGCCCCAATATCCAAGTGCCACTCCGACAATCAGAAACACCAACGCAGACATGCTTGCAAGCCCGGCTACTAAGGCAGGATTCATGGATAGACTCCTCTATGTAGCCGCAGTTATCTGCGTTTGAACCGCGTCGGAACAGGTCCACGCGAACCACCGCACTGGCCAGATTTGCCGCAATCTGGGCACACTTTTCGCTCCGAATTAGATCCGAAGACGGCCAGATCGGCTCAATTGTCCGTGTGAAACGGGCTGCTTACTCAACGCGATTCACTTCGTTGCTTCTCGTTAAATCTTACGAACCGTCAACGCATTACGCAACACGCCCTAGAGACAACGTTTCATTTGCAAACGGCATGTAATCTGCCCGTCAAACGCGTGAAACGGGCAAAAAAGTGCGCCTAATCGACGAATCGCGCCTATTCAGACGTTTCTGTCGCTTCTTCAGATTCGGACTCACCCTCACCTTCGCCTTCAACTTCTTCACCTTCGAGTTCCTCATCCAAAGCAACGTCTTCTTCGATCACTCTAGGCGGTTGTACCCAAGCGACTCGGTCATCAGGATCGCTCGCAAGCGTGGCCCCTTCGGGCAGTGGCAGGTCCGATGCCAATACGGCGGAACTGAAATCCTCTAGCACTGAGCAGTCAGCCTCTAGCTCATGTGGAATGTTGTCTGGCCGAGCCGACAACACCACTTCGTAAATTCCTTGCGTCACGAATCCAGCACCGCCACGAATCCCCGGCGCTTCGTCCTGTCTCACAAGGATCACCGGTACTGGCGCTTCGACTGCCTGTTCAGGATCGACCCGCAGAAAATCAACATGCAACAGATTGCCAGACACAGGATGCGTTGTGACATCGCGCACCAGCGTCACATCCTGAGTCCCACCGTCCGACTCGACCGTCACCAGCGAAGTTCGCCCCGCCTCTCTTACGATATTGATCAGATGCCGCTGGTTGACCTGCAAAGACGAAGGTCCGTCGTCAAGCCCATACACATGAATAGGGATGATCCCCTGCGCTCTCAGGGCACGATTCTTCTTGCCCATCGCGGTCCTAGTCTCAGCATGAAGCACTAAATCGGCCATTTTCGGTCTGCTCCCTCCGATGAATCGGAGCGGTTTCGTCGTTTAATTCGTTCTTCGCGTCGTCTCGTCGCGCAACATCAATCATTTCCGTGCGCGACCTCACTTACAGCAACCTTCGATTCTAATCGCCACCAATCGAACTTTCCAACCCGAAATCCATCTCATTAGCTTTGAACCAAGCATATGTATACTGAGGTCAACCGATTTTCGACCCATCAAGTCAAGATTTGCCCTAATCTCGACTATCCCTTCCGACGAAGCTCCAGATTCGTCCCGGTTCCCTTCATGCTCATACCGATGAGAGTGGACTATGCAGTCCGAATGCTCGTATTCCTAGCGATGCAATCGGATCAGGAATACACGTCAACATCTCACATCGCCCAACAGCAACATATCCCCGAACCCTACCTCCTACGCATCTCCGCCGACCTCTCACGCGCCGGCCTGATCGAATCCCGACGCGGTCCCAAAGGTGGCATCAGACTGGCCTATTCGCCATCTGAAATCACCGTCGGTAAGGTAGTCGACTGCGTTGACCACTCATTCGCCGCTATCGATTGTCTGTCTGATGCCGATGCATGCTTGATCTCCGGCGCATGTTCCCAACGTGAACTGTGGGGCGACGTTGAGCAGATGCTCCTCGACTATCTCTTTGAAATCAACATCGAAGACCTAGCCAAAAAGCAGCAGAAACTATCAGGCACCCAAGATCTGGACCTCCAAGTCGCTGCTTCCGCCTGAATTACTACCCCTTGATGTTCAAAGGGGAATATACGGGGTTTTTTGCATCACCGTTGAACCGATGGGATAGAATCACGCTATCGGCACGAAACGTGTGACATTACCCTCAAAACCGGCCAAGCACGAGTCCAAGGTCCCACAAATGCAGAGCACAAACGGTTCCGTAAACGGCAGCCAAAACGGTTCAACAGTAACCGCCGCACCAGCCCTCACCCCCGCTCAAGTCCAGCGATATTCCCGACACCTCATCATGCCTAACGTCGGAAGCGCAGGGCAACGCGCACTCGTAGGTGCCAAGGTCCTAGTCATCGGCGCAGGTGGTCTAGGCTCCCCGGTATCCCTCTACTTAGCACTCGCAGGCGTCGGAACCATCGGCATCGTCGACTTTGACGTCGTAGACGTCAGCAACCTCCAACGCCAGATCCTCCACTCCGACTCCGACGTCGGACGCCGAAAGGTCGAATCCGCAAAAGAAACCCTCGAGGCACATAACCCCGAGGTAAACGTGATCATCCATGAGGAGCCCATCAACGCTGACAACGCGATGGACATCGTCCCCAACTACGACATCGTCGTAAACGGAGCCGACAACTTCGCAACTCGTTACCTCGTAAACGATGCCGCGTACCTGGCCGGGAAACCCCTCGTCGACGGCGCAATCCTAGTCTTCGACGGACAAGCGGCAACCTACATCCCCGGTCAAGGCTGCTACCGCTGCCTATTCCCAGACCCGCCGCCACCTGGCGAAGTCCCAAACTGCGCCGAAGCAGGCGTCATCGGCGCACTTCCGGGCCTCGTGGGTTCCATCCAAGCCCTCGAAACCATCAAGATCGCCATGAACATCGGCGCAACTCTCTCCGGTCGTATGCTTATCATCGACGCTCTGACGATGGAGTTCCGCGAGATCAAAGTCCGCCGAAATCCCGATTGCAAACTCTGCGGCGCCAACCCCGAAGTCACCGAACTCATCGACTACGAGATCTTCTGCGGCATCGCACCTCCGCAGGCGGTCGCCTGATCCTACCGTGATCCGCCCACGTCATTCCGGCGCAGGCCGGGATTCACACACGCACCGTCATTCCGGCGCAGGCCGGAATACATGGGTGGGGCGGTAACCCATGCAACTAGCGGAACGCGGCTTCATTGTACGAGATGTCACACACAACATCGGCAATACACCGATCGTTGACATCTCCAAATTCAGCCCTAAACCCGAAGTCCGCCTGCTCGCAAAACTCGAATCCGAAAACCCAACCGGAAGCGTAAAAGACCGCGTCGCACTCTCTCTGATCGACCAAGCCGAACAAGACGGTCTGCTCAACCGCGATAACGGCGGCGTAATACTGGAACCCACCAGTGGCAACACAGGCATCGGTCTCGCCATGATCGGACGCCTGCGCGGCTATCAAGTCAAAGTGGTCATGCCGGAGAGCGTCAGTGCCGAACGAATCCAGCTCCTCGAAGGATTCGGTGCCGAGATCATCTTCTCCGCACCAGAAAAAGGCACCAACGAATCCATCAACGTCGCCAAAGAACTCGCTAGCGCAAACCCCTCGTGGTTCATGCCTTACCAATACGGCAACCACGCAAACCCCAACGCACACTACAAAACCACAGGACCCGAAATCGCCTGGGACGTCCCAGGCGTCGACATGTTCGTCGCAGGCCTCGGCACCGGGGGTACCCTAATGGGCGTTGGAGGCGCCCTGCGAGAACACAACCCCGAAGTCAAAATCGTCGCTGCAGCGCCCCATCCCGACGACAAAGTCCAAGGCTTGCGCTCCATCGAACACGGCTTCATCCCGCCAGTTCTTGATCTCGACGCACTCGATGCCCGCATCATGGTCGAAGCCGAAGAATCATTCTTCTGGACAAAAAAACTCCTCACCGACGCCGGCATCTTCGTAGGCGTCTCCTCAGGCGCAGTCCTGGCCAGCGCCATTCGAGCAGCAAAACGCCTCGAATCTGGCAACATCGTCATGCTCTTCGCAGATGGCGGTTGGAAATACCTCTCAACCGGCATCTACACACGCGACTGGTCCGACATCCAAAACGAAGTGGAAGGGCAGACGTGGTGGTAAACAAACCCCCAACCTCCGCGACCGAACTCTGCTTCTCAACCGCCACTGACATCGCTGCATGGATCCGAGACGGCCAAATCTCCGCACGCGACGTGATGCAAGTTCACCTTGACCAAATCGAGCGCATCAACCCCAAAGTAAACGCCATCGTCACGCTCCTAGACCGCGACGATCTCGTAGCCCAAGCATCCAAGGCCGACGAAACCCTAGCCAAAAACGGCACCGACAACGTAGGTTCGCTACACGGCCTACCCGTCGGCATCAAAGACCTACAACCCACCGCCGGCATCCGAACAACCTTCGGCTCCCCGATATTCAAAGACTTCATCCCAACCGAAGACACCCTGACCGTCCAGCGATACAAACAAGCCGGCGCAATTGTCATCGGCAAAACCAACACCCCCGAATTCGGCGCCGGGTCCCAGACCTTCAACGAAGTCTTCGGAACAACCCTTAACCCCTACGATCTAACCAAGACCTGCGGAGGAAGCAGCGGCGGAGCATCTGTAGCCCTCGCATGTGGAATGATGCCCATCGCCCAGGGTTCCGACTTTGGCGGCTCCCTCCGTAACCCCGCCGCATGGTCAAACGTCGTCGGAATGCGAAACAGCATCGGCACAGTCCCGACATACCCCGCACCTCTCGGCTACACCTCCGAATCCGTCACCGGCGGCATGGCACGCACCGTAGCCGACGTAGCCCTCCAACTAACCGCCCTAGCCGGACCCGACTCCCGTGTCCCTGCATCCCTAATGCAACCCGCATCGGTCTTCGCCCAAACCTTGGACCGAGACTTCACCGGCACCCAAATCGCATGGAGCCGAACCGTCGGCGGAGCACCCATCGACCCCATCATCACCCAAACCCTGGACTCCCAACGCCAAATCTTCGAAGACCTCGGATGTATCGTCGAAGACGCCGAGCCCCCGCTCGAAGACGCTATGGACATCTTCCACACCCTACGAGCCGCAATCTTCGCCCACCAGCACGAAGCAAACATCCGAGACCACCGAGACCTCGTCAAGCAGACCATCATCTGGAACGCCGAAGAGGGCATGAAACTCTCAGCCCTCGACGTCAAAAAAGCCGAAGAAGCCCGATCCGCACTCTACGCCCGCATGGCCGACTTCCTCTCAAACTACGACTACCTCATCCTCCCTGTAACCTCCGTCCCGCCATTCCCCGCCGACCAAGAATACCCAACCGAAGTAGCAGGCAAACCACTAACCAACTACCTTGAGTGGATGGCACCCTGCTCCTCAATCACCGTAACCGGCCTCCCTGCAATCTCAGTACCCGCAGGCTTCGACCCCAACGGCCTCCCGGCAGGTCTCCAAATCGTAGGTAAACAACGCGCAGACTTCACCGTCCTGCAACTAGCCCACGCCTACGAAAACCAAACCCAACACTGGCGCATCCGCCCTGCGACGCGGCGATCAGACGGGTAAACGTCTAACCACCGTATCCTAACCCGCCGCCAATGCTCCCACGTCCACCGCTGCAGCAACCGTTTGTGGTTCAGGCACAGGCTCTCCGTGTTCCCTCAAACTCTCGATGTGGAATGTAATCGCCTGCCGAATCTCATCCAACACTTCCTCTTCAGTCTTTCCAGTAGCCACACACCCCGGCAAATCCGGCACATATGCAGCGTAGTTGCTGGGCGCCTTCTCGATTACGACAGCGTATCTCACAACATTCACTCCTTCAAACCAGACTGTTTCATTATGCTGTTCTAAGTACCCGGCGGCAAATCGTCACGCGGCTTGCCGGGTATCGTCACTGTGCCAGGTTTTTCGGGATGACGATATTGGCGATGACTTCCTCTAGTTCTAACCATACGCCATCCATCGCGTTCGATCATTCGAATCGCATCTCTGACTTTGGGCACAGTTCATCATTCCTGAATCAATAATGGATACCGGATTGGAAGTCGGGCTTAACTCTCACCATGACGTCAAGCAACTCCGCAATGATCCATGCTACCTCCTCACCACCCCCAAATATCCCTCCGCCCCCAACCCCAACAACGTAGTCAAATGCGTATACAAATAACCAACCCCCAACTCTCGATACCGCACCGCCGCACCAGCATCCCCCGCGCTCCCCGAAACCTTCCCTGCCGCCGCAATCACGCCAAACACATGCTCCATAGCTTCACGCACCACAGGATGATCCGACCGCCCCGGATACCCCAAAGACTGCGATAGATCCGAGGGCCCCACAAAAAACACATCAACACCCTCAACCCCCACAATCTCATCGATATTCTCTACCGCCTCCGCATCCTCGATCTGCACACAAACCAGCGTCTCCCGATTCGACACCTCAGCATAATCCGACATCGACATCCCCTGACCATACGAAGACGACCTGACCCCAGCCGCCAGACTGCGTGTCCCAACCGGGTGATACTTCACCGCTTCAACCGCCCGTCGCGCATCCTCCGCCGTATTCACATGCGGCACCTGCACCCCCATCACACCTCGATCCATAACCTGCCCAATCGCCTCAAACGAATTCACTGACGGCCTAGCGATCGCCGTCACTCCCGCCGCCTCCGCTGCCATCGCCATCAACTCCACACTCTCAACCGAGATCGATCCATGCTCGCAATCGATCAATACCCAATCAAACCCCATCCGGCTAACAATATCCACCACATGCGGCGACGGAAACATCACCGAAACCCCAAACGCAGGCTCCCCAGACATCAACTTCCGCTTCATCTCATTTCGCATAATTCATTGACCTCCCAGGAATCATCCCTCGAAATGCTAAACCCGCCCTCGTCGTCATTTCCGCGAAATCGGAAAAACAATGAAGGAGGGGATGTCCGACGGGCAAAGGTGAATTCCCCTCTCCCGCTTGGCGGGAGAGGGTGAGGGTGACCGGGGCGGACAAATGGGTGGGGCACGGTAAAACACCATCAAGCCGTACACCAAAATCAGCATCCTCCGGACAACCACCGCATAATACAACTCTGAACAAGCCAGTCCCATATCTCCCCCGGAGCCCCCAATGTCCGAAACCATGGACCCCCTAGGCCTAGCCGAACGCAGCAGTCCAACCGTCGGCAGCGCACATCTCGTCAACCCCGATCCCGTAATCGCCGGACAATTCGGAACATGGCAGTTAGTCTTCACCGTCGGACCAGACGGCCTAGACACCGGTGGCATCGTACGCATCGGCACCGACTCCGACACCGACTGGGGACTCCCCCAACTTCACGATCCAACCGCAGCCGAATACCTAACCGTCACACCACCTTCCGACGCCGAGGTAGCAACTCAAGTCCCCGACCTCGTAACCGTCCTAGTCATCAACACCGGACGCCCCCTGACCGAAGGCGAGCAATTCACCGTCACATACGGCGACCAGTCACGCGGCGGACCCGGCTCTCGCAGCCAGACATTCATCGAACCTCGACGCTACTTCTGGATCGAAGTCGACACCAACGGCTCTGGCAATTTCATTCCCATCAGCACTCTCCCCGAACTCCCCATCATCGGCGGCAATGCCATCCGACTAGTAGCCATCGCACCCTCAAACGCCGTAGCAGGCGAAGACTTCCGCATCAGCATCAAAGCCG
This sequence comes from Dehalococcoidia bacterium, assembly GCA_022819585.1. Classification (GTDB taxonomy): domain Bacteria; phylum Chloroflexota; class Dehalococcoidia; order Lucifugimonadales; family Lucifugimonadaceae; genus Bin127. The sequence continues at coordinate 3,961 of JAJEGY010000019.1, read as the reverse complement.
AAGACCGATGGGGCAACCCGGCAAGCCAGTACCGCGGCACCGTAAACATCAGCGGCACCGGCATCGCACTCGACACCGACCAAATCACCTTCGACGAAGCATCCAACGGCGTCATCTGGATCGACGGATGCCGAATTACCGAACCCGGCGAACACCGTCTAACCGTCCAAGACGACGACAACGGTTTGACATCACAAAGCAACCCCATCGTCGCAACCGAAGACGCACCCGACTACCGTCTCTACTGGGGCGACCCCCACGGCGGACAGGTCGTCGACGCACACAAAATCGGCGACTTCTTCAAATACGCTCGCGATGTCGCCGGCATCCACTTCGCAGGCTTCCAACGCAACGACCCCGCCATCACTAACGCCGCTTACGACGTTCAACAGCAAGCCGAACGAGACCACTACACCCCCGGCAGATTCGTCCCTCTACCCGGATACGAATGGTCCGCAACCACGCCTCGCGGCGGTCACCACAACGTCTACTTCCGACGCTTCGACCAGCAGCTCCGACGTTCAGCACACGCCGATCACCTCGAACAATGGGACATCGACACCGATCTCCCTCACGTCTTGGAGATGCACGCCGAGTTCCGATACCACGACATCGTCGTAACCCCACACGTAGGAGGAATCGCCGCCGACCTCCAGTACCACGAACCACAGATCGAACCCGCCCTCGAGATCACCTCGACCCACGGCCAGTTCGAATGGTTCCTAAAAGAATCCCTTGAGCGCAAATACAAGATGGGCTTCGTCGGCGGTAGCGACTGCTACACCGGACGCCCCGGCGACGACCAGCCCGGATTCCAGCTCCGCCGATACCAAAAAGCCGGACTGACCGGCATCTACGCCGAAGACCTCACCCTCGACGGCATCCTAAACGCCATGAAGGCGCGGCGCGTATACGCCACTTCCGGCGTCCGAATCGTCGCAGCCGTATCCGCCGACGGTCACTTCATGGGATCCGAATACTCATCTCCCGATCACCCCGAAATCTCCGTCAAAATCCTCGCCGACGGCCCCTTGGAACGCGTCGAACTCTTCCGCGGACTCGATCTCATCCACTCCGAAGAACTCTCCCCCGGCGCAACTCCCAACCGCATCCGCGTCACATGGGAGGGCGCCAGCAGAGAAACCAGCTACTCAGGAGTCGTCTGGGAAGGCGGCGTCAACATCGCTGACGGCACAATCACAAACGTCGAAAAAGTCCGCTTCGACAGCCCTCGATCGCACCTTTCAGTCTCCACCGACAAATCAGTCGCATGGAAATCATGGACATGCGGATACCGAAGCGGCCTCCTCATAGACATCGAAGGCACCCCCGACACCGCCATCGAACTCGCCCTCACCAGCGACGTAATCGCAAGCTCCCAATACAGCGACCACGGCAAAGACGGCGCACGACGCATAACCTTCGCAACCGCCGACCGTCTCCACCTCCCGACAACCCTAGGCTCTCTGACCGACGGCCCAAAAATCGTAGACCTAGGCCAGCTAGACCGCAAAGCAACCATCGAACAAGCCCCACAACCAGGCCCAACCCGAACCGAATTCACACTCACCGACAAAAACCCAACACCCGGCATAAACCCATACTGGGTCCGAGTAACCCAAACAAACCAAGAAAAAGCCTGGACCAGCCCCGTATTCCTAGACCACATAGCCCCCATCTAAACCAAACCCCCGTCATTCCTGCACCACCACCGTCATTCCCGCAAAAGCGGGAACCCAAGGGTGGACGGGAGGAGAGGAATCCCCCTCTCCCCTCGGGGGAGAGGGCCGGGGTGAGGGGGCAGGGGAGGACGGGTGGCCAAGGTTTTCCCCCACTAGTGGGGGAAATGTCCGAAGGACAAAGGGGGTACGCCCCTTTCGCAAAGCGAAGGGGGCGCGGACGAGCGAAGCAAGACCGCGGGGGATGCCCGCCGAGGTGGGAAACCCCAACCAACCACCAACCCAACACGAAAACCACCACACCACCCGTCACCCCCCTTCACAAAGCGCAAGGGGACGCGCACAAGCCCAAGACGTACGACAACAGAGTGCACAGGGATGCCCGTACTCCATCCACCCCCTCCTTCAGGAGGGGGCAGGGGGAGGCCCACCGCCAAGCGGAACTGCCACCCCCAACAAAAAAAAGACGCCCCCTCGCGGAGACTATGGCTCAGCAACACGATTACCGAAGGGATGCGCATAACTATAGCGCGATTACAACCTACCCTTCACTTCATCAACTAAACAACCTCGCCAGCATCAGAGCCGACGACGCGGCACCGACGCACATCCACCATACCAACCGAGGACCATCACGGTTACCTTGATGTCAGCTGGATTTTCTTCGAGATCTGATAGCTGTATCACTCAAAAGGAAATCTGGCACGCATGACGCTATTCGCCACCTTTTCTCTACGAAGAGATTGATGCCACCCAACCCCATCATGACATACATCACGAGTGCCGTAGCGAGTGCTGAAATCAGCATCGCGTTTATAACCCACCAAGGATTGTAGGGTACAGCGATCCAACCTAACACAGGCAACAAAAACAGCGGCGCAATACCCCCTTCCAAAATCCCGATAAGTTTAGGATTGATGTTTAACGGTTCTCCCGAGAAAATCGAAATCGCGTCATCAACGGGCGTCAGTACTTGAATTTCTAACCAAGGTAGAAGTGCATCTAACGCTAGGCTGAAATTGACTGTCGGCGCGGAATAAGTCCTGATAATCCAAAATTCAGCGAAGTAAACCATAACGAACACAACTAGGACAAACGCAATCAAATCCCAAATCGCGCCTTTGAGGTACTCTGACGTAGCTGGGTTTGCCCAAAAGCGATTCCTAAGATTTTCTGCCACGTTGATTTGGACCATCGCCAACCCAAAAACCGGGAATTGCGTCAAAAGGCCAGCTAGCACGGCAACCGTAAAAATCGACACCGCGATCGCTGAACGAGACAGTTCCTTTGAGTAATCGAGCACTAGCGCGTACGAAAACTTGACGCTGTCTTCTAAACTGCGCAAATTTATCATGGCAAAATCTTAACCCCATTGTGCCAATTCGTCAAGGTCACGATTACCAACGGTCGCCCCATTCCCCACCCCCTCCAAAACCACCCTACCCAAAACCGCCTCATCCCCCATCACCACCGTAGCCCCCACAACCTCACCCATAACCTCAATCCGACCAGCAACAACATCTACCCCCTCAAACTCCCCATCCTCCAACTCGTAAACCCGCGTACCCTGAGCCGTCAGCCCAATCGCTTCAAGATGTTGCCGCGGCACAACCCAAAACCAATCCCTCAACAACACAACAACAAAACCCTAAAAATCCCACAAAACCCCCAACAATCCCCGTTCAGACAGAAACGCGCTTGACAACATCAACATCCGTAGTAATATAGATACCAGATCGACGGATCGAACACAGTGCTGCGCAGACGTGTGCAGACCCCCCGACCCAGACGGTCACCGGGAGAAAGCGTGAGGACATGAAGGCAACAATCGACATAAAAGATACGGCGAACAGCCGTGAAGAGTCGCGGCGTCTACATGTTCTCTGGTGGCGTCCCACGACGGATCGGAAGTCCGTCGCAAGATCGCGAGGGTCCGTGCCGAAGCGTGGGAGGCACAGTTCCCGGAGCGCGGCGCAGCAGTCCTGCGCCGCACAGCGAGCCAGCAGGCATCTTTTCTACTTGGATGCTGTGCCAAGGGCCGGGAGACCGCACGTGGAGCCGACGGACGTCTACCCTTGTCCACCACAAGGGGGAGGCTACAGCGCGAGAGGATCCCGCGAGGGTGAATCGAAGGAAGGCGGCGAACTCCGAACGGTGCACCAAAGCACCGCGCCGACGACCAAGCACGCGGTCTGGCGACGCGTGCCGCGTCTGGATATGGAAGCTAGCGGTCTGACACACCGCTCTGCGCAGCATCTGACCCCTCTCCGGGGTCGTCCTCT
>JAJEGY010000005.1 GCA_022819585.1 Dehalococcoidia bacterium | reverse complement strand
CGCGCTGTAGCCTCGCTCCTGTGATGGGCAGGAGTAGACGTCCGTCGGCTCCACGTGCGGTCTCCCGGCCCTTGGCTGGGCATCCCCCGCGGACTCGCTTCGCTCGTCCGCGCCCCCTTCGCTTCGCGAAAGGGGCTTGAGGGGATGCCTGCTGGCTCGTTGTGCGGCGCAGGACTGATGCGTCGCGCTCCGGGAACTGGGCCTCCCACGCTTCGGCACGGACCCTCGCGGTCTTGCGGCGGACATCCGATCCGCCGGGGGACGCCACCAGAGGACGCGAAGACGCCGCGACTCGTCGCAGCTGTTGACTGCGTCTTTTATGTCGACTGTTGCCTTCATGTCCTCACGTTTCTCCCTGTGACCGTCTGGGTCGGGGGTCTGCACACGTCTGCGCAGCACTGTGTTGCGAGCCGCTAAGCCCGCAGAACTTGTTCACTTGTTGTTTTTATAACGGATGTTGATGGATGTCAAGTGTGTTTTGAAGAATTTTTATATGTGTGTTTGTCTGAACTGGGATGCTGAGGATGGATGTGTTAGGAGAGTCCATCTGGCCCCTCCCTTCCTCCCCTGCCCCCTCACCCCGGCCCTCTCCCCCGAGGGGAGAGGGGGAACGTGCGTGGTCGATAGATGTTTTAGTTGGTGTTTCAGGGGTGTTGGGGAGCGGGTGGAGTCCATCATTCTGCGAAGGGCGCTTCGCTTCCTTCGCAGCCCCTCACCCGGGCCGTTCACGAACGGCCCCTACGATATTGCCACGCCGGCGTCGTTCACGAATTCCTGCGGGATACCTTGCCTCGCGTGCTTTGGTCGGGGGTGTTATTCAAGGGGAGGGATTTTGGTTACGGGTTCTTGACGGGTTGCGTTTTGCCAAGCGTCTCTGAGTTCTTGCTGTCGCAGTGTCGTCCATTCGATGACGACGCGTTCTATGCGAGGAGGTAGTCGTCCTGCTGTGACGGATGGCGGGTCGATGTCGACTTTGGCGTTGAAGTCGCCGTATTCGACGTGGAAATGTGGTGGTGGATGCTCGCGGAAGCGGATCCGAATGATGATGCCGTTGAACCTGCAGAGTTCAGGCACTGGTAGCGACTGCTGGATCTTGTCGAGTGAGTTCGTCCGTGGTTTTTCCGGTTAGTTCCAGATAGATGGTGTCGGGACAGATTTCGAGGTCGTCAGTGCCGCCCCACGAGATGGAGTGGTGCGGCAGTATGGAAACGGTCTCAAAGAAAGCGCGATCTTCTAATGCTTTGAAGACGCCCTTGCCTGCGATGCCGGACAGGTCGACTTCGCCGGCGATGCCATCTTCGAATTTGACCCATATGCGGTATCCGGGTCGGGCTTTGACTGCGATGGGTTTGGTCATTTTCGCGGAGGTTTTCCAGTTCGGGCGGAGATTTCGACTCGCGCACCACACATGGGTTCATGTTATCAAGCGGCACGGCAGGTGCCGTCTTGTGTCGGACATCCCATTGCCTCCTCTGGATTCCGGCTTTTGCCGGAATGACGGTGAGTCGGCGGGAATGACGGGGGCATCCCCCTGCGGTTGCTTCGCTCTCATGCCCCCATCGCCTTCGGCACTTCCCCCGCGAACGAGGGAAGGGAATGGAGATTCGCGAAAGGGGAGTTAGAGGATCTGGTTCAGGAAGAGTTTTGTGCGGTCTTCGGTGGGGTTGTTGAAGATTTGGTCTGGGGTGCCTAGTTCTACTAGTTGGCCTTCGTCGAACATGGCCATTCGGTCGGCGACTTCTCTTGCGAAGCCCATTTCGTGGGTTACGCAGAGCATTGTCATGCCGGTGTCGGCGAGTTCTCGCATGACGTCTAGGACTTCTTTGATCATCTCGGGGTCTAGTGCGGATGTTGGCTCGTCGAAGAGCATTATTTCGGGTTGCATCGCCAGGGCTCGTGCGATGGCGACGCGTTGCTGCTGTCCGCCGGAGAGTTCTGCGGGGTATTTTTCGGCTTGCTCGGGTATTCCGACGCGTTCGAGGAGGGACATCGCGAGGTCTTCGGCTTCGGCTTTGGGGAGGTGTCGCACTCGCTGAGGGGCGAGAGTGATGTTGCCGAGGACGGAGAGGTGCGGGAAGAGGTTGAATTGCTGGAACACCATTCCGACTTCGGAGCGGATGGCGTCGAGGTTTCGGAGGTCGTTTGTCATCTCGATGCCGTCGACGACGATTTTGCCCTGCTGGTGCTCTTCGAGTCGGTTGATCATGCGGATGAATGTGGACTTGCCGGAGCCGGAGGGTCCGAAGATCACGACGACCTCTCCCCTCTTTACGGACATGGTGACGTCGTTTACGGCGCAGAAGTTACCGAACCATTTGAAGACGTTTTCGCAGACGATGATGTCGTCGCGGTCTTCGAGTGGGATGTTGCGGATGTCGGGATTGGTTACAGTGGTTTCTTCGAGGGATGTGGTCATGGTGGTGGGTCCTCTAGCGTCTGCCTACTCCTAGGTGGTGTTCGATTTTCCGGGATACGTAGGACATTGAGAATGTGAAGATCCAGAAGACTAGGGCGATGAAGATGTAGACTTCGTGTCCGTCGTCGACGAAGTCCAGGTTTCCTTGGATGGTTACTCGGCCCATCTCGACTAGGTCTAACATTCCGATGATGAAGACTAGGGATGTGTCTTTGAATAGGGATATGGCCTGCCCTACTATGGCCGGGATGATGTTTCGGAGGCCTTGCGGGAGGGTTATGAGGATGGTTGTTTGCCATGCTCGGAGTCCGAGTGCTCGTGCGGCTTCGGTCTGACCGGTGGCGACGGCTGCCATACCTCCGCGTACGTTTTCGGCCATGTATGCGGAGCTGAAGAGGGTGATCGTGATCATGGCGAGGTAGAGTTCGTCGATGGAGACGTTCTCAGGGAATGTGAGTGGCAGCATGTGCCTCGACATGAATAGGAGGGTGATCAGGGGTACGCCTCGGATGATTTCGATGAATCCGACGCATGCGTATCTGAGGAATGGGAGCTGTGAGCGTCGTCCGAGGGCGAGGAGGATGCCGATGGGGATGGAGCATACGATGCCGATGGTTGCGAGTAGGAGGTTAAGTGTTAGACCGCCGAGGTCTTGGGTGGGTACGGGGTCTAGACCGGGGATGTATGAGGATCCGATGACGAGGAAAGCGCCGATGAGGAACAGGATTGGTGTGGCGAAGAATAGGGTTCGGATTTGTCCGATCGCAGGGAGTGTTGCAAGACCGAATCCGAGGGCAACGGCGAGGATGTTCAGTGCGAAGAGTGCGTTGACGAGGTGGTCAGGGGGATCGGAGACGCCTATGCTGAGGACGTATTCGTTTTGTGCTGGCTGTCTGGCGTCGACGCGTATGAAGTATGTGCCTGGATCGATGTTGATTTCGAAGGATTCGTCGTTGGTGCCGGGGTTGCTGCTGGATTGGAGTCCGGTGCCGGTCTCGTTTTGGAGGGTGAGGTCAGCGTTGGCGTCGAGTTGCCATAGACCTAGGTTGAGTTTCTTGGTGTCGGTGAGGGTGAAGGTGTAGTAGTCGGTGGAGTCTTCGCTGCCGTCGAGGGTTGCGAGTTCGTAGAGGGTGCCTGAGTTGGTGGTGATGTCTCTGAGGTCCCGTGCGTTTTCCGGAACCCCGTCGGAGATGTCACGTTGTCGTTCTTGGGGCGACTGCGATGCGGCGGGATCAAGCTCGATGTTTGGGTTCAAACGAGGTGCGCCGAGGTCGACTCCGGCGTATGGGAGGATGGCGGATAGGAGGGTGATGATGATGATTGCGATGGCGAATCCGCGTGCGATGCCTCCCCACATTCGCCATGCCACGCCAAGCATGACGCTTACGAGCAGGAGCGCTGTCAAAGGTCGCCAGTAGAACTCTTGGGGATATCGCCCAATGAGGTAGAGGGGGACTCTGGAGGTTACGACTTCCCAAGAGGCGGTGATGAATACCCAGTTGATGGTCTGGAAGATTGCGAGAGCGACGATTGCGCCGAGAACGATGGTGATGATGCCGTCGGTCGGGGAGCTGAAGAGGTTTGTTCGGATCCAGCCGGGAACGCCGACGGTCATTGCCGGCGGTGGCGGGTTAGGTCTGGCGCTGGATTGATTCATTGAAACGTCCTCAACCCACTCCGGCGTATCTGGTTATGCGGTTGTAGATGTTCCCCACAAGGGAGTAGAAGAGGCTCATTGCGAGGTATGTGACCATGACCATTCCGATGAGGGAGATCGCGGGTGCGATCTGAGTCATTGTGGTTGTGACGCTGACGAGGTCGGGGTATCCGATAGCGGCGGCTAGCGAGGAGTTTTTGGTGAGGTTGAGGTATTGGCTGATTAGCGGCGGGATGATGACGCGTAGTGCTTGTGGGAAGATGACGTAGCGGAGTCCGGCGTTGGTGTTGAGTCCGAGGGAACGTGCGGCTTCGGTCTGACCTCGGTTTACGGCTTGTATACCGGCGCGGACGATTTCTGCGATGAATGCGGATGTGTAGACGACGAGTCCGATGAGTAGAGCGAAGAAGCTGCCAGTGAGTCTTGCTCCGCCCTGCAATCTGCCGAATGGGCCTTCTTGGCGTTCGGGGACTACGATGTCAAGGGGTGAGAAGATGAGGAGTCCGATGATGGTTACGAGGATGAAGATTGCGAATCCGGCGACTATGGGGTAGCTTGGTTGTCCGGTCTCGATTTCTCGTTTGGAGAGGAAGTTGAATGCGAAGATGGCGGCGATTAGTCCGGCGATGGAGAGGATGGCCCATGGCCAGAAGCCGCCGAGCGGTGATGCCCACGGGAGATAGAAGCCGCTGTTGTTCAGGTAAAAGGCGTCGAAGAAGACGTAGCCTTCTCGTACGTTTGGGAGTTCGAGGATGATGAGGAACCAGAAGAGCAGCTGGATCAGGAGGGGGATGTTTCGGAATGTTTCGATGTATACGAGGGCTATTCGGCTGAGCAGCCAGTTTCGTGAGAGTCGGGAGACGCCGATGATGATTCCGAGGATTGTGGCGGTGATGACGCCGAGGACGGATGCTTTGATGGTGTTCAGTGCGGCGACGGTGAAGCCGTAGAGGTATGAGTTAGAGGGTTCGTATTGGATGACGGATTCGCCGATGGGTATCTGTGCGGCCTCGTCGAGGAAGGAGAAACCGAAGGGGATTTCGCGGTCTTGGATTTCGTTTGCGACGTTGACGATGAATCCAGAGACGATGGCGATGACGACAACGGCGGATACGATCTGGATGGCCCACTGAATGAAGACGACGTTACGCCATAGCGGTATGCCTCCGGGGTATAGGATGCTCTGCACGGTTGCTGCCGATTTGGATAATTCGGTTGGGCTAGTTTGGGCTAAAGGACTTTGTGTAGTTTAACGGGTTGATGGTGATGGATGGTGGTTGAATGTGTGCTTTTTACCCTCACCGTTACACCTATCCCCTACCCCGTCGGCATCCCCTGCGATCTGTTGTCGTTCTTTTTTGGCTCCACCCAAGCCCCTTTCTGAAGGGAGGCCTTTGCGGAACTTTGATAAATGGTTCTGTGGCGTCTGTCGTGCTGCATGCCCCCTTTGTCCTTCGGACATTTCCCCCGCGAGCGGGGGAAAGCCTGGAGTTTTGCAAAGGTCTCTCTCTGAATGAGGGGGAGTGGTGCGGAGGAAACGAAAAAGGGGGGATGCGTTGTGCATCCCCCCTTTGGATTGGTCGATTTGACCGGGTTCTAGCGCAGCGGTGCTGCGTAGATTTGTCCACCCTTCGGGCAGTCGGCGCAAGGAGCGTTAGACCAGAGGGCGTTGCGGCCGTTCTCCCTGGGGAGATCGATGCCGTCGGGCCCGAGGTTGCGGTCGTAGATTTCGCCGTAGTTTCCGACGGCTTCAATCACGTCCTGCATGAAGGTGGCGTCGAGGCCGAGCGCCTCTTGGCCGATGGTTCCTTCGGTGCCGAGGAGTCTCTTGGCTTTGACGTTGTCGCCAGAGGCTACAGATCCGACGTTTCCACTGTTGATGCCGTAGGCTTCGGCGTAGATCAAGCCGGACATGACGGTCTTGACGATGTCGAACCACTGGTCGTCACCGTGAGGAACGACCGGGCCAAGTGGCTCTTCGGAGATTGTCTCCGGGAGAATGACGTGGTCGTCGGGGTTCGGCAACGCTGTCCTGAGGGCTGCGAGCTGCGAGCGGTCGTTGGTGAAGACGTCGCACTGGCCGGACTCGTATGCGTCAAGAACGACATCGGTGTCCTCGAAGACGTTGGGGTTGTACTCGAGGTTGTTCTGTCGGAAGAAGTCAGCCATGTTCAGCTCGGTGGTGGTACCGCTGGTGACACAGACGGCTGCGCCGCTGAGTTCGTAAGCGGAGGTGACACCGAGGTCGGCGGGGACCATGAATCCTTGCCCGTCGTAGAACATGGTCTGAGCGTAGTTGCCCCACTGTGCGTCACGGCTGGTGGTCCATGTGACGGTTCGTACGAGTAGGTCGACTTCACCGGACTGGATGGTCGGGCCACGCTCTGCGGCGGTGATGTACTGGATCTCGATGGCTTCAGGGTCGCCTAATACGGCGGTTGCGACTGCTCGGCAGAGGTCGATGTCAAAACCGACGTTTCGTCCAGCGTCGTCAAGAGCGCCATATCCGGGAACATCGTTCCTGCTTGCGCAGATGAGGTGTCCTCGGTCTTGGACTTGTGCGAGTCGTCCGCCGGTTTCGGGCATCATCATTGCGTCGTCGGCCATCTTCTGCGCCTCGGCGGCGGCGGTCTCAGCGGCATCGGCGCGAGATTCGGCAGCGTCGGCTCGTGAGTTAGCGTCGTTGAGTGCGGATTGTGCAGCCGAAGCGGTGGCCTGTGCGTTCCGCAGGTCTGCGTCCGTCGGTCCGCTGTCGTCGGTACAGGCGCTTAGTGCGACTGCGAAGACAGAAACCGTCGCGAGCATTGCGATAAGCAGTTTCGTTTTCATTTTGGTTGTGTGTTCCTTCCGTTTTTTGCTTCGCGAGCAAGGTTCTCAGAAACGTATCGATACACGCATCGAATCAAGTTTACGCCAAATAGGGTCAATCAGTGATACTACGTCGCGAAATCATCATCGACTCATGACAAGGGGGCGAATCGAGCGCTTCGCGCTTCGTGGGAGGATCGTTTCGGCGGTTAGGATCGCGAGGTATCGAAACGATAAAGCGAGTTGGGAAACGGCTTCAGCGCAGCGGTGCTGCGTAGATTTGTCCTCCGTTGATCCAGAGGTCGTTGCGGCCTTTGCGTGGTAGACCTATGCCATCGGTGCCAAGGTTGCGTTCGTAGATTTCGCCGTAGTTTCCCACTTGTTTGATCACGTCTTGCATAAATGTCTTTTTGATACCGAGAGCTTCTTGCCCGAAGTCGCCTTCGGATCCAAGAAGGCGTTTGGCTTTGATGTTGTCGCTGGCGGCGACTTGGTCGACGTTGGAGCTGTCGATGCCGTATGCCTCGGCGTAGATGATGCCTGCCATGACGATTTTGACGATGTCGAACCATGCTTCGTCGCCGTGGGGTACGACTGGAGTCAGCGGTTCTTCGGAGATGATCTCGGGGAGAATGACGTGGTCTTCAGGATTGGGAAACTCGGTCAGGAGGGATGCGAGACCGGAGCGGTCGGTTGTGAATGCGTCGCACTGCCCTGATCCATAGGCATCGAATGCGACTTCGGACTGTTCGAATACGGTGGTTTCCGCGTCGAGGTTGTGTTGTCGAATGTAATCGGCGAGGTTGAGTTCGGTTGTCGTGCCGGAGGTGACGCAGATCGCGGCACCATCGAGTTCGAGGGCTGACTCGATCCCGAGGTCTTTGCGGGTCATGAAGCCTTGGCCGTCGTAGAACATGACGGGGGCGAAGTTTCCCCAGTTGATATCGCGGTTGGAGGTCCAAGTAGTGGTGAGGTTCATCAAGTCGATTTCGCCGGACTGTAGTGCTGGTCCGCGTTCGGCGAGGTCGGTGAATCGGAACTCGACGGCGTCGGCATCACTGAGGATGGCGGCGGCTACGGCGCGGCAGAGATCGACGTCGAATCCGACGCTGTTGCCTGAGGCGTCTAGGGAGTGGAAGCCGGGGGTGTCGTTTCCAGTGGCGCAGGTGATTTTGCCGCGGTTTTGGATCGTGGCGAGGCGGTTGGTTGATGCTTCGGCCGCGGCGGCGCGATCTTCGGCTTCGTTGGCACGCTCACTGGCAGCATTACGCTCGGCAATCGCGGCCGCTGCTGTGGCTTGTGCGCGTTCGAGTGCGACTTGGGTTGCTCCGCTGTCTGAGGTGCAGGCGGAGAGGAGGAGGGTGGTTGAGATTAGGAGCGATGAAGTTAGGGCGAGTAGTTTCATGGCTGGATTCTTTCGAGCGCTACTGAACCTCATTTCCGCACGGTCCGTCTGTTTCGATGGTCTAAGGTAGATTGTTAGGGTCGATCACGAATGGGTCGATCATGTAGATGGAGCAGAATCGGTCGATTTCGGTTTCGAAGTCACCGTGCAGCCTGATGTAGCCGGAACTTCGTGTTTCGTCCGTGTAAGTGACAGAGTCTTCGAGTCGAAGAGTGAAGATGCAATCGGGGTCAGACGTCGGATTGAAAACATGGGTTTTCGAGCCGGTTTCGTCTTCAAACGTGATCTTCAAGATGTCGGCGTCATCGGTGGGAAACCCGTCCGGCAACCGTAGTATCCCGGTAATTTCATCGTCGCGGGATGAGTCGACGACGCGGACGGTTTCGACAGGTTTGGCGGATTCGGCTTGCGAACTCGCGGCGGTTGCGTCAACATCGATCTCAGTGGTCGACGCATCGTCGAAGAGTTGGAGCGCGATGTAGGCAGGTGCGAGGGCGATCAAAAGCAGAATGATCGCTGTCGCGACGACGGTTGCGAAACGACGAAACAGGGAGCTGTTTAGGATCGTTTTCATCGTGGTTTGACCCTCCGAGGGGAATAGAAGATCGCGAAGTATTTGTATTTTAGCGCTTTAGTTTGGAGCGCTGTCTATCACGGCGATTTCGAGTTCGGACAGGTCAATCTCGTCTACCTGTTTCTCGCGTGCGACGTAACACGTAGCCCATTCGGCATCTGTGCCCGTCCATTGGAAAGTCACATCGATGGTGTCTACCAGACCTAAGGCGTCGACGATCCAAGGGTGGCTCTTCTCCTTGAATTGGTAGTGCGGCGCGCATTCGTCAGGAACGCTCCAGTGGTAGATGTTCTCGTGGTCAATCCCTTCCCAACTGATGTAGCCGGCTTCGTAGCTCCCTACGAAATTGCGAGGATCGAACGGGAGGCGTCCAGACCTATAGGCTTTGATGCACTGTTCTAATCCTTCGCGGCCTACCATGACGGCGCGGATCTCACCGTTGTCGGTCTCGATGGTGAACCCACTGTTGTTTCGGTGGCAGGTTATCGAATCCCCATCATCGTTGCGTATTGTGTAGATGTCGATTCGACTATCAGATTGGTTTAGGTCAAAGGGGGTTTGTTGGCTAACAACGGCAACTACGCCCAAGACCACGGCTGCGACGGCTATGACTGCCGTCATCGATACCAAGACTCCGATAGTTCGCTTGATCATCTTTCGTATTCCATTGGTTCTGGAATTCTTATGTTGTTTCGCACAACTCAAAGGCAACTACGAGGGTTGCCCTGAGTTGTGCGGGTTCAAGAGTCTGTTAAACCGGCATCGTCCGTCCGGTTTTGGCTCGGCCGTAGTCGGCTATCTCTTTGGTGTGTGCGCCGATCATTTTGCAGCCGAGCCCATCGATGAGCTGGTCGACTTGCTGCTCGTTGTTCATCTCTTCGTCTTGCCATGCGGCGTAGAAGGCGATGTTGTTGTTTTCCAACGCCGTCTTGACGATGTTGAGGGCGTTGTCCATGAAGTCGGGATATGGAGGATCGTGAGCGTCTGGGTCACCGAACGACATTCCCATGTCTCCGGGTCCCCATTCAGCAAAGGCGATACCTGGCACTGCCGCGGTCTGTTCGGCGAATGGCAGGCAGTGGCGGTCTTCGATCTTGAGACCAAGCATGAGTTCGCCTTTGGGGTTCATGGGCCAAGGGTCGGCGATTTGGACGTATTCCCGAGGATCGACGCCCCAGATTTCGGCGGGTTGGCGCTGCCCTCCCCCTCCGCGGATACCTTCGGGGATGATGTCGCTACCGATGGTCTGGAACGGGTATCGGCAAGCGGCGACGAACCATTTAGTCGCTTCAGGACTTTGCACGTGGGTGTGGAGCAGACCATGAATGCCGGTGGTCAGCGCGTGTCGCATCTGCCAAGCGTTGTACCGCACCTCTTCGGGCGAGTAGGCGCTGTGAGGGAGGGAGGTCACAACCGCCGGTGTAGGGTGACCGCTAGGAGTGGGACCGCCATCTTTGAGTCCTCTCATGAACTGGTAGAGGCCGCCGATGTCGAAGTGATGGTGCTCGAAATCGATGAGGACCATATCGGCCCACGTCTGCGCCATCTCACGTCCGGCATCGTAGGAGAGTTCGGGCGTGGGAGTGTGGTAAAAAGGCTGTCCTTCCTTTAGAAGGTCGATGCATTTGTTTATGCCCATGGTTGTGGTTCCTTTGGGTAGCGGATTGTGGACGCGGTGGTTCGCGCGTTTTCCTACTTTATCGGTTAACTGCGTGGCTGGTGTTGATTGTGGATATTGGTGTAATATTGGTGTATGTCACGCACAAATGTGGATATTGATGACAAGGCATGCGCTGAGGTGATGCGGCGCTACCGGTTGACTACCAAGCGCGATGCGATCAATTTTGCGTTGCGAACTTTGGCGGCGGAGACTGCTTCAGTTAGTGAAGCACGTGAATTGCGGGGAATCGGATGGGATGGCGATTTGGATGCCATGCGCAGCAATAGAGCGTGGTGATTCTGATTGATACGTCGGCGTGGATAGAGTTCCTGCGCGACACTGGCTCGACGGTGTGCAATCTTGTCGACGAACTGCTTTCGGAAGAGATCGTAGTCTGCGATGTCGTGCGAATGGAAGTCTTGGCCGGTGCACGTGACGATTCACATCTTTCGAGTCTGCGACGGTTGCTGGCGCGTGCGGAGACGATACCAACGCTGACAACGGACTACGAAGATGCAGCCGCGCTTTATCGGCAATGCCGGCGTAGAGGAGAAACGGTGCGTAAGCTCGTGGACTGTCTCATAGCGGCCAGTGCCATCCGTGAGGGAGTTCCGGTTCTGCATAGCGACACCGATTTCGAGGTGTTAGCGCGCCACACTGACCTGCAGGTTTATCGAGCCTGACAACCCAGTCACCGGGGCGAAGTCTGGCTAATTGATAAAGGGCGACCACGAGGGTCGCCCTTACGTTCATTTGCCGGGTAGTTGTCTAGACCGGCATTGTGCGGCCGGTTTTGGCCCTGCCGTAGTCTGCGAACTCTTTGTTGGGTGCGCCCATCATCTTGACGCCCACCACGTCGATGAGGTGGTCGACGCGCTGTTCCATCGTCATGTTGTCGTCGGCCCAGCTTGAGTAGAAGCCTACTCCTGCCTTGTCAAGGGCGTTCTTGATGGTGTTTCGGGCGTGGTCCATGTAGTCGGGGTACGGCGGGTCGTGGGCGTCGGGGTTGCCGTGGGACATGCCCATGTCACCGGGACCCCACTCTGCGAAGCCGATTCCGGGGACTGCTGCGATCTCGTCAGCGTTGGGAAGGCTGTGGCGGTCTTCGATCTTGAGGCCTAGCAGGAGTTCGCCGTCGGGGTTGAGCGGCCACGGGTCGGCGATTTCGACATAGTCTCGTGGCGACATGCCCCAGATCTCTGCTGGTGCGCCCTGCCCTCCGCCTCCACGGAGACCTTCAGGGATGATGTCGCGAGCGATGGTCTGGAAGGGGTAACGGCAAGCGGCGACGAACCATTTGACGGCTTCGGGGTCGCGAGCGTGGGTGTGAAGGAGGCCGTGGATACCTGTAGTGAGCGCGTGTCGCATCTGCCAGGCGTTGTAGCGCACCTCTTCGACCGATATAGCGTTGTGCGGGAGGGTTGTGACGACGGTTGGTGTTAGATGTCCGCTCGGAGTTGGGCCGCCAGCTTTGAGACCTTTCATGAACTCGCCCAGGCCGCCGACGTCGAAGTGCCGGTGCTCGAAGTCGATGAGGATCATGTCGGCCCATGTCTGGGCCATCTCTACGCCGGCGCTGTAGGAGAGTTCAGGCGCGTGGGTTGCGTAGAAGGGTTGTCCTTCTTTAAGTAGGTCGATGCATTTGTTGATGCCCATTGTGGGGTTTCCTTTTTGGTTGGTGGTTGGTTCTGGGATTGTTTGGTCTTTAAGTGAGACGCCAAGGGATTTCTAGTTCGGCAGTGATGTGTCGGAACCAGTCGATTACCTCGGGGTGATACGGGATTCCGTGCTCGCGTCGTTCGATCTCTTCTTCGTGCTCCGGAAGTCCGGCGTAGACGACGCGGTCTTGTCCAGGGGCGGGTTTGCTGTCTTTGAGCGCCCGCATGTACTCGTCCATGTCGGTCTTGAAGTCTTCGATGTCGGTGAAGGCTTCGAGATTGTAGGCGATGAAGTGGTGCGATGCGCCTCGGCGTCGGTTGGGACCACCGCCATTGCCGCCGAGGATGCCGGCAAGGATCTCGATCATGACGGCCATGGAGTAGCCCTTGTGAGCGCCGAGTTCGCGGGTGCCGCCTGCGGGGAGCATCATGAAGTCTTCAGGGACCTCGGCCTCTTCCATCACGGGAGTGCCGTCGGCTTCAGCGACCCATCCGGGCATGACGGGCACGCCGATGCGTTTCGCTAAGACGATCTTGTTTCCGGCGACGCTGCTCATGGATGCGTCAAAGATGAATGGTGGTTCGTCACGCGTGGGTGCTGCGATTCCGAGCGGGTTCAGGCCGACCAAGCGCTCGGCTCCGTGGACGGGGGCGACGTTGACACCACCGGTTGTCATGGCAACGCCGATCATGTCGCGTTCGAGGGCCATCGCCGCGTGGTAGGCGCAGGCTCCGAAGTGGCGTCCGTTAACCGCGGTGATGGTGCCGATGCCGTATACCTCTGCCCTATCCATAGCCATCCGCATGGCCATTGGACCTACGGCGAGGCCGTGTCCGCCATCGCAGTCTAGAGTTGCGGCTGCTGGCAGTTCGCGGATGATTTTGGGTTCGGGTGTCGGGTTGATTCCGCCTTGGCCGAATGAGGCGACGTAAGAGCGGAGCATGTTGGATACGCCGTGGGACTCGATGCCTCGGGCGTCAGCATAGACCAGGACGTCGGCTGATTGGACAGCGTCATCCTCCGGCATGCCCATCTTGCGGAAGATGTCTTCGACCGTTGCGCGCATGTCCTCGATTTCGACATGCACAGCGATGTCGTGTGGTACGTGGAAACGTTCGAGCAATCCGATCTTCCTTTCGCTATCGTATCGGCGTCTCGGACGCCGATCAGGGGATCGGAGATCGTCGCACTTACGCCGCACCTCGTTTCAATCGAGTTGAAAGTATACCAACGGGATGTCCATAAACGGACGCGATGGGATATATTCGCGTGCAACATGCGGAGACGTAGTGATGCGTTGCCGCGAGTATCACTGAGAGGTAAGTCATGCCAACCGGAAAAGTCGCCGTTTTTACTGCATCGGGAGTGCCGTACGAGATCGAGGAACTACCGACGCCGGAGGTCGAACCGGGAGGGATTCTGATCAAAAACACTCATGCTGTGATTTGCGGCTCGGACCTGCATGGCTGGCGAGGCGATGGCGATGGGCCACAACGCGCGATACGTCGCGTGCCAGGCCATGAGTTCACCGGAGTGGTGCACTCGATGGGAGACGGCGTAGACAGCGACTCGGTTCGACGTCCACTCAAAGAAGGCGACCGAGTGGCGTTTCCATTCTTCAATCCGTGCAATCGATGCTACTGGTGCATACGGGGCGAACACCATGCGTGTCCGCACCGTGGCAGGAGCAATCATCAGGGGTTGGACGCGTATCCGTATTGCGACGGCGGGATGGCGGACTACTACTACCTGCCTCAGGGACACTATGTTTTCAAGGTCCCGGACGAGTTGCCGACGGATGCCGTGCCACCGGTCAACTGTGCCCTGTCTCAAGTGCTGTTTGGGTTGGAACGGGCGAAGATGGATTTCGGCGACACGGTCGTAATCCAAGGGGCAGGCGGACTCGGGATCTTCGCGACGGCGATCGCGTCCGAGAAGGGTGCTTCGAAAGTAATCGTCATCGATGGTCAACAACCACGATTGGACTTGGCAAGAAAGTGCGGTGCTACGGATACCATCTCAATGCTTGATTACCCCACGCCCGAATCGAGGGTGGAACGGGTCCGCGAGTTGACTCACGGTGTCGGTGCTGACATCGTTGTCGAGGTGGTGGGCGTTGCCGCGGCGACGCTGGAAGGGTTGGACATGGTGCGGTTCAATGGCAAGTACGTCGACATCGGCAACATCAGCGGAGGGAGCATCGAGTTTGCCGCGCGGAAGATCATCAACAACCAGACGCAATGGCAGGGATTGATGCACTACAACCCGTGGATCGTCGAAGCTGCCCTGCAGTTTTTGGTTCGAGTTCAAGACCGGATGCCGATCGCGAACGTGATTTCACACAAGTATCCGCTGGAGGAGATCAACGAGGCGTTCGAGTTTGCGGAATGGCATGGACGCGAAGGCGGATCGACGGCGAATCGCGTCGCTTTGACGATGTAGTTAGGCGGACTCCGGCATTGCTCTGCGGTTCCCAATAGAGTTGGAGGATTGAAATGCCCACTGGGAAGGTTGCCGTATTCACCACATCGGGAGTCCCGTTCGACATAGTCGAGTTACCGACGCCAGAAGTTGAGCCGGGAGGGTTGCTGGTCAAGAACACCCACGCCGTCATATGTGGATCAGATCTACACGGCTGGCGAGGGGACGGAGACGAGCCGATTCCGCCGATACGGAAGTTGACGGGTCACGAATTCACGGGTGTGGTTCACTCGCTCGGCAATGGCGTTGAGACCGATTCGTTGCGGAGGCCGCTTCAAGAGGGTGATCGGATAGCGTTCCCCTTCTTCAATCCATGCAACCGATGCTACTGGTGCATTCGGGGTGAACATCACGCTTGTCCGCATCGGGGTCGCTGGCGCACGTTGGAGCAGCACCCTTACTGCGACGCAGGAAATGCGGACTACTACTATCTGCCTCAGGGACACTACGTCTTCAAGGTGCCCGAGGAGTTGCCGACCGACGCCGTACCGCCTGTGAACTGCGCGTTGTCGCAGGTGCTGTTCGGTTTGGAACGGGCGAAGATGGACTTTGGGGATACGGTCGTGATCCAAGGCGCGGGAGGGTTAGGAGTGTTTGCTACCGCGATCGCGTCTGAGAAAGGTGCGTCGAAGATCATCGTGATCGATGGTCAGCAGCCACGGTTGGATTTGGCGGTGGAATGTGGAGCTACGGATACGATCTCGATGGTTGAGTATCCGACGCCGCAGTCACGAGTCGAGCGTGTGAAGGAGTTGACGCATGGGGTGGGAGCCGATGTTGTGGTGGAGGTGGTTGGTGTCGCAGCGGCTACCTTGGAGGGGTTGGATATGGTGCGAGTGAATGGCAAGTTCATCGATATCGGAAACATCGGCGGCGGCAGCATCGAGTTTCCGGCGGTGAAGGTGATCAGCAACCAGACACAGTGGTTCGGAACGGTGCATTACAACCCGTGGATCATTGAAGCCGCGTTGCAGTTTTTGGTGAGGACGATGGACCGTATGCCGGTAACGAACGTCGTTTCGCACAAGTTCCCGTTGGAAAAGATCAACGAAGCGTTTGAGTTTGCTGAGTGGCACGGTCGCGAGGGCGGTACTACTGCCAACCGCGTGGCGCTCACGATGTAGATAGAGAAAGAGGTGAATAATGCCTATCGGCAAAGTCACGATATTTGAGATTCCGGGAGTTCCGTTCGAGATCGGGGAATTGCCGACGCCGGAGGTTGAGCCGGGAGGGTTGCTGATCAAGAACACGCACGCCGTGATCTGTGGTTCTGACCTCCATATCTGGCGCGGAGATATGTCGACGCACTCGAACCGGATTGTTGGTCACGAGTTCACTGGTGTAGTTCACTCGCTCGGCAAGGGGATTGAGACGGATTCGCTGCGCCGACCGCTGAAAGAGGGTGATCGCGTGGCGTTTCCCTTCTTCAATCCGTGCAACCGGTGCTACTGGTGCATTCGGGGACAGTTTCACGCGTGTCCGCATCGTTCGAGGCGGAAGGATCTAGACAGCTATCCGTATTGCGATGGTGGGTATGCGGACTACTACTATCTGCCGCAAGGACACTACGCGTTCAAGGTGCCCGACGAGTTGCCTTCTGATGCTGTGCCTCCGGTGAACTGCGCTTTGTCGCAGGTGCTCTACGGCTTGGAACGGGCGAAGATGGATTTTGGCGATCGTGTTGTGATACAGGGTGGTGGCGGATTGGGAATCTTCGCGACTGCGGTGGCTGCGGAGAAGGGAGCTTCGCGAGTGATCGTGATCGATGGGCAGCAACCCCGGTTGGACTTGGCGATGAGATGCGGCGCTACAGACACGATCTCGTTGATTGACTACCCGACGCCTGAGGCGCGTGTCGAGCGTGTGATGGAACTGACCGATGGGGTCGGTGCTGACGTCGTTGTCGAGGTGGTGGGCATTCCTTCCGCGACGCTCGAAGGTTTGGACATGGTGCGGGTCAACGGGAAGTACATTGACATCGGCAACATTGGCGAAGGCAACATCAAGTTCCCCGCCTCCAAAGTTATTGGGAAACAGACGCAGTGGTTCGGCACCACGCACTACGATCCTTGGATCATCGAGGCTGCGTTGCAATTCCTAGTTCGAGTTCAGGACCGGATGCCGCTGAACGATGTGATCTCGCATAAGTATCCCCTCGAGGAGATCAACGAAGCGTTCGAGTTCGCGGAGTGGCAGGGACGTGAAGGTGGGACTACTGCTAATCGTGTTGCGTTGACGATGTAAGTGTGGACAAATTCATGGGAGGGGACGACGATTGACGATTTAAGAAGTCCTTTTCGGGATTTCGTAGTTTAGGGTCTTGGCGTTTTCTGATTTCCTATCCGACCAGATTCGGGTAGCATATTGCTTTGCGACAGTTCCATCTACGTGGCGAGTCATTCGATCCGTAGAAGCAGGGCCCCGTGCCCCCTGAATGACTCACACGAGACGGAACTGTCGCAAGTTACCTGCTCATCGGTCGGAAGGGGGCTTTTCAATGAGTCAAAACGATGTTGAGACAGACGTCGAAAGAAAAATCATAGTTCGCGAAGCCTCGTTTCCTGTCGTAGTCAAGAAATCGATGATTTCGATTTTTGCGAGCGTTGTTTGTGCCTTACTACTGGTGACTTGTGCGGAATCTGAAGCACCGTCCGCAACCCCACAACCCACGGCGACGCAAGAACCTGCACCGTCACCTACGTCAGTGCGTCCTACGCCAACGAACACTCCGCGTGCCATAGTGGCGTTTCCTACTCCGACACCGCTACCATCGCCTACTTTCACGCCTGAACCTACCCAAGTTTCAACGGCCGTCGAAGGTGAATATTCAGTTCAAATCGTGAGAGTTTTGGATGGAGACACCGTTGAAGTAGAGATTGAAGAGGTTCAGGTTGCGGGCCTGAAGAATCAGACTGTAAGGATTTTCGGGATTGACACGCCAGAGACGCGGACGACTGACGATTTCGAAAAAGCCTGCGGCAACTGGTCGAAAAAGCGCGCAAGTGACTTTGTTTCATCTGATGGTCAATACATATTGTTGACCGAGTTTGAAGACGGCGGGTTCAGCAGGATTTTGGGTGATATTCGGTCACCAGAGGGCGTAATGTTGTCGGAGTTCATGTTGGATGAGGGATTGGCGGTTGAGTATGAAGGAGGGACGCGGGATTTTGAGGATCATCGGGAGAATTGTGAGGCTTTGGTTGAGGCAGGACACATTGAGGGACCGGAAATTGAGGCGATAGCAACTGCTACCGAAAGCCCAACGGCAACCCCCCGA